>NZ_BSOJ01000009.1 GCF_030160455.1 Limnobacter litoralis | reverse complement strand
AATTATAAAACAAGCTGCATCGTGTTAAAGCCGCAGCCCCAGTGAATTTCATCATCTTATGTGCTGGTCATAATTTGTGTATGCATCTGCGCATGTGGTCTGCTCATGCCGCCTGTGTGGGCTGCCAGGTGCGTTCAGGCCTTCGCCAGTCAATACCCTCAAGCAACATCGACAGTTGGGCCGCGCTTAAATGCACACTGCCATTGTGAGCCTGGGGCCAAATGAACCGGCCCCGCTCAAGCCGCTTGGCGTACAGGTTCATGCCATCGCCACTGAACCACAGCAGTTTGACCAGGTCGCCACGCCGACCACGGAAGATGAACACATGGCCGCAGAATGGATCGTGTTCAAGTGTGGTTTGCACCAGCGCGGCCAAACCGTCCATGCCACGGCGCATGTCGGTGTGACCCGCAGCCAGCCAGATGCGTGTTCCCGAGGGTGGCGCGATCATGCCGGTTCAACCGTATCAGACAAACACTGCAAGACAAGGCGCAGTTGTTCGGACTCCACTATGCCGTGCACACAAATTCGGGCGCCGTTCAGTTCAATTTCAATCAACCCTGATGGACCTTGGCTGCGAGGCCGGGGTGTTGGCACTACGGATGCGGTAGCCCTAGGCTTCTCGGTTACATTAACGGTTGAAATATCAGCAGGGGTATTCGAATGCACCACGCTGACCGGGACCAAGGTGGGCTTCATATTGTCTGCGGTGAGTAACCCTGCACGATAATCACGACGCCACCTGAACACCATGTTGGTGTTCAGCCCATGTGCAAGGGCCACGCTGGCCACTGACACGCCAGGCTCGCTGGCTGCCATGGCCACCTCGGTTTTAAATGCCAGCGGATAATTGGGTCTGCCCTTGCGAAATGCCCGTTGAGCTTGAATAGGTACTGTAGACAATTTGATCCCCACTAATTTTTAGTGGGGACTACTTTCTACAAATTTAACGCAGCCGGAAAGGAGGTACTGGCATGACGCTTACCTTTGTCCCTGCGTCATTTTTAGAATTTGCTCAAACTTGATCGGTAAGCCAGCGAGTTACAATGGCGTTCGAGTTTTTGCAATTGGACCCTGTCAAACACCATGCCTCATTCCCACAATCATCACGACGATCACGGCCACGAGCACGACCACGACAAGCATCATGGTCACCACCATCATCACCATGAATTGCCCAATGATTTTGGTTTGGCCTTTGCGTTGGCCGTGGGTGTCAACACGCTTTTTGTCGTTATTGAATTTGTCTACGGTTTTTTGGCCAACTCCACCGCGTTGATGGCCGACGCAGGACACAACCTCTCAGATGTACTGGGTTTGTTGCTGGCTTGGGCAGCGGCAGAATTGGCCAAAAAGGAGCCAAACCGACGATTCACCTATGGCTTGCGTGGCTCATCCATTCTTGCAGCCACAGCCAACGCCGCTTTGTTGCTGGTGGCTTGTGGGGCCATTGCATGGGAGGCTGTTCAACGATTCTGGGCCCCCTCCCCTGTGGCTGGAAACACGGTGATGATCGTTGCCGGTATTGGCATACTGGTCAACAGTTTCTCTGCATGGCTGTTTATGCGCGGAAGCAAACACGACCTTAATATTCGGGGGGCATACTTGCACATGGCGGCTGACGCTGCCGTCTCCCTCGGGGTGGTCATCGCCGGGTTTGTCATGACTTACACGGGCTGGCAGTGGCTAGACCCAGCCGTCAGTCTCGTGATCGTGCTGGTCATTGTGTATGGAACCTGGGACTTGTTGCGTGAATCACTCGAACTCTCGGTTCATGCAGTGCCCCAGAAGGTCAACCTGAAAAACATTGAAAACTACCTGCGCAATTTGCCGGGTGTGAGCAGCATTCACGATCTGCATGTGTGGGGCGTCAGCACCACCGAAAACGCGCTGACCGTGCATTTGGTCACACCCGATGGCTACCCGGGCGATGAGTTCATGGATGCTGTCATGCACAGTCTTGCTCACGATCACGGCATTCACCACAGCACACTGCAAATTGAACAGGGCACCACCCACCATGTTTGTACCTTGGTAAAGGCTTGATTGGCGAATTATTCGTTTACTAACCAAGTCCTAACTTCCAATGCGCATGATGCAGATCATCCAATTCACACAAGGTAGACTGCATCGTGAATATTCAAAACCCGACCACTCAAGCAGCCAAGCGTCACTGGCTGGTCAAAGTACCTGAAATCACCCTGGCCTTTTGGCTGATCAAAATCCTTTCCACAACCGTCGGTGAAACGGCTGCCGATTACCTGGCGGTCGATGTGGGCTTGGGGCTCACAGTTACGATGGGCATCATGATGACTCTGCTACTGGCTGCATTGGCAGTTCAATTCAGAAGTCGACAGTACACGCCCTGGCGGTATTGGCTGGTGGTGGTTCTGATTAGTATTGTGGGCACTCAAATTACCGATTTTTTAACCGACCATTTGGGAGTCAGCCTGTACGTCAGCACTGGCGTGTTTTCTGGCCTGTTGGTCCTGTCTTTCTGGCTGTGGCACAAATTCGAGCGCACACTGTCCATCCACGACATTGACACCCCTCGCCGTGAAATGTTTTATTGGATCACCATTTTGTGCACGTTTGCGCTGGGTACTGCGGCGGGCGACTTGGCAACTGAGGCATTCGGGCTGGGCTTCACAGTGGGGTCTGTTTTGTTTGGTGTCGCCATCGCATTGACCTGGGTGTCCTTCAAGACTGGGGGTAGCCCGGTCCTGACATTCTGGGTCGCATACGTCATCACAAGACCATTCGGCGCGTCTTTAGGCGACCTGTTGACGCAACCCAAAGACAGTGGCGGTCTTGATCTGGGTACGATGCACATCAGCGCTATATTTCTTTCGGTCATCATCGTGCTGGTGACCTATGCACAATTGAGCAGGAAGCAATCATGAATAAATTAAATCGTTACGAAAGCGCCTCCACGGCTGCACTCACAAAAGTACCTGAAGTCACTCTGATTTTCTGGTTAATGAAGATTGTCGCCACCACCCTTGGTGAAACTGGCGGAGATGCGGTCTCCATGTCTTTGAACCTGGGTTACCTTGTCAGCACTGGCCTGTTTGCCGTGGTATTTTTAGCAGCAGTGGTTGCGCAAATCAAAGCCAAGCAATTTCATCCTGCCCTTTACTGGCTTACAATTATTGCAACCACCACGGTAGGTACAACCTTGGCAGACTTTGCCGATCGTTCATTGGGCATCGGTTACCTGGGCGGCAGTACCCTGCTTTTGAGTCTGTTGGCCTTGTCACTGTTTGTTTGGCAAAAATCAATGGGTACCATCTCTGTGTCATCCATCACCACGGGCAAAGCTGAACTGTTTTACTGGGTAACCATCATGTTCTCTCAAACGCTGGGCACAGCGCTGGGCGATTGGACTGCCGACTCCGCAGGTTTGGGTTACTCAGGAGGGGCGTTGGTGTTTGGTGCACTGCTTGCACTCATCGTATTGGTTCACTACAAAACCCGCATTTCAAAAACAGTGCTGTTTTGGGCTGCGTTCATTCTGACAAGGCCCTTGGGTGCTGTGGTCGGCGATTTTCTGGACAAACCTATTTCGGCAGGTGGACTTGACCTCAGTCGATTCACAGCTTCAGCCGTGTTGATCAGTTTCATGCTGCTTTGCTTGTTTGCGTTTAAACACCGCGCCGCACGCACAGCTCACTGACACCCAGCAGGAGCCACATTCATCATGCGATTTTTGCTGGTAGAAGACGACCCCATGATTGGCGAGGCTGTCCTTGACTCGCTGACAAAGTCGGCCTGCGTGGTTGACTGGGTAAAAGATGGCGGCTCGGCGCTAACCTCCCTGGCTGCGCAACATTATGACCTAGTCCTGCTGGACCTGGGTTTGCCGGGCAAAGACGGCATGACTGTCCTTCAGCAAATCAGGTCCGGCGGCAGTGACATTCCAGTGATCATTCTGACCGCTCGGGATGCCGTTGAACATAAAATTGCTGGCTTGAATCAGGGCGCTGATGATTACATTGTCAAGCCCTTTCAATTCGCTGAATTGTGGGCCCGCATCCAAGCAGTCATGCGTCGTAAATCGGGGCGGGCAAATCCCATTCTTGGCACAAGCAAAGTCAGCTTGAATCCGGTTACAAAAGAAGCTCGAAGTGAAGAAGCCGGCCCCATTGTCTTAAGCCCGCGTGAATACATGTTGCTGGAGGCCCTTCTACTACGCCCGGGCGCCATACTTTCACGATCAGACCTTGAAGACCGAATTTACGGCTGGGGTGAAGAAGTTGAAAGCAAAGCCATTGAATTTCTGATTCATTCCCTGCGCAAAAAGCTGGGGTTCGACACCATCAAAAACGTCAGAGGTATGGGATGGATGGTTTCAAAAGACGACTGAAGAAGTCCATCCGCTTTCGTCTGTCGGTTTTTCTTAGCGTTGCAATCGTTTCGATTTCGGCTCTGTTGGCCATTTTTTCGCTCAAATTTGCCTACGAAGAAGCCCACGAGTTGCAGGATGACACCCTGCACGAAATAACCCTGCATTTCAGCCCCACCCACCTGCCTTTCGTAGAGCGTGCCAAGCAACGTACAAACGATCCCGAAGACCCGGAAACAAAAGTAATTGTCCAATACCGCAACAACAGTGGTGAGGTGTTCAAGTCTGCGGCAGACAGCAATCTTTTTCTCGTCCACTTGACAGACGGTTTTCAGACCGTCCGCGTGAACAACACCCAATACCGCGTTTTCGCAAGAACCCTGAAAGACGGCACACAAATTGCCGTGGCACAAGACACCAGCGTCCGCGATGAAATCGCAGGGGACTCGGCTTTGCGCACCCTGATGCCAGCGGTGCTGCTCATCCCGGTACTGCTTTATTTGGTGGCGGACATCATAGGCAAACTCTTTGTTCCGCTTCAGCGACTTGCCGATGAACTCGACCAGAGATCCCCCGGAGACATGGACCCAATGGACGACGATTTGCTGCCCGATGAAATTCATCCATTCGGCACCGCGATCAACCGTCAGTTTGCTCGCATCAAAAAAGGCATGGAAACACAGCGTCAATTCATCGCCGATGCAGCCCACGAACTGCGCTCCCCACTGACGGCGCTCTCCCTTCAAATGGAACTGGTCGACGCCACCGAACTCAAGCCTGAATCTGCTCAGCGCTTCAAAAAAATGCAGGAAGGGCTTGAACGAACACGCAAACTGCTTGAGCAACTGCTTGAATTGGCCAGGACAGAATCAAACAGCGAAGAAAAGCGACCACAAACACCTTTGAAGCAGACACTACGCCGTGTACTTGAGGAATGCATGTACACAGCCACGCTTAAGCGCATCGATCTGGGTGCTGAAGGCAATCTTGACATCGAGCTCCCACTGTCTGAACTGCAGCTTTTTACGCTGCTGCGCAACCTGATTGACAACGCAGTCCGTTACACGCCGGTGGGTGGCAAGGTCACGATTCAAAGCTGCATGACCGACACGGGGCCGATGCTTGAAGTCATAGACAATGGCCCTGGTATTGCACAGACCGAACAACAGCGCGTGTTCGACTCCTTCTACCGCATTCTTGGTTCTGGCGAGACGGGCTCCGGCCTTGGCTTGGCCATCGTAAAAAAGATCATGGAAAACTCAAATGGAACCATTGAATTAATAAGCCCCAACAGCGATCAAAAGAACGGATTAACGGTCAAACTGACGTTCACAAACACCCAGGGTACAGCATGACAGCCCAGCCCAAGCCATGAAATCAAAGGAAATTATTCACAAATCAATACAAATCATGGGCAGCCTGGCGATCGCACTGGCCACGGGTTGCGCCAGCGAAAAAACCGTGCCATTGCAGCCACAGACCATGGCAGAGTCCTTCGAACAACGAAGCCTGAACGATCCCGGTCTGCTCGACTACCTGCGCTACACCGCCGGGGTTCCACAAGGTGGCTGGACTCTTGATCAGTTGACCAGAGTGGGTTTTTATTTCAGCCCAAGCCTGGATGCAGCGAGGGCACGTTTAAAAAAGGCGGAATCAGAAACCCGCTCCGCTGAATTGCAGCCAAACCCTGCACTTTCCGTGCCGCTGCAATACGCCTCTGCGGCCATGAAACCGTGGACATACGGGCTGACATTCGACATACCGATTGATTTGGGTGGCAAACGCGTTGCAATTGCGAATCGCGCTCGCGCCTTGGGTGATGTTGCCCGGCTGGAACTTGGGCAACAAGCCTGGCAACTGCGCAGTACCCTGCGGAAAAATTTGCTTGATCTGGCCCGAACTGTACGGCAAAGCACCCTGCTCGACCGACAAATCAGCCTTGAATCAGACCTTGTTGCCATGATGCAGAAACGCCTGACTGTCGGTGCAGTCTCTGCCAACGAACTTGCGATTGAACAAGGCAGCCTGATCAAGGCTCAACTGCTGCGTTCACAACTTTCAGAAAAGCACTTGAATGCACTGACAGCACTGGCCGATGCGCTGGGACTACCACTGGGGGCGCTACAAAACCAACAATTCGATTTTGGCCTCTTCGAGGGCCAAATTCCCGCTTTGCCCTCACGCATCATGCAACACCTTGCGCTTGAAAACAGGGCGGACATGCAAATTGCACTGGCCAGATACAGGGTTCAACAAGCCACCCTGCAATTGGCTGTGGCACGACAATACCCCGATCTGTCACTGGGCGTGGGTTATTTGTTTGACCAGGGAGAAAACAAATACAGCTTTACCCCCTCTTTCAGCAATTTGCCTGTGTTTCATGGCAACTCGGGCGAAATTGACCAAGCCCGCGCAGGTCTGGCAGAAGCGTTAGCCTCAGCCGAAATTGTTCAGCAACACGCACTGAACGCCTGTTCACACGCGATACAGTCTGTCCACTTGGCTCGGGAAAACCTTGACAAATCCGAGCAGATACTAAGCCTGCAGCAACGTCAGGCTGCAGCTGCAAACCGTGCATTCCAGGTCGGTTCCCAAAGCAGGCTTGAAGTTGTGCTGGCCAAGCGCAGCGCCAATCGGGCGGAGATTCAACAACTCTCTAACTGGTACACCTTTCAAGCTGCAATCGGCCAGCTTGAAAACACCCTTCAAAGACCACTGTACGACCAAGAAGGCCAACAACCCGAACCTCATTCGCCACGCCAACCATGAAACTCAAAAAAGCCAAACTGTCAGCTCTGGTGGTTTTACTCGCGGCAATACCAATTTCAACCACGGTGTATGAAACCCTGCACGGCGAAAAGAGGAGCGAGAATGTTTCCCGACACAATACAACCCCTCATGGTGACGTAAGCACGTCCAACGGCTTTGCAGTTGTTTACGTTAGCCCGAATGGTCAGACGCTTGGAGGAATCACCACTCAAGCGCTCACTGAGGCCTCTTGGGCAGAGGCGGCAAACGCCCAGGCAAATATACTGAACCTGGACGGCTACTTCTCGCTGGCGGCCCGTCTTCAAGGTGCCCTCGCCGAGACCAGGGCCGCCCAGCTTGAAGTCCGTCTTGCCGAGAAAACCCTGAAACGGAACCAGACGCTGTATTCGGATGGACAAAACATATCGGCCCAAACCCTGCAGGACACGCAGGCAAACGTGGCAAATCTCCGTGCAAAACTCATTTCTGCACAGGCCAGCAGCGACGCACTGCTTTCACAAATACAGCAGCAATTCGGCCCAAGCCTGAAGCATTTCGCTGAAACCGCATCCGGGGAATTCAAACGCCTGCAGATCGGGCAAAGCTGTATTGTCAGGATTGCCCTGCCACCGGACAGTACATTCACACCCACCCACAAAGACCATCTTGAATTGCCGTCGATGCCAGACATCAACGCCGCCTACCTGTCCGCAGCACCAGTGATCGACCCTTTCATGGAAGGCCCGGCATTTCTTTATCTTGTGAATGCCACCCTGCCCGCTGGCACCCGAATGCCTGCCAGACTCGTCAAGACAGAGGCTCACAATCTGAAGGGTGTACGCATTCCGTCACAGGCGCTGGTGTGGTTTGGCGGCCAACCCTGGGTCTATATCAAGCTTGACAACACCCATTTTGAAAGGCGCCCCCTTGCGTCCGACAAAAGCCTCAAAGACGGCTATTTTGCCAACCAATCATTCAAAGCCGGCGAAATTGTGGTAATGCGCGGATCACAGCTGCTGCTTTCGGACGAACTGCGCCCCCCTCCCAACTCTGTGGCGGTGTGCAAAGACCCGGAATGCGATGACTGACCCCACACTGACAGGTTACACCACATGTTGAATGCCCTGATTCGCATTTCGATCCGGTTTAGAGGTGTTGTAATTGCCCTGGCATGCGTGTTGTCTGTATATGGCATCCAGACTCTATTACACGCTCCCCAGGATGTTTTCCCGGAATTTGCACCACCCATGGCTGTAATTCACACAGAGGCACCGGGAATGACCTCAGGACAGGTTGAGACCCTTGTCACGCAACCCATTGAAGACGCCCTTGCAGGCACGCTCGGACTACAGGCCATGCGCTCCAAATCCATGCAGGGCCTTTCGGTAGTCACACTGACATTCAAAGATCACGCCGACCTTTTCAAACTCAGGCAACTGACTGCAGAACGCCTGAATACCCTGAAAGGAACTCTGCCTGAAGCCGTAAAAAATCCGACGCTGCTTCCCCCCACGTCATCAACCAATGTCACCTTGATTGCCGGGCTGACATCCTCATCGCGTTCATTGACAGAACTCACCACTCTGGCACAGTGGACGGTCAAACCACAACTCATGCGCATTCCAGGCGTTGCGGATGCCATCGTTTTTGGCGGGGCCGTTCCGCAATTCCAGATTCAGGCTGAACCCACAAAACTGGACACCCTCGGGCTCACACTTCATGACCTGGTCGTTGCGGCAAAGCGTGCAACAGGAGTGCTCGGGACCGGATACGTGGAGACTGCCAACCAGCGAATCACCATCAACACCCGTGGTCAGACACTGAGTGCCCATGAACTTGCCAGCGCCCCAGTTCGCGTCACGAACGGCAAGGTGCTTCGCATTGGCGATGTTGCCAAAGTCACCGAAGCACCGGCACCCGCCGTGGGTGCAACGGCCATCAATGGCAAACCTGCGGTCACACTGGTGATTGAAAGCCAATACGGTGCCGACCTGAAATCCACGTCAGACAAAGTGATGCAGACGCTCAATGCACTGGCGCCTGTACTACGTGAAGAAAAGGTCACCCTGCATCCCGATATATTCAGACCGGCAGCGTTCATCGACACCGCAATTGGACACCTTCGAACAGCCCTGGTTCTGGGGGGCATACTGGTCATCACTGTGCTCTTCCTGTTTTTGTACAATGCACGAACAGCCCTGATCTCCACGCTCGCCATTCCACTTTCCCTGTTGACAGCCATCATCGTTCTGGACAAACTCGGCATCAGCCTGAACACCATGACTTTAGGTGGATTGGCGATCGCGTTGGGCGAAGTGGTTGATGATGCAGTCGTTGACGTTGAAAACATATTCCGTCGGCTTCGGCAAAATCGCCTTCTGTCCGAACCTCTGCCAGTCAGCAGGGTGGTTCTGAATGCCTCTGTAGAAGTACGCAGTGCTGTCGTCTATGCAACACTGATTGTTGCGCTCGTTTTCTTGCCAGTACTCACACTGACAGGCGTTGCGGGTAAGCTGTTTGCGCCATTGGCACTGTCCTATGTTCTGGCCATTTTTGCATCCCTGTTTGTTGCTCTCACGCTTACACCGGCCCTGTGTTGCCTGTTGCTCACAAACGATCGGGATTCAAGCCATGAAACGCGCTTCGTCACATGGCTTAAAAACCGATACGGCAAACTATTGGCCCACGTTGAAAACCACAACAAGGCAGTATTCCTGACGGTGATCCTTGTCTGTTCTGCGGCGTTACTTGCGCTTCCACTCATGAAGGCGAGCCTGATACCAGAACTGAAGGAAGGACATTATGTGGTGCACATGGCGCTTGCCCCTGGTTCATCGCTGGCAGAGTCCATGCGAGTCGGCACAAATCTTACCCGTGAATTGTTGAAAATACCCGGTGTCAGGCTGGTTGCCCAACGTGCAGGACGTGCCGATCAGGTCGTTGACCCAACTGGCGTAAACGTCAGTGAAATCGAGGTCGATCTGAATCCGTTATCCCCGGCGGAGCACCGGCGCGCGCTTGTTGGCATTGAACAGACACTTGCAAAGTTCCCCGGTATCATCGCCTCTGCAAACACGTTTCTGACCGAGCGCATCGATGAAAGTATCTCCGGTGTGACTGCACCCGTGGCAATCAACATCTACGGACCCGATCTCGATGTCATCGACCACAAAGCCTCCGAAGTAGCCCAGGTGCTGCAAAACATTCCCGGCATCGTCGGTCTACGCCTTGGTGCAATTCAATACCAGCCGGAGCTCAATGTTCGCCTGAAGCACCAGGCCCTATCGAGGTGGGGGCTCTCAACAACCGACGTCCTTGAGACCCTTCACACCGCCTACGAAGGCACGCGTGCTGCCCAGGTGTATCTGGGCAACCAGCCTCGCGATGTCACTGTCTCGCTGGCACCGGGTGAGCGCAACAGTGTTGAACGGGTCGGGAAGTTGACGCTGCGCACCCCGACAGGAGCCTTGGTCGAATTGAAATCTCTAGCAGACATCAGTCTGGACAACGGCCGCAGCCAAATTCAACATCTCAATGGCCAACGGGTTCAAACCGTGTCATGCGGCGTACGCGGGCGCTCAATCAGCAGTTTTGTCTCACAGGCACAGGCTGAAATTGCACGCCAGATCAACATGCCCCCAGGCACTTACATACTGTTCTCCGGTGAAGAACAGGCCCGCCGTCAATCCCAGCAAAATCTACTGATGGGCTCGGGTGTTGCACTCATTGGAGTGGTGCTCTTGCTGTATCTGGCCTTAAGGCGAATAAGGCACGTTTTACTTGTGATGGCTAACCTGCCGTTTGCACTGGTTGGTGGTGTGCTCGCCCTACTAGCCACAGGGGGCAATCTTTCACTTGGCTCCTTGGTGGGTTTTGTCACACTGTTTGGTATCACGCTTCGCAATTCCATTATGCTGATCACCCATTTCGATCATTTAATCAGGGTGGATGGCATGCACTGGAATGCCAAAACCGTCTGGCATGGAGCCACGGAAAGACTGATACCCATACTCATGACTGCGGCAGTCACAGGTTTGGGACTTCTGCCCCTGGCTTTGGCCAGTGATGCAGCGGGCAACGAAATAGAAGGCCCGATGGCTATAGTGATTTTGGGTGGGCTGATCACATCGACACTTTTGAACCTGCTCGTGCTACCAGCCATTGCTCTGCGTTATGGGCAATTTAAATCTAATTTCGATGAACCGGTTTAAACACCTTTACTTTAAAAAAATATGGAACTCATTCATTTCTTCATCGACTTCGTCCTTCATCTGGACGTTCATCTCAGCGCGCTTATTCAAAGTTATGGGCAGTGGGTCTATCTCATCCTGTTTTTGATCATTTTCGGTGAAACAGGGTTCATCGTTTTACCCTTTTTGCCCGGCGATTCTTTGCTGTTCGTGGCAGGTGCGCTTGCGGCCACATCACCCGAACTGAACACCCACACACTGGTGTTGCTGCTGGCGTTTGCAGCAGTGTTTGGAGACAACATCAACTACCTGACCGCGCGGGTTTTCGGCCTGAAGCTGTTTGCCAATCCAGACTCCAAAATATTCCGGCGAGATCACCTGACAGCCACTGAAGAGTTCTATGCTCGTCATGGCGGCAAAACGGTTGTTCTTGCGCGTTTCGTGCCCATTATTCGCACCTTCGCACCCTTCGTGGCGGGGCTTGGGCGCATGCACTACCCCAGGTTCTTAACCTTCAGCGTGATCGGCGCGTTCACCTGGGTGGGCAGCCTGGTTTATCTTGGTCACGCGTTTGGCAACATTCCATTCATCAAGCAGAACCTGTCTGCCATGGTCATGGTCATTGTTGCCATTAGTCTCGTGCCCACCTTTGTCGGAATCTGGAAGCAAAGGCAGGCACGCAAAACAAGAAGTAGTCAATAGTCGGCAAAATTCAATGGGCACTCACTGCAGATGCAGGGGTGCTCCCTTTGTCGTGCAAGGCAAACCTGTCCATCAGGGTTCGACTTGCTTCATTCAGGCCATCCACAAGCACCTCGACGCCTTCCCGTCGAAACTTCAGTACAACCTGATCCAGCGCACTCACGGCGGTAATGTCCCAGAAATGGGCCTGATGAAGATTAATGCGCACCGAATGAAGCGACTCGCGTGTGTTAAACGACTGCACGAATTGTTCGGCTGACGCGAAAAAAACCTGCCCATTGACCGAATAACTGCGGCACCCCGTGTCAGTGTTAAACGCTGAAGTCACCTTTAAAATGCGACCCACCTTGTTGGCAAAGAAGAAACCCGACAATAAAACACCCGTCAAAACGCCCAAAGCCAGGTTGTGGGTACCCACAGTCATCGCGACTGTGGCCAGCATGACTGCGCTTGAGCTTTTTGGATGCGCTTGTAAGCCACGCATTGAACTCCAGTTGAAAGTGCCAATCGACACCATGATCATCACAGCCACCAAGGCCGCCATCGGGATCATCGCAACATACTTGCCGAGAAAAACCACGAGTACCAGCAACATCACCCCTGCCACCAGCGTAGACAAACGCCCTCTTCCGCCAGACTTCATGTTGACCATGGACTGACCAATCATGGCGCAACCTGCCATGCCACCGATCAAACCGGTGACCACATTGGACAAGCCCTGCCCTACACATTCTCGATTTTTATTGCTGGGTGTATCTGTGAAATCATCCACAATTTGCGCGGTCATCAGGGACTCAAGAAGGCCCACAACCATCAGCGTTAATGAATAGGGAAAAATGATCAGCAGGGTTTGGAGATTAAACGGAACGTTGGGTAACGCGAATGCTGGCAACGCGCTGGGCAAGCGGCCCATGTCACCCACTGTGTGTATGTCAAAACCAAAGCCCACGCTGACAGCCGTCAACACCACGATTGCAACCAGGGGCGATGGCACAGCCTTGGTCACCAAGGGCAACAAATAGATGATGGCCAAGCCACCAGCAACCATTGGGTACACCAACCAAGACACGTGGATAAGCTCAGGCAATTGGGCCATGAAAATCAAAATGGCGAGGGCGTTCACAAAACCGGTGATGACTGAGCGAGACACGAATCGCATCATCCGCCCTAGCTTCAAATAACCAGCCAGCACTTGCAATACACCTGTAAGTACCGTTGCAGCGAACAGGTATTCAAGTCCATGCTGTTTGACCAACGTCACCATCACCAGCGCCATTGCCCCCGTGGCTGCAGAAATCATGCCGGGGCGCCCACCGGCAAACGCACTCACGGTGGCCACAGAAAACGCGGCGTACAGCCCGACCTGAGGGTCGACCCCAGCAATAATCGAAAAGGCAATGGCTTCAGGAATCAGCGCCAAAGCAACCACTAAACCAGACAACACATCGTTGCGGACATTGGAAAACCAGTCCGACTTCAAGTCTTTCATCATTTTTTACAAAGAAATGGGGGTTAACGCATTATTCAGCGAGAACCCGGGTAACAGAACAGGAGAAATTGGCAGCAAACAAAGGTGCTGTTTTGAAAAGTAAATCTACACAGGTAACAAGCATTGCGATCGAACGGGAAGGCCGAACCATAGCAATGCAAGCCACTTGCGTCAAGCAATACGAACCTAAATTTCGACTTGACTGCCCAACTCAATCACCCGGTTGGAGGGCACTTGGTAATAATCGGCAGCGTCTCGAGCGTTTCGGGCCATCACCGAATACAACACCTCACGCCATGGCGCCATCTCGCTGTCAAACTTGGGAATGATGTTCTGGCGTGAAATGAAATACGAGGTTTCCATGGGTGAAATTTCCATGCCAAAACGCTCGCACTCGTCTAGCGCAGCTGGAATGTCCGCATTTTCCTTGAAGCCGTAATACACATTCAGGATAAAGCAGTTTTCACCGAGCGACTCAATGCGGATACGGTCCGCATCGTCCACGGCGGGCTCGTCCAAAATGTACAAAGTCAAAAAGATGATTCGCTCATGAATCACTTTGTTGTGAATCATGTTTTGCAGCATGGCGTGTGGAACGCCCTCACCGATGGGCCTGAAAAACACCGCCGTGCCAGGCACTCGTGTTGGTGGTTGAATAAACAGGGAACCCAGAAAATCTTTCAGAGGCATGAAATCCCGATTGAGTCTCTCTTTGACCAGTTCTCGACCATCACGCCAGGTCAGCATGATGACAAACATGATGACGCCCAACAGCACAGGGAACCAGCCGCCCTCCTCCAGCTTGAGGGTATTGGCAGCGAACAGGACCGAGTCGAACACTGTGAACAGGCCTGTCACAGCCAAGCACAAAGCAAGATTCATCTTCCACTTGTAGCGGATCACAAAGAAAGTCAGGATTGTGGTCATCAACATGGTCAGAGTGACCGCGATGCCATAAGCCGTTGCCAGATTGGAGGATTCACCAAACAGAACAACAGCCCCAACAACAGCCGCATACTGCAACCAGTTGATCAGGGGAATGAAAATCTGTCCTTTTTCAACCGCAGACGTGTAGACAATTTTCATGCGTGGCAAGAAACCCAGGGAAATGGCTTGCTGCACAATCGAGTAGGTGCCTGAAATGGTTGCCTGCGACGCAATGATGGTTGCAATCGTAGCCATGACCAGCAGCGGAAACACGCTCCAGGGCCCCAACTGCTGGTAAAACGGGTTGGTCACAAACTCTGGGTGGGCCAGCAACAAGCCGCCCTGCCCGAGGTAATTGAGGGAAAGGCTCGGAAAAACGACACAGAACCAGGCGCGTCGAATGGGCGATTTTCCAAAGTGACCCATGTCGGCATACAGTGCCTCAGCACCTGTAAAGGCCAACACAATCGCCCCCAACGCAACAAACGCGATTCCCCGGTTTTCAATCACAAACAGAAATGCGTAATAAGGGTTCAGGGCTTTCAGAACCACCGGGTTCTGAATGATGTTCACAATGCCAAGGCCCGCAAGCAACACAAACCAAACCAGCATGATTGGACCCACCAACCGACTGATACCCCCAGTACCTCGATGCTGTATCCAATACAGACATGTCAAAATCATGACCGTAGTCGGAATGATGAAAGGCTTGAAATGAGGTGCTGCCACTTGCAAGCCTTCAACCGCGGATAAAACCGAGATGGCGGGAGTGATTACACCGTCCCCAAAAAACAGGGCTGCACCGATCAGGCCAATCAGACAAAGCATGCTGTAAAACCGTGAATTTCTTCCAACCGCAGAAAGCGTCAAGGCCACCAAAGCCATGATGCCGCCCTCGCCGCGGTTGTCTGCTCGCAAAATCAGAGTGACATATTTCAGGGAGACGAAGAACGTCAGCCCCCAGACGATCATGGACACAACACCCAGCACATTGGCCTGAACAAGCGCCACGCCGTACTCGGGTGAGAATACCTCTTTCATGGTGTACAAGGGGCTGGTACCGATGTCCCCATAAACTACGCCGATTGCACCCAGCGTGAGGGCTGCCACGCTGCTTGATTGGGCCTTGTCAGTCAAAGTTCTTCCTTGCTTTTGTTGTACCCGCACATTTTGATCCAAAATTCGGATCAAAACTCCAACCCAGTTCAAATTTGATGATTCAGACTGCCTACAGCACATTTACCCATTTGGGGCAACCCAGGGCTAGCCCCACCCAATCTTGCGATCTCGATCAGTTCAATTGGGTACGTAATGATCTATGTGTAAACCCTTAAGTTGTATTCAGGAGAGCTTTAACATGCACAAGATTTTGTTTCTGACCTTGATCAGTTGCGCAATCTTCCCAGATTGGCCACGTGCTGCCCTGCAGCAAAGCGAAGACCTTCTTCGAAACGTCACGCATGTCATCAATGTGGTTCAACTTCCGACGGTGAGAGAAGTCAGCTGATTTCAAACAGAGGGTGAAATACCCTTTTACTGGCAGGGTTAATTGGGTGAGTCAACCACTATGATAACCATCATCAGTCGACTTCACCGGAAAAGACCATGTCAGCTCAAAAAGGCCGTGTAGCAAGAATGTCAGTAGCCGTGACCTCCCAGGAACGTCTTCTTGACCCCAAGAATCCGATTGTTACAAAAACCGACGCCAAGGGCAAAATTACCTTTGCCAATCCCGCATTCGTTGACATTTCAGGCTTTACCAAAGAGGAATTGCTGGGTCAGCCGCACAATGTGGTGCGCCATCCCGACATGCCAAGAGAAGCGTTTGAAGACCTCTGGAACACCATTCGTCAAGATCAACCATGGCGCGGTTTGGTCAAAAACCGCTGTAAAGACGGCGGCTACTACTGGGTTGACGCTTACGTCACCCCACTGACTGAAAACGGCAAAAAAATCGGTTACATGTCCGTACGCTCATGCCCCACAGAAAAACAAAAGAACGACGCACAGGCGCTCTACGACGCAATCAACCGTGGTGAAAAAAAGATGCCACGCACGCCCATCAAGGCAGGCCGCCCTTTCATGGTCGATTTGATTGTTGCCTGTGTGGTGCCTAGCCTGGTCAGTTTGGGCACCCTGCTTCCATTTGGCTGGGCAAACACAGCCTTTTCAATTGCTGGGTTGGTGTTGGCTTTTTGGGGCATGTTCTGGATCAAAGGGCAATGCAACAACTTGGTCAACAATACACAAAATACGCTGCAAGCGCTCGCCGAAGGCAACTTCAAGTTTGAAACACCCGCCTCACCAGTCCGCGAATTCAACAGCATTTTCGCAGGCTTCAGAAGTATGCAGGTCAATATGCGAGCCATCATTGCTGACGTGGTTTCCAGTTCTTCGAAAGTCCGTGACGACGCCAATCAATTGAACCAACTGGCCAACAATTTGATGGACCGGTCTCGCCAACAATCCGACGGCATCAACGGGGTGGCCGCAGCGCTTGAAGAGTTGTCCGTCTCTGTTTCAGAAATTTCTGAAGCAACCAACAAGAGTTCAGATTACGCCAACAGCGCCATGTCTGTGGTGGATATGGGTAGCACAAGCATGCAACGCTCCACCCAAGCGACACAACAAGTGTCAGAGGTGGTTCAGCAGGCGCGCTCAAATATTGAAGAATTGAACCACGCCGTGTCAAAAATCAGCAATGTCACCAAAACGATCAAGGAAATTGCGGAAAAGACCAACCTGTTGGCCCTGAACGCAGCCATCGAAGCGGCCCGCGCCGGCGAAACAGGACGTGGTTTCGCGGTTGTTGCAGATGAAGTTCGAAAACTGGCAGAAATGACAAGAGCCTCCACCTCGGAAATCGCCTGTACGGTCGAGGACGTTCAAAATGGCACCCAACAAGCGCTTCAAACCATGGAAGTGGCAGTCAAAGAGGTCAACAATGGCACGGCATTGATTCTGGAGGCCAATCAGAGCCTGGAAGACATCAAATCAGCCAGTAAGGGCGTGGCCGACTCAGCACGCGATATTTCAGCCATGCTGGAACAGCAGTCTGCTGCATCGCTTGAGGTGGCCAACAGCATGGAGCGCATGAGCGCACTGACCGAAAGCAACGTCGCCGGCATCAAGCAACTTGAGGGATCGGCTCAACAGCTTGCCTCCACCTCTTCCGAGCTGCGTACGCTGGTTAAACACTTCGAGGCCAGTCTGTAAGTGAAAACCGGGCATTAAGAGGATTTTGTACTGGCATTGGCCTGAGATCTTGAATCTCGCAATGCCTTTTCCTTTTTCATGATGTCCATGGCCAGGTCTTTGTTTTTCGCCCGCATGGCATAGCCAGCTGCGTTGTATTCAGACTGATTCACCACAGAAGGGTCTGCCCCTTTCTGCAACAGATAACGCGCAACCTCCGCCTTGTTTTCCCGAGCGGCCATCATCAAAGGGGTGGTGCCATTGGCCGATTTGGCGTTGATGTCAGCGCCCGCATCCAGCAACATCTGGACTGCCTTCAAACTGCCGGAAGCGGCCGCGTAATGTAGCGGTGCCCACTGGCCAGGCCGGTTCACAGAAGCGCCCTCACTGATCAAAGCGGCCACCCACCCCGAGTTATCCAGCGCGCTGGCCACCATAATGGGCGTATCACCATGCATGTCAGCCTGATTCACATTGAGGTGCTTCGACAACAACAAAACCCGAACGCACTTGGCAGCGCCCTTGTACATCGCAAAGCTGATGGCCGGTTGACCCTCTTCAGTGAGTGTATTGGGGTCAAAGCCACGCAGCATCAAACTGCGCACTGTGCCGTCGTCGTCATTTGAAATTGCACGAAAGAAATCCGTGTAGCTGCCTGCAAAGGCAACGCCATGCAAGGCTAGAAAACAAAGAATTCCGGCGAATGCCACCTTAAAGCGAGTCATCTGAGTACCTCAGCCTACTTTCAGTTCTGCCAGCTTGAACAAACGTTCAAAATTCTGACTGGTGCACATACCCACTTCTTCCAGAGGCATTTGACGTTCATCCGCGATGACTTGAGCCACATGCGGCACAAAGCTGGGCTCATTGGTTTTGCCGCGGTGTGGAACGGGGGCAAGGTATGGAGAATCTGTCTCTATGAGAATTCGGTCCATCGGCACAAAACGCGCCACTTCCCGAAGATCGGCCGCATTCTTGAAACTGACGATGCCAGAAAAGGAAATGTACATGCCCATGTCCAGCGCCTGCCGGGCAAAATCAATGGACTCGGTGAAGCAGTGAATCACGCCACCACAGGCCATGACATTTTCTTCCCTTAAAATGGCTAGCGTGTCTTCGCCTGCATTTCTCGTATGAACAATCACAGGCATTCCAAGCTGGTTGGCTGCCCTTAAATGCGTTCGAAAGCGGTTTCTCTGCCAGGTCAAATCGCCTTTCAGGCGAAAGTAATCAAGCCCCGTCTCGCCGATGCCGATCACTTTTGGATGAGCGGCCAGTTCGACCAAGCGTTCCACCGTGGGCTCAGTGATGTCTTCATAGTCCGGGTGTACGCCCACGGTTGCCCACAGGTGATCGTGGTCTTCCGCAAGTTTCAAAACATTGGGAAAGTCCTCAAGCTGGACGGAGATGCAGAGTGCCCGGCTGACATTGGCCTGCTGCATTCGGACAAGGATGTCGGGCAGGTTTTCAACCAAACCCTCAAAATCTAGATGGCAATGGGAATCTGTAAACACTACAAGGTTGCTGATTTTGGTAAAGACCAAAACATTTTACCCGTCATCTCCTCGATTGTGCTCCGTGCACTTTCACCTGTCTCATCTTTCGGAAACTGAACGCCGATGCCACGTGGCCTGTCGCCACGCGCATTGCTGCCACACACCCAGACCACCCGGCCATTGACGGGAAATTTCTTACCCTCTTCACCCACTGTCAGCAACACAAACACCGGGTCTTTCAGCTGGTATTCCTTTTCGGTTTCAAGAAACACGCCACCGCCCTTGATAAATGGCATGTAGTGCTTCGAAACCGTCGCCTTGTCAAGCAGGTTAAGGGTGTGCATCCAGGGGCGGGCCCCCTGCGTATTGCCATTGTTCAGCATCTGGTTCATTCAGCCTGTCGTCAAGATTGCGTTTTAACGAGTTGATTGTGCCATTCTTGTGCCACAAACTCTAGCGCCAAACGGGGGTTAAGCGGATGCTCTGCAATCGCACTTTGCCGAGTCAGCAGCGCAAACACCCGAGACAACGATTGCAAGCTGATGCGCTTGGCCCACAACACACGGGGAGCCAACCAGGGAAACACCTCAACAGTCCCGCCCTGACACACCGCAGACAAATCTGCACACACCCGCTGGGCCAACTCCACTGCAACCGGAAACCCCATTTTTTCAAGGCCTGCAGGCAGCTGATTCTGTTGTTCGGGCGACACCAGCCAATCCACCCACTTTTTGCGCAAACCCAGTTGATCAATTTGGTTGTTTGACAGATCAAGCGCATCAAACGGATCATTCATCGCCAGGCTAAAAGCAACTTCAGGCTCGGCAACGCTGAGCCCCTTCAACCAGGTCACGGCCTCTTTGTAATCTGGCTCGGTGGCAGCCAATGACTGACAACGTGAGCGTATCGTGGGCAATAGATGTTCAGGCTTGTGCCCGATCAGCACAAATCTCAATCCCTCTCCGGGCTCTTCAAGAATTTTAAGCAGCGCATTGGCTGCATTCAGATTGAGCGCATCGAAGGGGTAAACCAACACGATTCGCTCATGCCCACGACTGGATGCGGTGTGCAAAAAAGACTGCAACTGGCGCACATCATCGACGCGAATCTCTTGACTGGGCTTGGTCCCCGTTTTCAGCTCCAAGGGGAATCCCATTTCCAGGGAAACACTTTGAGGGCAGAGCACTTGCAAGTCGGGATGATTTCCACCCTGGCGCATGTGACAGGCGGCGCAGTGCTCGCAAGCCTGATCGCCCACAGGCTGCTCACACAGTCGAAAGGCAGCCCATTGATTGGCAACCGACAAAAGCCCACGACGCTGCTGGCCATGCACGAGAACCGGAGACTGCGTGTGAGCCGCGAATTGATTTAATTCACGATATAAGGCCTTCAGCCATGGGGCAGAAAAGACAGCTTCGGTCACACCTACCCCTCACCAATGGCATCAAGGCCATCGTTGAATTTCATGAATTCCAGAAAGATTTCAAGCACCTGCTTGCCCACCGCATCCTCAGCCTGCTGTGCATCCAGCACTTTGACGCGACCCGGGTGCTCATCGGCTCTGCGCAAAAACCCCTGCCGAACCAATTCAATGTAGGCTTGCGGTCTAACCTCGAACCGATCGGTCTGCCCCTGACGCGCAGTCACGCGCTGCATTGAAACAGACACAGGCAGATCGAACAGAAAGGTGAGGTCAGGACAAAAGCCGTTCAAGGCCCACTGGCTCAAGGCCTCACATTCCGGCCAGCCCGGGTTATTGCCCTGCCCTTGATACGCAAAGCTGGAGTCTTCAAATCGGTCTGTCAGAATCCAGATTCCGGCGTTTAACGCGGGTTTGATTCGTGTTTCAACATGCTCGACACGCGCTGCATACATTAACAACAACTCTGTTCTCGTTTGCATGTCGTCATGCAGCACCAGTTCCCGAATTTTTTCGCTTAACGCGGTTCCGCCGGGTTCTCGGGTGACTTCACACCGATGTCCGCGACTTTCAATCGCTTCTTTGACGCGTTGAATGTGCGTGGACTTGCCTGCACCGTCAACTCCCTCAAAACTGATGAATCGTCCCCTGCGTATCGTCATGGTCAGTGTTATTTACCCAACTGATATTTTCTTACAGCGACATTGTGTTCGCTGAGGTTTTCGCTAAAGTGTGTTGTGCCATCGCCCCGCGCCACAAAATAATAATAATTCGTCTTGGCTGGGTGAAGTACGGCTTCCAGCGCTGCTTTGCCCGGGCTGCATATCGGTGTGGGTGGCAAGCCGGTTCGCAGGTAAGTGTTGTAAATGCCGTCTGTTTCCAGATGTTTGCGGGTCAGGTTGCCATTGAATGCTTTTCCCAGCCCGTAAATGACCGTGGGGTCGGTTTGAAGTGGCATGCCCGCTTTTAAGCGATTTTCGAAGACGCTCGCAATCGCAGCCCGATCCGACGCACGCCCGGTCTCTTTCTCGACGATGGAGGCCAGAATAAGCGCCTCATACGGGTTGTTCAACGGCACATTCAAGTCTCTTGATGCCCAAGCCTTGTCCAATATCGACTTTTGAAGTTCAATCGCGTTGATCAGCACTTCAGACAGTTTGGTTCCAGGCGAATATTTGAAAGTGTCTGGCGAAATCCAGCCTTCCAGGTTGCCGCTTTCAAGATTGAATCTTCGAGCTAAGTCAGGTTCGCTTGCATTCCCTAGGTCGTCGCGCAAGTCTGCCGTGTTTTTCAAATTGGTCAAAATTTCGAGCGCGGTACTTCCCTCAACAAACGTGATCGAGTCGAAGACCATTCCTTTGCCACTTTTCAGGTAATCGATCAGCTGAAGCGTGTTCAATCCGGGGGGAATGCTGTAGTAGCCCGCCTTCAATTTGTTACCGGCATGCAGCAGGTTGGCCGCCAGCACAAAGACACTGGGCTCGATTTCCAGCCCGCTGGACCGCAAGGCCTTTCCAACCTGTCTGGCTGAAAAACCTTGCTCAATTCGGACGTAAACTTCTGCTTTTTCGCGTGGAATGTCGAGGCTCAACAAGCCGTACACCAGGCCGGCAAACGCCAGTACGATGAAAGCAAGTATGGAAAGAATCAGCAAGGGCCTCGGCTTTGCTTGAGTGCCAGTTTTTTGCTTCTTCTTTTTGGGGTGGACCACTCGTTGACTCTCTGCAAAATTCAACAGCCGCTAAAGGTAACAGATCGGTTTAGAATGGAACATGATGATCTGAACAACCCGCGAAAATTGTCACTCTATTTGACTGTGATCGTTCATTTTAGGATTCAAATTGAATATTGCAACTGTTAATTTAACCCACATGGGTTTGGTGCGAGTAACAGGTGCAGACAGCACTGCGTTTTTGCAGGCCCAAATGACGCAGGCCATTGCATCACTCAGCCCAAACAAGGTCACTTTGGCCGGCTACTGCACGGCCAAGGGTCGGCAATTGGCCAGCTTTATTGTCATTCGACATGAAGACGCTTATTTGATGTTGACTCATCGAGGGCTCATTGAGCCACTCATTAAACGCCTTCGGATGTTTGTCTTAAGAAGCAAAGTTGTTCTTGAAAATGTCTCCAATCAATATCAGATCAATTTCCTTCAAGCGCGTCCGGGCGATGCGATGACAAAATCTGTCCTTGACGATGGTTCGCTTCACATCTCGCTGCGTGCATTGCCTGGGCAATCGGACCCCTGCGCGCTGCAATTGAACCCTCAAGCAGAGTCACCCGATGCACATTCAGCAGACGGCCATGGCACACTGGCAGACAACGCTTTTTCAGTCGCACTCATCAAGCTGGGCATACCCATGGTCACACCCTCAACCTGGGAGGAGTTTGTCCCCCAGCAGATCAACTTCGACCTGATCGGTGGCGTGTCATTCGACAAAGGCTGCTACCCGGGCCAGGAAGTGGTTGCCCGAAGCCATTATTTGGGGAAAAGTAAAAAACGCAGCGTAATAGGGCTTATTGAGGTGGATGCACCTGTGGCTGAAAAATCCGACATTTGGCTTGAAGGCAAAGACAACGAACCCGTTGGCCAGGTAGTAAATGCCGCAATGGATGGTGGTCAATGTCTGGTCCTGTTTGAATGTCCGGTTGACATCGCCTTGCAAAGCGAATCAAAACTCAGCGTGGACTCAAACGGTCAAAAAATACCCCTTCAGCGCATTCAATTGCCACCTTATGACATTCAAGCCAAGGGCAACCAGTACGCATGAAGGTTTCCTACGCACTGTACGTTTACTACAAGGTTGACCCGGCAGCGCTGGCCAGCGCCTGTTTGCAAAGCAAGAAAATCATGCAGCAAATGGCGAATCAGAGTGGTGCAGCCACCCGGCTGATGCGGCGGGCAGATGAAGATGGAAAGCCCGTCATCACCCTGATGGAAATTTACGAATTTGCTGAAGGAAACCCCTTCGAGGCGCAGGCCCGTCTCGACCAGATCGTGCAAGTCGAACTGGGAGAAAAGCCTGAGTGCGACCGCCACACCGAACTCTTCGTCCTTCAAGCAGACGCCTGATCATGTGCCTTGCAGCCTTTCACATCAACCCCGAGGGAAGCTTCCCGTTTGTGTGCCTTGCCAATCGGGATGAATTCCACCAACGTGCGGCAGCCCCTTTGCATCGCTGGTCCGACCATGACATTGTTGCAGGCAAAGACCTTCAATCTGGCGGCACTTGGCTGGGCATCAACCCTAGAGGTCAGTTTGGCCTACTGACCAACGTCAGAAATGCAGCCCTGAACAAAGGCACCGATGCCCCCAGCCGCGGCCATCTGATTACCCAATATCTCACGGGCGGTGCATTGCCCGATGAATTGCAGTCGCAGCAATACGCAGGCTTCAATCTCATCGCTGGGGAACTGAAATCAGACATGGTGGCGATGACTTACCTCAGCAACCAAGCTGGTCAAGGTCCGCAAACACTGACACCGGGCATCCACGTGCTGTCCAATGGCGCGCTGAACGACATGTGGCCCAAATCAGAGAAGTTGGCCAAGGGTCTGAAAGACTTGATGCGCAGTTCTCAACTGTCGGTGGACGAAATCACGAGGTCTGGTCTTGATCTGCTCGCCGATGAAGCGACCGCTGAGGACGCCGTCTTGCCGTCTACAGGGGTGCCTTATGCGTGGGAAAAAATGCTGTCGGCTACAAAAATTGTGTCGCCGGTGTATGGCACACGTTGCAGCACGGTGCTTGTTGTGACATCAGAGGGTGTTTGCAAACTGACAGAGGTCAGTTTCGGACCCAATGGCGAGGCATTGGGCCCTGCGGTTCAACTCGACATTACACTTCGTAGTCCATGCACTGACGCGCGCTGACCACTGAACCAATAAAAGCCTTGATGGCCTGATGATCAGGGTGCACTTGATAAGCATCCAGTGCAGCCTCGTTCTCAAAAGCAGAATACAAAGCCACATCGTATGTGCATTGCAGTTTGCCGCCGCCCATGCCCACTTCAAATGCCACAATGCCCGGCACCACGTTTGCGCAAGAAAGCAGTTTTTCCTTCACCAACTGCATGTTTTCCTGCTTTGATTTGCCATTGGCCTCGTCTTTGAGTTGCCAGAATACGATGTGCTTGATCATTTGCTGCTGATTCCTGTTAAGTCAATTGGTAGTCCTTGAAGAGCTCACGCAACTTCAATTTCTGGATTTTACCAGTGGCGGTGTGCGGAATTTCATCCACAAACTCCACCGCGTCAGGAATACTCATTTTCGCGACTTTGCCCTCGTAAAAATGAAGCATTTCTTTTGCAGTCAGCTCCGCCCCAGGCTTCTTGACCACGATCAACAGGGGACGCTCATCCCATTTGGGGTGGCGCACGGCAATCACAGCGGCTTCATGCACAGCAGGATGAGCCATTGCCACGTTTTCCAGATCGATTGAACTGATCCATTCACCGCCAGACTTGATCACATCTTTGCTGCGATCGGTAATCTGCATGTAACCGTCAGGATGAATTTTCGAGACGTCTCCCGTTGAAAACCAGCGCTTACCCTCTTTGTCTGTAGAAAACGCCTTCTCGCCTTCCCCACCGTAATACGCATTGATCACCCAATGCCCGCGCACCAGCAAATCACCAAAAGCATTGCCGTCCCAAGGCAGATCCTCGCCGTCGTCATTGACGATCCGCATGTCGACGCCATAGATCACTTTGCCCTGCCGCAACAGCACTTCCCGTTGCTTTTCAAGCGGCAACTCAAGGTGATCGGCATTGAGTCGGCACACCGTTCCCAGGGGGGATAGTTCGGTCATCCCCCAAGCGTGAACCACCTGAACGTCAAGGTCATTCAGCGCCTTGATCATGGCTGGCGGGCAAGCTGAGCCGCCAATCACGGTGTGCCGGAAGGTGCTGAACTTCAGCTTGTTTTGTTGAACATAATTCAGCAGCCCCAGCCAGACGGTTGGGACACCCGCCGAGAAATTGACCTTCTCGTCTTCCATGAGCCGGTACAGGGATTCACCATCCATTCCTGCGCCTGGCATGACCATCTTCGCGCCGACCATGGCCGCGATGTAAGGCAAGCCCCAGGCATTGACGTGGAACATGGGCACCACCGGCATCACAGCGTCTCGGCTGCTGATTCCCAGCGCATCTGGCATACAGGCGCCCATGGCGTGCAACACCGTTGATCGGTGGGAATACAGGGCACCTTTCGGGTTGCCCGTGGTGCCTGAGGTGTAGCAAAGGCTGGAGGCATCCTGCTCATCAAGTTGCGGCCAGACGAACTCGTCCGATTGTCCCTTCAAAAAATCTTCATAGTTCAACAGACCTGCCACAGGCGGATCAGCAGGCATGCGATCAGAATCGCACATCAGCACCCATCGCTTGACCGTGGGACAAGCCGGAGCAACTGCTTTGACCAATGGCGCAAACGTGCTGTCGAAAAACACCGTCGTGTCTTTGGCATGGTTGATAATGTAGACCAATTGCTCGGGAAACAGTCGGGGGTTCAGCGTGTGAACCACGGCCCCCATGCCCGACACCGCATAGTAAATCTCAACGTGGCGATAACCATTCCAGGCGAGTGTGGCAATGTTCTCGCCTTTTTTAACGCCTTCTGAAGTCAGCTTGTTGGCCAACTGGCGCGCACGCTTTGCGATTGTCGCGTAGTTGCTGCGGTGAATGTCTCCTTCTGTTCTTCTTGAAACCACTTCCACGTGCGGGTGGTGCCTTTCAGCGTGATCCAGAATGGATGAAATCAGCAATGGCATGTGCATCATCAAACCTTGCATCGCCTCGTCTCCTTTGTGTGTTGTAATAAGGTGTTTGCTTTTGCAAACAATAATCCAAACTATACTTCAGGTCCGCACGTGTTTGATGTAAAAAGCCCCGTTTTAACCCACCGCTACGCCAAGCTTGGCAAGCCTTTTGTGTACAACGTTCCAGCCACACCGCTGCGCGAAACGCCTCACTTGCTTCACCTGAACGAATCCTTAAGCAACGCACTCGGCCTTCAGCCCGACAGCTTGCGGAGCAAAGCAGCCATCGATCAACTGACGGGTAACCAGCCTTGGCCGGGTTACCCCAGTGTGGCCAGCATTTATTGCGGCCATCAGTTTGGCGTTTTCGTGCCGCAACTGGGTGACGGGCGCGCCTTGTTGATTGCCGAAATGGACACACCATCGGGCTATCAGCAATTACAGCTAAAAGGTGCCGGGCCCACTCCATTTTCCAGGCAGGGCGATGGCCGAGCAGTGCTCCGGTCTTCCATCCGTGAATACCTGGCCTCTGAGGCCATGCACCACCTTGGCATACCCACTACGCGCGCACTTAGCCTGACGGCAACCGCCGACCCGGTGTTCCGTGAAACCACGGAAACAGCGGCCGTGGTGTGTCGGGTCAGCCCCAGTTTCTTGCGCTTTGGGCACATTGAATACTTCACCTACAGCAACCAGCTGGATGCACTCAAAACCCTGTTGCTGTGGCACATTCAAAACCAGCATCCCGAGCTTGCCTCAGCCCATGCAGAAGATCACTTCGAAAAAACCCTGTTTGACTGGCTCGCTTGGGTCATCCAGCGGACTGCCAAGCTCATGGCGCAGTGGCAATCGGTCGGTTTTTGCCATGGTGTGATGAACACAGACAATATGTCATTGCTCGGTTTGACCATCGACTATGGACCCTACGGCTTCATAGACCACTTTGACATTGACCACATCTGCAACCATTCCGATCACCAAGGGCGCTACAGCTACCGCAACCAACCCCAAATCGGGCACTGGAACCTGTACGCACTGGCTCAGGCATTGAGTCCCCTACTTCCGCATGGCAAAGAAGATCTGCAATCGCTACTGGACGGCTACGTGGATCATTTTCAACAGGCCCATCGAGACCTGTTCTGTGCAAAGCTGGGTCTGAACCCGGCGCAGGCCAACGGATTTGAAGAAGACACACTGAAGTTCATGCATGAGCAACAAATTGATTTCACACGGTTCTTCCGGTCACTGTCTGTCATCACTCCTGAACTGGGCCTCGAACAATGTTGGGCCCAATGGCAGCAGTCCTCTTTCTTCGCACTCAAGCTTGGGCAAAGCGAGCAGGTAGACGCAGGTCGCCAATGGCTTGGGCACTGGTTGGCTCTTCAACCCAATACAGACGGGTTGGACGCCATCAATCCAGCATTTGTGCTGCGTAATCATTTGCTACAAAATTGCATTGAACAATCCAAGACAGGTGACTTTTCGGGCATTGAAGACCTTTACCAAGCCCTGATTGATCCCTTCAATACCAAAGCGGCCAGTGCAGACTTTTACGGTGAAACGCCCGAATGGGCTCGGTCTCTTGTACTGAGTTGTTCCTCTTGACAGCCACTGTGTGCTTGCCTGTAACAGCTTTGATATGATGCGTTTGACGATGACCCAACTCCTTTTTAAACAGGCCTCATGAAGCTATTGCTGGATTTTTTACCGATTGTGCTGTTTTTCGTCAGCTTCAAGTGGGCTGGTGCAAATCCGCACGCCACAGAGCAATTGCTCTCGCCGTTGCTGGGGCATCTTACGAACGCGGAAATTCAGGGTACGCAGCTGCCCATCCTGGCCGCCACCTCGGTGGCCATACTGGCGACCGCCCTGCAGATTGTGTGGCAAAAGGCCACCGGACGAAAAGTCGAGAAAATGCAATGGATCGGGCTTGTGCTGATCGTGGTCTTCGGCGGCGCCACGCTGATTTTGCACGATGAAATGTTCATCAAGTGGAAACCCACCGTGTTGTACCTGGCCATGGCCATCGGATTTCTGGTGGCCAACCTCATGAAACGAAACCCCATTGAGCTGATGATGAAGGAACAGGTCGATTTGCCCAGAAATGCCTGGACTCGCCTGCTCTACGCCTGGATTCTGTTTTTTGTGCTCATGGCAGTGGCCAACATTGCAGTGGCTTATTCGGTTTCCACTGAGGTCTGGGTCGACTTTAAATTGTTCGGATCGTTGGGCGCCACTTTGCTCTTTGTGATTGGCCAGGGCGTCTACATTTCCAAACACATGAAACCCGAAAACGAAGCATCCCACTCATGAACAGTATTACCCCAAACCAGCTCAAAGAACGCCTTGAGAACGCTCTGGAAGCCCAGGTGCGTGTCGAAGATGAATCGCACCTTCACGCAGGTCACGAAGGCGCCAAGTCTGGCGGTAGGCACTTCAGGATTTACATTTCCAGCCCACAATTCGCCGGCCTTAACACAGTCGCGCGACACAGGCTGGTGTATGATGCTGTGTCAGATTGGATGAAACAAGAGATCCACGCCTTGGCGATTCACGTCGTGCAGCCTGAGTAAAATCCCATCCAGACCACCAACAACCCACTCCATTGATACAAGGTTATTTGTAATGTTGAAATCCACTTTAAAGCTTTCTACAGCCTTGATGGCTCTCTTGCTGTCCGCCACTGCATTTGCCCAAAACGCAGCCCTCGTGAACGGCCAACCATTGTCAAGCGACCTCGTTGACTTCATCGTGAAAGAGCAGGCCAAACGCGGTCAGGCACCCTCAGACGAAGTTCGCGCCCAAATTCGCCAAGAACTGATCAATCAGGAAGTGCTCAAGCAAGAAGCCATTAAAAAAGGTCTGGCCAATGACAAAGACGTCAAACTGCAGACCCAGATGATGAATCAAGCCATTCTGGCCAATGCACTGCATGAAAATTTCATGAAAACCACAAAGCTTTCAGATGCTGAAGTGCAAAGCACATACGACAAAATTGCAAAAATGATGGGTGGTGAAGAATACCGCGCAAGCCATATCCTGGTTCAGTCTGAAAAAGAAGCCAAAGACATCATCGCCCAGTTGGACAAAGGCGCCAACTTCGCTGATCTGGCCAAGAAAAACTCAAAAGACCCTGGCTCAGCCAAAAATGGTGGTGACCTCGATTGGGCCAATGCCAACAGCTTTGTACCCGAATTTTCAAAAGCCATGGTCGCCCTGAAAAAAGGCGAATACACCAAAGAGCCCGTCAAGAGCCAGTTTGGATACCATGTGATCATGCTGACGGATGTTCGCAAAGCCACCCCACCTGCGCTGGCTGACATTCGCCCTCAGCTCGAACAGAAAATGCTGAACGACAAATGGAACCAGTATCAGCAAGACCTGCTGACCAAGGCCAAAATCAAGTAAACCTGTTTTGACCCCAAGAATAAAAAAGCCGCTTACTGAAGCGGCTTTTTTGTGTCAAAGACTTGTAATCGCTTTCACTGCGTCGAGATAGTCCAAGCTGCTCTGCAGTTGTGCCCATTCTGTGGTGGGTCCACTGGCCAACAATCGCTTTAAACGGCGGCTTCTCTGGTCTGCATTCTGACCGACCTGTTCGACAGGCTGGCTGACCAGCGCTTCAATGTCATCGAAGCGATTGCAGCACAACACGGCGTCACAACCGGCCGCCAAGGCGCTTGCAGCACGTTCGCGAATGTCACCCTCACCGTGGGCGCCTGCCATTTCCAGATCGTCACTGATGATTGCGCCGTCGTAGCCCAACTGGCCGCGCAACACGGTCTGTAACCAGAAGGTTGAGAAACAGGCGGGTTTTGGATCGACCTCACTGTAGACCACATGGGCAGGCATCACGCTGGCCATGTTCAACGAGCCATTCTGTACATAAGGCAGCACGTCACTGGCCATGATCTCGCTCAGTGGCCGCGTGTCAGTCGGCAATGCCAGGTGGCTGTCCAGCCTCACCCAACCGTGTCCTGGAAAGTGCTTTCCGCAACCCTGCATGCCCGCCAACAAAAGTCCATTCATCAGCGCAGCGGACAATCTCGCCACCAACACGGGGTCTTTGCCCAAAGACCGATCACCAATAATCTCGCTGTTGCCCCAATCCAGATCCAGTACGGGTGTAAAGCTCATGTCAATGTCACAGGCACGAAGCTCTGCCGCCAACACAAATCCGGCCTGTCTGGCCAGTCTTAAGGCCATGTCCAGATCATGCTGTGCCACCTCACCCAGCTTTCGCATGGCAGGAATGTGCGTGAAACCGCTCCTGAAGCGCTGTACCCTGCCACCTTCATGGTCTACGAAAATCGGTTTCCCCTGTCCGCCATGGGCTCGAATGGACTTCACCAGGTCAATCAACTGGTCTTTGCTCTCAAAATTGCGGGAAAAAAGAATCAAGCCACCCACGGCTGGGCTTTGAATGCGGCGAATGTCATCGGAAGAAAGGGTCAGCCCAGTCAAACCGATGATGTAGGGTCCTAAATTGTGCATTGTTTTTTTAGATCGGAAATTAGTTGTTGATGGCAGTGTCAATCACCACCATGCCCATGGCCATGTCCTCTTCATCAGACAAGGAAATCTTCACCACTGCTGAATGCTGCTGCACCCACTGGTTTAAGCGATCAGAATACACCAGGCGGGGGGCCCCTTTCTCATCGTTGAGGACGCTGAGGTCCTGAAATGAAAAATCGCCACCAACACCAGTGCCAAGCGCTTTGGAAAAGGCCTCTTTGACGGCAAATCGTGAGGCCAAAAAAGACAGGCCGCGTTTTTGCGACTGTGCACTTCGACGTTCGTACTCGGCGCATTCAAGTGGGGTCAAAATACGCGCAAGAAACCGGGCACCGCCCTGCTCCAGCGCCTTGGCGATTCGAGGAACCGACACCAGATCACAACCCACACCGCGCAACATGCGAGGGCCTATTAACGAGGCCGCAAGGCCTGAAGACGGGAAGTCACCATTTTTTCTTTCATGGTGCGAATGGCGCCTTCCCACCCCAAAAACACGGAATTGGCAACGATGCTGTGGCCAATGTTTAATTCAGTGATGGATTCAATGGCCGCGATGGCCGACACATTCTCATAATTCAAACCGTGACCCGCATTGACCCGCAGGCCTTCCGAGAAGCCGAAATCTGCGGCTTTTCTAACCCTGGCCAACTCATGGTCCAGCCGGGCCCCCACAGCATGAGCATAGGCACCGGTGTGCAGTTCAACCGCCTTGGCTCCACAACGCAAGGCTGCCTCAATTTGATCGGGTTCTGGGTCAATGAACAACGACACACGCATGCCCTGGTCTTGCAAACGGGCCACCGCAGGCGCAATCAGATGAAAACCGCCAATCACATCCAGACCGCCTTCTGTGGTCACTTCTTCCCTGCGTTCGGGCACAAAGCAAACATCTTGAGGCTGGATTTCCTCCACCAAACGCAGCATCCCCTCCACCACCGCGCACTCGAAATTCAAGCGGGTTGAAATGGCGGGCCGAATACGTCGCACATCGTCGTCCTGCATGTGACGCCTGTCCTCGCGCACATGAAGGGTAATCGCGTCGGCCCCGTACTCTTCAGCCAGCAATGCAGCCTTCAATGGGTCGGGTTCATGCCCCCTTCGCGCCTGGCGAATGGTTGCAATGTGATCAATATTTACACCGAGTTCAATCATGCTTTTAACAACTGCTCCATCCAGACTCTCGACAACAATCCATTGGGTGCCACGTGACTCAGCAGAAGCTGACGAGTCACCGGACGAAAACTGGCCGCCATGGAGCGGGTCATTTGCCCCTGCGCACCCAATTCCAGAATCAATTCACCCGGCACACCATAGTCTGATCGCTCAGTGCGGGTCTGCCAACCTGCTTGATCGATCCAGACATACTGCATCTCTGCCCGCAAAAGCTGGCCCGTACAGTCACGCTCAAAGTCGAGCCCGTAGCCCAAGTGCTGCAGCAAGGCCAACTCAAAACCACGCACGGTGACATTCATGTCATCACCCTGTGCCAATGCACGCAAAGCCGAGGCATACGTGTCAAACAAAGGGGCGTGGGGGTCCTCTCGCTGTAAACCACGCATTAACAATTCATTCAGGTAATACGCTGCGAACAGCGATTTGCCCTCTGGCGGCACCGCGCCCCCAAGCCATTCAGCGTGAGTCAGGGTTTTCACTTCCGATTTGCCGGAAAACCGCACCAACAAAGGCTGAAAGCTCACCAAAACGGGCCTCAAGGCCGAGTTTGGGCGCTTTGCGCCCTTGGCCATCACGGGCAATCGCCCAGCTTCACGACAAAACAGCTCAACCACAAGGCTTGTCTCTTTGTAGGGCAAGCTGTGCAACACAAAAGCCTGATCCTGATTTGCCCTGCTAGTCATATCCCAAGCTTTGCAGCAAACCAGCGTTGTCCGCCCAACCACTGCGCACTTTCACCCATGTTTCAAGATGCACGCGCCCCTGAAACAGAGACTCCATGTCCTGGCGAGCCTCAGAGGCGATTCGCTTCAGTTTCTCACCGCCCTTGCCAATAATCATGGCCTTGTGGGATTGCCTGTCCACCAATATCGACGCGTAAATCACGCGGCGTCCGTCCTCGATGGTGAATTTGTCAATCACCACCGTGCAGGTGTAGGGCAACTCATCGCCAACCAATCGAAACAGCTTTTCACGAATTCGCTCGGCAGCCAGAAACTTTTCAGGGCGATCTGTGAGTGTGTCTTCGTCATAAAAGAAAGGTTGCTCGGGCAGATGCTCAGCCACAGCCTGCTTCAGGCCATCCAGATTTTTCTTGCTTTGAGCACTCACAGGCACAATTGCCGCAAAATTGGCCTGCCCACTGACTTTTTCAATGAATGGCAAAACCAGATTTTTATTGTCCAATTGATCCAGTTTGTTAATGACTGCAATCACTGGAACACCCTTGGGACACAAGGCCAGTACCTTCAAATCGGCATCGGTCAACTTGTCCTGCTCGATCACCCACAAAATGACATTCACGTCACCCAGCGCCGTCAGCACCGCACGATTCATGGTTTTGTTCAAAGCACTGGAATGTTTGGTCTGAAAACCCGGCGTGTCTACAAAAATAAACTGCGTGGGCAAAGCAGACACTTCTTCCGTCATCACCCCGAGCACCCGATGACGTGTGGTTTGGGGTTTCGATGAAGTAATCGACAAATGTTCGCCCACAAGCGCATTCATCAGGGTGGATTTACCCACATTGGGACGGCCAATTACTGCCACCACTCCGCACTTGGACTGCGACATTCAAAGTCTCCTGGTTGACTGGTTGGGATCAGCATAGGCCTGATCCAGCAAAACTTCCAGCACGGCCTGAGCGGCCTGCTGCTCTGCGACTCGACGCGAGTGCCCTACGCCACTTTTGCGAATGTCAAAATCAGAAATGACGCACTCTACCTTGAACTCAGGGCTGGCAGAAGTGCCTCCTTCGACCAGCACAGCATAAACAGGTAGCCCCTTCTTGCGGGACTGCAAAAGTTCCTGAAGACGGGTCTTTGGGTCTTTGCCAAGACTTTCAATCGGAGTTTCAGCCAACACCGGCCTGAGCAACTTGAATACACAATCACGCGCCTTTTCAAAGCCTGCGTCCAGCAGAACGGCGCCAATTAACGCCTCCACAGCATCTGCCACTATACTGTCCTTGATTCGGCTGGCGCTTTTCAATTCGCCAGTGCCCAATATCAGCACAGACTCAAGATTGATTCGCCGACCAATGCTTGCCAGACAATCCTGCTTGACCAGGTGGGACCGTATGCGTGAAAGCTTACCCTCGTCCATGTCGGGGAAATCGTGATACAACAAAATGGATGCGGAGCAATTGAGGACGCTGTCACCCAAGAACTCCAACCGTTCATTGTGCGCAGCACTGAAGCTGCGATGAGTCAGTGCCATGCTCAGCAAATCAGGCTGGCTGAACATGTGCCCCAAAGCGGATTGAAGTGCCTGCAAAGATGACGAATTCAAAAGCGTTAAACCCCGTCAATAGGTCAAACCAATGCGGCTCAAATCGTTGAAATTCATCCAGACGAGGAACGCTTTTCCAACAATTTCCTTGTCAGAGACAAAGCCCCAAATGCGACTGTCGCTTGAATTGTCGCGATTATCACCCATCATGAAATAATGGCCCTTCGGTACCACGCAGCGAAAGCCCTTGACATCGTATTCACAATTCTTCCGAAACTCGAAATCTTCGGCTCCCACGACGTAAGCTGGCGCTTCCTCGTCATTGAGAATCATGTGGGTTTTGCCGTTGATGGTTTCTTTGTACTGCAATGAGTAACTGAACCGTTCCGGATCGTAATATTTTTCCACAGGGACAGTGGGCAGGGGCTTGCCGTTGATCGTCAAACGCTTGTCGTGATAATCCACCACATCACCGCCAACACCAATAACCCGCTTGATGTAATCCAGGCTTGGGTCGTTGGGGTAACGAAACACCATGACATCGCCCGGCTTTGGATCAGACACATTGATGACCTTTTTATCGAGGATCGGCAAACGGATACCGTAGGCAAACTTGTTCACTAAAATAAGATCGCCCACCAAAAGCGTGGGAATCATCGAGCCAGAAGGAATCTTGAATGGCTCCACCACGAACGAGCGCAGCAAAAACACAAACAGAATCACAGGAAAAAAGCTGGCTGAGTATTCAAGCCACATGGGCTGGCGCATGGCCGTGCTTTTGAGCTTCTTTTCGATTTCCGGACTGAGAGTTTGACCAGAATGCCGAGCCTGGGCCAGCACCTGGGCAGCCTCAAGGCGGCGTTTGGGCTTGAAAACCAGTAAATCAAGTACCCAAAAAAAGCCGGTACCCAGCACCAACAAAAACAGAATGACTGAAAAATCCATTGTTATTTATCTTCCACTTGTAGGATGGCCAAAAATGCTTCTTGGGGAATCTCAACGTTCCCGACCTGCTTCATGCGCTTTTTGCCGGCTTTTTGCTTTTCCAACAACTTCTTCTTACGGGAAATGTCACCACCATAGCATTTGGCCAACACGTTCTTGCGCAGGGCTTTGACAGTCTCACGCGCAATAATGTTCGCACCAATTGCAGCCTGAATGGCCACGTCAAACATTTGGCGAGAAATCACTTCCCGCATTTTCTGGGCCACAGCCCTGCCGCGATACACTGAATTGGCCCTGTGGACCATGATTGACAATGCATCCACCTTTTCACCGTTGATCAGCAAATCCACCTTGACCACATCCGCTGTCCTGTACTCTTTGAACGCATAATCCATCGAAGCATAGCCACGTGAGGTGGATTTGAGCTTGTCAAAAAAATCGAGCACGATTTCAGCCATCGGCATGTCAAAACTCAGGCGAACCTGCCTGCCGTGGTAGACCATGTTGGTTTGCGTGCCGCGCCTTCCGGTGCAAAGGGTCATTACTGAACCCACATATTCCTGAGGCATCAACAAATTAACCGCAACGATCGGTTCCTGAATTTCATCGATCTTGCTCAGATCCGGCATTTTTGACGGATTGTCCACCATCAACACTGTACCGTCGCGCTGCAGCACCCGATAAACCACAGTGGGTGCGGTGGTAATCAGGTCCATGTCAAATTCGCGCTCCAGGCGCTCCTGCACGATGTCCATGTGCAGCATGCCCAGAAAGCCACAGCGGAAACCAAAGCCCAAAGCCTGTGACACCTCAGGTTCGTAGTTCAATGCGGCGTCGTTCAACTTGAGTTTGTCCAGGGCCTCGCGAAGCGCCTCATACTGATTGGACTCCACTGGAAACAGACCCGCAAACACCTGGGACTGCACCTCTTTGAAACCAGGCAGCGGTTTTGGCGCGGGGTTGCCTGCCAGCGTCACGGTGTCACCCACCTTCGCGCTTTCCAGCAATTTGATACCCGCATTGATGTAGCCCACTTCGCCGGCTGAAAGGGACTCACGCGCGATGGATTTGGGCGTAAACACCCCAACGTCATCCGCAATGTAAGTGTCGCCTGTGGCCATCAACTTGATTTTGTCTTTGCGATTCAGCACGCCGTTGACCACACGCACCAGCATCACGACACCCACGTAGTTGTCAAACCAGCTGTCGATGATCAGGGCCTGCAAGGGTGCATCACGCGTGCCGCGGGCCGGCGGCACACGATTGACCACCAGTTCCAGCACATCGTCAATTCCCATGCCTGTCTTGGCAGAAATGGCAATTGCATCGCTGGCGTCAATTCCAATGACGTCTTCAATCTCTGCCCGGGCGTTGTCTGGGTCGGCCTGTGGCAAATCCATCTTGTTCAACACGGGCAGCACTTCCACACCCAGGTCAATGGCGGTGTAGCAGTTGGCCACGGTTTGGGCCTCAACGCCTTGGGAGGCATCCACAACCAGCAGCGCCCCTTCACAAGCCGACAATGAGCGGCTGACCTCATATGAAAAGTCCACGTGCCCAGGTGTGTCGATCAAATTCAGCAAATAAGTGTTGCCGTCTTTGGCTTTGTAGGTCAGCGCGGCTGTCTGCGCTTTGATGGTGATGCCGCGTTCACGTTCAATGTCCATTGAATCAAGTACCTGCGCATCCATCTCGCGGTCGCTCAAGCCTCCGCAACGATGAATCAACCGGTCGGCAAGCGTCGACTTGCCATGGTCAATGTGGGCAATAATTGAGAAATTGCGAATGTGCTGCATCTGCATCATTAAAAAAGGGGGCTGTTGGCCCCCATAAAACATGGATAACTCAGCATTTTAACTGAATGCACGCTCGAAGAACCAGAAAAATCAAGAAAGAAATTTAACGGGCTCTTCGAGGGTACTCAGTCAATTACGGCGTTATTACCACAAAGGTCGAGTTGTCACCGCGGCGAACCAGCAAAGCGATGGATTGGCCGGGTTTCATGCTGTTGACGATTTCGTTGAATTGCTTGGCCGATGTAATGTCAGTGCGGCCTACGCGCAGAATAACATCACCGGGCACCATCCCGACGGAGGCAGCCAAGCCATCGGAGGCCCGAACCACCACACCGGATTCCAGACCCAGTTGTGCCTTTTCGTCGGCAGTGGGATCAGAAACCGACAATCCAAGCTTGTCAGTCACCGTGGCCTTGGGCTTCTCTTCTTTCTTGGATGCAACTTTCTCGTTCTCAAACTCACCCACAGTCACTGTGAATGACTTTTCAGAACCCTTGCGCCACACCAGAATAGTGGCTTTTGTGCCGGGTTGCGTGTCGCCCACAATGCGTGGCAAATCAGATGCCTTTTTGATGTCTTTGCCATTGAACTTCAAAATAATGTCGCCGGCTTTCAAACCCGCCTTGTCGGCTGGCCCACCTTTGCTGACAGAGCCCACCAAAGCACCTTCGCTGGCATTCAACCCAAGTGCCTTGGCCACGTCCTCATCGACATCACCAATGCCAACGCCAATTCGACCACGCGTCACCTTGCCGGTTTTCTTCAGCTGGTCGGCCACGCGCATCACTTCGTCAATTGGAATTGCGAATGAAATGCCCATGAAACCGCCAGTGCGGCTGTAAATCTGTGAGTTGATACCGATCACCTCACCATCCAGGTTCAACAATGGGCCACCAGAGTTGCCAGGGTTCACTGCCACGTCGGTCTGGATGAAAGGCAAATACTCGCCTGTGTCACGGGCTTTGGCACTGATGATGCCGGCAGTCACTGTGTTGTCAAGACCAAAAGGCGAACCAATGGCCACAACCCACTGCCCTACTTTTGCTTTGCTGTCATCACCGATTTTAATGGTCGGCAAATCTTTGCCGTCAATTTTCAACAGCGCCACGTCTGTTCGCTTGTCTGAACCAATCACTTTGGCCTTGAACTCCCGCTTGTCGGTCAAAGTGACATAAATGTTGTCAGCCCCTTCGATCACGTGGTGGTTGGTCAACACATAACCGTTCGGATCGATGATGAAACCAGAGCCCACACCGCGTGGCACCTCACGATTGGGGTTGCCGTGTGGCATTTGCTGCGGCTGGGGTTGCTGCGGCTGCATGAACCTGCGGAAGAAATCGTAAAAAGGATCATTGGGATCCAGACCGGGAATTTCGGGCATTTGCTGTTGCTGAGCAACCTGCGACAGCTTTTGCGTGGTGCGAATGTTCACAACCGCGGGCCCTACCTTTTCCACCAGATCCGAAAAGTCAGGCAAATCACGGGCTGCCGCACGAGCCTGGTTTGCAAAAGCAAACATTGCACACAGAATGATCAGCGCAAAAAAATGCTGATAGCGATAAACCCAGTTTCGATGGGAAATTGTCTTCATGCTACTTTCCTTTTCTATTGTGATTTCCATTGAACCGACTTCAAAACCTGATTCAGCGTGACCAAAGGCACCTCACCCAAAGCCGTCACGAGATAATTTCCGACGGTTTGCGATCTGGAGACCACCGCCCCATGGGCCATGGGCACGTTGGGCATGGACTGACCTGCTTTGGCCCTTTGAACAAACACGGACAAAGTGGACAGGCCATCTGAATACACAGTCTGATCCACGCTTTGCCCCTTGCCCCTGACGCGACTAAAAACACCTGTCTTTTTAAAACCCTGAATGTCGTCAGGCAAAGAATACGGCAAACCCTGCGCATCGGCAGTGCTAACCTGCGTGTCAGCCATTTTCCAGCCCGGCTTTGCACTGTACAGAGACGGCCTTTTGGCAGGATCTGGATCAAAACTGATTTCAGTGAAGCCAACCTGTTCTAACAGATGCCCATCACTCGAATAAAGTTCCGAACGAAGAAGCAAATTGGTCACTTTGTCGATGTACAACCGGTATTCGTGGCGGTAGGCGTCCTTGGGGATCAGCCTGAACACCAAAGCCGAACGTCCAGCAACACGCTGGACTGGCAACTGTTTGATTTCATATACTTTCTCAGGCGCGTATGTGTCGTCCGGACCACTGAAAACCTGTGGGAATGCCGTGGAATTCTGACGACGTTCTGACAAAATCAGCTTTTGCTGAGGCAGTATGCACTGAATGACGTCGTTGTGACGAATCCATCGAGAAGGCTGACCATCCAGTTTCTCAAGCAACTCATCCTCGTCTCCATTGGGCGAGGCGAAATGCAGCAACTTGCTCGATTGAGTGTATTCACCAGACTGCGTGATCATGACGCCGGAATAAGAAAGCACCTTGGCTTGCTGATGAGTGGCCATAATAATTGACCAGGCTGAATCGCCCCCAAAGGCTGTGGCAGTAAAGCCGAACAAACAAAAACCTGCCAAAAGCCCAGTCACCCAGAATCGACTGATCCACTGCTTCATGGTTGCACTTCAGCGATGGCTTGAAACGTAGGTGAATTGAACATTCTGCCCCTCAAGTTCACTGGAAGGACGCCACACGTTCATCCATTCACCCGCATTGGCAGACGACGCCACCACCCTTTCGGTGCTGCTAAGCTCAGGGGAGTCAAGCGTGCCCGCAGCGATCGAAGAAACCCCTGCAATTCCGCCCGGCGCACTGTTCTGCTGATGGGCCATCAGGTAATCACGCAAAAGCGCCAGGTCGTCTTCACTGACATTGGACAAATCCGCAGTGCGCACAATCTGCACCTCGGAATCCAGCGGCGGAACCGTCTGGAACAAGCCAAACGAAAACAGGGCAATTGCCGCCGCTGAAACTGCCATGTTTCGACCAACGCCCACGCGAACCAATGACCTGAGCCGTCCCGCTTTCTTTCGCCGTTCGACAGTGTCCAGCTGAGGCGCCACAACCACGGGCTCCTGCTTGAGCACCTCTGCAAATCGCACCAAAAACTCAGGATTGTGATGCGCAGCAAGCTCGGAGGAACGAAGCACATCGCCCGCCAACTGGGACTCGTGCCAAGCGGACAGCAGACCGTCATCGAGATCTTTGAACAACGCGTCAAGCTCCTCATCTGGCAATTCACTGTCCATCAAAGCTGACAAATTTTCAAGTTTCTTGCTCATATTCATATCCATCACCAACGTTTGTCGCCACGCGGCCCCAACAGCGGCTTTATCTTTGCTGCTATGGCCTCGCGAGCCCTGAATATTCGAGATCTCACCGTGCCAATTGGACAATCCATGGCAGCGGCAATTTCTTCGTAACTCAATCCATCAATTTCACGCATGACAATCGCAGATCGGAGTTCTTCAGGCAAAGCAGTCATGGCGTCGTTGACGGCGACGCCGATCTGACGGCTCTCATAGAGCGATTCAGGCGTATCGATGTTACTAAGAGCAGAATTGTCTTCAAAAGTTTCATTGTCCTCATCTGCAATTTCACGCAATGCAGAGGGCCTTCGACTTTGAGTCACCAAGAGATTCTTGGCCGTGTTGATGGCAATCCTGTAAATCCAGGTGTAAAAAGCGCTCTCGCCCCTGAAGTTACCGATGGCGCGATAGGCCTTGATGAATGTTTCCTGCACCACGTCGTCAATGTCTTCCTGGTTTTTGACCATTCGGGTCAGCAAGCGGGCGACACGGCGATGATATTTGGACACCAGAAGATTGAAGGCAGCCTGATCACCAGACTGCACACGACGAACAATAATCAGATCTTCGTCTTTATCGGAGGACAAACTTCCTCCCTCTGTCGGACAGGGTATGCATTCGATCGAGCCAGTTTAATAGGAATGACATGTTTGGATCGCTCGATTTTACCCAGAAAGGATGGGGTGAAACGTCATGCAACCAAAAGAACACACCCAACGCGTTGTGCCAGGCGCGTTCAACCGAGCAATAACGTGGATATTTGTCGAACGAAGTCCGCAATAAAAGCCCAGGCTGAGACACAACCTGATGCTCAGGCGATTCAAAGCACAGGGTGTAATGTGGCTTACGCGATTCGCCAAACAACAGTGCATAAAATGAAAACACCCTGGCAGAAACTTCAAAACAAGCGAAGTTTCCACCAGGGTGATGGCTCATTGGGGACACTCAAATACGGGCGATTGCCAGCGTACCGTTGGTGCCACCGAAACCAAATGAGTTTGACAATGCGAGCTTGATGGGCATTTCACGAGCCTGATTGGCGCAATAATCCAGGTCACAGCCCTCACCGGCCTCCAGCAGATTGATGGTGGGTGGTGAAACCTGATGATGAACAGCCAAGGCAGTAAACACGGCCTCAATGCCGCCGGCTGCTCCGAGCAAATGTCCAGTCATGCTTTTAGTGGAGTTCACAACGGTTTTGCGGGCATGATCTCCAAGCGCACGCTTCACGGCCATGGTTTCGGCCAGGTCACCCAGGGGGGTAGAAGTACCATGCGCATTGATGTAAGACACCTGGTCTGCGTTCATGCCGGCATTGCGCAGCGCAGCCAACATGGATCGCGCAGCACCATCGCCGTCTGCACAAGGAGCGGTCATGTGGCTGGCGTCAGCACTCATGCCGTAGCCGACCAACTCACCGTAAATTTTTGCGCCACGCGCCTTGGCGTGTTCGTATTCTTCGAGTACGAGAACTCCAGCGCCTTCGCCCAATACAAACCCATCGCGGTCTTTGTCCCAGGGACGGCTGGCTGCTTCAGGGTCATCATTGCGGGTTGACAGGGCACGCATGGCCGCAAAACCGCCAATTCCCAAGGGAGAAACGGTGGATTCAGCACCACCAGCGATCATGACGTCTGCATCACCGTATTCAATCATGCGGCCGGCTTCGCCGATGCTGTGTGTACCTGTTGTACACGCTGTCACCATGGCAATGTTCGGACCCTTCAGCCCGTACATAATCGACATGTGTCCGGAAATCATGTTGATGATGCTTCCAGGCACAAAAAATGGAGAAATTCTTCGATACCCCTTGTTCACGTATTCCGTGTGGGTGTCCTCAATCATCGGCAAGCCGCCAATGCCAGAACCAATGCTGACGCCAATGCGTTCAGCGTTTTGCTCAGTCACTTCAATGCCTGAGTCTTTGAATGCCTGAATAGCCGCCGACAATCCATAATGTATGAATGTGTCCATTCGACCCGCATCTTTGGGGGGAATGTAGTCTTCGACTTTGAAATCCTTGACTTCACCAGCGATCTTTACACTGAGTCCCTCAGTGTCAAAACGTGTGATAGTGCGAATGCCGGAGCGACCCTGGGTCAGACTGGACCAAACCTCGTCTGCAGAGTTTCCAATCGGGCTGACTATGCCCAATCCAGTAACAACAACACGTCTTCGGCTCACGAGCCCTCCCTCTTGTTCAATTCATGACCGATGGAGAAGGCCTAGGGGGCCCCTCTCCATCCAATTCACAAATCCGTATTAAGACTTTGAGTGAGTCTTAACGTAATCAATCGCTTGTTGAACTGTTGTAATCTTCTCGGCTTCTTCATCGGGAATTTCTGTCTCAAATTCCTCTTCCAAAGCCATCACCAATTCAACTGTGTCCAGGGAATCAGCGCCGAGATCATCTACGAAAGAAGATTCGGTCTTGATTTCTTCTTCTTTTACGCCGAGCTGTTCAGCAACAATCTTCTTGACGCGCTGTTCAATGTTTTCCATTACGGAGCCTCCGTGGTTTCAAATAAAATCGAAAATGCTAACAAAGTAATATGACGAAACATCATCAATTACAATGTTTTTCTTGTTAACCAATCCACATTCCACCGTTTACATGGAGTGTGGTTCCAGTTACATACCCCGCGTGGTCGCTGGCCAGATACAACACCGCCGCAGCAATGTCTTCTACCTGTCCCAAACGCCCCAGCGGGATTTGTTGTTTCAACTGATCGATCTGAGCCTCGCTCAATGCGTCAGTCATGTCTGTTTTGATAAATCCGGGTGCAACACAGTTTACCGTGATATTGCGGCTTCCAAGCTCACGGGCGAGCGCTTTTGTCATACCCGCCACACCCGCTTTGGCGGCCGCGTAGTTGGCCTGACCCGGGTTACCGGTTACTCCGACCACGGAGGTGATGTTGATGACACGCCCATGGCGTGCTTTCATCATCGGGCGCATTGCTGCTTTGGTCATCTTGAACACTGCCGACAAGTTGGTGGAAATCACATCGTCCCATTCTTCGTCTTTCATGCGCATTGCAAGTTGGTCACGCGTAATGCCCGCGTTGTTGACCAACACGGCAACAGACCCGAAATCTTCGGCGATTTTAGCAAATAACGGTTCGATAGACCCAGCGTCATTGACATTTAAAACCATACCGACACCGGTTAATCCAGCTTCTCGAAGGGCAGCAGTAATACGATCTGCACCTGACTGCGTTGTCGCGGTGCCAACCACAGCGGCACCGGCACGCCCCAGGGTCAACAAAGTTTCCTGACCGATACCACGGCTTGCCCCGGTGACGAGGGCCACCTTCCCAGTCAAATCAAACAGGTACACAGTGTCTGTCTCCAGTTGAATAATCAGGCGGAGACGGCTTGAAGCGCCGCCCGCACGGAATCGGGGTCGCTCATGCTGACCACCGGCACATCAGAAATCCGCTTGACCAAGCCTGAAAGTACCTTGCCCGGCCCACATTCAACGAACAGGGTTGCTCCTTCTGCGGTCATTTTCTGAATGGTCTCAACCCATCTCACAGGTCGATAGGCTTGGCGAACCAAGGCATCGACAATTTGAAGTGGATCGGTCTCGATACTGACGTCTACGTTGTTAATCACGGGGCAATTTGGCGCACCAAGATTCAAACCTGAAAGCGCCTTACTCAAGCGAATGGAAGCGGGCTTCATCAGCGAGGAGTGAAACGGAGCCGACACTGGCAACTCAAGCGCGCGCTTGGCCCCCGCCTGTTTTGCAAGTTCACAGGCCTTTTTGACAGCCGATGCACTACCGGCAATCACCACTTGTGAGGGTGCATTGAAATTGACCGCCTCTACAACACTGGCACCTTCAGATGCGCTTGCGCACACTTGAATGACCGCCTCATCGGATAGACCGAGCACAGCCGCCATGCCGCCCTGACCCACAGGAACGGCGTCTTGCATGGCTTGGGCGCGAATACGCACCAATGGAAGCGCCTGCTCGATGGAAAGCACACCCGCAGCAACCAGTGCCGCGTATTCACCCAGTGAATGGCCTGCCACCATGGCGGGCGCATGGCCGCCGAGTTGCTTCCAGGCCTCAAAGACCAGCACATCGCCCAGCAGCATGGCCGGTTGCGTGTTGGTTGTCAGGTTCAACTGTTCCGCAGGGCCATTCTTGATCAATCCGACGATGTCGTCACCCAAGGCCTTGGAAGCAACGTCGGCCAGATGCTGATACAGATTCGCTGTGGCTGAATCCGATTCGAACGAATTGAGCATCCCGACTGACTGAGAGCCTTGGCCTGGAAACAGAAATGCGATTTTTGAAGTCATGCTTTTGAGGAATCCCGAATAATTGTAGTTTGCGCAGCATTTTACATGCGAACGAGCACACTGCCCCAGGTAAACCCACCACCCACACCCTGCAAAAGCACGTGATGCCCTTTTTTGATGCGACCTTGGCTAACAGCGACATCAAGCGCAAGCGGAACTGATGCTGCAGACGTGTTACCGTGGTCACCAACCGTGACCACAACGCGATCTTCAGGCAATTTGAGGCGTTTGGCCACAGACTGAAGAATTCGAACGTTGGCCTGATGCGGCACAAGAAAATCCAGTTTGGATGGGTCAAAATCCGCCTCGTGCATCAATTCAAGTGCACTTTGACCCAATACAGAGACCGCCTGACGGAAAACCGCCTGGCCGTCCATGCGTAGAAATGGGTCGCCCACAATTTGACCATTTACGATTCGCCCCTTGGCATTCAGAATGTGCTCAAGTGAACCGTCGGCGTGCAACTTGCAGCCCAAAATGCCGGGCTGTGTGTCGGCTTTCAAAACAACCGCGCCTGCCCCGTCGCCGAAAAGCACACAGGTGGTGCGGTCTTGCCAATCCATTAGGCGGCTGAACACCTCAGATCCTATCACCAAGGCGTTTTTGAACTGACCAGACTTCAGCATGGAATCGGCGATTGTCAGCGCATAAACAAATCCGCTGCAAACAGCTTGAATGTCAAAGGCGACCGCCTTTTTGGCACCAATGGCCCCCTGCACCAGGCAGGCAGTGGAGGGAAACACCTGATCGGGCGTGGAGGTGGCGAGAACGATCAGATCCACCTCGCCTGGCAACAGGCGAGCACGCTCAAGGGCTTGAATAGCAGCCTTTGAGGCCAGATGTGCATTGGTCTCTTCTTCAGAGCAAATGTACCGCTGACGAATTCCCGTTCGGGTTTCAATCCATTCGGCGCTGGTTTCTACACCGCGCTTGGCCAGGAATTCGGTAAGCTGAACGTTGGATACCACACGTTCGGGCAGGCAAGAACCCGTGCTGGCAATAGAGCTATAAAGCGACATGCATCTCTTTAATTGGTTTTGGTCTCCAGCGAATCATTGGGCACCTCATCACCACGCCGCTCCTCTGCCTTTGGCCGAACGTAGTGAGACATCGTTGTGCGGATGCTGTCAATCAGATTTGAATTGGCAGCGTCGTGCGCACGTTTGATGGCAAAGAAGAACCCATAAGCATCCGCAGAGCCATGGCTTTTAATCACAATCCCTTTCAAGCCCAGCAGGGCAGCACCGTTGTACCGCCTGGGGTCCACTCTCTTTTTGAATCGGAGTAGTACCGGCGCGGCAAACATTGCCGCAACCTTGGGCCAGATCCCTTTTTTGAATTCTGTTTTAATGATGTCGCCCAGCATGTGTGCCAGGCCCTCGGAGGTTTTAAGGGCAACATTGCCCACAAACCCATCGCACACCACGACATCGGTGGTGCCTTTGTAGATGTCATTGCCCTCTACGTTACCATAGAAGTTCAGTTCACTGTCTCGAAGCAGTTCGCCCGCTTTCTTGACCACCTCGTTGCCCTTGATGACTTCCTCACCGATGTTCAACAGACCAACGGTGGGCTTGTCAATGCCTTCGGTGCATTTCACCAGTGCAGAACCCATCACGCCGAACTGAAACAAATGCTCGGGCTCACAATCCACATTGGCACCCAAGTCGAGCATCAAAGTGCCCTTACCCAATTGATTGGGTAAGGATGAGGCAATCGCCGGTCTGTCGATGCTGTCCATCGTTTTCAGCACGAATCGGGAAATCGCCATTAATGCCCCGGTGTTGCCTGCGCTGACAAAAGCAGACGCAAGGCCCTCTTTGACCAGGTTGGCACACACGCGAATGGAAGAGTCTTTCTTGTTGCGCAGCGCTTGGGCGGGCGGATCATCCATTTCCACCACTTCACTGGCGTGATGAATGGTCAGGCGCGGGTGTTCAAGCGCCTTCTTTTTCAAAAGGGCAGCTTCAATGTCGGGCTGGCGCCCCACAAGAATCAAATGTACGTCGTCAAACTCTTTCAGAAAGCGCAGGCATGCCGGAACTGTAACCGACAAGCCATGATCGCCTCCCATGCAATCAATCGCAATGCGAACCATCAGAACGAGCCCTTTAGGTCTTCAAGGCAACTTGACTGCGTTGCCGACGTTTGAAATCAATCAATCTTCGGATTTGGTCTTGACAACTTTCTTGCCACGGTACATGCCGTTGGGGCTAATGTGGTGACGCAGGTGCAGTTCACCTGAGGCGGAATCGGCTGACAAGGTTGGCGCAGTCAGATTTTGGTGTGAACGGTGCATGCCACGCTTGGAAGGTGACTTTTTGTTTTGTTGAACGGCCATTTTAAAGCTCCATAAATAAAATTACTGTTTGCCCTTTTTGAGCAACTGCCCAAGATCGGCAAAGGGGCGATGAACCTTCTTGGGTGGCTCATCGTCATTTTGCACCCCTGGCTCGACATTCACTTCGCTCAAGCCAGACTGCTCATGTTCTTCGCTACTGCATGTGTCGTGTTTGGGAAACATCGGACAAACCAGCAACAACTCGTCTTCCAGCCAGTCTCTCAAATTGACCACACCAGAACAAGCCACATAATCGACGTCTTCATCGTCGATTTCCTGGTCTTTCTCATCCGCTTGCTGCTCAGATTTGGCAAGAATCAACTTGCGATCAAACACAATGCGCTGCACGACCACCTCGTCGCAAACCACGCAATGAAAACCGGCTTCAAACTCGCCAGCAAGGTGAATAACACTCTCGCCCTGACGGTTTAAATAGCCTTTGACTTGCCACTCGATTACTTTGAAACCGGTAATTTCCGGGTCATTTTTCAGGCGAGGAAAATCAAGGTCGTCATGATAGCCCGATATTGTACCGCCTGCACGGCAAAAAGCCCAAGCGTCAAATTCAACTACTTCTTTTTGTGACACTTTACGAGACATGCGTTTATATCAAAGCACGAAACGCGCGATAATACGCGCCTAATGACTTTCTGTAAAGACATGACCAGACAAGTAATACTGGCCTCCAGCTCAAAATATCGCCGTGAATTACTGGAAAGGCTGCGGATCCCGTTCAACTGTTTTTCTCCGGAAATCGACGAATCCGTACTTCCCAATGAAACCCCTCTTCAAAACTGCATTCGGCTTGCTCGTGAAAAGGCTGGCGTGATTGCCCGAGAAAACCCAGCCGCTGTCGTGATCGGGTCAGATCAGGTGGCAGACGTCAACGGAAAGGCCATCAGCAAACCCGGCACCCACGACAAGGCCACGCAGCAATTGCACGAAATGAGCGGCCAGAAGATCGTGTTTCACACGGCCGTGTGTGTCAGCTGCCTTGAGACGGGCACACAGATCGAGTTTTGTATTCCCACCACAGTTGAATTTCGGGAATTGAATCCGGCGGAAATAGAACGATATCTGCTCGCTGAACAACCCTACGACTGTGCGGGATCTGCAAAAAGTGAAGGCCTGGGAATTGCGTTGCTGAAATCCATTCAATCGGACGACCCAACCGCGCTGATCGGTTTGCCCCTCATCGCTTTGTCAGACGCCCTGCGAAAATCAGGCATTGCCCTGCCCTAACCCACAGTCTGCCCTCGGGAGTAGCATGCTTTACCTGATTCCAAGCCCACTGAGCCAAGAAACCCCCACTTTGTCAGTATTGGCAGAAGACCTTCCAAGAGTTCAAGGGTGCAAAATCTGGATTGTCGAGAATGCAAAACCGGCCCGTGCGGCCCTGCAAATCTTTAAAATGCCGGTTCCAGTCCGGGATCTTGAAATTTACGAACTCAAACAGCTTGATCATGCCGCCCGCCAACAACTGATTCAAAGAGGATTAAATGGTGAACCCATCGGCCTGATGAGCGACGCAGGCTGCCCAGGGGTTGCTGACCCAGGTGCCGAGTTGATCGAACTTGCCCATCAACATGAATGCCCGGTCATGCCCCTGGTTGGACCAAGCGCGATATTGCTGGGGCTAATGGGAAGCGGTCTGAACGGTCAAAACTTTCACTTTCATGGATATCTGCCCGTCGATGGTGTGGCTCGAACACAGGCAATACAGCAACTTGAATTCCTGTCAGAGAAAAATGGCATCACACAAATCGCCATTGAAACACCGTTCAGAAACCAGAAGTTTCTCGACGCACTTGTAGACAATCTGAAACCATCCACGTCTTTGTGTGTGGCCACCGATCTGACCGGTGCAGGCCAGCGCATCACCACCAAAGCCGTCGGCCAATGGAAAAAAACCAAGCCTGAGTTGGGCAAAACGCCGACCGTGTTTTTGTGGCTCGCCCAAGGCAAGCCACAAAAAAATTAACGCACCACGGTTTGGTCGTTCATGGTTTGGAATAGACCAGCCATGAAAGAGGAGCCAATCGCACGTCCGAACTCGACGCCCACGGTTTTGGCAACCCGTTCGGCGAATGATTCCTGATAGGTGTAATCAACTACCTTGTCAGTTTTAAATACGTCACGGGCCACACTGCCCACTGAGCCAGTGGCGTCAGCCAGGCCGAGTTCAATGCTCTTTTCACCCGTCCAGACCAGTCCGGAAAAAAGCTCAGGGTCAGACTTGAGTCGATCACCCCTGCCCTTTTTCACGACATCAATGAATTGCTGATGAATTTGCGCAACCATTTGTTTGGCAAATTCGATCTGATAAGGCACTTCCTTGCTGAATGGATCGAGAAACCCTTTGTTCTCGCCGGCAGTAATCATTCGGCGCTCAATACCGAGCTTTTGCATGGCGTCGGTAAATCCAAAACCGTTCATGATGACACCGATGGAACCGACCAGACTTGCCTTATCGACGTAGATCTTGTCGGCTGCCGCCGCAACGTAGTAGGCGCCTGACGCACAAATGTCATCCACCACAGCGATCAATTGTTTCTTGGGATACTTTTTACGAAGACGACCGATCTCGTCGTTAATTTGACCGGCTTGAACCGGGCTGCCGCCCGGGCTGTTGATTTCAAGAATCACGCCCACTGCGTTTGAATCTTCAAATGCATCCCGAAGGCTGGCATTGATCTGATCAGCATTGGCCTGTGTTTTTGCACCGATTTCACCGGTTAATTCGACCCTGGCAACATGCGGACCCACATCGATGGCCTGGCTTGTCTTAAACCCGATCAGCGACGAATACAAAATAACGCCCAGGTAGCCAAAGCCCAGCAATTTAAAGAATATTCCCCAACGTCGCTTGCGCTTCTGCTCGGTCAAAGCGGACTGAGCCAGCTTCTCAATCAGATTGCGTTCCCAGTTGTCGTCTTTTTTAGAGTCCATGAACTTCTAATCCTTTGTTAAATCTAGTCTTCAATGCCTTCTGGCGGCACTGTCACAAGGTCAGCAGGCTTCCAGAATACTTCGCCGGCTCGCTCCGAAACATGGAGACGCACCAAAGGGGACCCGGCACAAGGACCACCCAGACACTGCCCGTCCGTGGCGTCGTAATTCGCACCGTGGGTTGCGCACACGATGACTCGACCCGAGTCATCCAGAAACTCGCCATAATTCCAGTCCATCTCGACTGGCACATGCGAACAACGATTCAAGAAGCTACGCACTTCGTTGTCCACCCGCACAACAAACGCGCTGGTGGACTCCCCGTTGTAGAGTACATTGAATCGATAGGCCATTCCGCCTTCCTGCAAATCTTCCGAGTTGCAAACCTTAATTTCACTCATTTCTGTCACTGTTCAAATTTTCTGACGTTGTTAATTAACCAGGGGGCTGCTTCGTTAATAGACGGAAAAGCAATCAAATGCGGCACGGTGGCCAACAAGGCTGGCGTGTGGGCGCCAGACTGAACCGCGACCGAGTGTACACCGGCGGACTGAGCCATCTGAAGATCGTGCGTTGTATCGCCAATCATCACGAGGTCTTCGGGTTCAAGGGCGAATTCGGCCATCAGTTCATGCAACATTTGAGGGTGTGGCTTGCTGAAGCATTCGTCGGCGCAACGGGACGCTGAAAAATACCGACCAGTGCCCGATTGCGCCATGGCACGGTTCAGACCTTGCCTGCTTTTGCCGGTGGCGACCGTGCACAAAACACCCCGCTCGTTCAAGGCCTGTAATAAGGGAACCACCCCATCAAAAATCTGCAATTCGTGGTCGGTTGCCAGGTAATGGCGACGATAACCCTCGACCAAACCTTTAATTTGGGCGTCGGTGGCACCGGGTGCAGCATGCCTGAGGGCATCACTCAAACCCAAACCAATGACGTAGGACGCAATTTCAGGCCCGGGATCGGGTAGCCCCACATCGACGCAAGAGCGTTGTATGGCCCGTGTGATTGCCCCCGTGGAATCCAGAATGGTGCCATCCCAGTCAAACACAACCATTTTGTACTTCATTTTGAATCTGCCCTGTCCAAAGACTGAATAAATTTTTCGAGCTCCGGCGCAAGCGGAGCCTCCAGCACTATAGTTTCGTTCGTGGCCGGATGCACCAGCTGGATCCGCGCGGCGTGCAAAAACATGCGCTTCAACCCGAATTTGACAAGATATTTGTTCGTCGCAAAATCGCCGTATCGATCGTCACCCGCAATCGGAAAACCACTTGCACTGGTGTGCACACGAATCTGGTGGGTTCTGCCAGTCAAAATTTGTGCCTGCAACAAGGTAAAATCTGAGTTAAAAGAGCTAAAGCATTGAATCGGCTTGAATAAAGTGATTGCTTTGTCTCCACCGGGATCAACAAACACCTTTTTTTCATTCTCACCGCCCTGCACCTTGGTCAAAGACAACTCAACGCGATTCAGCGATTTTGGCCAACGCCCCAGCACCAGCGTCTGGTAGTACTTTTTCCAGGATCTTTCTCGAAGTTGTGCTTGCAAGGCCCTGAGCGCGCTGCGTTTTTTTGCAATGATCAAAACACCAGAGGTTTCTCGGTCTATCCGATGAACCAGCTCTAACTGGATTGAATTAAATCGTGCAAGTGCGCGCATTTGCTCAATAATGCCGAGGGAAACGCCAGAGCCACCGTGAACGGCTGTGCCTGAGGGCTTGTTGATCACCAGCAAATGATCATCCTCAAACAGGATCGGAATGGACTCGGCCGAACGAGCCAATCTGTCCAAATTCTGGACATTACCCGAAGTGTTTCCTTCAGGTGTTTGATCTACCAATGTTTTAATTGGTGGAATTCGAACTTTGTCGCCCACTCCGAGTTTGTGCTTGGCCTCCACCCGTTTGCTGTTGACCCGCACCTCTCCGGACCGGATGATTCTAAACAAATGCGCCTTTGGCACACCTTTGCAAATCTTGACCAGGAAGTTGTCGATACGCTGATCTTGAGAGTTTTCATCAATTTCAAGCACTATTGCGTGATCGGGATTGGGTTTTTCCTGTGTTTTCAATTCTTTGTTTTACCAATTGAAGATGTTCGGCATATAATCAAGTGCGTTGATTGCAATCGCTGTAAAAACGAGTAAAACAGTTCAGCGCAACAACCTATTGTAAACGGGTTTATCGCCAACCCTGGATGGCGATGATGATGTTCGGAAAAGAGGCGCGAGGCTTTACGCCCGCCTTGGCAATTGAAAGATTTATTGCCCCAGAGCGAGTAGAACACACCGCTTTGGGTTATGAGAAGGCAAATTCACGCGAACACCCCATCCGGTGTGCGTCAAACCAATGTTATTGTTTTTACAAATTGTTTTGGTGATTTCTCAGGCGCTTACCGTCGCCTGACCGCTTGGCCCTCCTGCAATCAGTCTTTCTGCTGCATTCCACTTTTCCGGCATCTCCTTTTCGCACCACTGGTGCTTTGGAGTGTGCATGAAGCGCATGTTATTTAACGCAACCCACGCTGAAGAGCTGCGGGTTGCCATCGTCGACGGCCAACGCCTGATCGACATCGACATTGAAACCGCCGGGCGTGAACAACGCAAAAGCAACATCTACAAAGGGGTTATCACCCGTGTAGAGCCCAGTCTTGAGGCTTGTTTCGTCAACTACGGCGAAGACCGTCACGGTTTTCTGCCTTTCAAGGAAATTTCACGACAGTATTTCAAAGACGGCAGCGATGTCAGTCGGGCAAAAATCCAGGAAGCCATCACGGAAGGCCAGGAATTGCTGGTGCAAGTCGAAAAAGAAGAACGTGGCAACAAGGGCGCAGCCCTGACCACGTTTATCTCGCTTGCCGGCCGCTATTTGGTTCTGATGCCGAACAATCCTCGCGGCGGCGGTGTTTCACGCCGAATCGAAGGCGAAGAGCGTCAAGAACTACGTGAAGCCCTGGACAAACTGGAATACCCCAAGGGTATGTCCATCATCGCCCGAACAGCCGGTATTGGCCGTTCTGTCGAAGAGTTGCAGTGGGACTTGAATTACCTGCTCCAACTGTGGAATGCCATTGACGGCGCCGGAAAGTCGGCCAACGGTGCGTTCCTGATCTATCAAGAATCCAGTCTGGTTATCCGCGCCATCCGTGATTACTTTCACCCCGACATCGGTGAAGTACTGATCGACACGGATGATATCTATGAGCAGGCCAAACAGTTCATGCAGCACGTCATGCCCGACATGATGCATCTGGTCAAACGCTATCGCGATGACATCCCGCTGTTCTCCCGCTTCCAGATCGAACATCAAATCGAAACGGCCTACAGCCGGATGGTGCCACTGCCCTCGGGCGGTGCAATCGTGATTGACCACACTGAAGCCTTGGTCTCCATCGACGTGAACTCTGCGCGATCCACCCGAGGCGCAGACATCGAAGACACAGCCCTGAAAACCAACCTGGAAGCCGCAGACGAGGTAGCACGTCAGCTACGCCTGCGCGACCTGGGTGGCCTGATTGTGATCGACTTCATCGACATGGAGAAGGCCAACAATCAGAAAGAAGTGGAGCAACGCGTTAAAGACGCCTTGCATTTTGACCGTGCACGCGTGCAAATGGGCAAGATCAGCCGTTTTGGTTTGATGGAACTGAGCCGTCAGCGCATTCGCCCTGCCCTGAACGAGGGTTCACACACCACCTGTCCACGTTGCAATGGCACCGGCGTCATTCGTGACACCGAAAGCACCGCCCTGCATGTGCTTCGTATTCTCCAAGAAGAAGCCATGAAAGAAGGCACAGCTGCCCTGCATGCCCAAGTGCCTGTGGACGTGGCCACCTTCTTGCTTAACGAGAAGCGCTCTGAAATTTACAAACTGGAGGCGCGCCTGAAAGTGTCGATTCTGCTGCTGCCCAACAAGCACCTGGAAACGCCGCATTACGAGGTTTCGCGCATTCGCCACGACGACGATCGTCTGGAAGATTCCCGTTCAAGCTTTGATCTGGTCACCGCCAAAGAAGAGCCTTCTTACTATGACAAGAAGGTCGAAGAGGCCGGAAGCAAGCGCCAAGAGGCCATGATCAAGGGAATCATCCCTGCTGTACCAGCCCCAGCCCACACAGAGCGCAAACCCAAGGAAACACCGGTTACGCCTGCACTGGAGGCCAAACCCACCCTGTTCGAACGAATCATGGCGTGGTTCAAACGAGACAGCAAACCAGCCGCAGCAGCACTGCCTGCACCGGTAGTCAGTTCGCCAAGGCCCTCCGCCAATCAGGGTGAACGCAACGCTGATCGCAACAACAGAAACCGCAACCGCAGACGTGGTGGCCAGCGCAACCGTGACGAAGAAGCCTTACCGACTGGGCAGTCTGCTGCTGCAGACGGCGGATCGTCCGAAGGCGGACGCAACCAACGCCCTCAGCGCGGAGACAGAAATCGTCAAGGCGATCAACAGCGGTCCTCCGAGTCAAAAGTGACTGAAATCAACGTGGCCGAGGGCATTCAGCCACAGGCTGGCGCCGATGACCAAGGTGAAGCCGGAGAACGCAGCCAGCAGAACCGCCGCAGAAGAAGCAGGCGCGGCGGTCGCGGAAGTGGTCGCATGCAAGGCGATGAAAGTGCAATTAACGCCGCCGTTGACCAAAACACGGCCGGATCAACCGACAACGTCGAATCAGCCGAAGAGGAACTGGCCAACAAGATTGCTGAAACCGTTTCTTACGGCCCAGAAGAGCGCGCAAACGCCGATGGCGAATCTGGCGAGCCACGTCGCCGTCGCCGCCGCCGTCGCGGTGGTCGCACAGGTCAGGATGATCAAGGCACCGAGCAACAGGCAGAATCTCAGGGCGAGGCCGCGTCCGAGTCCAATGAGGCAGTCGTCCAGGAAGCCGCTGAGGTACCGGTGACACCAGCAATCGCCTCCGTCGAGCCTGCAATGGTCGAGGTGGCCCCGGTTGTTCAATCCACACCTGAAGTTGTTGAGACTGCGGCAGAGCCTGCCATCGAAGTGGCAACAATTGACACTTCAGCAACCGAGTTGAGCGCGGAACCCGCGCTTACCCAAGCACCAGTGGCCATAGAGGCCAAAGCTGCTGAAGTGAAAGCGACTCCGGCAAAGCCAGTGGAACCGGCGGTTAACTTGCTGGATGTGGTGAGTGCAGCGGGCATGCTTTGGGTTGAAACAGATCGTGAAAAGTGGTCTGTTGTTCAAAGCCGACTTGCTGCCGAGCCAAAGCAAGAGCGCACGCCGCGCCTTCGCAAGCCCGCCATCAAGATCGACAGCGAGAACCTGGTGCTGGTTGAAACCAAACCTGAATATCGCCAGTCTGCCAACTAACTCGAAGGCATTGCACTGTCTGTAAAAAAAGGACCCCACAAGGGTCCTTTTTTAATTGGCTTTGACTAATCCATCACCATCGCCTCTGCACTCTCTGTTTTGGAGGGTGGATGAGTCGGTTGTTTCATCAAGACCAACAAGGGCATGGCCATCAGGGTGAGTACCATCATGAGCCAGAAATCATCGACATACGCAATCATTGCCGCCTGACGAGTCACGATTTGATTGAGCTGCATAAAGCCTGCTTGGGTGTGAAGATGCAACTGCTCAATCAGGCTAGGGCTTTGCAACGCAGGATTGGTGCTTGAAATATGTTCTGCCAGGGACGAATGGGCTACTTGCGTGTTTCGAACCAGCAGGGTTTGAACGATCGAGATGCCGATGCTACTGCCGATGTTTCTGACCAGACTGTACAGCGCTGTTCCCTGTGCACGCATTCCGGAATCAAGGGTTGCAAATGTTGCAGCACTCAAAGGGACAAACACCAAACCAATGCCAACGCCTTGAATGACCCCAGGCCACACAATGTCGCTGGGTTCGATGTCCAGGTTGTAGCCACTCATTTGCCACAACGAAAACACAGTCAAAGAGAACCCGATCGACAAGAGAAGACGCAACTCGACCCGGCCCACCAGCCTGCCCACCACCAACATCGCAAACATGGTGCCTAGCCCAGTGGGTGCAGTCACCCAACCTGCCATCAACGCAGGGTAACCCAGCAGGTTTTGCAGCAGGGTCGGGGTAATGGCCCGCACGGCGAACAGAACCAGACCCACGATAAAAATAAAAAACAGGCCACTGATGTAGTTTCTGTTTTTCAACAGGCGAAGATCAAGAAAGGCCTGGTCGGGGTCGGTGTACCAACTGTGTATGACAAAACAGCCGAAGCCTAAAATCATCAGGGTGAGCTCAATCCAGGTTTCAAGTGAGCCAAACCAGTCGTTTTGCTCACCACGATCAAGCAACATCTGCAAAGCGCCGATCGCCAGGCTCAGGCTGGTAAAGCCATACCAGTCAAATCCATTGCCTTTTTTGCCCGGCAATCGGTCAATAAAGCGCCAAATGCCATAAAAGGCCATCAAACCCACAGGCACATTGATGAAAAACACCCAACGCCAGTTGTAACTGTCGGTGAGCCAACCGCCCAATGTCGGGCCTAATATGGGTCCAACCATGACCCCCATGCCCCACACGGCCATGGCACTGCCCTGCTTCTCACGGGGGTTGATCTCAAGAAGCACGGCCTGGGAAAGCGGAACCAGACTGGCGCCAAATACGCCTTGCAACAGCCGAGCAAGCACCATGGTGACCAGTGAATCGGAGATGCCGCAGAGAACCGAGGCCACAGTGAACCCAGCCACAGAGACGAGAAAAACCTCCTTCTGACCGAAACGCGCGCACAACCAGCCAGTCAGCGGCGTGGCAATGGCCGCGGCAACGATGTAGGACGTCAAAACCCAGGCAATTTGATCCTGAGAAGCCGACAGACTGCCTTGCATGTGCGGCAAGGCCACGTTGGCAATGGTGGTGTCCAGCGTTTGCATGATCGTGGCCAGCATGATGGAAATGCTGATCATTTGCCGGTTCAACGGCCCCCTTCTGTCCATGCTGGTGCCGCCTATTCAGATCTTGAATTGTCGATTCGTTCGGTTAAACCCTCTAGCAAGGCAGACATCGCCTGCAATTGCTGTTGATCCAGACCCACCAAAATTTCGGCTCGAAAGCTGTCTGCCCGTTTGCGCAATTCACGGTGGATATCATGGCCCTTGTCGGTCAGTGCAATCCGCTTGACCCGTCGATCACTTTCACAGGGCTGACGTTCTATAAGCTCAGCTTTGACCAGTCGATCCAGCATGGAAACCATGGTGGCCCCCTCCACGCCCAATTTATTGGCCAAATCGATTTGAGACAGGGGTTCGCGATTTCTGGCCACCATGGCGATGGTCATCCAGGCAGCCTGGCTCAAACCAAGGGACTTCAGGCGACGATCCAGCGCATTGCGCCAGCTTCGCGCACAATTGTGTAGCGCCAGTGCAAACCGGTCTTGAGTGTCGTTCATGATAGATAGACGTCATTTGATTAGATATCTAACTATATCATTGAAAAAAAAGCCGTTCAAGAAGAACGGCTTGTCAAGAGCACTACAATTTATGGGTCAGCTTAGAACCTGAGAGCCCATGACCTCAGCACCTTGCTTGGAACGGACCGCCGGTACTTTGCCTGCCTTGATGTCGTTGTACCAATCTTCGTGGTGTGCTTTCGCCCAGGTTTCGTCCACGTAACCATCACGCATGGCTTCCAAAGCACCTTCCATGCCAATGGAGCCGATGTAGATGTGGCCCAGCGCCATGCTGATAAAGACGATTGCAGCGGTGGCGTGTACGACGTGGGCCTGTTGCATGGTTAACCGTACCTGGTCAAAGTTGGGAAAGTCCAGAATGTAGCCTGTGACCGAGACTGCAATTCCCAGTGCGGTCACACCGCCCCAAAACCACACCTTTTCGCCCATGTTGAAGCGGCCAGCTGGCACATGTCCAAACAGACCACCGGCTTTTTTCAGCCACAGCATGTCGTTTTTCTCGGGCAGATTGTCTTTCACGTACATCACAAAGAAGACGATGATACTGACTGAAAACAAAGGCCCTACAAAGTTGTGGACGTTTTTACACAGAATGGCGATCCAGGAAAAAGCAGTCAGACCCAACACGGGCGCAACCACGTACTTGCCAAACATCAGCAAAAGACCTGTGGTGCCCAGTGCAACAAAACTGAATGCCATGGTCCAGTGAGCAAGTCGCTCGGCTGAAGTGAAGCGTTCAATCAGACGGCCAGTGCGCTTTTCAGGCAATTTGATCGGACCTTTCAACAGGTACACAGCCATAATGGCCAGGAAGGCGAGGGAAACCAGCCAACCACCGTATTGAATGATTCGATCGTTGCGAATTTCGCGCCAGACCTCGCCGCTTTTGTTGATGAGCACACCGGTTTCACGACCTTTGGCCTGGGTCACAAAGCTTTCACCCGAGGACGCAGCACGCCACACTGGCGCATTGTTGCCCGGTTGCTCAGCCTGACGTGCGGCCTGCTCTTTGGACAGCGCTGTTTGATCGGCGTGCGAAACGCCTGAAAACAACACTGCTAACATTGCAAACATCACGATGGCCAACCACTTGAACACCGCCCCGGTTAGGGGCGCTGCAGCCTTTAGAGGCATTGAGACTGTAGTCATCCAAACCTCCTATTTGTTGTTGCTGACCGTATCCCTGGGTGGTGTACGGTTGTACTCATTTTGCCCCTTGGAGCGATTGGTCAAGGCTTCCTGCCAGCTGGTTTTGTCGCCAGGCGTAAAGTCATTGGCAGAAAACTTGCCACCGTTGCCTGAGTAGGCCGGTGTATCAGCCTTGCCTGCGTAGCCTTTGCCACCGTTGGCTTGTTCCAGCTTGGAACATCCTGCGGTCAAAGCCAAAAGGCCGACAGAAAGTGCCACTACCATTGTGTTGGTGACTTTCATGACGCGGCTCCTTCTTTCTTCTCGGGCTTACCGTAGGCAGAATTCCAGCCCCACAGTTCAGCACCTTTGCCGCGAATCAGCACGCGGTTGCGGAAAATGTCAGAAATGACATCGGCATCGCCAGCCAACAAAGCCTTGGTCGAACACATTTCTGCGCACAGTGGCAGCTTGCCCTCTGCAAGGCGGTTGCGGCCATATTTTTCAAACTCGGCTTCAGAGTTGTTTTCCTCTGGGCCACCTGAACAGAAAGTGCACTTGTCCATCTTTCCGCGCTGACCAAACTGACCTTCTTGCGGGAACTGGGGCGCGCCAAACGGACAAGCGTAGAAGCAATATCCGCAACCGATGCACAGGTCTTTGTCATGCAGCACAACGCCTTCATCGGTTTTGTAGAAGCAATTAACCGGGCACACTGCCATGCAAGGTGCGTCTGAACAGTGCATGCACGCCACAGAGATTGACTTCTCGCCTGGCTCACCGTCATTGATCGTGACAACGCGGCGGCGATTGATGCCCCATGGGATTTCATGCTCGTTTTTACAGGCAGTGACGCAGCCGTTGCACTCGATACAGCGCTCGGCATCACTTAGAAACTTCATTCGTGCCATTTTTTTCTCCTTTGTACCTTAGCGCCTTAAACGGCCTTCTCGATCTGACAAACAGTCGTCTTGGTTTCCTGCATCATGGTGACGGCGTCGTAACCATAGGTGGTTGCGGTGTTGACCGCCTCACCACGCACGATTGGATGCGCACCCTCTGGGTAGTAGGCCAGCATGTCTTTGCCTTGCCAGTGACCCGAGAAGTGGAACGGCAAGAACACAGTGTGCTCATCCACGCTGCGAGTGACGTGCGCCTGCACCAGCAATTTCGCGCCAGTCGGTGTTTTGACGTGCACTTTGTCGCCGTTTGCAATGCCACGGTCGTTGGCCACCTTGGGGTGAATTTCAACAAACATTTCCTGTTGCAATTCTGCCAGCCATGGGTTGGAGCGAGTTTCCTCGCCACCACCTTCGTATTCCACCAAGCGACCAGAAGTCATGATCAACGGGAAACTCTTGTTGATGTCCGCATTTTTCTCCTGGATGGATTTGTACAGCGTCGGCAGGCGCCAGAAGTTCTTCTTGTCGTCGTGCGTTGGATACTTGGCCACAAGGTCAGGACGTGTCGAATACAGCGGCTCACGGTGTTGTGGAACCGGATCAGGGAAGTTCCAGACCACGGCACGTGCGCGCGCGTTACCAAATGGATGACAGCCATGTTTCATCGCCACACGCTGAATACCGCCCGACAGATCGGTTTTCCAGTTTTTGCCATCTGCAAGCTTCTTCTCATCCTCTGTAAGATCGTCCCACCAGCCCAATTTTTTGAGCATGTCAGACGTAAACTCTGGATAGCCCGTTGTGATTTCAGCACCCTTGGAGTAAGAGCCATCTGCTGCCAACAGCGAAACACCATCTTTTTCAACGCCGAAGTTGGCGCGGAAATTACCGCCACCATCCATGACATTCAATGAAGTGTTGTAAAGCACTGGAGAGCCAGGGTGCTTCAGCTCGGGTGTGCCATAGCAAGGCCAAGGCAATCCGAAATAATCGCCATCACATGGACCACCCTCGGCACGCAGACTGCGCACATTGAAGGTGTGCATATTTTTCATGTGCATTTTCAAACGTTCCGGGCTCTGGCCGCTCATACCGATCGTCCAGGTGCCACGGTTAATTTCTTGAAGAATAGATTCGATTTCAGGCTCTTTCATTCCGCCTTTGCCATCGACCATCTTGTAGTTCTTGACAAGTTCGTTTGCGAAACCTAGCTTCTGTGCAAACTGATACATAATCATGTGGTCAGTGCGGCTATCGAACAAAGGCTCGATCACCTGCTCGCGCCACTGCATGGATCGGTTGGAGGCGGTTACTGAACCATGTGTTTCAAACTGCGTGGTAGAAGGCAGCAGATACACTTCCCGGTTCGGATTCAAATCAGCGGGGTCGCCAGGCATGGCAGCCATGGCGGCTGTTGCAGAGGGATAAGGATCAATCACGACCAACAGATCGAGCTTGTCCATGGCACGCTTCATGTCCAGACCACGAGTCTGAGAGTTCGGTGCGTGGCCCCAGAAGAACAGGCCCTTCAAATTGCCGGCCTTCTGATCGATCAGTTCAGGATTCTCCAATACACCATCTACCCAGCGGGAAACGGTCATCCCGCTCTTGCTCATCATGTCTTCGGCGTAGCGGCCCTTGACGTATTCATAATCAAGACCCCAAACGCTGCACCAGTGCTTCCATGAACCTTCAGCAATGCCGTAATAGCCTGGCAATGAATCTGGGTTGGGTCCTACGTCGGTGGCACCCTGTACGTTGTCGTGACCGCGGAAAATATTGGTGCCACCGCCTGATACACCTACGTTACCTAAGGCCAGTTGCAGAATACAAGAAGCACGAACCATGGCGTTACCGATGGTATGCTGGGTTTGGCCCATGCACCACACCAGAGTGCTTGGGCGGTTTTTGGACATGGTCTCGGCCACATAATAAACATCGGCCTCGGATACGCCGCAAGCCTCTTCCACTTTGTCGGGAGTCCACTTGGCAAGTACATCGGCCTTGACCTGGTCCATGCCATAAACCCGGTCATTGATGTACTTGGTGTCTTCCCAGCCGTTCTTGAAGATGTGGTAAAGCACTCCGAACAGGAAAGGAATGTCTGAACCTGAACGAATGCGGATGTGCTTGTCAGCACGGGCCGCCGTGCGTGTGAATCGAGGGTCGACCACAATCATTTTTGCGCCAGTTTCCTTGGCGTGCAGCATGTGCAGCATAGAGACTGGATGCGCCTCGGCAGCGTTAGAACCAATGTACAACGCGCACTTGGTGTTCTGCATGTCGTTGTAGGAGTTGGTCATGGCGCCATAACCCCAAGTGTTGGCCACACCCGCCACTGTGGTGGAGTGGCAAATTCGGGCCTGGTGGTCGCAGTTGTTGGTGCCCCACAGGGAAACCCACTTGCGCATCAGATAGCTTTGCTCGTTGTTGTGCTTGGATGAGCCTACGAAGAAGATGGAGTCAGGTCCGCTCTTTTCGCGCAAAGCCAGCATTTTCTTGCTGATGGCATCCAGTGCCTCATCCCAAGTGATTTTGGTGTACTTGCCATTCACCAATTTCATGGGGTACTTCAAGCGGTGCTCACCGTGACCGTGCTCACGCAGGGCCGCGCCCTTGGCGCAATGCGAACCCATGTTGATGGGGCTGTCGAACACGGGGTTTTGACGTACCCAAACACCGTTTTCGACGACCGCATCCACTGCGCAACCCACTGAACAATGAGTACACACGGTGCGTTTGACTTCAATCTTTCCACCGTTGGTGGCCTTGGCCTCGGCGCTGGCCTTTTTGACCATGCCGAAGGGCAACGCGCCGGCGACTGCACCAGCGCCAACGCCGATACCGGATTTCTTCAAAAAGGCACGGCGGTCCATGGTACCCATGGCGCTGCCCAGTTTATGCAACAAATTCATGCGGGCTGTTGGTGCTGCCTGAACTTGCAAGTTGGACTCTTTCTTCTTCAACATTCCAGTCTCCTGCAATTAAACCAGCAAGGTTCGGTAGTAAGTTTTGACGTGGTCTGACAGCTGATAACCGTCCCCTTTAACCGGTGTGGCTGAAGGTTCGGCTTGCGCCACCTTTTCGACTGTCTGCGCCTTCTGGCTGGCCAATAGCGCAGCACCAGCGGCAGCGGCACCCACGCCGGCTCCCAGCAGGAACTGACGCCGAGAAGCCACTGACTTGTCATTCATCTTGGATTTGTTCGTCATATTGTCACCTCGATTAAACTGCGTGTTCAAAGTCAAAAGACTGAGTTTCCACATCAAAAAACACTTTGGCCAAACGGCCAACAACCTTGTAAAAATCTGTTTTTCCGCCATGCTCTATGGCCTGCATGGCCTCTTCGTACCAACCCGCAATGTGGTTGTGAAAAAACGCCCTCTGCACAGAAAAGGCAACCGGGGGATCGTCGGCAAGTATCAAATACCGCATCACTTCACAAAGAAAGGCCAAATGGTCTTCCGTTTCAACCATGGATTCATCGCGCTCCAAGCCCAAAGCGGCCAAGTCGTTGCGCAATTTGATCAACGGCTTCTCATTGAGGAAACCGGTTTGGTAGTAAGAACCAAACAGAAAAATTTCGGGCCTGCCCACGCCAATAAAACTGTCGTCGTATTCGGACTTGATTGCCGCTGAATCAACATGCTTGACCGCACGAAGCAATTCGGAAAACTCAAAGCCCAAAGGGCTGGCAAGGTCTACGCTTGAAGGATCAATTTCACGAAAACGCGCCAGAAAACTGTCGTCTACACGTCCGGCAAAAAGTTGCGCCAGAAGGCTGTAGAAATCCGCCCTGGCCCAGTCTTCACCTGCGATGCTGTTGTCTCGGGGATGAACGGAGGTCATTACTTTTTCTCCACAATTTTCATTTCATCTTCTGCCCTGAACATGTCATTGACCCGACAGTCCCCGCACATGGTGAGTCGCTTGGCATTTTGCGCAAACATGCTGTGAGCAGACAACTTGGTCAACATGGTTTCGATCATGTGGCGGGTGCCAAAGGGCTTGCCACAAGAGGTGCAGTGATAAGGCTGACTTTCATTCAATACCTGACGACTGCGCGCAGCCGCACCCAGCTGTAACTGGGGCACCAGGGTCAATGCATCTTCCGGGCATGTGTTTACACAAAGGCCGCACTGCACGCAGTTGCGTTCAATGAATCGAAGCTGGGGCGTTTCAGGATTGTCAATCAGAGCCGAGGCCGGGCATGCGCTGGTGCATGACATGCACAAAGTACACTTCGACGTGTCTACAAGCACCTTGCCGAAAGGCGAAGGCGCAGCCAGGGGAATCGGGGAGGACACATCCGTACCGGATTGATCGGCAAGGTGATCCAAGGCGAATTCCATTCGGCCGCGTTTGGTGCCTGACATTTCAAACGCTGCGGCCTGCCAAGTCTTCTTGAATCCGCCAAGCTTCTGCCTGTATATGTCGGCCGCATCGGCTTGTGCAAGCACTCTCACCCTGGCCTCATAGCCAAGGGCAACCATCACGGAATTAACCCACTGAACTTGATTATTCAATGCCTCGCCGTAGAACCCATGCTCTTCGGGAGTCATCACGAGCGTAACGCGCGATGCGCCAAAGGCAAAAGCGGTCAGCCAGAGGTCAGGACCGATGCTGGCCGTGTGATGCACATCCAGAGGGAGCACCGCATGCTGGCAGCTTTGCGCCAAATCATCACTGGCTTTCACTTTCTCCAGCCAGTCATGCGTCAAGGACGACGCATGAAACACAAGATCCACTGGCAAGTCAGCATGCTGGCGATAGGTTTCAAGCGCCCGTCGCAATGCTTCACCCATGGCGACCGCGGGCGTGTAGGCATATTGAAGAGCACCCGTCGGACAGACTGTTGCACATGCGCCGCAACCCAGGCACAGATGAGGGGTTACAGCAATTTTCTCGCCAATGGAGCGAATGGCCTTGGTGCTGCAAGTGTCAATACAAGCAGAACATCCGGATTGACCTGAACGATCGTGCGCGCAAAGATTGGGCCTGTATTCGAAAAACTTGGGCTTTTCAAAATCCCCCACGGTCTGAATCGCTTCCAGCATGACCTGGGTCATCTGAGTCGGCCCGCCCTCCACCTTCCAGTAACCAAGAGGTGGCTGCCTGTCCAGAAAAAGTCCTGACGCAGTGCAGTCAATCACCATGTCGTATTCGCGCTTTTGAACCTCTTTCAGGGCGCCGAAACGAATGGCCTTGAAATCACCGCAAGCCTTGACGCAGGCGCCACTTCTGTCGCAGCGATCCAGGTCAATAAACAGGCCATCGGCGTCTATGCTGCTGGTCGGGCAAGCCTCGACACAAGCACCGCAACGTGTGCAAAGTTCGGCGTCGATCGGATTGGTTGCCACCACCTCCAGCTCAAATTTGCCAAGGTAGCCGGTGGCGCTCTCAACTCGCCCGTAAATTACGTTCAGCGCACGGTCAGCAGGCAAGCGCGTGCCGCCTGCATCTGCGATGAAAAAATCAACAGACAGGTTTTGCGCAAGCATGGCCGAGTATTCGAGCATGTCTGCGTTGTCACCCAACACCGCAACCCTCCCGGAGGTTTGAAACAACACGGGCGGCACTGCATCTGCCGTGAAATTCTGATGGTAGGAGGCCAATGCGGCTGTGACTGCAGCGGAAACACCCTTCACATTGGGCTGAGCACGCATGGCTCCGCGCAAATTCACAAAACGAATGGGTTGAAAGGCCTGATCAACGTCGAGCAAAGCCTCAAACACGGCACGCTCTTGGGTGCATCCCACCAAGGCGGTGCTGGCGCCTGCATTGGCAATAGACGCCTGAAGACCAGACATGCCTCCGCGACAAGCCTGCTGGGCAGTGTGCAAGCCCTCTGCCTGCAACACTGATGCAAAATCGTCGGCCGTGCCATTTTGACTGCCGCGACATTCACAAACCCAGACGTCTAATTTGCTCATTGTGTGTTTGTAGTTATTGACTGCTATAGATTTGTTTAGCAATCTTCATGCCAATTCTTTCAAAGTAAAAAATTGAAAAGAAACAGTCACTTGACTCAGACCTATTTTCTGCTGCAGAGCAGCATGGCACATTTTGTCTGATGCATTGTGACCATCAAGGACAAAATGACCCTACTCTGAGTCGGGCTTTTGCGTGGAATCCGACTCTTCGGTCGTGGGGCTTGATGTCTGGGTGTGGCCCACTGAAGGCGAAATCTCAGGCACTTCGTCGGCAACTGGCTGATCGCCCTGGGGTAAACTCGGATCGCTTAGCAAATCAACCCTGGACAACAGTGCTTTCGCCGATTCCATTTTGTTGATTTCGACGTCATCCAACTTGTCATAGACGTTGAAATCTTCCATATAAACGTCCAAATAGTCGATCACGCCTAATTCGGGCAACTGAAACAAGGTTTTAAACGCCTTGTTTCTAAGATGTGGATCGACCTTTGGATTCAGGAACTTTTGAATACCACCATTGTTGAACACGTCGTTGAGATTGGCTTCCGTCGGAAGCGCATCGTCAAGTGGCTCAGAATCAACAACCTGATCGAGTAAAGATTGCTTCGGAGGGTCGGAAATAGCAGGTATAGAATCGGCCTGAGGAGCAGATTCCGGGATTTCTGACGGTGTGCCATTTTGACGTATCCCATCGCTCGATTCCGATCTTTTGTCGTTTTCACGTTTTAAACGGGACCAACGGCTTAAAAATCGATCACTCATGGTTGTACCGCTCGCCGGGTGAGACAAATGATTGGGGGCGACGTCTGCGCTTGGGTTCCGGCTGATAACGGGCTTGAACCAACTCTGCAAGCCAGGCCGCCATAACCCCCGGCATGGGCAGCGTTTGCACGTTTTCATTGGAGTCCATCCAACGTGCAGCAACGTCATAACTTGCCGTCACATCCACAACGGTGGGTAATTTGCTCACGTCCTCATCTGGATGACGAACCAGAAAAGAAAGGCACGGATTCTCGGCATCAAGATTGAGAAAGTAGCCTTGCAGTTCATCTTGATACACGCGCAAAACCAGATTCTGAAAAACGCCAGACTCCTTCTCTAGATCCGTGACCACCGCCTCTGCTGGCAACAATTCCATGACATTCCAGCGCACTGGCTGCCAAACAGAATTTTGTTTGACCAAAGCCAGCTTGACTCTCAATTCGACTTCTGCCAAAGCCAGAAAATTTGTATCCAATTACGCCTCGCTGTGTTGCCTCGCCTTTTAAGTAAAGGCACAATCGCCCTTATTACATAGAAAGATACCCCAGTATCACAATTAGAGTTTGCCCCTAACAGGGTCAGGGATAAAGGAACATGACAGAACGAGTGATTCAATTGGTTCCTGAAAGTGCGAGTAACATACCTCTCGATTTTGCAGCACCACAGAACAACACATTGCCCACAGACAAACGCAACAGAAGACTGCATGATCTGCGCATATCAGTGACAGATCGCTGCAATTTCCGTTGCGTGTACTGCATGCCGAAATCGATTTTCGACAAAAACTACACCTTTCTTCCGCACCAGTCTTTGTTGACCTTCGAGGAGATTCGCGACGTCGCCCAATCATTCGTCAAACTCGGTGTTGAGAAAATAAGACTGACTGGTGGTGAACCCCTGCTGCGAAAAAACCTGGAAATTCTCGTGGAGGAGCTGGCGGCATTGCGCACTCCACTGGGCAAACCGGTTGAACTGACCTTGACCACCAACGGCACCCTCTTGCCTAAAAAAGCCAAGGCACTGAAAGAAGCGGGCTTAAACCGAATCACAGTCAGCCTGGACGCCCTGAGCAATGCGACCTTCAAGGCCATGAATGACGTGGACTTCAGTGTTGAACAGGCACTGGAAGGCATTCAGGCCGCCCATGAGGCTGGGCTGGGGCCAATCAAGGTCAATATGGTGGTCAAAAAGGGCATGAACGACCATGAAATTGTGCCGATGGCACGCTATTTCAAACAAACACCGCATATTCTTCGATTTATCGAATACATGGACGTGGGCAGCAGCAACGACTGGAAACTGGATGAAGTGCTGCCATCTCGGGAAGTTCTGAATCTCATCGCCCGCGAGGTCGGCCCACTGCGTCCTCTTGATGCGAACTACACCGGCGAAGTGGCTGAGCGGTGGGCCTACAGCGACGGTCAGGGAGAAATTGGCGTGATCTCTTCAGTCACCCAAGCCTTTTGCAAAGATTGCTCACGGATTCGATTGTCAACCGAAGGCAAGCTGTACACCTGCCTGTTTGCCAATCAAGGACACGACATCAAGCCACTGATTCGCAACACCGAATTGTCCTCAGAAGACCGTCTGATCAAAATGGAATATGCGATTCGCAACCTGTGGACGGCACGCCGCGACAATTACAGCGAAATCCGCTTCAACAACACCATTCCCAAATTGCCCAAAATCGAAATGTCGTACATCGGAGGGTAAACGCGCAATGACGCTGAAGATCACGCAGGCAGCGATTGCCAGCACCATCGAAATACAGGCCACCAATGAACGTGGCGAACGTGTGTCGGTGCAAATCTCGGGTGAACACCCCTTAACACTTTATCTGGACAAGAAGGAACTTCTGACACTGATGACCTTGGGCGCGCAACCCGAAGCGCTTGCATTGGGATGGCTTATTAATCAAAGGTTTATAAAACACATTTCAGAAATCGATTCGATACAGGTTGATTGGGAGACCGAGTCGGTTGCGATCACCACAAGCCGCTTCAAGCAAACCGGGCAAAGCTATTGGGAGCTGCCAGAACACACCGGCCTGCTGGACAAAAAGACCACCACGACGGGTTGCGGGCAAGGCACTGTGTTTGGCGACATGATGCAAGACCTTGAGTCCATCCATCTGCCGACCACCTTTCCTTTGAATGAAAGTGTGCTGTACACCATCATGGACAAGGTTCGAAAGCACGAGTCCGTCTACAAAACGGCAGGCGCCGTTCACGGCTGTGCCCTGTGTTCCAACAGCGGAGAAAACCGAGGGGAAATCCTGCTGTTCGTCGAGGACGTGGGAAGGCACAATGCAGTGGACGCCATTGCCGGCTTGATGTGGATGAAAGGCATCACTGCCGAGGACAAGGTATTCTACACCACAGGCAGGCTGACCTCCGAAATGGTCATTAAATGTGCGCAGATGGGAATTCCCGTTCTGGTCTCCAGGTCTGGGCTGACCCAGATGGGATATGACATTGCGCGCAAGCTGGGCATCACGATGTTGGGCCGCTGTCAGGGCAAACACTATCTGCTCTACACCGGCGAGAGCCGCTTTGTACAAGAACCACAAACTGGAATTTACGCGTAGTAGATCATGATCGACAAAGAACAAATAGAGGCTGTTATTCTGGCCGGCGGCATGGGCCGCCGAATGGGTGGTGTAGACAAAGGTTTGCAAACCTTCAAAAATGCGCCTCTGGCCTTGCACGCGCTCTTGAGACTGCAGCAACAACTGGACTACATTTGCATCAATGCAAACCGCAACCTGGGAGCGTATGAGGGTTTTGGTCTGCCCGTGGTGTGCGATCGTCTGACCGACTACCAAGGTCCGCTAGCCGGTATTCATGCAGCGATGAGCGAATCATCAGCCCCATTCATCCTGAGCGTGCCTTGCGACGTGCCCTTTTTCCCCCTGAATCTGGCTGAAAAACTCTACGCACCGTTTGAAGATGACCCACAACTTGAACTGACAATCGCATCCTCTCAAGGGAAGTCACAACCGGTGTTTATGATGGCGAAAAGTCATCTTTTGATGAGCATTGAAGACTTTTTGAAGCGCGGCGAGCGAAAGATCGACAAATGGTACGCCAACCACCGCCATGCCTTGGTGGAATTTGACGATCCGGCTGCATTTCACAACGTGAACACACTGCAAGAACTCGCTGAATTGGAAAAGCAGTCCTGACACACCCAACAATAGCAAGCCATGACAGATTCCAACAAAACCCTTCGCGTTGATGAGGCCAAAGCAGCCATCAATGCCCTGTTAAACCGGGTCACGACAATGCGTCGTGTTGCCCTGCGCGACGCGCTTGATCAGATACTGGCAGAGGACATTCTTTCGCCGATTGATGTGCCGCCGCATGACAACTCCGCCATGGATGGTTATGCCTTTTCGGGGCAATCGTTGCAACCGGAACTTCCCCAAACACGGCTTAAAATTGCCGGCACTGTGCTGGCGGGTCAGGCCTATGAAGGCAGCGTTGCACGCGGCGAATGCGTGCGCATCATGACAGGGGCGCCCATGCCAGCTAATTGCGACACCGTGATCATGCAAGAGCTGACGACAACCGACGCTGAACGCACCTGTGTTTCATTTGACAGCCAGGCAGTGCGACCAGGCGACAACCGCCGACTGCGTGGAGAAGATTTAACACGGGGCAAACCTGCGCTTGTCGCAGGCAAGGTGCTGCGCCCTGCAGACCTGGGTTTGCTGGCCTCCATCGGCATTGCGGAGGTGCCGGTGTACAGCAAGTTGCGCGTGGCTTTTTTTTCCACAGGCGATGAACTTCGCTCTTTGGGGCAAGTGCTGGACGCCGGCTGCATTTATGACAGCAACCGATACACCCTATTCGGCATGCTGATGCGGCTGCGATTCATCGAGCTGATTGACCTTGGCGTGGTGCAAGACAGCCCGGAAGCGCTGGAGGCCGCCATGCAGCGCGCAGCCGACCACGCCGATGTCATCCTGACCTCCGGGGGCGTCTCTGTGGGAGAGGCTGATTTCACCAAAGACGTGGTGGAAAAGCTGGGCAGCGTCAACTTCTGGAAAATTGCCATGCGACCGGGGCGCCCCATGGCCTTTGGTTTGGTCAACCGCACACAGCGTGGCGGGCAAGCGGTGCTGTTCGGTTTGCCGGGCAATCCGGTTGCAGTCATGGTGACTTTCTATGCATTTGTGCGCGAGGCGCTGTACAAATTGGCAGGTTCCATTCAGGGCGAATTGCCTGTACAGAACGTGAAATTGGCCCATGATGTGCGAAAGAAGCCAGGTCGAACGGAATACCAGCGGGCACGAATCGAATGGAGGGACGGACAGGCCTATGCCAACCTCACCGGCTCCCAAGGCTCGGGCATCTTGCGCAGCATGTCGGATTGCGATGGTCTATTGCTTTTGACCCATGATCAAGGCAGCCTGTCAGCGGGTGACTCTGCACTGTTTGTGCCGTTTGAGGGACTAGTCTAACCACTCGGGGTGAACCAACCGAGTGATTTGCAAGCCTTGATGCAGGGCATACCATACGACGTGTTCAATCGTCGATGTGTGCCCTCCTTTCATGCTTCAAGACCTGCGTATTCCCGCCACTGAATTTGTCTCTGCCTTTGAACAGGCGTTGAACAACAATGGTTACGCTTTCCTGAAAAGTCATTGGGAGCTTGCCTGCCAGCAAAATGGCGATCCTCTCAAGTGCGCTCAATCCTATCTATCCAGCTGCAACATCCCCTTTGAAATCCATCTGAATGTCAGGCGAGGAGAAAGTGGCAACCTGCCTGAACACGCCTTGGTTGAGTTGCCCGAAGGTAGTTTCACCCAAGCAGGTAGCCTTTCCACGCTGCAATTGCCGGACGACTTTACATTGCCACGTGTATTGATTTTGCGTGAGCGAAGCGACTGGGTGCACCCCAAAAGCCCGAATGTCATGGGCCTTGTGGAGTTCTGGAAAAAACTGGCCAATTGCGATTGGTTGATGCAAGCCTTAAAGGCGAGTGTTCCAACTTTGAAGCCGGTCATCTGGGCCTCGATATTGATCAACCTGCTGGCACTGGCTCCGCCGTTTTTTTCCATTCAGGTGTATGACCGAGTCATCCCGAATGAGGCGTATGCCTCGTTGTTTGCCCTCTTGGCGGGTGTCATTGTCTGTCTGGTTTTTGATCATCTTCTGAAGCACGCAAGGCATCGACTGACCGAATACGCGGCCACAGTGAGTGATGCTCAATGCACGGAATTAATCTCCAGGCGCTTGCTTGCAAGCACTTCGGCGCAGGCAGACCCGGCGCATCTGCTGCAACATTTGCGCTCGTTCGAGAGCATTCGAGACATCATCACGGGCATGTTTCTGGTCACTTTGATTGATTTGCCGTTTCTGGTGCTTTTTATGGCCATCATCGCAATCATTCACCCTTTGTTTTTGTTGATTTCACTCAGTGTGGCAGCCATCACCAGTCTGTTGGTGGCTTACACACACCGCAAAATTGCGACTCATGGTCAGCAACACATTCAGGAATTCCGGGAAAACCAATCCAAATGGCTGGACGTCATCCAAAACCTGGAAGGCATTCAGCTACACGGCATTCAAAACCCGTATGCCGAAGTCCTGAACAAGGGTCAATTGCTGAGCAGAATCAGCAGCAACAACATGCGAGAAGTGGTGTTCGCATCGGGCCAACTGATTTACCTCTTGCAGCAGATTAGTTGGGTCAGCACGATATGTCTTGGTGTCTTTTTGATCGTCAACCAGATGTTGACTGTGGGTGGATTGATCGCTGTGTCCATGTTGACCATGCGTTGCTTTGCTCCGATTTCGCGTCTTCAGGGTCAACTCATACAAACGCATGCAGCGCAGGCAGGCTTTGAGGACCTTGATCGTTTTTTGTCCTCCACAACAAGGCCGTCAGGTCAAAGCGCATCTGGCAATCTTGCAAGGTTTGAAATCAGGCAAGCGTGCGTTCTTAAACCCGGTATTGAAAAACCCCATCCTCTGGAAGCCGATTTTCTGCTTCATCACGTTGACATGCGATGGCAAGGTGGTGATCGGATCGGCATTATTGGGCCAGCAGGATCAGGCAAGACATCGCTGCTGAAAATGATCGCTGGTCTTCATCCACTCTGGACCGGCCAGTACATGCTCAATGACATGGAAGCCAAATTCTTTGATGGACTTGAATTGGGTCGTCAAATCGGGTTTGCGCAACAACCTCCCCTCTTGTTGAAGGCGACCCTATTCGAGAACCTGACTTTGAAGCGCCCCTGGATCACGGAAAAAGAGTGCTGGGCTGCGCTGGAGACAGTGGGACTGGCCGATTGGGTCAGGCGTCAGGCTCAGGGACTAAGCCTGCAAATTGAAAATGCGGGGAGCAACCTGTCCTCAGGTCAGAGACAGATGGTTTCATTGGCCAGAGCCATGGCTGGAAGCCCGTCTCTTCTACTGCTGGATGAGCCAACTGTTTGCCTCGATCAACAATCAGAAAACTATTTGATTTCAGCGCTGAGGTCACTTCCTTCGTCCACCACTTTGCTTTTCACCACACACAAACTCAATTTGCTTGCCTGTGCATCCAGGCTGGTACTCATGAACAATGGCACTGCAATCGCCCAGGGAGAAAAAGCGACTGTGTTAAAAGAAGCTCAGGCATTACAGGAGCGAGTTCATGCTTGAACGCGTCTTGAAGATTCACCGAGTGTTGTCCCGAAAACTTCACCAATTTTTGTATCCCGAGCCAGTGCTGATCGCTGGTTCCAGCCATTTGTCCATTTCACAGATCAGGGAATTGCACTCCTCACAAGGAAGAGCCGATCGACTTGTTAAGCTGACTTTATTGGCCTTTCTGGTTTTGCTGGTTTGGGCTGCCTTGGCCCAGGTGCCTCAATCGGCCATTGGAGAATCAAAGGTCATTCCTTCACAGAAGCTTCAAATTGTTCAGGCTGTGGATGGCGGTGTCATTACTGACATTGAGGTGCATGAAGGACAACTGGTCAAGGCGAGCCAAACCCTGATACAGATCGACACAACGCGTTTCAGCTCAAACGTTCATGAAAAAGAAGCCATTGAGGCGAGCCTCACAATGCGTGAAGCGCAACTGATGGCCCTGCTGAATCACTCTGAAATGAAAGTGCCAGAGGACATGAAGTCCAAGTACCCTGATCTCTACGCACAAGAAACCAAACTCCTGAATTCCAAGTTGCAAGAATGGAATTCAATGACCGAAATCAACGAACAACTGCTTACACAAAAGCAACAGGAACTGGCTGAGGCTGAAAGTAGAGCCCGAGCTGCTGCAAGCGCGCAAAGCCTTGCAGAACAGGAACTGGCAAGCATGCGACCACTTCTGAAGAGCGGTGCCGTTTCGCCAGTGGAAGTACTCAGGATTGAGAAAGACGTTGCGAGTGCCAAGGGCGATTATCAAGCGGCCAGTGCACAAAGCGCCAGATTGAAGTCCGCAATTTCTGAGGCACGTGAAAAAATCAAGGAAACGCGATTGAAACTGGAAAATCAGGCTCGGTCAGAATTGGCGGACACCAAGGGCAAGCTAGAAAGCCTTGCACAAAACCAGATCGAATTGAGCGACAGGGTCAAGCACGCTACTCTGAAAGCCCCCGTCGATGGCCTGATCCAGAGAATCCTGTACAACACCAAAGGTGCAGTGGTGCCTGCCGGGAAAGAGGTTGTTGAAATTGTGCCTATTGATGAGCAACTGGTCTTTGAAACGCGCATAAGCCCCAAAGACATCGCGTTTATTCGGCCAGGCCAGAAAGCAACCATTAGGGTGAGCGCCTACGATTCCTCAATTTTTGGTGCAATCCATGGTGAAGTGTCCAATATTTCGGCTGACAGCCTTACAGATGATTATGGCAAACCCTATTACGCCGTCAAAGTAACGGCTCCACGTGTGGGCACGAATCCTCAGATCAAGCTGATTCCGGGCATGGTGGCCAATGTCAGCATCGAGACTCAGGAACGGTCTGTGTTGTCATATCTGACCAAGCCTATTCTCAGAGCGTCACCAAAAATATTTACCGAACGTTAGACCAACCGATAAAACCACCAGAACGGGATAGCAAACCCAAAAAAAGGAACCAGGCTGAACATTTGATCACTCAGGCTATGACCATTAGCGACAAGGATCAAAATGAGCCAAACACCAGCGACTCCATCCACTCAGTGCGGCCCAGGCGAAAACCTAGCGGTGCCCAGGCGCCCTCGAAAGGGCCTGAAACGTAAACCTGAAACAGAAGTTGTCGTTCAGCTTGGCCCGTTTACGCACGGGCAAATCACGGAACCCAACGATGTCCATCCCCTTGATGGTCCGACTGGCTGGTTGGTGCGCCCCAACACCGGCGAAATTGTGCCTTTCAATGATGAACCTGCCGCCAAGAACGTCATTCGCAAATACATTAACGTTGAAGCGCAAGACAACAACGCGCCTCGCGACCTTCCGCTGACACACACAGGCTATGTGGTTGAGCACCACATTTCCAATGAATTGCCTGTTTACGATCCGGGCGTTCATGAAAACGGTCAGCAACAAATCACTTATGTAGAAAACTACTACCAGACAGTGACTTGCCAGGACATGCCGAAGACGCCGGTAAACCCCAGCGATAACCCCACAATTACGCCTTCGGAGCCCACACCCACGCCAACGCCTGATCCTACGCATACGCCTGATCCTACGCACACGCCTGAACCGACGCACACGCCTGAACCGACGCACACGCCTGAACCGACGCACACGCCTGAACCGACGCACACGCCTGAACCTACGCACACGTCAGAACCTACACATATACCCAGCGACTCCCAGCATCATGACCCCGTTCAGGCCAACGACGACTGCGCGGCCACACATGAGAATCAGAGCATCACGATTGATGTATTAAACAATGATCACGGTGGGCCATTTACAATCACCAATGCGTTTGCAGACCATGGAAGCGTAGTCATTTCAGATGGAAAACTACAATACACGCCGCACAGCGACTACACAGGCACAGACCACATTATCTACACCATCTCGAATTCCACGGGTCAAACGGATTCCGCGGGGGTACTGGTGAATATTGTTTCGGCTTCAAATTACAACGGCGCTCAGAGTAACAGCAACCCCCTGGGAGACAGCATTGCTGATGAAGTCCGAAATCAGTTGAATCCCTCGTCGACCAACGAATCCTCACACGCGGGTGACTCATCCACCATGCACACCCAACAATGGGATTCCGAGGCGTTCAATGGTTCCAGTGAAATTTTATTCCCACACGCCTCGAACTCAGGGGTGATCTTCGAGCAATCTGGCGCAACGCAGGCTCATGCAGCTGCCAGCCAGAGCAGCTCGAGTTTTCACGCTTCAATGGGACATATCGATATCGGTACCCCTCAAGTTGAAGAAATGCACGCCGCGTGACCACTACAGATCCAAACACCATGACAACAAACAATCCGATTTTTATTCGCAACACAATTTGGTGCGCAGTCATTTCAGCGCTGTGTACTTTTGGCGTTGCAAATGTCCAGGCTCAGGAAAGCGCTGCACCTGAAACACCCAATGCGGCTGAAGCACGGGGCACCCAAGCTTCAACCACTGAACCAGCCAAGGCCAACCCACTGCAACATTCAGTGATCTTGGGATTGGAAAAAAGTCCAAAACTGGCTGCCTCAACCCATGGACTCGAGGCAATCATGGACGAGGCCAACGGCAACTTTGGCGCCATGCTTCCAACTGTCGATTTGCGCGGGCAAACAGGTCGAGAGAGAAGCAACGTCAACAACGGTGACACCAACACCTACAACAATCACTCCTACGGCATCGAAGCGCGTGAAAATGTCTTCAACGGCTTTGCATCTCAGGCACGCTATTTGGGTGCCTATTCGGCAGCCATGCAGAAATATTTTCAGGTGCTCGATCAGGCCAACCAGATTGCCTTTGATTCAGCCACAGCACACGTCAATGTGTCGCGTTATCAGGCACTCACCAAGCTGGCTGAGGAAAACCTGAATTACCTCAAAGACCTCAAAGACAAAATCGAAGACAAAGTAAAAAGCGGTGTAGCCCGACAATCCGATCTTGAACAGGCCAAAAGCAGATACACACTGGCACTTAGCAACCTTGCCACCGAAAAGGCAAATACATTTTCAGCCATGGCGACTTATCAACGTGAAGTCGACGCTGTCTGGCCAATCAACGACATGGGTGAATACATCGTCAAGGCCAACTTTGAAGTGGACAATCCTGAGCGGCTGGTTTTTGCACTAAATCACCATCCGCTGATTAAAGCGGCCAATGCCAATATTCGCGCAGCGAACTATGCGGTCACAGCGGCTTCTGAGGGCTTTTATCCCCGAATCGATGTACGCGCCAAAACAGATGTGTACAGCAATTACCTGTCCACTTTCGACGAACGGCAAATCTCCTCAGTGGATGTACTGGCCAGCATGAACTTGTTCAGAGGAGGGGCAGACAAAGCGGCAAGATCCGCTGCAGTCAACCGCAAAATGCGCTCTCAGGACGACAAACTGGCCACTTGCAGGCTAATTCGTCAAATTGCGCAAACGTCACTTTATGATGTGGTCAGCTCTCAGCGCAAAATGAATTATTTCAAGGCACAGGCTGAATCAATTACCAACGCCCGAACCGCCTATGAACAACAATTTTCGATTGGACGTCGCAGCCTGCTGGACTTGTTAAGCGCAGAGGATGAGTTCCATCAGGCCCAGCGTGCATTGATCAACATTGAAGCGGACCTTAGTGTCAGCAAGCTGAAACTTTTGGCCACAACTGGGCAGCTGATTCAGTTGTTTGGTGTTGAAAATTACCTTCAAATCAATGAGCCCACCCGTAAAAACGTGCTTTTTTACAAAGAACAAACGGATCAATCGGCTGACGAACCCTGCCCCGCCAGTTTGATCAATCTGGATGACTTTAAACTGCCAAACCTGGGCTTCGACGACGCACTCAAAACAGTGAACAACGGCCTTTCTGATCAGCCTGTGTTGGTTGCAGCGGCAGACACAGGTGGTCAGCAAGCCTCTCTTTCTGACCCTACTTTTGTATCCAGCAAACTCATCGAAAAAACAAATGCCTGGGTGGCTGCATGGCAGGCCGGTGATGTCACACAGTACCTTGATTTCTATGCGTCCGCATTCAAACCCGAAGAAGGCACGCACTCAAGCTGGGTCGCCAATCGAACCTCTCGACTTAAAACAAGCAAGGACATACAGATTCATGTCAGCGATTTTCAGGTCATTCCAAGCTTTGACGATCCGGATGTGTATGACATCAGCTTTCTTCAGGACTACAAATCCGCCAATTACAAGGAAAAATCAAGAAAAGTGTTGACCTGGAAAAAAGTCAACAACAGCTGGCAAATCATTCGAGAGCAGAATTTGCCAGTGACAGCTCACGTTGAGAAGGAAAAAAGGCACTTGGCCTCGGCCGATCTTTAAACTATTGAAGGACGGTCATTTCAAATAGAGCCAGCCTTGCAAACACCAGGCATTGTGGAATCGACATAAAGTGTGCATTCCACATGCCTGTCCATTTGTTTGCAACGGCAAACCGGTCAACTAGACCTTCTCGACCTGCCACAACCCGTTCGTCAAAATGACGTTCAAATTGTGCGGGAATTTGATACTCGCCCCCTTCTGACACCCCGCCTTCGCCCACTCGACTTGACCTGATCAGCAAGTTGCCCTGCTGCAAGGCCTCGTTGATAAAATCTGACCAGGCATCTGGAATACTTCCATGGCCAGGCGCAGCAATCACAAAAGCCATTGGCAAATGACCTGCATCGTCACCCTGACCTGCACGCAGCAGCGGTGTGGGAAGACCCGGTGCGCAGTACGCAACACACACATCGGCCGACAACAAGCGCAGCTCTGTTTTCTCAAGCCCCAGGCTGTGCAATTGCGCAGCCAGAACGGCCGAAAAAAGGCCGGCTGTGGGGCTGTTGTGCTTGAAGGGCTGGGCTTGGGTCAGTGGCGCTTTAACAGAAACACCCCATTGACTGTCAAAAGCTGAAATGTCGGTGGTGTGCATTTTTCGAACATGCTCGGCTGGTGTGCGCAAGCCATGCAAAACGGCTCCGAAAAATGATTTTTTCTGGCCAATCAAATCGTCGGCCAAATTCAAGGCATTCGACAAGTTGACTGGGCCATCCGCTTGGGGATGATCAGCAGGCAGCATGGCAGCCACAAAGAGAAGAGGTTTCGATTGTTGAAGCTTGGCTGGCAGACACAAATGCAGAAAAAACAGCATGTCTTCAAGGCAATCTGTGCCATGGGTCACCACAATGGCATCGACCGAGGTGTCCTCAAGCAGACGAATCAACAACTGATGCATCATCAGCATGTGCCGCCATTCGAGATTTTGACTCCCAATTTGATAAGGGCTTTCAAATCGCCAGTTGAATGTGGCTTTCAGATCTGGCAAATCCTGAATCAAATCAGTGGCTTCAAGTTGGGCAGATCGGTAAGTGACCTGACCTGACGCTGCAGACAGGCCGCTAGACAATCCGGCAATGGTGCCGCCAGTGTTGACAAGGCACACTGTGGGTACGTTGTTGTCGGCACTACTCGTCAAGATCCCCTCCGGAACCTTCATCTGACTGCAGCCCCAATAAATCCAGCGCCTGCGCGGCGGGCAACTCATCCATCCCCTTGAGCTTTCGCTGCATTACACGGGAACGAGTCTCTGCGGATTCAATGTTTTTGGCCGCGCGTTCAAGCGTCTCTTTTGTTTTTGCGAGGACATCGCCAAACTTTCCAAACTCGGTCTTTACCGCGCTCAAAATCGTCCACACCTCACTCGACCGCTTTTCAAGGGCAAGTGTCTTGAATCCAAGTTGCAAGGCATTGAGCAAGGTCGTCAAGGTACTGGGGCCCGCAACGGTCACTCTGTGCAATCGTTGCAGATCATCGACCAGGCCAGGTCGCTTGACGACCTCGGCATACAGGCCCTCGGTCGGTAGAAACATGATTCCGAAGTCGGTGGTGTGGGGCGGTGCCAGGTATTTGTCTGAAATGGTTTTGGCTTCGTTTCGCACCGCCATCTCCAGCGCCTTGGACTCCACTGTGACCGCCTCAGGGTCGGCGCGATCAAACGCCTCCATCAAGCGTTCATATTGTTCTTTGGGAAATTTTGAATCGATTGGCAACCAGACTGGCGCATCTCCGTCGGTTCGCCCTGGCAGGCGCACTGCAAATTCAACAATGGCATTGCTACCGGGTACGGTTTTCACGTTTTGACCGTACTGCGAGGGGGTCAACATCTGTTCCAACAAGGCCTGAAGCTGCACTTCGCCCCAAGTGCCACGTGTTTTGACATTGGTCAACACCCGCTTTAAATCGCCCACGCCGGCGGCCAGTGTTTGCATTTCACCAAGCCCCTTGTAAACCGCTTCAAGGCGGTCACTGACCTGCTTGAATGATTCGCCCAAACGCTGCTCCAGCGTGGCGTGCAGCTTTTCATCCACGGTTTTTCGCATCTCTTCAAGCTTGCCTGCGTTGTCAGCCTGTAGTTCCGTCAGCTTCTTTTCCACGGAAGTGCGAATCTCGCGAAGCTGTTCTTGAATCAAGGTGTTGGTGCGATGCAGTGTGTCTGAGAACTGGGTCAACTGCCCCAACACCTGCTGCTGAAAATGCGCCTGGGTTTGCTGGCCCTCGGCTCTGGCCTGTGCAAATTGGGTTTGAATGCTTTGGACCTGACCCGCCTGGCGTTGCTCGATGTCGTTGCCCAACAAACGAATTTGCTTTTGGGTTTCGTCCAGCGCGAAGGATTGCTGGGCCACTGTTTTGGACAGGCCCTCCAAGGTTTGCTCCAGTGACAGTTTCCAGAGCGTGTCTTGTGGTGCAGTCAACTTGCGGCCAAGCCAGACGAACAGCACCAACAGCACAATCAGGTTCAAAACAGTCAGCAGCAGCGGCCACATACCCATGTCATTCATCACCTTGAACACCTCGAATACCCACGTGGATGGATTTTGCGGAACCGGCTGGGTCTGGCTGGTTTCTCATCCAGTCAGCAGTTCTGTAGAAAGACACCATCAGCGTTTCAATCAATCGCTGGTCAAATTTCATGGCCTCAAGGGCATGCAACATGCAAGAAAGCCACTGATCTCGGTCTTCACTGGCAATCGGAAAAGGCAGATGGCGGGCACGCAACCTGGGGTGGCCGAATTGCGGACTGTAAATGTCGGGCCCACCCAACCAACCGGACAAAAACAAAGTGAGCTTTTCACGTGAATGCGACAGGTCGGCAGGATGCAAGTGACGAATGCGTGCATACGCAGGATTGGAGTCCATCTCATCGTAGAAAAGATCCACCAGGCGCTGAACACCGTGTTGACGCTCCAAGTCGTCATCGCCGAAAAACTGGAATGGTGAGATGGGCTGACTGCCGTTTTGTTCGGTCATACTGAGTAAGGCGTAAGGCAAAAACACAATTGTAAGCCTAGTTGCCAACCTCTCTGAGTGTTGCCATGACGGGGGCCTGACAAACCTTGCGGACCGACCAGCCACCAAACACCAAAGACGCCACAACACCCACCAAGATGCCAATTAGCAAGACCAGCCATGAGCCGTTGTAATCAAACTCAAAGACGAAACGGGCAACAGCCCATCCCGTCACTTCAGCGGCAAGGGCTGCCACAAAACCGGCCACTGCGCCAAGCAACACCAGCTCAAACAGAGCGGCTCGCTGAAGCTGTGCTGTCGATGCCCCCATGGCCCTGTAGATCGCCGCCTCACGGGTGCGGCTTCGCGCGCCCGACAAAATACAGGCTGCCACCACCAAGCCCCCTGCCGCCACAGTGAACAGAAACACAAACTGCACGGCCCGGCTAACCTGGGCCAGTATGTTTTGAATCTGATTGATGATGAGTGCTGTGTTGATGATGGTCACGTTTGGAAATGCGCCAACCAACTTGCGGGTTAACTGATCAGCCTGCGCTTGACCACTGTAGAACGCAGTAATCCAGGTTTGTGGAAAGTCTTTCAGAACCGCACTCGGGAAAATGACATAAAAGTTCACTTCCATTGAGTCCCAGCGAAGACTTCGTATGTTGCTGACCTTCGCTTTGACAGGCACTCCTGCCACTTCGAAAGTCAACTCATCGCCCAGCTTCAAATTCAAGCGCTTGGCTACACTTTGCTCAATCGAGACTTCGGGTTCAAAGGGATTTTGATCAAACCACTGGCCTGCAATGACTTTGTTCTTGGGCGGAAGTGTGTCCTGATAACTCAAATTGAACTCACGATCGACCATGGCTTGTGCCCGGGCATCGCTGAAAGAGTCAGCCCTGATCAACTGCTTGTTAATTTGGATCAGGCGGCCACGCACCATAGGGTACATTCGAACCTGACCGTGCAGCTCGGTCTGCAGTTGCTTCTGAAAGTCTTTGGCCTGATCGGGTTGTATATTGAATGCAAACCGGTTGGGGGCGTCGGGCGGGATGACCGCCTGCCATCTTGAAATCAAGTCGCCCTGCACCACAGCAAGAATCAGCAATGCTGAAAGCCCCAGGGCGAGGCTTACGCCCTGCACCACCAGTAGGGGCATTCGGCGACTCATGCTTTGCAAAACCTCAATCTGCCCCCCGCCAGAGCTCTTGCGAGCTGACCAAGCCCTCATCCAGCGAATCAAACCGTAAAAGACCGCTGCAAAGACACCGCAAGTGGTCACAAAAGCAGCCAGTAACAACATGGCCAGTTTGACATTCGACACCACAAGCGCAGACACGGCAGCCGCGGCAGCAACGCCCATGACCACCGTGTAGAGGCCCCTGACCCACTTCGAGCCAGTTGCTTGTTGGCGCAATACCGCAACGGTAGGGGCTCGCAAGGCATAAGCCACAGGTGCAGCGGCAAATCCAAGCAGCAATACGCCAGCCAGTACAACGCCGAAAGGCAGATAGGAAAGACCGGCCATCGGTAGGGTGGCGCCAACCAAAGACTGCAGGAGTTGCAGCAGCACCCAGTGGGCGGCCCATCCAAGCAGTACGCCAAGCGCGCCTGCCAGCACGGTGAGCAGCATCAGACCCGTCAAATTGAGTTTGAGCAAATGTCGGGGTGTGTATCCAAGACTCTTGAGAATGGCCATTTCACGCGCCTGCTCGCGGCCGAACTGATGGGCAACCAGCGACATGCCCACACAGGCCACCAATGCACCAATGAGCGCCGCCATGGACAGAAAGTCATTGGCCCGGTTAAGCGTGCCACTGATTTCTGGCCGCCCACCCTCGACTGTTTCAAGGTGATCACTGGCGGTCAGTTTGGGTTCGATCAATTGCTGATAGGCCTGAACGGCCTTGGATGACCCTGCCAGATACACCCGCCAAGTTGCCCTCGAACCCGGGCCAAGCAAACCAGTGGCGGCCAAATCTGATTTGTTCATCATGACCCTGGGGGCAAAGCTCGCAAAGCCGGCACCACGATCGGGTTCAACCAGAATCAGCCGACTGACCCGAAAAGACACCTCACCAAGCTTGATCTGGTCACCGATTTGAATGCCGAGTGAACCTGGGACGCCTTCATCCACCCAAACCTCGCCACTGGGCGGACCGTGAGAAACCTTCTCGGCCTCGCCCTGCGCAGAACGAATGGTCAACTGCCCGCTTAAGGGGTATTCATTGGACACCGCCTTCAGCGAAACCAGTAAATCGGCATTGCGAGACACCACGACACTGGGGAACACAACACTTTGCGCTGTGCGCAGGCCTTGCAGTGCAGCCTGACCCAGACTGGAAAACCAGGCCAGGCGAGCGGGATCCATTTTGGACTCGATGACCAGACCACCACCCAGCATGTGCGTGGCGTCGCGTTGCAAGGCGGCTTGCAAGCGTGCGGAAAAAACACCCACTGATGAAATGGCAGCGATGGCTAAAACCAAAGCCAACAACAGCAACCGAAAAGCAGGCCGACGGCTTTGTTGAACCCAGTATTTCAAGGCGTGCATAAGCAATGAGAGTCACTACAAAAATCAAACCCAAGTGTATGACAAACCATGGGGTTTTACGGGTCTGCTGAACAGCTCGAGTGGATTTTCCAAAAAAGCCCTGGGAATAAATTGACCGGTCGTGCTATTTTTGAGCCTACAGTGATTTACCGTCTAGTAACATTACAAATTAATACATTATTTTCAGGAGACAGTTACATGTCGACACCCTACCCTCACCTGAATGCGCCGCTGGATCTGGGTTTCACCACACTCAAAAACCGGATCATGATGGGTTCCATGCACACGGGGCTGGAAGACAAATACAAAGAATATGATCAGTTCGCGGCCTACTTTGAAGCACGAGCCAAGGGTGGCACTGCGCTGATTGTCACGGGTGGTTTTTCCCCCAATCTGGAAGGCTGGCTGTATCCATTTGCCTCCAAGATGTCCAGTCGAAGTGCCGTCAAGCACCACCTGAAAATTACAGAGGCGGTTCACAAGCACGACGGCAAGATCGTGATGCAGTTGTTGCATGCGGGGCGGTATGCTTACCATCCGCTGAGTGTATCTGCGTCCAACATCAAATCACCGATTAATCCATTCAAACCCCGTGAGCTGGGCGATTTTGGCATTCGGAGAACGATTGCCAGCTTTGCCAAAGCCGCCAAACTGGCGCAAGAGGCTGGCTACGACGGTGTTGAAGTCATGGGTTCTGAAGGCTACTTTCTGAATCAGTTCATTTGCAAGCGCACCAACCAACGCACGGATCGTTGGGGTGGCCCAGTCGAAAACAGGGCACGCCTGTCCACCGAAATCGTCCGCCGAATTCGCGAGACCGTGGGCCCGAATTTCATCATCATTTATCGCCATTCCCTGCTTGATCTGGTGGAAGGCGGCAACACCTGGGATGAAGTAGAAACCATTGCGAAAATGATCGAAGAGGCGGGTGCAACCCTGCTGAACACGGGCATTGGTTGGCATGAGGCACGCGTGCCTACCATCGTAACCTCGGTGCCGCGCGCTGCATTTGCCGAGCAGACCGCCCGCCTGAAAAAGGTACTGTCGATTCCGGTCATTGCATCCAACCGCATCAACACGCCAGAAGTTGCAGAAGACCTGATTGCTTCAGGCGCCTGCGACATGGTTTCCATGGCGCGGCCTCTGCTTGCAGACCCCGAATTTGCCAACAAGGCACGAGAAGGTCGAGCCGATGAAATCAACACTTGCATCGCCTGTAACCAGGCCTGTCTGGATCACACTTTCACCTTGAAAAAGGCATCCTGCCTGGTCAACCCAAGGGCCTGTCACGAAACCGAAATTGTCGACAAGCCAGTTACTCGACGTAAAAAAATGGCAGTGGTTGGAGCGGGCCCTGCAGGACTGGCCAGCGCAACAGAGCTGGCACGACGGGGCCACGATGTCACGCTGTTTGATCAGGCCAGCCAAATTGGCGGCCAGTTCAACATGGCCAAGCTGATACCCGGCAAGGAGGAGTTCTACGAGACCCTTCGTTATTTCGGCAAGCAGCTTGAAATTCAAGGGGTCAAACAACGACTTGGGCAACGCGTGGATGCCGACCTTTTGGCCAGTGAAGGCTTTGAAGAGGTTATTCTCGCGACAGGAATCAAACCGCGCACCCCGGCCATCGAAGGCGTGACCCACCCCAAGGTGCTTTCCTACATTGACGTCCTTTTACACAAGGCCGAGGTGGGTAAAAAAGTGGCGGTCATTGGCGCAGGGGGCATCGGATTTGATGTGTCAGAGTTTCTTGCGCATGACCCCGCCCACAAGTCACCCACGCTGGACCTGGAGGCGTGGAAAAAGGAATGGGGCATTACTTTTGATCCGAATAACGCAGGCGGCATCGATCGCGTTGAACCGCAACCCCCTGCGCCTGCCCGCGAGATCTGGCTGTGCCAGCGCAAAGACGAACCTCTTGGCAAGCGGCTTGGCAAAACCTCCGGTTGGGTGCACAAAGCCAGCCTGAAGAGCCGCAGGGTTCATTTCATGCAAGGCGTGGATTACCTAAAAATTGATGACCTGGGCCTGCATTTGTTGACCCCTCATGGGCCTGAAATCCTGAAAGTGGACAATGTCATTTTGTGCGCTGGCCAAGAGCCCCTGCGCGAATTGGCTGAACCCATTCAAGCCAAGGGCATGACCGTGCATGTGGTAGGGGGCGCCTTTGTTGCAGCAGAACTGGACGCCAAGCGCGCCATTAATCAGGCCACTCGTCTGGCCGTGACTCTCTAAGGAAAAGACACCATGTCAAACAACAAATCCATGCTGCAAAAGGTTTACGCGCAGGTTGACAAACTGCCAGCTGCGCTGAAGGCCAAAGCATTCACGGTGATTTTTGGTCGCGCAGTGAAATACTTTCGGACTTCTGGTCTTCGATTTGAATGGATAGAGCCGAACCACTCCATCGTGGTCATCAAAAACCGCAAATACGTTCAAAACCACATTGGCACAGTGCACGCCGTCGCGATGATCATGATTGCCGAATCCGCCACGGGCGCATTGGTGGGCTTGAATGTGCCCGGAAATGCGGTGCCAGTCATTAAACGCATGGAAGTGGATTACCGCAAGCGCGCCAGCGGAGACATGCGCGCTGAGGCGATGTTGACCCCAGAGCAGATTACAATGATGCAGACCGAAGAGCGCGGCGAAGTGGATGTGGCGGTGACCATCACCGACGCTGAAAACAAAGAGCCGATATTTGTCAGGGCTGTGTGGGCCTGGACACCGAAAAGAAGTTGAAAGATGAAAGGGGGATGTAAGCATGAGTCCATTTGAATTCAGATCAGTGAATCGCTTGGTCAGCCAGGCAGGCGCCACGCAGCGCTTGCCGGAATGGATGTCCCCCTTGCTAGAGCAACATGGTTTACAGCCCGACTGCAAGGTGTTTGCGCTGGTTGACCCTTACATTGAAACCACGCCCCACTTTACGGAGGTGCGCACGGCGCTGCTTCAGGCAGACTTCAAGCTGACGGTGTGTACGGATGTGGAGCCTGATCCTCCCGAGGCGCAGGTGCTGCGGGTAACAGCACAGGCGGTTGACAGCCATGCCGACCTGGTGCTGGCCATTGGTGGCGGCTCCACCCTGGACATCGCCAAGCTGGTCGCAGTGCTTGCCAAGGGTCAGCAAGACCTCAAAAGCATGTACGGCGTAAGCAACGTGCGCAGTGCGCGTTTGCCGATGGTGCTGGTGCCCACCACGGCAGGCACAGGCAGTGAAGTGACTCCCATTTCAATTGTGACCACCGGCAAAGACGTCAAAATGGGCGTTGTTTCACCCCAGCTGTATGCCGACATTGCGGTGTTGGATGCCGATTGGACACTCAGCCTGCCCCAGCACATTACGGCGGCCACCGGCATTGACGCCATGGTGCACGCCATTGAAGCGTTTACATCCAAACGCCTGAAAAACCCCTATTCCGACATGTTGGCCTGTCAGGCCTTGAAACTGCTGGCAAACAACCTGAAAACGGTGTGTTTTGACCCCCACAACCGCGAAGCGCGTCAAGCCATGATGTTTGGCGCTTGCCTGGCCGGGCAGGCATTTGCCAACGCCCCGGTGGGCGGCGTGCATGCTTTGGCTTATCCCATTGGTGGCATTTTTCATGTGTCGCACGGCTTGAGCAATTCCCTGGTGTTGCCAGAAGTGCTGAAATTCAATGCACCCGCTGCATTGGCCTTGTATGCGGAACTCTGTGATGTACTGTCACTGGCGCCAGGGCACGTGCTCGAAGAGGAACGCGCGCACGCCTTTATCGACTGGTGCGCCACCCAGGCCGTCAGCACGGGCCTGCCCAGCCGGCTTCGTGAGGTCGGCATTGCCGAAACCGACCTTGACAGGTTGGCTGAATCGGCCATGCTGCAAACCCGGCTTTTGTCAAACAACCCGCGTGAAATCAATCTTGAAGACGCACGGGCCATTTATCAGGCCAGCTTTTAAACGCAAACCTCCATGGAAACACTGCAGCAATACCCGATTCACCAAACTGTAAGCACCCGCTGGCACGACAACGACATCTACGGCCATGTGAACAACGTGGTGTACTACAGCTATTTCGACACGGTGGTCAACCGCTATCTGATTGAACACGGCTCGCTGGATATTCACCAGGGCGAAGTGGTCGGTTTTGTGGTTGAAAGCCAGTGCAAATACCTGGCACCAATCGGTTTTCCGGAACAGATCACGGCTGGCCTGCGTGCGGGCAAAATCGGCAACAGCTCGGTGCGCTATGAAATCGCCCTGTTCAATGCAAAAGGTGATTTGTGCGCCAATGGCTATTTTGTGCATGTGTTTGTGAACAAGGCCACGGGGCGGCCAGTGGCCATACCTGCGCATTTGCGGGTGGCACTTGAGAAATTGCTGCCTGCCTAAAAAGCGCCTCTTCCCGGCAGGGTTTTCAAGCCACCGGCAATTTTCTGAATGCCTGGCCAAGTGCCTGCTTTCCGTTTTTCAATCATGGGCCAAAGCCGCATGAACAACTCGGCAGTGGCCATCACATCTGACGCCGCCTGGTGCCGCTGATCACACACAATTGAATAGCGTTGCAACCAGACATCCAGTGCCAACCGGTGATCTTCCCGGTGCAGCACGGCAGCCACATGTTCGAGATCAACCCAACGGCGGTGGGTCCGTTTGCCCAGTACCTTTTTCAGGGCCCGGTTAATCAAGGTTTCATCAAACCAGCTGTGGAAAGCAATCAACGGAGAATCGCCGACATAGTCCAGAAAGGCATGCAGTGCGACGCGGGCTTCAACCCCCTTTTCTTGCGCCCCCTGCCCGATGCCATGAATCAGGATATTGCTTTTGTCCAAGGCGGCGAACACATGTGGAGGCTGTTTCAGAATGACTTCAAAAGAATCGGAGAGTGCAATTCGAGGGTGCCCCCTGCCATCAAACACGATGGCGGTGGCCGCAATCGAGATGAGCCGGTCCTTTCGGGCGTTCAAACCGGACGATTCCACATCCACGATAATCCATCGGTCGTAATCAAGCCCAAACAACCAATTGGACAAGCGGCTCATCAGCGCTTTTGCTGGCCCCTTCAACGCAGGTACTCCGACTCTATGCGCTGCTGCAAACGGCGCCCCACCCTGAAACACTCCTTGAGAATGCGCCGGTCAATTTGGTCAAGCTGATCGTAATTGATCACGTTGGGTTGATCATGCAACCCGGGCACGGTCATGCTTTCCTCAACCTGAATACGCAACCTCATCATTTGCAGAAATTCAAAACCACTGACCCATGCGTCTCGGCGTTGTGCCTCTACATGAAGATGGCCCGCAACCGCCTCAAAACGCCTGCGCGTGTTGACCTCGTCCACCCCGTAAACCAGTGCCAAAAAACGGGCCGCATCCACGTAGACAGCGGTGCCATGCTTTTTCAGGTCAAGCGTACGAACCTCGTCAATTTCCAGCGTGTCTACACTGCCGTGCCAGTTCAACGGTGGTCGGAACCGCATGATGTTTTCTGCCAGCATTCGCAGGAAATGCTGAGACTTTGACGCATTCTGGGTAATGAAGCGCCTCAGAGGCGCAGCCAGCTCAAGATTGCCGGCCAGTGGCCTCATGTCGAAAAACACATTGGCTCTCAGCAGGTTTTCGGGTGTGGGCACACGCAACCACATGTCAAAACGTTCAATCCACTGATCCTGGGTTTTACAGCATTCTGGATTGCCCGCCATGACATTGCCTTTGCACAGTGGGTATCCACACTGATCCAGAATCTGGTTTACTTCCTTGCCAAATGCAGTCCACTTGGCCAGATCCGCATCAGGCTGATCACTCACGAAAAGCAGTCCATTGTCTTGATCTGTCGCGATGGTTTGTTCTGAACGGCCTTCGGAACCAAAGCTTAACCAGCAAAAACTGCGCATGTCGATGCCGTGCCGATTGGCAACCAGTTCAAGAATGCGCTCAGTCAGCACATCGTTCAGATGGCTGATCAGTTCGGTGAGTTGCTTGGCCGCAATGCCCTGCGCCATCAGGTTTTTCGCAAAACTGCGTATGTCTTGTGCGCCAGCCTTGAGCATGGCAATGTCTGGCGCGGCTTTCAGGGTTGAGCTGATCTGTTTCAATGAAAGGCGCTGCATGGCAAAAATGTCCCTTTCAGACACCATGCCCTGCAGCACGCCCGATCGCGTCACCGGAATGTGCCGAATGCCGAACCTGGACATCAGGAGAACCGCCTCTTGGGCGGTGTTGTGCTCCTCCAGCGTGTGAACGGGTTGATTCATGACCTCAGACACAGGCGTATCCAGCGGCTTTTGACCCAAGGCCACCTTGGCCAGTACATCTTGCCGAGTCAGAATGCCCAGCACCCGCTTGTCAGCGTTAACCACCACCATAGACCCCACCCGTTGTTCCTGCATCACCTCCAGCACCTGCCTGAGTGGGGTCTCTGGCAAACACGAAAAGGCCATGCCGCGGTGAAGATCGCGCAATGGCTTTTCAAGGGATTGCTCCGCCATGGTCTGTGACGAATACGCCACTTGAATGGCCCTGCGGGAAAGGTCAAGAAACTGCAGTGTTCGACGGGTCAGATAATCAGAAAAGACGGGGCTTTGCTCGGCCAGCGCACGCACGGCCTCCTGTGTGAACATGAGACAAAACGTGTCCTCACGTGCGCTGTAGGTGGCCGTTACCGGTCGCCCTGCCAAAAACGCATTCACGGGAAACATTTCACCGACCTCGTACTGAAAGCCCGTGGTCGATAAATCGGCCAGCCCCTTGCGCCCAACCACTGCGCCTTTTTCCACGTAATACAGAAACTCCGGAGCACCATCCTCTGGCTGAATGATCAGCTCATTGGGTGAAAAATAGGTTTCGGCACATCCTTGAAGCAACACATTTAGTTGGTGAGCCGGAATTTCACTAAAAGGCGCGTGTTTTTGCAGGCGTTGCCTGACGTAATCCAGCATGTGACCAGAGGGACTTAACTGACCTTTGTCGGCTTGCTTGGGGTTCTTGCTCAATGCCTTCTCCGGGACTTTCTATGTGGCGTTAATGGCCTCATCATAACAGGCTCAAACAAGTGTCTGTTTCTGGCGACTGGCTTCAAATTCCGCTTGATTTCGGCCTGCCGCAATCCTATATTTGCGCATCCCCTCCCCCAGGCTGTTTTTTTGAGGTCAAAATGCAGTCAAAACCCACCACGATTTGTATCGACACCGCTGGCGTCGAAGCGCTGTGCCAAAGCTGCGGCGTGTGCTGCTCCACGTTCAGAATCAGCTTCTACTGGGCAGAAACCACTGCGGCAGAGGGTGGGTATGTGCCGGTTGAAATGACCGAGCAAATGAACCTCTATCGCGCCTGCATGAAAGGCACCTCACAGACCAACCCAAAATGTTCCGCATTGACGGGAACACTGGGTGAATCTGTCAGCTGCAGCATTTATGAAAACCGGCCCAGCCCCTGTCGTGAGTACGAGGTGTTCATGCCCGATGGCAGTTTGAACCCGCGTTGCAACCAGGCCCGCGCCAAGCACGGGCTGCCACCGCTGGATGTGCGTTTCGTGCCTGCAGTTTAAGTTACCGTTCAGGATTTCCCGCCCTTGGCACCATCGCGCGCACAGCGCGGGCATTGGCCAGCGCCTGTGGATTGTCACCATGCAGGCACAGCGTATCGACAGTGAATGCAAGCCATTCACCGTCCAGACTTGAAATGGGTTCCCCAAGGGCCATTGCCTTGGCCTGAGAGGCCACTTGAAAACTGTCATGCAGCACCGCACCGGGCATGCTGCGTTCCACCAGGGCGCCATCGCCCCAGTAGGCTCGGTCGGGAAACCCTTCTCGCAGAATGTTGACACCTGCATTCAAGGCTTGAATTTCCAGTGGACTGTTCGCAAGCACCAGCAGTTTCAGGTTTCCGTAGTGCAGGCTTAGCTTGAGCATAAGCTCGCCCAAAACTGGATCAAAAGCGGCATCGTTGTACAGCTGCCCGTGGGCTTTCAAATGCGTAACCGGGCAATTGGACAAAGCCGCAATTTCCAGAAATGAATCCACCTGGCGCATCAGCTCACCATACAAATTGTGCACCGGGCCATCCGGCCTTCGGCGACCAAAACCTTCTCGATCCGGATAACTGGGATGTGGGCCTACACTCACACCCTGTTCAAGGGCCAACTCACAGCAAAGCCGCATGCTGTGCTCATCTCCGGCGTGGCCTCCACAGGCAATGTTGGCCAAATCCACCAATTTGAACAGTTCTGAATCGGAAGTGGCTCCTTCACCCAAATCCGCATTCAGCAACACCGATGACTCTTCGAACTTGGTCATGCGCCAAAAAGCTCCATACGCAAGCGGTTGACTTCGCCACGCAGCCTTTTCTGAGCCCGCACAGCGTCACTCAGTTCAACGGGCTTGAATATCACTGACTGCCCCGGTGAAAGCTGGGTTAACTTCCACAAGTCTGCCTGGATCACGCTGCCCAAGCGCGGATATCCCCCCGTCACCTGTGCATCCGCCATCAGCACCAAAGGGCGCCCTGCCGGAGGCAACTGAATGACACCGGGATGAACTGCGTGCGATCGCATGTCAGGCAACTTGTCGGTTTTCAAGGCCCGGCCTTCAAATCGAAACCCCATTCTTGAGCTACTCAGCCCCAAACTCCACGACTGTTCGCAGAACCGGGCTTGCTCTTTCTTGGGCAAACAGCTCATCTCGGGGCCCTCTACAAAACGGACCACCAAAGGCTCAGCCGTGTTCCAGGTAGCGACCGGCAAAGCCAAGCGTCGATGAACGCGTTCCCCGGGGCAATTCAGGTCAGCCGACAAATGCAAGGTGGGAATATGGTCTCCCACCCGAAGCGTTCGCCCCTCAAGCCCGCCGAAGCCCGCCTGCAAATGCGTTGAACGCGAACCCAGAACAGATGGCACCTGCACGCCGCCCTGCACCGCCAGCTGCGTCCAAACACCACGTTGGGGTGGGAAAATTTCCAGTTCGTCTCCGGCTGTGAGGTGCAGAGTTCGGCCTGGCTCAACGGTCAGATCGTTCAACTTTGCAAGACCCAAAGCGGAAGAAAGCATCAAGACACAAGACTTGACGCATTGCAGTGAAAAACGACCCATGAACTCAAGACAGGCCGCATGTTCGTGGTTTCCGAGATACACGTTGGCGAGTTGAAGACTGTGCAAATCCAGCGCCCCTGTCCAGGCGACCCCACTACCAGCCATGCCAAAACGGCCAAGGTCGCTGACCAGTCCCAAACCCTTTGCAGAAGTGACCTTTAGCATTTACACCTCCACAAACCGCACGCTGTCGCCAGCCTGCAGCCTGTTGGGCGGCCACTGGTCTGTGGAAAACAAATTGAACTCGGATTGCCCTAACAAATGCCAACCACCCGGGCTGACCATGGGGTAAATGGCCGTGTAGCGACTTGCCACGGCCAAAGCACCGGCAGGTACCCGATCACGAGGCTCGGCACGACGCGGCAAATGAAGCGAAGGTGGCAAACCACCCAAATAGGCAAAGCCTGGCAAGAATCCAATAAACTCAACCCTGTAGAGTGGCTCAGTGTGTATTTGCACCACCTCACGCTCGGACAAACCCAATTGTTTGGCAACCTCTGGCAAATCTTCGCCGGCCTCGCCCCCATAACTGACCTCGATCAGATGCACGACACCTTCCGCCTTGGGTGTGGCTTCATCAGCAAGCACCGCTTGAAAATGATCATTCAGAAAATCGGAAAGTGCGTTCAGTTGAGCAAAAGGAAATGCAAGATGTGGAGGAAACAGCAGGGTCAGGCTTTGATCGGCCAAAACCCATTCAAAGCTGGATTCGTCTAGAAGGCTGGCAAGCAAGTCATGACTCTGACGAAGCCGATTCAACAGGGAGGGCCAGACAAAAGGATCAACCGAGAGCCTGGGGGTGACCAGAATCGCGATTTCACTGAGTGGTCGAATCAACAGAGGCGACTGAGGCAAGTTGGGCAAGATCAACGACAGAAGGACCAAAACGCCAGTGTACACCGGCTTTGGCCCCTCTTGAGATTCTGGCGATCAAGCCTGTCAGTGGATAAAGATCAGGCTGCCTGATCGGTTGAAGCAGAAGCGTCGCCCTGCTCCACCGCCTTCAATGTGGTACCCCCGATTGGAATTCTTCGGGCTTTCATCTGCTCGGGAATGACCTTCAAGAGGTCGATATTCAACAAACCATTTTTCAGGCTTGCCCCCTTCACCTCGACATGCTCAGCCAGGTTGAACTTGCGCTCAAATGACCGGAATGCGATGCCTTTGTACAGGTATTCTTTCTCATCTTCCACTGATTTTTTGCCACGCACGGACAACACGCCACGCTCAACCTCGATTTCGATTTCGTCTTCTTCAAATCCGGCCACGGCGATGCTGATCTGATATTTGTTGTCCTCAACCACCTCAATGTTGTAGGGGGGGTAGCCTGCAGAATTGTCGGTGCGCAAAGCGGCATCCAGCAAGGTGGCCATGCGGTCAAAACCAACAGTGCTGCGGTACAGTGGGGTAAAGTCGATAGTAGCCATACTCATTCTCCTTGGAAGCAATTTGTGTTGACATTAAATGGTTCAGGGCTCTCTTTGAGACACCCTTCACACTTCCAAGTTAGGGTCACTCATTGACTTTTCAAGTCCCCATCCACATAGAACCAACGACCTTCTTCAAACACAAACCGGCTAAGCTCGTGCATGCGGTGAGCAGGCCCACCCTTGTGCCGATATCGCGCCACAAACTCCACTTCAGCCTGATTACCCTGAGTGACGCTCCGCTTGACTTCCAGACCAAGCCAGGTGGTCGGCCCCTGTAAATCGAGATCGAGCGATTCCGGCCGAGTGCTGCTGTGCCAGCTTGCCAACAGATAGGGCTCAAGCCCAAGAACGTAAGCACTGTATCTCGAACGCATAAGTAGCTCAGCGTGCGGCGGTGTCGCCTGACCCTCCAAAAAAGGCTTGCAACAGCCCGAGAAAAGGCCTGCACCGCATGGACAGACCATATTTGTTAAATTTTGTGCTTTACGAGAATTTGACATCTTGAACAGTGGCCAATGAGATACACTTCAAAACAAACAAAATAACATCGAGACAGAGAAATGACGACGATCAGTACCTTTCGGGACGACGCACTCGGAAATGACGATGCGGTGGAACTTAGCACCAAATTGCAACGCGGCAAAGTGTCGGCACGTGAATTGACACTCGCAGCCATCGAACGACTTGAACTCGCAAACCCCACACTGAATGCCACAGCATGCCTTCAGCTTGAGCGGGCACTGGACCAGGCCCTTCAGTTGGAAGCACGCCGGGCCGAACTGACGCAATTTGCTGGCATACCCTCATTTTTGAAGGACAATCTCGACCTCCAAGGTCTGCCGACACGCCATGGCTCCAGCGGCACTTCTCAAATCATCAAAGACCAATCCAGTGCCTTTACTGAACAACTCGCTGGCACAGGTTTGGTCTTTCTTGGCAAAACACGTCTGCCCGAGTTTGGATTGACCGCCACCACTGAATTCTCGCGCGATCAACCCACCCGCAACCCCTGGAGTACACAGCACACAACCGGGGGTTCTTCAGGCGGGTCAGCAGCTATGGTGGCAGCAGGTGTTGTGCCCATCGCCCACGCAAACGATGGGGGTGGGTCCATTCGGATACCGGCGTCTTGCTGCGGACTGGTGGGCTTGAAGCCCTCACGAGGCCGTACAGCCCTCAATGAAATGGCTCAAAAGCTGCCCATCAACATCGTGTCTGATGGCGTTGTGACGAGAACAGTGCGTGACACGGCAGCCACCATGGCCTTTTTGGAAAGGCAATACAAAAACCCAAGTCTTCCACCTTTGGGCTGGTTGCAAAACCCACCCGCCAAGCGCTTGAAAATTGGCTATTTCACAAGCAAGGTCACCGGTGGTTCGGCCCATCCCGACTGCGTAGATGCGGTTGAACTGACCGCCAAGAAATGCGAGGCACTTGGACACCACGTTGAACCCATGGCCATTCCGATCCAATCGCAGTTTGCAGATGATTTTCTGCTGTATTGGGGCATGCTGGCGGCGTCGCTTGTCCATTTCGGAAAGCTGGCGGTAGACCGTCAATTCGACAGCAGCCGACTTGAACCGTTGACCTATGGCCTGGCCAGGCACTTCCGAAAAAATCTGCTGCGTTTTCCATTTGCGTTGAACCGACTCAAACGCTTCACGCTCGACTACAAAAATGTTTTCTCTGATTACGACGTTTTGCTCAGCCCGACTCTCGGAATGCCACCGACCCTGTTGGGCGAATTGAACCCCCGAATCGAATTCGAGGAAGTGCGGGAAAAGCTGATTGGTTTTGCGGCCTACACCGCCGCGCAGAATGTGGCAGGCGCACCGGGGATCAGCCTTCCAATGCATCAATCGGCAGAAGGTCTACCGATTGGCGTGCATTTCTCAGGGCCGTTGGGTTACGAAGCCACGCTCATTGAACTGGCCATTGAGCTGGAACAGGCGTACCCGTTCCAGTCCCTACCCGTGCTTCGTCAGGCTGCAGCCTGAAAGGCCAGGTACGCCTCAAGCACTTGCTTGGGGCGGTCCACCATCGGGCAATGCCCCGTGTTTTCCAGCAGTTGGGTCTGAATGGCAGGGTTCACCTGCTTCAAGACCTGAAGCCCGGAGACATCCACCAAGCGATCCTGATCCCCCCAAACAAGCAGCATCCTGGCGCGCGCCTTGGTCACCATGTCGTTCAAAGTGGGGTTTGCCTCCGGGTTTGTGAAATCATAGAAAACCTGCTTCAGCAGATCGCGATTCATGACATTGACCCAACCAAAATACTTGCGCATGAACCCGGGCATTGCAGGGGGCTCGCCCGAAAAACACATCTGCACGATGTTTTGATACTGCCCATAGTTTTCAGGCACCAAGACAAGGCGCCCCTGTTCAAGAAACGCCTTGGCCACCTCGGAGGGCTCGGCCCCCTGCACGCCAGCTGGATTTAACATCCAGGCGCTTAACACGCGCTCGGGGTACAGACCCGCCAAAACGCCCGAAATATAGCCGCCCATCGAGTTGCCCCCCACATGAAATTGGGAGATGCCCAGCGCATCGGCAAAGCCAATCAACCTTTCAGACTGAGCCGACACCGTGTATGACACCTGGGTTGGCTTGTCAGATTCACCAAACCCGATAAGGTCAGGAATGTAAACCGTGTGGGTTTTCATCAACCTCGGCGCAACAGCAAGCCAATTTTCCTTGTTGGCACCGAAACCATGTACCAATATCAAAGCAGGTCCTTGTCCACCCGTGACATAGGACCAACCGCCCTCGGGTCTTTGCAAGCGCAACTCTTTCAAGCCCAGCTGCTTGTAACGCGCAGAAATCAAGCGCCGTGTCACCCAACCATAGACACGCATCAATATTTTTTCAAACCAGTTCACGTCTCATTCTCCATGTGTGTAGGGCATTTTCTGACGAGTCATTCGGCTAACAAACGACCTTCTTTTCAGATTTTGCCCGACTTAATTATTTGATAGCAGCGCGCAGAATTCACTCATGGCAGCACAACACAACAATGCCAGAACAATTTGAATTCACTGGGAGGAAATTCAAAATGAAATCAACTCAACTTCTTGAGCAAATTCGCGAAACAAACCTATCTTACATTCTGCTGGCTCAACAACTGATCCGGGAAGACAAAGCCGAAGCACTCGTTCGCTTGGGCATTGATGAAAACACGGCAGAATTGCTGGACCAACTGACCACCTCACAGGTGCTCCGTATCGCGGGCAGCAATGTACTCATGTGCAACATGCGTTTCGAAGGCGACAAATTGTGGGGCTTGCTGAGCAACCACAGCAAAGACCGCTCCATCACGGGCATCCACGCCGCCATCCTGATGGCAGGCAACCTGAACGAAGTCGCAGCCTGAAACCCCACAAACGCACGGAGTCCACTGTCATGGCCAAAATCAAATCCATTCTCTCTGAAGCCAACCAGATTCAACTCGCCATCCAATTGATCGGGCTGGATGCTCGCCTTCAGGTTCTTGAAAGTGAAACCACTCTGTCACGTGAGCGTTTGATTCGCCTGTACAAAGAGATCAAGCACAAATCGCCACCCAAAGGCATGCTGCCGTTTTCTACAGACTGGTTCATGACCTGGCAGCCCAGCATTCATTCCTCGCTGTTCGCCAACTACTATGAAAGCCTGATTAAAGCCAGTGACATCGATGAATCATTGGCCTTGGTGAAAGCCTACGAGTTGTATCGCGAACAGATTCAGACTTTGGGCCTGCCCGAAGTGCTGTCCATGACCCGCGCATGGCGTCTCGTCAAGTTTTTTGACGCCGGCATGCTGACCCTGGCCAAGTGCACCACCTGTGCAGGTCGATTTGTCGTTCACACCTACGACCTCGTCGACCACTACGAATGCGGATTGTGCAACATGCCTTCACGGGCAGGAAAAACCAAGCAGGACAGCGCTACACGCTTCTTCAATGAAGAGGCTTTGCTGGAGGCCTGATCTGGAGGCAAAAGTCAACCCGAGTCCCTTCAGGCACGTTAGACTACACGAGCATTGCGTGTTGCAAGACCTTACCTGAAAAGACCTGGCCCATGACTCAACGAATGATCAGCTTCGCGATTGCAGTCTTTCTGACTGCCGGTGCAGCGCTTGCCGTGGGCAATCTTGCGCGTGCCGACGGCAGCGACCCTGTACGCGATTTTTACGAAGCCACCCGCGGTGTGGCACTGAGCATCACCAAAGACGACCAATCTGCAAAATTATTCAGTGACGGGCTGTTCACTGACGCTGAAAAGCAGACCATTTTGAAAGGCATGCTGGGTCGCGATTACGACAAGTACTATGGCCCGAAGGTGGGCGACGACCGACCAAAAAGCCTGCCGCCGGGCCTGGCCCGAAAGCTGGCGCGGGGTGGCAAGTTGCCAACCGGTTGGGAGAGAAAGTTCACGCGCGGCGAGGTGATCGATACCGCGCTGTGGAAGCACCGAAATCGCCTGCCCTACTCAATTCGACGAAAACTGCGGGCCATCAAAGGCACAGAGGTTATTCGGATAGATGACAAAATTGCCCGCGTTGCGATCAGCAACAAACTGATCATCGACGTGGTCGACATTCTGGGCGCCGAGCAAACCTGATCCTCATTCAAAAGGATCATCAAGCCATGAAACGCGCCAACAACTGCTTGCTTCTGTTGTCCAGCGCAGCTTGATCCTCAATCACAAACTGCATCCCATTGCCGTGGGTCAACAACAGACGACCGGCGCCCAGGTTGCGAATGCTTTCCTCGGACTGCAACAAAAACTCGCAGACGCCCGTTTCGGTTTTAACCTGCCACACACTGGGGGTCGAAAAAGTGGACACGCGCAGTATTGCCTTGATCTGCGGTCTGTATTCACGCCTCGCCAGGTGCGCTTTTAGTAGGGTTGATGACGCCGGGTCCAATTTGGTCAAATCGGGCAGCCACATCACCTCCTTCCCATGTTCATCAACCAAGCCCAACCCCAATTCAGGGGCGGTCAAGGGAAAGGCAAGAACCGGATGCACTGGCCCCGTTTGCTGACCATCCGGCCGAACAATCATCAGCAGACCGAGCGAATTTTCCTGCAAAGTGAATTTACTCATGATGAGCCTGTTCCCGCATCAGTTTCTCTTGGGCCTGGTGCAATTGCCAGTAATGGGACTTGGCCGCCAAAAGAACCTTTGGCGGTCCTTCTTCGACCACTTTGCCGCGGTCCATCACCACAATGCGATCGGCTTTGTCCAGTGTCGACAAGCGGTGTGCAATGGCAATCGTTGTTCGGCCTTTCACGAGGTTGTCCAATGCCTTCTGAATTTCCTTTTCGGTTTGAGAATCCACAGAGCTGGTGGCTTCATCCAGAATCAGGATCCGTGGGTCAATCAGCAAGGCACGCGCAATGGAAATTCGTTGTCGCTCGCCGCCCGACAAGCTCTGCCCACGTTCACCCACCAGCGAGTCGTAGCCGTGCGGCAAACGCAAAATAAACTCGTGGGCATGTGCAAGCCTGGCAGCGCGAATGATTTCTTCCCGAGTGGCATTGGGTTTCCCGTAGGCAATGTTTTCCGCAATGGAGCCAAAAAAGAGAAATGGCTCCTGAAGCACCAGGCCAATGCATTCGCGGTAACGCAGCAACGAGATTTGACGAATGTCCACGCCATCGAGCAACACAGCGCCCTCACCCACATCGTAAAACCGGCACAACAAATTGACCAAGGTGCTTTTGCCGGAGCCGCTGTGGCCAACCAGGCCGATCATCTCACCGGCGTTGACCTCCAGATTGACATCCTTCAAGACTTGACGACTGCCGTATCTGAAAGACACATTGCGCAAACTGATCTGCCCACGCACGGAAGGCATTGGCAGCGGATTCTCAGCCTCAGGCACTGAAGACCGATAGTCCAGAATGTCGAAAATGCGCTTTGCGCCCGCCGCCGCACGCTGAGTCACTGACACAATGCGGCTCATGGAATCCAGTCGGGAATAAAAACGGCTGATGTAACCCAAAAAAGCCGACAACACACCCACGGTGATTTCACTTTCAGTGATCATCCAGATGCCCGCCGCCCAGATTACAAGTATGCCCAGCTCCGTCAGGAAAGACACCGCCGGGCCAAACAACGACCAGGTCCGGTTGATCTTGTCATTGACTCGCAGGTTGTGTGCATTGGTGTCGGAAAAGCGATCGCTTTCACGCTCTTCCTGAGTAAAGGCCTTGACCACCCGAATACCCGGAATGGTGTCGGTCAAAATGTTGGTGATCTCGCCCCACACACGGTCGCCCTTTTCAAAACCGGCCCGCAAGCGTTCGCGAACCAGATGAATCAACCAGGCAATCACGGGCAAGGGCAGCAAGGTCAGCAAAGCCAGCTTGACGTTGATCGTCATCAAAATGGCCGCTGTCATGACAATCATGATCACATCAGTCAAAAAATCCAGCGCGTGCAAGGATAAAAACAGGTTGATGCGATCCGTCTCTGAGCTGACCCGGGAAATCAGGTCCCCTGTGCGCTTGGCACTGAAATAATCAAGCGACAGGTTCAAAAGGTGTTTAAAGGTGCTGGTGCGAAGGTCTGAACCAATCCTTTCCGACACCAGCGCCAACACATAGGTTCTTGCCCAAGCCAACAACGCCGCCAGAATCGCAGAGCCAAACAAACCCAAAAGATAAAACAGGGCCAGATCACCCTTGAGCGGTTGCCCAGCCTGAAACGGAATCAAAACATCGTCAAACAGCGGCATGGTGAGATAAGGCGGCACCAGCGTTGCGGCCGTGGACCCCAAGGTCAACATGAAACCAAGAAACAGCTTCCAGCGATAGGGCTTTGCAAAACGCACCAAACGAAAAAGCGCACGGGTGGACACCGGCTCGTCGTCTGGATCCAGTTCCTCAGCTACGGCTTCTACTTCCTCGGGCGCTGGCTCGTCCGATTGCAACAGACCGACAAACTCCTCAAGTACACGGTGCAGGGAGAAACTGCTGAAAAAGCGGAACAGGCCATTTTCCTGTCGAATCAACAAGGTACAAAGACCAGCATGGTCGCTGAGATCGAAATGAACCACTTCGTCACAAAGCGCCTGGAAAACGGGTGTAAACCCCGGCCCTGTCAACACAAACACGGTTGACTCGTTGAAGCACAGGATGGATGGCTGCATCGTCAAATCAGGCGACATGTCACTGCAAAAAGCAAACTCGCACCCCAACTTGTGCAACTGCTTTTCAAGTGCATTTTTGTCTTGCTGATTCAGCGCAAATCCAACGGTTTTCAAGCGAAAAACCCCAGTGTTAATAAACGGGCTAATGCTACACCACTATTCCGGGAAATTAGACGTTACTATTTCACAAAATCCTCTGTACCCATATTGCAGGAAATAAAAAAAGACATGACGCAGCGCAAATTGGAGATAATCAAGACCTCCTGGCTCAACGGTCCCAACATCTGGACGTATCGCCCCTGCATTGAGGCCCTGATCAACATTCATGACCTTGAACAGGCCCCTTCGAATCTGATCCCCGGCCTTTACGAATCCTTGACGACCTGGCTACCGAACCTGGCTGAACACCGCTGCGGTATCGGGGAAAAAGGCGGTTTTCTGGAGCGCCTGCGCGACGGCACGTACGCGGCACACATTCTGGAACATGTTGTGATCGAACTGCACGAAATGATCGGTCAGCCTGTGGGGTTTGGCAAAGCCCGAATGACGTCGAAAACCGGCATTTACAAAATGGTGTTTCGCACCACCGAGCGACGAGTGGGCATGGCCTGCCTGCACACCGGTATGCGCCTGCTGCAAGCCGCCATCGACCAAGCGCCATTTGACATGCCTTCAGAAATCAAGGCGCTGAAAGCGGTGGTCGACAAATACGCATTCGGCCCAAGCACCCAACACATTCTGGACGCAGCCTACGAGCGTCGAATTCCCTTCATTCGTCTGACCGAAGGCAATCTGGTTCAGCTTGGCTACGGAGAACGGCAACAACGCATCTGGACCGCCGAATCCACCAAGACCTCGGCCATCGCAGAGGGCATCGCCAGCGACAAGCACCTGTGCAAAGAATTGATTTCTCTGTGTGGCGTTCCCATCCCCGAAGGTGAAATGGCCGAATCCCCTGAAAAAGCCTGGGAAATTGCGCAAGACATTGGTCTGCCCGTGGTGGTCAAACCTTCGGATGCCAATCACGGACGCGGAGTCAGCCTGGAACTGAGCCGTCAGGAAGACATCGAAGCAGCTTGGCACATTGCCGCCAAAGAAGGCAGCGACGTGCTGGTTGAACAGTTTATACGCGGTAACGAGCACCGTGTTCTGGTCATCAACGGCGAAGTGGCCGCCGTCGCGCGCGGTGAAATTTTTCAGATCACCGGCGACGGAAAATCCACGGTAACCGAGCTGATCGAAAGCCAGATCAACACAGACCCCCGGCGCGGTGAAGAGGAGGAATACACCCTCACCCCGGTGGATTTAACCAAAAACCTGGCCATCCTGCTGGAGATCCAGCGTCAAGGCTATCAGCCTGACAGCGTGGTGCCAGAAGGCCAGCAGGTCATCATTGAACGAAACAGCAACGCCACCCTGGACGTCACGGACAGCATTCACCCAGACATCGCTCGCCTGGCGGCCTTGGCAGCCAAGGTTGTTCACCTTGACATCGCCGGCATCGACCTGGTCTGTGAGCACATTGACCAGCCGCCTGAAGGGCAAAGCATTGCCGTGATTGAGGTCAACGCCGGGCCTGGCTTGTTGATGCACATCAAACCCAGCAATGGGCCAGGCCGCAACATCGGCGAAAAAATCATCGAATCGCTGTTTCCGGAACCTGAAAATGGCCGTATTCCAATCGTCAACTATCTGGGCGGCGACGAACTCAAGCACTTCGGCACCCTGCTTCATCAAATTTTGACGACCCAAGGTCGTGTCGTCGGGCTGGCCTGTGATCAAGGCTTGTGGATCGGAGACCGGCATCTTAAAACCGAGGACGCCACAGATTTTGAATCGGGCAGACGCATGTTGATCAGCAAGCGCGTAAACACGGCCATTGCCAAACTCAACATGCAAACCCTGCTTGAGCACGGCATTCCCTACGACCGCTGTCATGTGTCCGTGGTCACCAGCCTGGGAAGCACAGACGGACTTGAACCCTGGGACATTCAGACATCTGAGCAGTTGTTTAACTCAGCACGCACCGCCGTTGACCTCGTGCTCACCGAAGGCCATGCCATCCTGAATGCCGATGAAGTAGGCCTGCTGCCCCTGCGTGATCTGTGTGACGGACAAATCATCTGGATTTCACGTCACAAAGACAACCCGGTCATACAGGCACACCTGAAAGAAGGCGGACGCGCTGTGGTCATTCACCGCGGCATGATTGAATGCCTCGAAAACTGCAACGTCAACAACTCCTTGATTGAGGTGCCAGTGCGCTTCCCCGAAGAAGAGGCCTTGCTGTGGATGGCCTTGACCGCCAGCGCGTGGTCATTGAACCTGCCCAAAGACCTGATTGAAAGCAGCATGCAAATGGCATTGATCAACACACCCCAAGTGGCTTGAAGAAGAACACCATGCACATTGAACGGACAAGAGCCCTGCGCGGGCCCAACCTGTGGAGCAAAAACACCAGCCTCGAAATGTTGGTGGTTTGCGAAGAAAGCGAACAGATTTACGACCGGCACGACGCCCTGGAAACCCGAATCCGCAGCCTGCTGCCGAACATCGGGTCCATTCGGGCCACAGGCCTTGAGCACAATGTCACATTGGCTCACTTTCTGGCCAAGCTGACACTGAGCCTGCAAATAGAAGCGGGTTCACCGGTTGCGTTCACCCGCGTGGTCGACAGCGTCAATTCTGGCACCTTCAGAGTCGTTGTTCAGTATGAAGAAGAAGAACTGGCCCGCCTTGCACTCAAGAAAGCAGAAGCCATTTTAAATGCCGCACTGAACAACGCACCCTACGACACTGAAGCCGCATTGGCGGAACTGAAAGAACTGTACGAAGACATCAAAATGGGGCCCAGCACAGGTTCAATTGTGCGCGCCGCAGTGGCACAAGGCATCCCCTTTCGACGATTGACCAAGGGCAGTCTGGTCCAGCTGGGCTGGGGTTCAAAACAGCGTCGCATTCAGGCTGCTGAAATTGACGCCACCTCCGCCATTGCCGAATCCATCGCGCAAGACAAAGACCTGACCAAAACCCTGCTGCACGCGGCTGGTTTGCCAGTGCCTGAAGGCCGCATCGTCCACACCTATGAAGAGGCCTGTGAAGCGTTCGATGAATTGGGTTGCGCCGTGGTCATCAAACCCTATGACGGCAATCAAGGCAAAGGCGTCACTGTCAACATTCGTGACAAGAATCACCTGAAGGTGGCCTTCGACACCGCAGTTGAATTTGGCAGTGGCGTGCCCATTGTTGAGCGCTTTGTGCCGGGCCACGACTACCGCTTCCTGGTGGTTGGCAATCAATTGGTCGCCGCTGCGCGACGTGAACCACCTTCCGTGGTTGGTGATGGCGTGCACACCATTGCAGAATTGGTCGCCACGGAAAATAAAAATCCGCTGCGCGGTGAAGGCCATGGCAGCGCACTCAGCAAAATCAAGCTCGATGCGATTGCCATTGCCCGCATTCAAAAACAAGGGTTCGAAGCCGATTCCGTGCCTCCCAAAGGGGTTCGGGTGGTATTGCGCAACAACGCCAACCTCAGCACGGGCGGTGTGGCCACCGACGTCACGGACGACGTACACCCTGCACTGGCCAACACCGTGGTTGAAGCCGCCCAGTTGATCGGTATCGACATTTGCGGTGTAGACGTGGTGTGCGAACGGGTCAATTGCTCGCTTGAAGAACAGGGTGGCACCATCATCGAAATCAACGCTGCACCCGGCTTGCGCATGCACTTGGCCCCCTCGTTCGGCAAACCCCGAGACGTGGGCAGTGCAGTCATCTCTGCCATGTTTGCCCCACACGAAACTGCCCGAATTCCACTGGTGGCGGTGACCGGCACCAATGGCAAAACCACCACAGTGCGACTGATCGAGCACATTTTACGCACCCATGGCATGCGCGTTGGCTTCACCGGGACCGAAGGCGTTTATGTCAACGGCCACCTGGTTGACACGGGTGATTGCAGTGGTCCGCGCAGCGCCCACCGCGTACTCATGCACCCCGAAGCGGACGCAGCAGTGCTTGAATGCGCCCGTGGCGGCATGCTTCGGGAAGGTTTGGGATTCGACATGTGTGACGTGGGCATCGCGACCAACATTGGCGAAGGCGACCACCTCGGGCTGAACTTCATCGACAGCGTTGAAGACCTGGCCTTGCTGAAAAGCGTGCTGATCCAGAACGTATCTCCAAACGGCCTTGCCGTATTAAACGCGGATGACCGACACACCGTGGAAATGGCCAAGCGCAGCCCGGGGCGCGTCCTGTTCTTCACCACACGCACCGACAACCCCATCGTGAATGTGCACAAGGCACAAGGCCAATCTGTGCTGATGCTGCAAGGTGATCGCATTTGCCTGTCTCACGACGGTGAGGAAGCTGAGTTTCCCCTGTCTGAAATTCCGTTAACCCACAACGGTCTTTTCCTGTTTCAGATCCAGAACGTGATGTGTGCAATCGCCGCTGCTGCAGGCCTGAAATTGCCCATGGACACGGTCAAACGCGCACTTGCCACATTCAATTCAGACCCCAACACGGTGCCCGGTCGCTTGAACGTGTTCTACCACAACAACGGCACCATCATCGCCGACTATGGCCACAACCCCGATGCCATCGGTGCACTGATCGACTCCTTGCAGCACATGAAAAGCAGCAAACGCCAAATCGTCATCAGTGCGGCTGGCGACCGACGCGACATCGACATCATCGACCAGGGCCGACGAATTGGTGAATTTTTTGATGACATCATTCTGTATGAGGACGCCTGCCAACGGGGACGGCCCGACGGCGAAACGCTGGCGCTGCTGCAACAAGGCATTGCACAGTCTTCAAGCAGACCCAGTGGTCAAACCATTCGTGAAATTCGCGGGGAATTCAAGGCCATCGATTTGGCCTTGAAAGACGTGACGGACGGTTCGCTTACCCTGATCCTGATTGACCAGGTTCAGGAAGCGTTGGCACATTTGGCTGCGGCCATCGCCAAGTAGCTGCAATAGAACCGACGTCCCATGAAAAAAGCCCACCGCATGCGGTGGGCTTTTTTGTTTGGCGGAGACGAGAAGATTCGAACTTCCGATACCCTTATGGGGTATGCTCCCTTAGCAGGGGAGTGCCTTCGACCACTCGGCCACGTCTCCAGAAGGTCTGGATTATACAGGTTTTCGGTGCGGATACCAACGAATCAATCCATTTGTAGCACCGAATGCGCTTTTATGCAGCCTCTTTTTCCAGACCAAACGCTTTGTGCAATGCGCGCACTGCCAATTCCATGTATTTGTCGCTGATCAGCACAGAAACCTTGATTTCAGAGGTTGAAATCATCTGGATGTTGATGCCTTCCTCGGACAAGGTTTTGAACATCAAGCTGGCCACACCCACATGCGAGCGCATACCGATACCCACAATAGACACCTTGCAAACGTCCGTGTCGCCAGCAATTTCGCGGGCCTGCACGCTGGCCTGAATCTTGTTCTTCAAAAGATCCATGGTCTTGTTGAACTCATTGCGATGCACCGTAAACGTGAAATCTGTTGTGCCGTCCGTGCCCTGGTTCTGGATGATCATGTCCACGTCAATGTTGGCATCTGCCACCTGACCCAGAATCTGGTACGCCACACCGGGTTTGTCGGGCACGCCACGAATGGTTACCTTGGCTTCGTCGCGGTTAAACGCAATTCCTGAAACAACGGCCTGTTCCATGTTTTCATCTTCCTCAAAAGTAATCAAAGTGCCAGACACCTTCTCTTCGGCCAGGTCGCACATCGGATCAGTCAAGCTGGACAACACGCGTGTGGGCACGCGGTATTTGCCTGCAAACTCGACCGAGCGAATTTGCAGCACTTTGGACCCCAACGAGGCCATTTCCAGCATTTCTTCAAATGACACCACACGCATGCGGCGCGCTTCGGGCACAACCCGAGGGTCTGTGGTGTACACACCGTCTACGTCTGTGTAAATCAGGCATTCTGCCGCGTTCATAGCGGCAGCAACAGCCACAGCAGAGGTATCAGAGCCACCCCGACCCAGTGTGGTCTGGTTGCCCTGCTCGTCAATGCCTTGAAAGCCGGTAATGATGACCACTTTCTTCTGGGCCAGGTGCTCTCTTACACGCTTGTCATCAATCGATTCGATGCGGGCTTTGGTGTGGGCACTGTCGGTTTTGATGGGCACTTGCCAGCCAGAAAAGCTGATGGCATCCAAGCCCTCTGCTTTCAAAGCCATGGCCAGCAGGGCCACAGAAGCCTGCTCACCCGTGCAGCACAGCATGTCCAGCTCACGCGGATCTGGCTCGCTTTGAATTTCCTTGGCCAAACCGATCAGACGGTTCGTTTCACCCGACATGGCAGAAGGCACCACCACCATTTGATGACCGGCCCTGTGCCATTTGGCCACTCGCTTGGCCACGTTTTTAATGCGTTCGGTAGAGCCCATCGAGGTTCCACCGTACTTGTGTACGATCAGCGACATGAATTTTCTCTACAAATAAAAAGCGCGAACCATTTCGCGCTTTTATTTCAACAGGTTGCCTAGTTTAACTGATGTGAGGTAGCAAACACACTGGTTTGTACAAATCCAACAGTTGGAATCAGGCAGGGTTAAGGGTTGGCTGCATACCCCAGATTCATCTGCAAACCACCCGACTCAACCACTTCGGGATGCTTGCGCATGTACTCAAGACGATCCAGGTATTCGGTTGTCACGTCACCGGTGATGTAGGTGCCGTCAAAGCAAGACGCGTCAAAAACCTTCAGGGTCGGGTTCAGATCGGCAACCGCCTTCTTCATCTCTTCAATGTCCTGATAAAACAGGGCATCTGCGCCAATTTCAGCGCAAATTTCGTCGTCAGTGCGACCCGATGCAATCAGTTCATCGCGCGTGGGCATGTCAATGCCGTACACGTTCGGAAAGCGCACGGGGGGCGCTGCCGACGCAAAAATGACCCGCTTGGCGCCAGATTCACGCGCCATCTGCACGATTTCACGGCTGGTTGTTCCACGCACAATCGAATCGTCCACCAACAACACCGTCTTGCCCTTGAATTCACACTCAATGGCACTCAGCTTCTGACGCACACTCTTCTTGCGAATGGCCTGACCCGGCATGATGAAGGTACGGCCGATGTAACGGTTCTTGATGAAGCCCTCTCGATAAGGCACACCCAGGCGGTTGGCCAGTTCAAGCGCAGCCGGGCGGCTGGAATCAGGAATCGGCATGACCACGTCAATTTCGCCCGATGGCACACCGGCACGAACACGCTCGGCGAGATATTCACCCATTTTCACACGGGCCTCGTACACAGAGACGCCATCCATAATGGAGTCAGGGCGCGCCAGGTACACATACTCAAAAATACACGGGTTCAAAGAAAACTTCTTCGCGCATTGCTGCTCGAAAATGTTGCCTTCAACATCCACAAAGACGGCCTCTCCAGGCAAAACATCTCTCACGAATTCATAGCCCATGCCCGCAAGCGCCACAGACTCAGACGCAAACATGTACTCGGTGCCCTGCTCCGTTTCCAGCTTGCCGTACACCAAAGGCCGGATGCCGTGCGGATCCCGAAACGCCAGAATGCCATAGCCCGCAATTTGAACCACACAGGCGTAAGCACCGCGCGCACGTTCATGCACGCCGGCAACAGCCCTGAAAATGGTGGCTGGGTCCAGAGAATAACCAGACGCATTGGATTGAAGCTCGTGCGCCAGTACGTTCAACAACACTTCGGAATCGGAGTTGGTGTTGATGTGGCGCCGATCATTTTTGAACAATTCTGCTTTCAAGCGCTCACTGTTGGTCAGGTTACCGTTGTGAGCCAACACCAAACCATAGGGCGCATTGACGTAGAAAGGCTGCGCTTCTTCAGAACTGGACGCAGAACCAGCGGTTGGATACCGAACATGACCGATGCCATAGTTACCCAACAAAGAGCGCATATTGCGGGTGCGAAACACATCCCGAACCAGGCCGTTGCCCTTGAACATGCTGAACGCATTGCCATGCCCCGTTGCAATACCAGCGGCATCCTGGCCGCGGTGCTGCAACAGCAACAGGCTGTCGTAAAGCATTTGATTAACTGGAGAAAAACCGGATACACCGACTATCCCGCACATTGAACTCTCCTAATAGCGAACCCACTTGGCCACTGTTTCCGGCAAATGCGGCTTGACTTCCTTGATGACATCCACCGCCACAGGAGACAACTTGGCCTGCGTCCAGAATGGCATTTTCGGAAGTGAAGTGAAACCCGCCGCTGTCACAAGCACCAATACAATAAAACAACCCCGGGCAGCACCAAACATGCCGCCCAAACCCCTGTCTGCGAAACCCAGTCCGGCCGCAGACACAATTCTTCCCAATAGCCCGATCAGTATGGCACCAACGATCATCGCGGCAAAGAAAGTGCCCGCACAACCCACCAGCGCCTTCATGGCAGGGCTCAAACCTTCTGCCCAATCCAGGTAAACAACCAGACGATCGCCATAATGATTCGCCAGCCAAAAGGCCAAAATCCAATTTGCCAGGCTCAAAACCTCTTTGACCATGCCACGGAACAGACCCAACACCACCGACAAACCGACAATCGCAATGGCAATGTAATCAAAGACCGTCACTGAACCACCCTGCCGTTGTAACCCTGCTTGGCCAAGGCCGCCTTGGTCTGATTGGCTTTGTCCTGACCTGCCAGAGGTCCGACCCTGACCCGGTACACCTTGCTTGCGCCCGCACTCACGGACTCCACTTTCGCTGGAAACCCTTTGCTGACCAATTCACTTCGAATCTGTTCGGCATGAGCGCCGTCTTTCAGGGCAGTCACCTGCACCCACAACACTTCACCTTGTGCAAACTTGGCAATCGGGTCCTCAGTGGGCTTGGCAGGTTCAACCTTGGGTTCCACTTTGGGTTCAGCCTTGGGTACTGGCTTTGTTTCTTTGGGGGCCTCAGTCTTGGCGAGCGGCTTGGCATCAAACTTCACTTCGGGTGCGGGCTTGGGTACGGGCTCCGCTTTTGGCGCTGGCTCCGCTTTTGGTGCTGTCGCCACTTTTGGTGCCTCTGGGGCGGATGGCTTTTCGCTTGCAGCAGTGGGTTTCGAATCAGGCGCTACAGAATTGGAAGCGGGTTCATCAAGGGTCGGCTTCGCCGCTTTTGTGTCTGCCACACCCTCGTTGTTTGCAAAATCAGCCTTGGGGTCCGAATTCGGACGTGAGGGCACCACCAGTTCAACGGGAGCGTCCTTTTTGGCGGGTTCTTTCTCGACCAGCGCAGGCACCACGATAATCGCAAAAAGAAACAGCGCGATTGACCCAACCAATCGACGTCTCGAACGGCGCTTCAACTCATCAACGGGATCGTTATTGACTTTGTTTTTGCTGCCAGTACGTGGATTGGAACTCACGGACACCTCAGGTTATTAATCAATGGTTTGATTTTTTCAGCGCTTCACGCACGAGCAAGGCCTGCCCGACGATCACAAAAGATCCGAAAACCAGAATTCTATCACTCGCCGCCGCGGCCTGAGTGACCGTACGGTAAGCTTCATCCACACTGGCGTATGTCTGAACAGATTTTTCTGGCGCTTGGCGAGCAATTCCGCCTTTTTTAAGCGCCTGGGCATTGGCTTCCCAGTCGAATGCCTCCGCACTGCCCACTTCCTGCTCAACCACCGACCTCAACTGGTCTGCACTGCGACCGCGATCTCCCTCGGTCGGCACCAAGTGCCAGTGGTCAATGCGGTCCTTCAAAGCCCGTACCACGCCCACGGCGTCCTTGTCGGCCAACATGCCGAAAATGCAGTGCGTGAAGGGGAAAAACCCCATGTTGTCTAGGCTTTCACGAAGGTGGGCTGCGGCGTGTGGATTGTGGCCCACATCCAGCACGATGGTTGGCTGACCAGCCAACACCTGAAAGCGCCCCGGCCATTCAACCAGCAAGAGGCCTTGCCGAATGGCTTGCGCTGGCACAGGCAAGCGGTCGCGTACGGTTTCCAGCGCGGCAATGGCGGCTGATGCATTCAGCAACTGGTTCGCACCCCGCAGGGCGGGATAAGCCAGCGCAGCCCTGCGCATTCCGCGGCCACCGTAGGCCCATTGTTGCTTGTCACCGCTGTAGTTGAAATCACGACCGAACAACCACAGATCCGCGCCAATGTCGTTGGCATGTTTGATCACGCTGGCAGGCGGGCTGGGGTCGCTGACAACCGCGGGCTTTCCGGGTCTGAATACACCGGCCTTTTCCCGACCAATGCTTTCCCGGTCGTTGCCCAAAAAGGCCTGATGATCCAGGTCTACACTGGTGCAAATCGCACAGTCAGGATCAAACACGTTAACCGCATCCAATCGGCCACCAAGACCGATCTCAAGCACCATGGCGTCTAGCTCAAGCCCCGCAAAGTGCAACACGATCGCCAGGGTTGTGAACTCAAAATAGGTCAGTGAAATGACAGAGGGTGCTGCATTGCGGGCCTGTTCAACACGCGCAAAGGCCTTCACCAGGTCTGCCTCGGCAATTTCCTGACCATTGATGCGGGCACGCTCGGTAAAGCGCAGCAAATGCGGCGAGGTGTACAAACCCACTTTGTAACCAGCCTGCACCAAAATGCTCTCAAGCATGGCACAGGTTGAACCCTTGCCATTGGTTCCAGCCACGGTAAACACCAGACAGGACGGATTCAAATTCAAGCGCTGCCGAACTTCGTGAACCCGCTCCAGGCCCATGTCAATCGGTTTGCTGTGAATGGCCTCCAGATAGGACAGCCACTCACCCAAAGATGAATTTTCGGTCGGGATTGAATGCACGTGGTACTACCTTCCTGTTTGAATCAATGCGGTGAATCGACTGGCTTTCGGGTCAACATGGCCAAAAGGTCAATCAGGGTCTGCTTCATGTTGCGACGGTCCACAATGCTGTCAACAGCGCCCTTTTCCAGCAAAAACTCGGCGCGCTGAAAACCCTCCGGCAGGGTTTGGCGAACCGTCTGCTCAATCACGCGTGGGCCGGCAAAGCCAATCAAGGCTTTGGGCTCGGCAATTACGACATCGCCCAAAAATGCAAAGCTTGCTGACACGCCCCCCATGGTGGGGTCGGTCAATATGGAAATGTAGGGCAAGGCCTCTTGACCCAGCTTGGCCAGCATGGCGGAGGTCTTGGCCATTTGCATCAACGACCCCAAGCCCTCCTGCATGCGTGCGCCACCCGAAGCCGTGATACTGATGAACGGCACTTTCAATTCAATGGCACGCTGCACTCCACGGCAGAAACGTTCGCCCACCACAGAACCCATCGAGCCGCCCATGAATTCAAATTCGAAACAGGCAATCACGACCTTCTCGCCACCCATGTTGCCCGCCTGCACAACCAATGCATCGGTCTCGTCGGTGGCCAGCTTGGCCTCATTCAGGCGACTGGGGTAAGGTTTGCTGTCCTTGAACTTGAGGCTGTCCATCGGCACCACTTCCTGGCCGATTTCTTCACGCTTGTCATCGTCAAACAGCAGGTCAAGACGCGCACGGGCACCAATCCGCATGTGGTAATTGCAGGTTGGGCACACCATGGCATTTGCGGCAAGCTCGTTGTGATAAAGCACTGCGTCACAACTCTTGCATTTCACCCACAGCCCCTCGGGCACGCTCTTTTTTGCGGCCTCACCGGGTGCGCGCGATGAAATGCGCGGCGGAATGATCTTGTCTAACCAACTCATTGGGTCACATCCTTATGATTTTTGTATCCCTCAGGCACTGTATGCGTCGTCCAGCGCCAATCTGATGGGGTGTAGAAATGCGTATGCGGTGTCGGCAGGAGATTGTTCACCGCGTGCTTCAAGCGCCTGAATCAGGGCTGAACCAATGACCACAGCATCGGCTGAAGAAGCCACCCGACAAGCGGATTCTGCGTCGCGAATGCCAAAGCCAACCCCGACTGGTACCTGGGTGTGCTGCCTGATCACTGGCAGTTTGGAACTGACTTCCGTGGTGTTCAAGTGCTGTGCACCAGTTACACCTTTCAAGGAAACGTAATACACATAACCGCTGGCTGTTTGGGCCACTTTCTTGATCCGCTCGTCAGACGAGGTCGGGGCCAGCAGAAAAATCGGGTCCATTCCGGATTTTCTCAGGAGGTCTGCAAAGCTCAAGGACTCCTCGGGCGGGTAATCCACCACCAGAACGCCATCTACCCCAGCGTCATGTGCGGCGGCAACAAACGCGCCCTCACCCATGCGTTCAATGGGATTGGCATATCCCATCAGCACGATCGGTGTGTCTTGATTCGACTTGCGAAACTCGCGCACATAGTCGAGGATGGCTTTGGTGGAAATGCCCTTGGACAGCGCTCGCTCACTGGATCGCTGAATCACAGGGCCGTCGGCCATGGGGTCACTGAACGGAACACCCAACTCGATGACATCGGCACCGGCTTTGGCCAGTGCCAGTAGCACCTCCACTGTGTGTGTTGGCTCCGGGTCGCCACCCGTGACAAACGGGATCAAACCCTTTCGCCCCTGTTTGGCCAACCTTTCAAAGGTCTGCTTGATTCTTGACATGTCAATTGCCTGAAATAATTATTGGCCGCATGACCGTGCCTGACCGGTCTTGCAGTCTGGATGACAGTAAAACTCGGCTCCGCTCATGCGGGCGACTGTGTGCATGTCTTTGTCACCACGTCCCGACAAATTGACGAGAATGATCTGGTCTTTGTCGAGACCGGCAGCCATTTTCGCAGCCTGGGCCAGCGCATGGCTGCTTTCCAGCGCAGGAATGATGCCCTCAATGCGGCAGCAATCGTGAAACGCCTGCAAGGCTTCTTTGTCTGTAATGCTGACGTACTCTGCCTGGTGGGTGTCTTTGAGCCAGGCGTGCTCAGGGCCAACACCTGGATAATCAAGACCCGCGGACACAGAGTGCGTCTCAATAATCTGGCCGTCGTCGCTTTGCAGCAAATAGGTGCGGTTGCCGTGAAGCACGCCGGGGGAACCTGCAGACAGGGACGCCGCATGACGCCCAGTCTCAATGCCATCCCCACCAGCCTCTACGCCGACCAAACGAACGCCCTCGACATTCAAATAAGGGTAAAAAATGCCCATGGCATTGGAGCCGCCGCCCACACATGCCAACACGTAATCGGGCTGGCGACCAACCTGTTCTTGCATCTGCTCAATGCACTCATGCCCGATCACGCTTTGGAAATCGCGAACCATCATTGGGTAAGGGTGTGGCCCGGCCACAGTGCCGATGATGTAAAACGTGTCCTCGACGTTGGTGACCCAATCGCGCATGGCCTCGTTCAGGGCGTCTTTCAGGGTTTTGGATCCAGAAGTCACCGGAACCACCTCTGCACCCAGCAGCTTCATCCTGAACACGTTCTGCGCTTGCCTGGCCACATCCTCCTGGCCCATGTACACCACGCATTTCAAACCGTACCGCGCAGCAATGGTGGCGGTGGCTACACCGTGTTGCCCGGCACCGGTTTCGGCAATAACCCTTGGCTTTCCGAGACGCTTGGCCAACAGGGCCTGCCCGATGCAATTGTTGATCTTGTGGGCACCCGTGTGGTTCAGGTCTTCACGCTTGAAATAAATCTGGGCACCGCCCAGCATGCTGGACCAGCGTTTGGCATGGTAAACGGGGCTGGGACGACCCACGAAATGCTTCAGTTCGTCACGAAATTCGGCCAAAAACGCTTCATCGTGTTGATAAAACGCGTATTTTTCTTTCAGATCTTCCAAGGCGTGAACCAGCGTCTCTGAGACAAAAGTTCCGCCATAAGGTCCGAAATGACCAGATGCATCTGGAAAATCATAGGGTTTGTTCATTGCTACTACTCTTTACATGCGATTGGCCACCTGATTGAAATCCGCAAGCTGGACAGCCCGACAAAAAGACTCAATCAAGGATTCACTTTTAACGCCCCGTGCGCTTTCAACCCCGCTGGACACATCGACCCCATAGGGTGCAACCTGCGAAATTGCCATCTCCACGTTATTTGCGCTCAACCCCCCGGATAATACCAAAGGCTGAGACATTTCGCTTTGTCGAGGTAACAAAGTCCAGTCGAAAGCGTGCCCACTTCCACCATATTGATCACTCCAGGAATCCAGCAACAGCGCCTGCGCACGCCCATATCGACGACTTTCCTTGATGACATCCACGCCATCCTTCATACGGACAGCCTTCAGATAGGGCCGTCCAAACGACTCACAAAAATCCGGAGATTCATCGCCGTGAAACTGCAATAGCACTTGCGGTATTTTCCGAATGACTTCGTTGACCAAAGTGGGTTCCGGATTCACAAACAAAGCCACCGGGGTTTGCCAAGCGCCCAAACCCGAAGCCAGGTCGGCCGCCAGGTCTGGCACCACAGCTCTGGGTGAAGGTGGATAAAATACAAACCCGACCGCATCTGCGCCAGCGGCCACACAAGCTGACACAGCCTGCGCCGTTTTCAGGCCACAGATCTTGATTCGGGTTCTCGCCATGGTTTTCTGCATGAATGGGCCTCACGCTTCCACAAAACGTACATCAAATAATTCAGACACCTCAAAATGCGACGGGTAATGCACTTCCCAGAGGGTCAATCCACGCGCAGGCCAGGTTTTGGCGGCCTTTGAGCGGTCTCGGGATGCCAGCACTTCTTGCACCCAATCCTCGCTCTCACGTCCAAGACCCACTTCCATCAGGGCACCCACCATGTTTCGCACCATGTGATGGAGAAACGCGTTCCCATGGACTTCAAGGTAGCAGCTTTCCCCAAGATCAACCAGCTCAACACGATCGAGTGTTTTAACAGGGGATTTGGCCTGACATTGAGAAGCCCGAAATGCACTGAAATCGTGGGTGCCGATCAAGCATTGGCTCGCCTTCCGCATGGCTTCCAGATTCAAAGGGTAATGTACCCAGGTCATAAATGGACGAAACGGATCCTCGACAGGCGATGAATAAAAATAGTACCGGTAGGTTCTGGCAAACGCGGAAAAGCGGGCGTGAAACGCTGGATCAATCGGCTTCACCCCGGTGACTGCCACGCTGCTGGGCAAGAAATTGTTGACGCCCCGGACCCAGGCCGACACGGGCCGGACGGCCTCGGTGTCAAAATGCACCAGCTGTTGGCGGGCGTGCACGCCTGTGTCTGTTCGGCCGGCGCAATACACCGTCACATTGTGACCAGCAATTTTTGCAATGGCCGCCTGCACGGTGTCTTGTACAGTGTTGCGATGGGGTTGGGTCTGCCATCCTTCAAATGCAGACCCATCGTACCGAAGGCCCATGGCGAATCGTGGCATCACTTCCCTTTTCAGTTCAAATGCAACTTAAAGGCCTGCCAGCAAGCTCTTTGCCTTCTGTACTTGTTCTGCATCACCACGCTGTATAACCTCATTGAGCAACTCTTTTGCGCCGTCGGCATCGCCGATTTCAACGTAGGCACCCGCCAAGTCGAGCTTGGTTTCCACCTCTTGCCAGGTTGCTTCGTCAACCGGTGGCTTGGGGACATCAATGTCAAGATCAATGTTCTCTACCGCCTTGTCAAATGCGTCACTTGAAACTTCGGCATCAGAGGCCAACACCACTTCCGATTCCTCCTCAATGTCAGGATCATTTTCAGCAGACGACTCAGCTTCAACCGGCGCATTCTTGCGCAATTCATCCAGTTCGCTTTGCGCAGCCGCAGCCCCCTTCTCCAGAGAATCCAAATCATCCAGAATGGATGACTCAGGGGCCTTGCTTTCCTCTTCGGGAAAATCCAGCTCAACGTCGTTATTCAGAGAACCGGATTGCTGGCCAGCGTCCTCAGAAGCCTGGCCCAGATCAGGAATGGTTGCACTCTCTTCAACCGGCGCGGGCTCAGTGGGTGCAGGAGTGGGTGCAGGAGTGGGCGCTGGAGTCGGTGCAGGAGTTGGTTCAGACAGCACTTCATCCAGATCAAACTCTTCAGACTCAACCGCATTGACTGACTTCGCCGGGGCTTCGGTGGGTTCTTCAGTTTGCTGCGCCGGCGCACTGGCCCAAGCCAGCACCTCATCAAATCGCTCGGAACTGGGCTCGTCGACCTCTTCAAGGTCTTGAGCCAATCCGCTTTCGCGCTTCTTTTTCAGCAATAGAAGCAAAGCGCCCAGCAAAACCACACCGAACCCGCCCATGGAACCCAGGAACCAGAGTGAGCTGTACCAGGGCACTGGCTTCGTCTCAGCCAGCTTTTGAGCCTTTTCAAGCTTGTCAGCCTCCACTGGGGGCGTCTTCTCGGCGGGCTTGGCTTCAACCTCCGGGGCCTTGGCTTGCTCGGCCGGCGCAGTTGCGGCAGGGCTAGACTGCGGCGCAGCGGCTTCTTCGGTGGCCTTGGAACCAGGCGCAATGGCCGGTGCAGCCTGGTCCTTTTGCAGTTCAAGCAGCTTCTGCAAATCATTTACATTTTTTTCAAGCAGAGCAATTCGCTCGTTCGCTTCTTGCAAAGCCTTCGTCTTGGCGATCAGTTCTTCGGCGCTGGCGTCAGCCTTGGCCTCACCGGCACCCACCTGGGCAGCCCCGGGAGAAATTTTCAAGCGATCGACTTCAGCCGTTGCACCGGAGGCGCTGTCCGAATTGCTTTCCAGTTTGCCCTGAGTCACCTGACCCGATTCATTGCCACCCTTTTGCGGACTAACCTTCAACAATCCAAGCTGTTTTGCGTAGCTGGAATACACATTGCGATCATCGTGTTGTGCAAGCACCAACAGCGCTTCATTGCCACTTCTGGACACCATTGCACTGCGTTCAGGAATCCGAATTTGGACACCCTCTCGGATTAAGTGCACACTGCCACCAATAAACGCACCCTGATTGGCTTCATACACAGCAGCCATCGCCTGATTGACTGTTACACCATTGCCCGCCAGCTTGCTGGCAATTCCCCACAAGGTCTGCCCCTTTCTGACTCGCTCGGTCGAAGCCATGGCGTCAGCACGCGCAGGCTCGGAAGCGGCTTTACTCTCCTCCTTTGCCTGGGGCTTTTCAGGGGTTTGCGGCTTGTCGGCAGCCTCAGCTGGAGGCGCAACTGCAGGTGCAGGTGCAGGTTTTGCCTGCCCAGTTGGCGCAGGCAGGGTCATCGGAGGACGAATATCCGGCAGGCTTGGGCCCGGCTTGCTTTGGCCCGTCGGGACATCCAGCGTGTACTCGCGAGACACCTTACCCCCGGCCCAAACCAGCTGAACCAGCGCATCGGTAAACCCGGCGGGGAAAGGCTTCTCGGACGACACCTTGACGATGACCGTGTTGGGTTTTGGGCCGTCCACCACCGCAAAAGTCAAATCCTTGAGTTTTGGATCCAGCTGCAGACGCGCAGCCTTGAATGCGTCTTCAGGGGCGAGCCCGGCTTTCAGAGTGGCACGTTCACCTGCTTGCACGGCATCAATCTGTATTTCAGCCCGGAAAGGCTGGTTTTCAGACGACAACACCGTCAATTTGCCAAGCTGGGCTGCTTGGGCGCTCAGCGAACAGGAAAAAAAGAGGGAAGCTACAGCAATACTGAGGGAATTCTTTTGAATTCGAGTCACCCGTTCGCTCCTGAAAAGTGGATTCACCACTCAAAGATACCCGATTATTCCTTCAGGTTTTCTTTGGGTGGCAAGGTTGTCTGATTCAACGTTCGATCAAGATTCTCAACATACGACGCAGAGGCTCTGCCGCGCCCCATAGCAATTGGTCACCGACCGTGAATGCGCTCAAATACTGCCCACCCATGGCCATCTTGCGCAGTCGACCAACAGGCACGTGCATGCGGCCAGTCACGGCAGCAGGGGTCAGGTCTCTCATTGAGGCCTCGCGTTCGTTGGGCACCACTCTGGCCCAAGGATTGGCCTTCGCGAGCAGGTCGGAAATTTCATCCAGTGGAATGTCTTTGGTCAGCTTGATGGTCAAGGCCTGAGAATGACAACGCATGGCCCCGATCCGCACACACAAACCATCGATCAACACACTGCCAGCCTCGCCCATGGCGGGCTTGCCCAAAATTTTGTTGGTCTCAGCGCCGCCCTTCCATTCTTCTTTGGACTGACCGTTGCCCAGGTCTTTGTCGATCCAGGGGATCAGACTGCCGCCCAGTGGTACCCCAAAATGATCTTTGGGGTACTCGGCCGAATTCAAATGATCAGCCACCTTGCGATCAATTTCCAGAATGGCAGAGGCTGGGTCTGCCAGAAGGCCCTTGACCTCTGCATGGATGGACCCCATCTGAGCAATCAGTTCACGCATGTTTTGTGCGCCAGCGCCTGAAGCTGCCTGATAGGTCATGGAAGTGGCCCACTCAACCAGATTGTTCTGGAACAAACCACCCAAGCCCATCAGCATCAAAGAAACCGTGCAATTGCCACCAATGTAATTTTTGACGCCGCTCGACAAACCTTTGTCGATCACGTTTTGGTTAACCGGATCGAGAATAATGATGGCGTCGTCTTTCATGCGCAGACTTGAAGCCGCATCGATCCAGTAGCCATTCCAGCCAGCAGAACGAAGCTTTGGAAACACCTCATTGGTGTAATCGCCGCCCTGACAGGTCAGGATCACATCCATTTTTTGCAGGGCATCAATGTTGTTTGCATCCTGAAGTGCCCCAGCCCCCGGAACAAACGAGGGCGCCGCGCCACCGGCGTTGGACGTGGAGAAGAAAATCGGCTCAAAGTGCCCGAAATCACCTTCCTCGCGCATTCTCTGCATCAGCACGGAACCAACCATTCCACGCCAGCCTACCAAGCCAACTTTCAACATGTTTACTCCATTGTTCCCGATTTAAAAATTCGTTACCAGCGCCTGCGCTTACTGCGCCGCCAGCGCCTTCAACAAGGCACCACCCATTCCAGAGGTGCCGGTCCGCTCTTTTCCTTCACGCCAAATGTCACCTGTTCTAGGGCCATTGGCCAACACCGCCTGCACCGCACGCTCAATGCGCGCCGCGTACTCTTCAAGTCCAAAGGTGTAACGCAGCATCATGGCTGCGGACAGCACCGTGGCCATGGGGTTCGCAAGATCTTTGCCGGCGATGTCAGGCGCCGAGCCATGAATGGGCTCGTACAAGCCGAAGTTGCTCTCGTTCAAAGACGCAGAAGGCAACATTCCGATTGAACCCGTCAACATGGATGCCTCATCCGAAAGAATATCGCCAAACAGGTTGCCCGTCACGATGACGTCAAACTGCTTCGGATCTTTCAGAAGCTGCATGGCACAGTTGTCCACATACATGTGGCTTAATGCGACCTCCGGATATTCTTTGGCCACATCCGTCACCACGTCTCGCCAGAACTGCGTGGTTTCGAGCACGTTGGCCTTGTCCACGGAGCACAATTTTTTACCCCGTTTTTGAGCGGCCTGAAAAGCGACATGGGCAATGCGACGCACTTCACCCTCGGCATAGCGCATGGTGTCGAAGCCTTCGCGCTGACCTTTAAAAGGGCCATCCGGACATTCACGCACACCCCTGGGCTGACCAAAATAAATGTCGCCGGTAAGCTCGCGAACAATCAGAATATCCATGCCGGCAACCACTTCTGGTCGCATGGAAGAAGCATCGGCCAACTCTGGATAAACCACAGCTGGGCGGAAGTTTGCGAACAGGTTCAACGCTTTGCGAATACCAAGAATGGCCTGCTCGGGCCGCAAATGCCTGGGCAGTGTATCCAGTGAAAAATCGCCCACTGAGCCAAACAACACTGCATCGGAAGCCTTGGCCAATGCCAGCGTTGATTCAGGCAAAGGCTCGCCATGGGCGCGATAAGCCGCACCGCCGATCAAGGCCTGCTCGAATTCGATGTTCAATCCGTCAGAGCGCAAGGCCTCCAACACCCGAACAGCCTGGGCTGTAATTTCAGGGCCGATGCCATCACCAGGCAGTACGGCAATTTTATAAGTCATTGTTTTCTCTTGGTTTAGATGGTGTTGGCGAGCCATGGCTGGCTGGCCAACCGTTTGGCTTCAAAAGCCTTGATTTCATCAGCGTGATTCAAGGTGAGGCCAATGTCATCCAGCCCGTTCATCAGGCAGTGCTTGCGGAACGGCTCAACATCAAATGAAAAACGCATGCTGTCGATTTCAACCTGCTGAGACTCGAGGTCAACCGTCATCGTCAGACCGGGCGACTTTTCGATGGCTGCAAAAATGCGCTTGATCTCTTCTTCTTTTAAAACAATGGGTAACAAACCATTTTTGAAGCAATTGTTGAAGAAAATATCGGCGTAGCTGGGTGCAACAATCACTTTGAAGCCGTACTGTTGCAGCGCCCAGGGCGCGTGCTCGCGTGAGGAGCCACAGCCAAAGTTGGGGCCAGCCACAAGCACTGTGCCCCCTTTGAATTCAGGTCGATTCAACTCAAACTCGGGATTAAGCGGGCGCTTGCTGCAGTCCACCCCCGGTTGGCCTTCGTCGAGATAACGCCACCCGTCAAACAGATGCACCCCAAAGCCGGTGCGCTTGATCGACTTCAGAAATTGCTTGGGGATAATGGCATCGGTGTCCACGTTGGCCCGATTCAATGCCACGGCAACTCCCGTGTGCTTCACAAATTTGTCCATGTTTAGATCCAGTTTACTTGCTGCGGTCTGCAGCCTTTTCAATTCCGTTGCCAGCTTGTTTGATGTCCTTTCCCATGCCCTCGATGGTATTGCAAGCAGAAAGTGCCCACACAAAAGCAGCCATAATTACAATTGAAAACAAGCGCATAGTTCAATCTCCTCAGAAATTTCTTGAATCAACGAAGTGGCCTGCAATTGCAGCGGCTGCAGCCATGGCAGGACTGACCAAATGGGTTCTGCCGCCAGCACCCTGACGGCCTTCAAAATTTCGGTTGCTGGTGGACGCACAACGCTCACCCGGCTCCAAGCGGTCGGCATTCATGGCCAGACACATGGAACAACCCGGTTCACGCCATTCAAAGCCAGCTTCCAGAAATATTTTGTCAAGACCTTCCTGCTCGGCTTGAGCCTTGACCAGACCTGAACCGGGCACCACCATGGCGAGCTTGACGCTGCTGGCCTTCTTGCGGCCCTTGATGACCGCTGCAGCTTGGCGCAGGTCTTCAATTCTCGAGTTGGTACAGCTGCCAATAAACACCTTGTCGATGGCAATCTCTTCGATCTTTTGATCCGCTTTCAAATTCATGTACTGCAAAGCGCGCTCGATACTGCCTTTGCGAACCGGGTCAGATTCTTGCGCCGGATTCGGCACTTGCCCATGCACATCGGTGACCATCTCGGGCGATGTACCCCAAGTCACCTGCGGGAGAATGTCTTCAGCGCTCAGTTCGACCACCTTGTCAAAGCTGGCACCCGCGTCAGAATGCAGGGTGTTCCAGTAGGCCACTGCCGTTTCCCAATCGTTGCCTTTGGGGCTGAACGGCTTGCCTTTCACGTAATCAATGGTTTTTTCATCTACGGCAACCATGCCAGACCTTGCACCAGCCTCAATGGCCATGTTGCACAGAGTCATGCGCCCTTCGACAGACAGACCACGGATGGCGGACCCTGCGAACTCAATGGCGTAACCCGTGCCACCTGCTGTGCCGATCTTACCAATGACAGCCAGAATCACGTCTTTGGCGCCCACACCGGCACCCAGTTCGCCTTCAACACGAACCAGCATGTTTTTGGACTTTTTCATGATCAAACACTGGGTGGCCATGACATGCTCCACCTCAGAAGTGCCAATACCAAAGGCCAAAGCACCCAAAGCGCCATGCGTACTGGTGTGGGAATCGCCGCACACCACGGTCATGCCTGGCAAGGTTGCACCCTGCTCAGGCCCGATCACGTGCACAATACCTTGCCGCTGATCCTTGATGTCAAAGTAGGTCAGATGGTGCGCCTTCGCGTTCTTGTCCAACGTTTCAACCTGCAATCGGGAGGTGGCATCGGCAATGCCCTTGCTTCGGTCAGTGGTAGGCACGTTGTGATCCACCACGGCCAGGTTGGCGCTGTTGCGCCAGAGATCACGACCCGCCAGCTCTAGCCCTTCAAAGGCTTGGGGGCTTGTCACTTCGTGAAGAAGGTGGCGGTCAATGTAAATCAGGGATGTGCCATCCGCCTCTGTGCGAACAACGTGACTTTCCCAAAGCTTGTCGTAAAGTGTCTTTGCCATTTTTGAATCGGACCCCGAATCTGCCTCCAAGTGAGGCGAAAATTACATTCAAGTTAACTTGTTATTATGCCATATCGGCCTGCCTACTGGGACCGCTTTCTTGCCTGCTCGTACAAGGGGAATACCCTTTGAGAGTACACCTCAAGGTCCTGCATGCGCCGTTCAGGTGACGGATGGGTAGACAGCAGCTCGGGCGGTGCACCACCCCCTACCTGCTCCATTTTCTGCCAAAGGCTGATGGCCGCTCTCGGGTTGTAGCCCGCTCTGGCGGCAAGCTCTACTCCAATTCGATCCGCTTCGGTTTCATGCTCCCGACTGTAAGGCAGAGCCACTGTCACATTCAGAACCTGACCAGCCAGATCACTGACACCCGCCGACAAACCCAAACCGGCTGACAAGATGTTCAGCCCGAGATTGGTTGCCATTTGCTGTGAAACTCGCTCGCGTGTGTGTTCGCGCAAGGCGTGGGCGATCTCGTGACCCATCACTGCAGCCAGTTCATCGTCGGTCAGGTTGAGCTTCTCAAGCAAGGCCGTGTAGACCGCAATTTTTCCGCCCGCCATACACCAGGCATTCAATTCAGGGGAAGTCAGCACATTCACCTCCCATTTCCAGTTGGGGGCATCGGCCCGAAAAGCGCCTGTCTGCGCGATCAAGCGCCGTGCAACTGCCCTCACCCGTGTCACTTCCTGTGGGTTGCGGTTCAGTTTGCCCTCTGCAGAGGCCTTGGCTAGCACCTGCGCATAGGCCTTCTGGGCACTGGCGTCGACCTCTTGGGAACTCACCAACACGAATTGCTGTCGGGTCACGCCCACTTCACCGGCATTGGTGGTTTGCGTGGTCAAACAACCGCTCAAAGGCAGCACCAACAGGCTACTTACGCCCATCAACAGGGCACGCTTTGTCAATCGGACAATCAGGCTCATCGAATTCATTCAGGACATTCCGTTTTCTATCACAATATTTAAATCGATTTATACATCAATTGACGCAGGTGCAAACCAATCAACAAGGCGACAAACCCCGCACAACCTGCCATGCCAAACGCCCACTGGGGTGAAATGGATGACCAGACCCATCGGCCTGCAAACGTGCCTGCTGTTCCGCCCAGCCCATAGGCAATGGTGGCATACAAGGCCTGCCCGCGAACCCACAGCTTGCGTGGCAATTCATGACGCAACCAGGCCACACAGGCTGTGTGATGCGCCGCAAAGGTCAGGCAATGCAGACTTTGGGAAAAAGCCACCACCCACCACAATTCAGGATACAGGGCCACCAACCAGAAGCGCACCGCGCAGGCGGCAAATGAAATGCACAGCCAGTTCACCAGTTTCAGGCGATGAAAAACATGAGACTGAAGCGCGAAGAACCCGACTTCGCACAGCACGCCAAACCCCCACAGCAGGCCGATGGAAGATTCGCCATAACTGAATTTGAGCAGATAAAGCGACAGGAAGGCGTAAAAGACGCCATGCGCAAAAATCATGAAAAAGCCGCCCAGCCAGAACAACTGCATTCGGCGAGGGCCCAACATGTGTCGGAGCAACTGCGGCCATGACGGTGCACCCTGCCCGCCCTGGCCTTCCGGGTCAACGTGGTGATGCACAGGCTCTCTGAAATTCCAGGCTGCAGTAACCGCCAACACCAGAGTGGCCACCGCCCACAACGGATAACTGTACAAGCCGAAATGCTGCGCATATTGCCCAAACAGCACCACACTGGCGATAAAACCCAGCGAGCCAAACAAACGCATCCGTCCGTATTGCCCGGCAGACCCACCGCAACTGTCCATCGCATGGGAATCTGACAAAGGCACCAGTCCTGAAATGAAAAAATTCAGAATGATCAACATGACCACCAGCCAAAGCGACTGATTAACACCCGCAAAAGCCAAGGCCGCGAACGCCAGACCACCGATAGACCCCAAGCGAATCCAGACCACACGATTGGCAGAATGATCGGCGACCCACCCCCAAAGGAAAGGCCCGAAAATGCGCATCACCTGCATCAACCCGAGCGCCAGGGCGATCAGTTCAAGTGTGTGGCCTTTGAGTTTGAGGTAAGGACCCAGAAAAGGAGAGTACAGCCCGACAAAGGCGAAGTACGCCGCATAAAAGCTGGCGATCCAGCGGGACTGCACGGATACCGCTAGTAGTCAGAACGACCGGCGGGTACAACCGGCGTATCAACCCGCACGTCGGCGCATTGGGCCCTGTGCATCAAGGCGTGATCGATCAAGACCAATGCCAGCATCGCTTCGGCAATCGGTGTCGCACGGATGCCCACGCAAGGATCGTGACGACCAAAGGTTTCGACAACCACCGGCTCACCCGCTTTGTTGATGGAATTTCTTGGCAATCGGATGCTGGATGTGGGTTTGATGGCCATGCGCACTTCGATGTCCTGGCCTGTTGAAATGCCACCCAATACACCACCAGCGTGGTTGGACCCAAACCCGTCAAGTGACATTTCATCACCGTGTTCAGAACCTTTCTGAGTGATGCAACCGAAACCAGCGCCGATCTCCACGCCTTTCACGGCATTGATGCTCATCATGGCATGCGCAATGTCGGCATCGAGCTTGTCGTACAGGGGCGAGCCCCAACCCACCGGCACACCAGTGGCCTGAACACGCAACCCGGCACCACAGGAGTCGCCCGACTTGCGCAGTGCATCCATGTAACTTTCCAGTGAATCCACGACTGTGGCGTTGGGTGCAAAAAACGGGTTTTTAGCAACCTCTTCCCAGGACTGAAACGGTATTTCCACATCGCCAATTTGAGTCATGCAGCCACGAACCACAATGCCAAACTGCATTGCCAGCCATTTCTTGGCGATGGCACCTGCAGCCACCATGGGTGCTGTCATTCGGGCAGAGGAACGGCCGCCACCGCGGTGATCTCGAATGCCGTATTTGTGCCAGTAGGTGTAATCCGCGTGGCCAGGACGAAAGCTGTCCACGATGTTGCCATAGTCTTTGCTGCGCTGATCCTGATTGCGAATCAAAAGACCAATCGGCGCACCGGTGGTGACCCCTTCAAATACGCCAGACAGAATTTCGACTTGATCGCCCTCTTGGCGCTGTGTCACATGCCTGGAAGTACCAGGCTTGCGTCGATCCAGATCCGCTTGCAAGTCAGCTTCACACAGCGGCAAACCTGGGGGACATCCATCCACAACGCATCCAATGGCAGGCCCGTGGCTTTCACCGAAGTTGCTGACAACAAACAAATGACCTAGGCTGCTATTCGACATGTTGCGAAATCCAATGATTAAAGGCGCATTTTAACGGATTCTGCCTGTCAAATCAGGCTGAAGAACCGGACAGTTGCGCTTCAAAATGGCGACTGAGTACCTGCCCAAGTGCTTCACCGCTCGAAAATGCGGATTCGGCGCTGCTTCCGCACAGCCAGTCGCCGCATGCAGCCACTGAAGCCGACATGTCAACGAAAAAACGTTCAGTCAAGGGATTGGAAGGCACACCGTACAGCCAGCGGTGGGCGGTCAAATCGAGCGGTTCGATTTGCTTGCCGATCAAGGACATGAAAACGTCCATTAGCAAGTCTGCCACCACTTCCTTGGGATAATCCTTGTGCAGGGAGGACCAGTCTGAGGTTGCTTGCAGAACCCAGCGCTCACCCGCTGCACGACCCGGCTTGGAGGAGTCACGACAAATCCACCCCAAAGGACTGTCCGCCACAAAAGCACCGTCAAAATTGACGGGGGTGCGATTGGCAAAACTGACCATGACGGTCCAGTTCACCTCTGAGGTAACCTGCATGGCCGCATCGGCAAGCGAATCGATTTTGGCCGAAAACAACTGGGCTGTCTGTTCGGCAGGAATGGCCGACACCACAAAGTCGAATCCGCTTCGGGACTCCACCGTGCCATCGGTTTTGACAATTTTCAGGGTGTGGGTGTCGCCTTGACGAACCACCTCAGTTACCTTTTTTTGTAACTGAAGATCCGCATCGCCAGCCAGAAATCGGGCCAGGCTGGTCATTCCGGGGACACCTACCCAGCGGGCGCTTCGGGCTGGCTGCTCTTCAGACTGCACGCCATAAGCCAGATGAACCACGCGCCCGTTCCAGACCTTGGCTGCCCCTGCTGCCTGCGCGGCCTCCATGAGGGCACTGAAGCTGGGCGATCGGGCGTGAATGTATTGGGCACCGTGATCAAAACCCACAGGTGGGTTCAGATCACGGTCGGTCCAGCGCGTGGAAATACGCCCTCCTGCCCCTCTGCTTTTTTCGAAAATACAGACCTGATGCCCGCCTTTGCCAAGTTCTCTGGCACAGGCCAGCCCGGCAAGCCCCGCCCCAATCACCGCGATATTTTTTTTCACTGCGCTCACCAACTGCTATGAGTTTGAACTACTCTCTTCTTCCATAGGCCAGTCACGAATGTAGCCCTTCAACATTTTATTCTCGAAACTTTGCTCTTCAAGCACTGCTTTGGCCACGTCGTGGAATGAAATAACGCCACACAGTGTGGAACCATCCAGCACAGGCAGATAGCGCTGATGGGTTTCGAGCATGAGCTTGCGCAGGGCATCTACTTCCATGTTCAGCGCCGCAACCGTAGGGCTGGGGTTCATCACCTCATTGACGAAAATTTCAGACACAGGCGGGGTGGGCCCGGTGCGATGTTCCTTTTGACGTTTTGCAAGAATCGCAATGACCTCACGAAAAGTCACAATACCTGCGACAACACCTTTGTCCATGACCACCAGGGAACCTACGTCATGCTCGGCCATGGTGACAACGCAGTCAGACAGACGGGTGTCTGGTGTGACAGTAAAAAGCGTATTGCCTTTGACCCTCAATATTTCCTTGACTTGCATCGACCTTCCTCCTTGATGGTTGTTATGTAGACGGCTTGATCTATCGTAACGCATACAGGCATTCTTTCAAGTGCATTTTGAAGCGGCCATTCGGCTACACTACATAAAACACCTAAAAACCGATGCATGGAGACCATAAAATGCCAAAACAGGGCAACCGATTTCAGACTTTCGCCGATTTTTATCCGTTCTATCTGGCCGAGCACAGCAACCTGACTTGTCGCAGATTGCATTTCGTTGGCTCTACATTGGCTCTATTTTGCCTGTTCAAGTTACTCACTGGCGCTGGGCTGATTTGGCTGTTGTACGGCTTGCTCAGTGGCTATGCCTTCGCCTGGGTCGGGCACTTTTTCTTCGAGAAAAACCGGCCCGCCACATTCAAGCATCCGTTGTACAGTTTCATGGGCGACTGGGTGATGTACAAAGACATCATCACCGGAAAAATTCAGCGCTAACTGGCTTATTTTTCTTTGACGAAGGGGTTGGTCGCGCTTCGGAATTCAACCCGCAGAGGCGTGCCAGCCAAATTAAAACGATCGCGAATTTGACCCTCCAGAAACCGCTTGTAGCTGTCTGGAATGGCGTCCAGCGCAGTGCCGTGAACCACCACAATCGGCGGGTTTTGCCCGCCTTGGTGTGCGTAACGCAACTTGGGCCTGAAAATGCCTTTGCGCGGCGGTTGTTGATGCTCAACACATTCCTGGATAAGGCGGGTCAGCTTGGGGGTAGACAACTTGGCGAAGGCAGCCGCGTGGGCCTCGTCCACAGACCGCATCATCGCCCCAATGCCAAATGGCTTTGTGGCTGACACGAAATGAAGGCGGGCAAAGCCCAAGAACACCAATTTGCGATTCAGTTCTGTTTTAATGCGTTCCTTACGGTATTCGTCCAGACTGTCCCACTTGTTAACAGCCAGCACCAAGGCACGGCCTGTTTCAACAATAAAGCCGGCAATCGAGGCATCCTGATCAGAAATTTCCTGCTGGGCATCCAGCATCAGAATGACCACGTTGGCGTCTTCAATGGCCTGCAGGGTCTTGATCACGGAAAACTTCTCAACCGATTCAAAAACCTTGCCGCGCTTTCTCAAGCCAGCCGTGTCAATCAAGGTGTACGGTTTGTCGTTTCTCTCGAAATCAATGTAGATGCTGTCGCGGGTGGTGCCGGGCATGTCAAAGGCGATTACCCGTTCTTCACCAAGCAGCGTATTGACCATGGTGGATTTGCCCACGTTCGGCCGGCCCGCAATGGCCACCTTGATGCGATGACCACCCTCCTCGTCCTCAGGCAGCTCGGGCAACTTCTCGCATGCGAGATCCATCAACTGACGAACACCGTCGCCGTGGCTTGCAGAAATGGTCTCGGGTTCGCCCAAGCCCAATTCATAAAAGTCAGACGCGGCCACCGTGTGATTCAGGCCCTCGGTCTTGTTGACGACGAGAATGACTTCACGACGGGCCTTGCGCAGCTCTGCGGCGATCACATGGTCATGCGGCGTAATGCCCTGACGCCCATCCACAATGAACAGCACGAGGTCGCTTTCGACGATGGCCTGTCTGCTTTGCTTGGCCATTTCGGCAAAAATGCCTTCCTTGGCAACCGGCTCCAGTCCACCCGTGTCAATCACCAGGTATTCTTTGGGACCCATGCGCCCGATGCCGTAATGGCGATCGCGGGTCAGCCCTGGCTGATTGGCGACCAGGGCGTCGCGGGTGCGGGTCAAGCGATTGAACAACGTTGACTTGCCCACATTGGGACGGCCCACCAGGGCAATGACAGGTTTCATGGATACTCTTTAAAAACTCAAACTCGAATGATCAATTAATCGACCGACAACAGGGCGACTTCGCCGCCCTTGGACTGCACAATCAGGCTGTTCTCGCCCGCTGAAACAGGCCCCACCGTAAAGGCTTCCGAACCAACCCGAACCCGCGCAATGGTGTCGCCCGTGTCTCGGCTGATGAAGTGAAGATACCCGTCAAAATCACCCACAGCAACTGCTCTACCGACAGAGAGGCCTACAGTGGGCTTTCTGCGGAGCAAGGTCTTCACGCGCCACACTTCGTCACCGCCATTTCTGGAAAACGCAAACAACTCGCCCGATTCATTGGCTGCAATCAGATAGCGGTCATCGACACTGGCCCCTGTGGGAGATGAAAAGGGCTTTGTCCAGACTGGACGACCAGACACTGCGTCCAGACAACCCACTTTTCCCTGAAAAGTGGCCGCGCACACTTCCCTGAAATTGTAGACTGGCGAACCGGTGACGTCCGAAATTCGCTCAATCTCGGTGGTTCCGGATGGCAGGGCCAACAATCCTTCCCAAACGGCTGTGCCCTTGGCGAGGTCAATACCCACCAGGCGTCCGCCTGGAAAACCGGCATAAACGCGCCCATTTTGAACATCCACGGGTGCATTCTCACGCAATGTCAAAGCAGGCAGCTGACGCTGGAATTTCCAGCGCAACCCGCCCGTTTCAGTGGAATAACTGGCCACAGAGTAATCAATCGGTCTGATCAGAATGGCATCGCCTGCCCCAACAGGTACAGAAGTGGTGTCATCTGGCAGTTGCGATTTCCATTTTTGACGACCATCCACATCGAAACCAATCAGCTGGTTTTTACTGTCAATCACAGCAACCGTGTCCACTGTGGCAGCCACACCGGCCTTCAGTCCTTCCTTGACCTCGACAGTCCACTTGACCTGCCCCGTGCTCTTGGAAATCGCCATCAGGCGACCCTTCGCAGAGGCCACATAGACAGTGTCGTCATACACGGCAGGGGTAAAAACGCCAGACTCCGATTCACCGACTTTGACAGACCAGCGTGTCTTCACTGACAGGTCTTGTTTGAAACTTTTGAGTTCTTCGGGCTTCAGCGGTGAGGATGAAAATGGATTCAGTGAGGAGCAACCGGCAAGCGCCAGTACAACCACACTGACACACAAGGTACGCAACATGTTCACGGGCTTCATGGATTACTCTCCGGCCTTGGGCAAGGCAGCCAGCTTGCGCTGGACAACCTGACTCCAGGGGTTATTGGGTTTCAGTTCTTCAAGTGCCTTTTTATAGGCCTTTGTGGCGGCTTCGTTGTCTTTACGGGCCACGGCAATGTCACCCAGACGGTCCGAGAACAACCCTTCAAAACCAGTGTAGGACTTCTCCGAGACCAGTTTCGTGGCCGCATCAAGCTTGCCTTCTTCGATCAGAATACCGCTGAGCAAAAGGCGTGCAGTGGCGGCGTATTCGTCAAGTTTGGCGTGATCAACCGCCCACTGAAGTTGGGTTTTGGCAAACGCACTGTCGCCCGACGCATAGGCCGCCTTGGCGGCAAGAAGTGCGCCGCGCTGGGCGTAAGGTGAACCGCCATCCTCTTGAACGAGTGTTTGCTCGACCTTCTTAACCAGTGCAAGGTCGTTTTTTGCCAGGGCGTTTTGCAAAGACTCATATCCTTTCACGGCTTGTGAAGCCTGACGGGCCTTCCACCAATGCCAGCCGTTGTAGGCCGCATAAGCGCCGAACCCGATAATGAGCAGGGTCAGAATGAAATTGCCGTATTTGTTCCAGAACGCCTTTAACTCGGCCAGTTGCTCTTCTTCTTCCAGGGTATAACGACTCAATCCTCTTCTCCTTCTCCGTACAGCAGTTGAAACACCGCGTCTGCAAGTTCATCTTGTTTCAGCTCGTGCTGCGACGATTCCTCGCGCAGCAGCTTGGCCATGACAGTGCCATTGGCCAATTCATTCTCACCCAGAATCAGGGCCATGGATGCGCCACTGACATCGGCCTTCTTCATCTGGCTTTTAAAGCTGCCGCCACCGGCATGCAGCACAACTGCAAAGCCGGCATCCCGAAGCTCTTCCGCCAAGGAAAAAGCCCTTCGCGCAGTGCCCTCACCTTGATGCACCACGTAAATATCGAGATCAGGCATGTCATCTGGCTGATTCACCTCGAGATAAAGCTCCAACAGGCGCTCCAATCCAATGGCAAACCCGATGGCCGGGGTCGGCTTTCCACCCAGCACCTCGATCAAACCATCGTATCGACCACCGCCGCAAATGGTGCCCTGGGCACCGAGTCGGTCGGTGATCCACTCAAATACAGTCAGGTTGTAATAATCCAGACCGCGCACGAGGCGCGGATTTTCAATGTATTGAATGCCCGCATCGTTGAGAAGGCTTTTGACACCTTCGTAATGGGCGCGTGATTCATCACCCAGGAATTCGGACAGACGGGGCGCCTTGTTGGCCAATTCCTGCATCGCTGGATTTTTGGTGTCCAGAATGCGAAGGGGATTGCTGTGCAAACGCCTCTTTGCGTCCTCGTCCAGTTGGTCAGCATTGGCCTCAAAGTAGGCAATCAAGGCTTGTCGATGCGCCAAACGCTCGCTGGCTTCGCCAAGGCAGTTGATTTCAAGGCGCACATCGTCCAAACCCATTTCACGCCACAAACGTGAAAGCATCACAATCAGTTCAGCGTCAATGTCTGGCCCGGAAAACCCTAGGGCCTCAACGTCGAGCTGGTGAAATTGGCGATATCGACCGCGTTGAGGGCGTTCATGCCTGAACACCGGCCCCATCGAATACACGCGTTGTGGCGCGGCGTAGGTCAGATTGTGTTCAATGGTTGCCCGCGCAATGCCTGCCGTAAACTCGGGGCGCAAGGTCAGTTCGTCACCGTTGAGACGATCAACAAAACTGAACATCTCTTTTTCGACAATGTCGGTCACTTCACCAATGCCACGGCGGAACAAGGCAGTGTTTTCAAGCACGGGCGTCTTGATCAGACGATAACCATAGGCAGAAAGCCACTCACGGAGCAGCATCTCCAGGTTTTCCCAGTGGATGCCGGCAACCGGCAGCACGTCGTTCATGCCTTTAACGGCCTGAAGTTTGACTGGCTTTTTTGAAGAAGTGTTATCAGCGTTGTCTGCGGTACTCATCAGCGAGGTGTCAATCAGATTTATCAGCCCGTTATTGTCGCTGATTCTGGCCTCAGTGAGAGACCTTCACGTACCTTTGTTCAACATAACGCTGCACAATGGCCTGAAATTCTTCGGCAATGCGCTCGCCCTTGAGCGTTGTGACCCGCTTGCCATCCAGAAATACGGGGGCGGAGGGCGCCTCACCCGTGCCGGGCAAGGAAATACCAATGTCGGCGTGCTTGCTCTCGCCGGGTCCGTTGACCACACATCCCATGACGGCCACTTTCATTTCTTCAACACCGCTGAACTGATTTTTCCAGACTGGCATCTGGTCGCGCAGATAGTTCTGGATTTGCTGCGCCAATTCCTGAAAAACCGTGCTGGTGGTTCGACCACACCCGGGACAAGCGATCACCTGGGGGGTGAATGCACGCAAACCCATGGACTGAAGGATTTCTTGGGCCACGATCACTTCTTTCGTTCGATCCCCATTGGGCTCAGGCGTCAGCGAGATGCGTATGGTGTCGCCGATGCCCTCTTGCAACAAAACAGCCAAAGCCGCAGTTGAAGCCACAATGCCTTTGCTGCCCATGCCTGCTTCGGTCAAACCCAGGTGAAGCGGGAAAGGACTGCGCTTGGAGAGCTCGCGGTAGACGGCAATCAGATCCTGCACTTGGCTGACCTTGCAGGAGAGCAGAATTTTATTCTCGGGCAAACCAAGCTCAATGGCCTTGTAGGCGCTGGACAGCGCGGACTCAATAAGCGCCTGATACATCAGTTGCTCTGGTGGCAAGGGGTCAGCCAGTTGGGCGTTTTCATCCATCATGCGCGCAAGCAATGATTGATCCAGGCTGCCCCAATTGACGCCGATTCGCACTGGCTTGTCATGCTGAATGGCCATTTCGATCATGCTGGCGTAGTTGTCGTCTCGAGATCGGGCAGACCCAACGTTGCCGGGATTGATGCGGTATTTGGACAGGGAACGGGCACAATCTGGAAACTTCTGAAGCAGCAAATGGCCGTTGTAATGAAAATCGCCCACCAGCGGCACCGGGATGCGCATTTTGTCGAGCTGCTCACGAATGTAGGGCACCGCCTTGGCCGCCTCTTCATTGTTAACCGTGATACGAACCACCTCGCTGCCAGCCAAATACAGGGCTTTAACCTGCAAGGCGGTATTCAGGGCGTCTGCAGTGTCTGTGTTGGTCATGGACTGAACCACAACCGGGTTGCCCCCACCTACTTTGACCTCATGACCATTCCACCCAACGATCACTTCGTGGGTGTGCTTACGCACAAGCGGTTTGTTGACAATCACGACTTACTCCAGAGTCAGCCTTGCCACTTCGCCGCGAATGGACGAGGTCAGGTCAACGGGTTTGCCGTTCATGGTCAATTTGACCGTTTTTGCATTGCCCACGATGACTTTGAACGGCGCCTGGCCGCGCACCTGCATGGTCGAGCCGGGGCTGTTCATTTGAGACAAAAGCACTTTGTCGTTGGCATCCCGAACCGTTACCCAACTTTGATCGTCAAAGCTGAATTTCAGGTTTGAATCGGGCTTGCCAACGCCGGCGACGGTTGTCGTATCACCTTGAGCGCTGGCGGGCACTGCCGATTTGGCTGATTTGGTGGAAGTGTCAGCCTCAGTAGCAGCGGGCGCTACCGGAGCAGGTGAAGCTGGGGCTTGGGCCGCGGCAGCAGCCTGCACGGCTTTCTGGTTTTCTGCCTGAATGGCCGGAAACACAGGATTACCGACGGAGGCAGGGGCTGGGGCAGAAGCCGCTGGCGCGGTGGTAGCAGCACTAGACTCAACACCTGGCAACACCGCTTGACCAATAGGAACAGGCTCTGAATTGACAGGCGCTTGCGGCACGGGCTCAACATTGGCTGGCAATGAGGCAACAGGCTGGGATGCCGCCTTGTCGCCATGCCCTTCCATGAACACGGGAATGTAGAAGACGGCCAACACCACCAACGCGGCCAGCACAATCATCAAACCCAGCCGACGCTTGACCGGCTTTCGGTCAAAGCTCAAAGACGACAGGCGACGTGAACTGCTGGGCATTTTGGGTTCGCCACGATTGGGATCGGCAGACGCGCTGGGGGTAGCCGTACCGGCAGGCGTGGCTTCAAATCCGAAAGCACGCAACACGGGGCCTGCCTCAAGGCGGACCACTTTGCAGTAGCTCTTGATGAATGCTTTGGCGAAGGTTTCAGGGGGCAGCTTTTCAACAATGCCGGATTCAATGGCACGCAGCTGGCGCTCGTTGATTTTGGTTTGTACGCTGATGTCCGACAGACTCAAGCCCATCTTCTCGCGGGCTGATTTCAACAATTCGCCAGGGTTTTGCCCCGACTCGAGCAAAGTCAAATTCGGATGACGTTCGGGTGATGGGACCGAGGCCTCAGCAGGTTTTGCGGCATTCAAGTTGTTTTCTGCCCCGTACTTCTCTGGGTCATTCGTGGCACGATTTTCATTCATTGGGTCAAATATCCAGCTGGCCGTGGTTTAAGCATTTAAAAAAGCAATTCATATTCTATGCCATTCTCGAAAGCCGCATTAGACGGCGGCCTCTTAATGACTTACTTCAATCCTGTTTTCAAGACTGACACTGGCACGGTTTTGGCCATGCGCTCTTGCACACGGGTGCGGTCCATCACTTCACCGGCCAATTGTCCGCAGGCGGCGTCGATGTCGTCGCCCCGCGTTTTACGAACTGTTGTCACCACACCCGCTTCAGCAAGGATGTCAACAAACGCTGCGATGACCGGCTGGGTTGACTTCAACAAGCCAGATTCTGGAAATGGATTGAATGGAATCAGGTTGAACTTGCAAGGCACACGCTTTGAAATCTCAACCAATTCACGCGCGTGTTCAGGCTTGTCGTTCACCCCTTTCAGCATCACATATTCAAACGTGATGAAATCCCTTGGTGCAAATTTCAGATACCGCAGACAGGCATCCAGCAAATCGCTCAAGGGATACTTCTTGTTCAAAGGCACCAGGTGGTCTCGCAACGCGTCATTGGGTGCATGCAGGGAGACAGCCAACGCCACCGGGCAGTCCTGAGACAGCCTATCCATGAAGGGCACCACCCCAGACGTTGACACTGTTACGCGCCTGCGGGAAAGCCCATAAGCCGCATCATCAAGCATCAGCTGCAAAGCGGGCACCAGGGCGTCGTAGTTCAGCAACGGTTCGCCCATGCCCATCATCACTACGTTTGTAACGGCGCGCTCTTGTTGCTCGGCACGCTTGTGGGTGTCCTTCAGCAACACATTGGCCTGCCACAATTGGGCAACAATTTCAGAGCTGGTCAGATTGCGGGAAAAGCCCTGCTTTCCGGTTGAACAAAAACGGCAGTTGACTGCACAGCCCGCCTGCGAGCTTACGCAGAGGGTGCCACGACGCGCTTCGGGAATGAACACTGTTTCAACGGCATTGCCATTGCCAACATCAAACAACCACTTGCGAGTGCCATCGCGAGACTGATGATCGGAGACGATGGCCGGTGCCTGCACGCAGGCCTTTTCCTTAAGGCTTGCGCGGAAGGACTTCGCGAGATCGGTCATCTCATCGAAGCTGGAAACACCTTGCTGGTGCACCCACTTGGAAAGCTGTTTGGCCCTGAAAGCTTTTTCGCCATGGCCGGCACACCACTGAACGAGTTGCGGCACAGACATACCCAACAGGTTTTGCGGAACAGACAACACTTCGGTGACTGCGGAAGCTGAACTCAAACTCATTAAAATTTCTTTTTAACTCAGTTGCTTAGAACTGGAAGTATACATTAAGACTGAATTGGACACACACAAAACGCAAAGGGACGCCCTAGGGCGCCCCTTTTACACGGCTGATTGCGATTCCGAAGAAACGCTTCAGATGAATCAGCGTGCAAACACCTGTGAAGAGCGGAAGAAATAGGCGATTTCAACAGCTGCTGTTTCAGGGGCGTCTGAACCGTGAACGGCATTGGCGTCGATGCTGTCGGCGAAGTCAGCACGAATGGTGCCGGCTGCAGCTTCTTTGGGGTTTGTGGCGCCCATCAGTTCGCGATTCTTGGCAATTGCGTTTTCACCTTCCAGAACCTGGATCATCACAGGGCCGGAAATCATGAAATCCACCAGATCCTTGAAGAAAGGACGTGCTTTGTGAACAGCGTAGAAACCTTCTGCTTCAGCGCGAGACAGGTGAGCCATTCTTGCGGCAACCACCTTCAAGCCAGCTGCTTCGAAGCGGCTGTAGATCTGACCGATGACATTTTTTGCAACGGCGTCAGGTTTGATGATTGACAGGGTGCGTTCGATTGCCATTTGTTAACACTCCAAAATAGATTAGGCGAAAGATAACCTGCGATTATAGCGCGTTGGCGTGTAAATTGCATGACAAAATGCCGTGAGCATGCAACGAACATGCCCGCCACCACCGCCAGGCTCTCAAAATGTGAAACTTTGTCAGGTGGGGCTTGATTTGAAACTTTTAGGCCTTAACATAGGTCACAAGAACATTGGTAAACAAGGAGTGATGCACCATGTCGGACTTTAAAACTGTGGAATTTGGTCGTACGCAATCTGGCGGTGTCAGAGCGGTAGACAGCAACCGGGTGTTGAGAAACACCTACTTTCTGCTGGCTTTATCCATGATCCCAACGGCCGTTGGCGCATGGGTTGGTATTGAATACGGTTTCTTCACCCTCTTCGGAAGGAATCCAATTCTGGGCTTCGTGGTCATGCTGGCTGCCATGTTCGGATTTGTGTGGGGTATTCAGCGCAACAAAGACAGCGCACTGGGTGTTTATCTCATGCTGGGCTTTACCTTCTTTATGGGGCTAATGCTCTCAGGCATCCTGTCGATTGCCTTGCGCTTGCCAAACGGCAGTGGAATCATTGCGACCGCTGCTTTGGGCACCGGTGGCATTTTCTTTGGTTTGGCCAGCTACGCAGCAGTCACCAAGCGAGACTTCTCAAACCTGGGCAAATTTTTGTTTATCGGCCTGATGATGGTCATTGTGGCATCCATTGCCAACGTGTTCTTGCAAATGCCAGCACTGCAGATGACCATTTCGACCGTCTGTGTGGGCCTGTTCTCGTTGTTCCTGTTGTTTGACCTGCAACGCGTCATGCGTGGCGGCGAGACCAACTACGTGACCGCCACGCTGGCCATTTATCTCGACCTGTACAACCTGTTTGTAAACCTGTTGCAACTGTTGATGATTTTTGCTGGTGGTGACCGCAGGTGAGCCATGACACGGTGCAACATGGAAAGTGCTTGCACTGTGGAATTTTTGGTAGCACACTGAAATTTCAGTAGTCGGTATCTGTACCGACCGCCCAGTTGGTGGGGCAAAAGCACCAACGCAAACGGGGCCGCAATGGCCCCGTTTTTTATTGCCTTCGAAAATGCATCAAACGGCGCATCAAAAGGTCGTCGTCTGTCGCTCAAGCACCGCAATCGATTCCACATGCCCCGTGTGCGGAAACATGTTCATAACCCCGGCCTTTTTGAGCAAATAGCCGCCCTGACCACATAACACCTCAACATCTCTCGCAAGCGTGGACGGGTTGCAACTGATGTAAACAATTCGGCCCGGCTTGAAATCATCCGCAGCCCCGGCAATGGCTTTGCAGACAGCAAAAGCGCCATCGCGAGGCGGATCGATCAGTACCTTGTCGAATTGCCCCCAAGATTGCCACTCGGGTGTCTCAACCTCGAAAAGATTTCGCACATGAAATTCAGTACAACCGTCCAGGCCGTTCTGGCGCGCGTTGTCTTGCGCCCTTTGAACCAAATCATCGGAGCCTTCGAATGCTTTCACCTTGGCACATCGAGTAGCCAAAGGCAGACTAAAGTTACCAAGACCACAAAAGAGATCAAGCACCCTGTCCTGGGGTTGAGGATCCAGAAGGTTGACCGCCCTGTACACCATGGAATCGTTGATTTGATGATTGACTTGGGTAAAGTCGGTGGGTAGAAAGTGCATTTTGATGCCAAAACTGGGAATCAAAAAATACAGGGGGGCGGGTTTCTCCGCTTGCAAGCGATGAATGCTGTCAATTCCGCCGGGCTGCAGCCACCAATCAATGCCATGCTGATTGCCGAATTGACGCAGGGCCTGAAGATCATTGTCAGACAGGGGTTCAAGATGCCGTAGGACCATGGCGGTTGTCTCGTGCCCCACTGCCAGTTCGATCTGGGCGATGTGATCGCGCGCATTCATGCCACTGATCAGAACCTTCAATGCAGAAATCAGATCGGACACATGTTTTGGCAAAATCTCGCATTGATCCATGGGTACCACGAACGACGAATGCTTTTCGTGAAAACCCACCATCATTTCATTGCGCTTGAACACGTAACGGCAGCTCAGCCGTGCGCGATGTCGATAGTGCCAGATGGGCCCATACATCGGCGGCAGAACAACCTCAGGCCTGGTTTTGCCAATTCTTGACAGCAAGTCTTCAAGCGCCCGGGCTTTGGTGGCCACTTGCACTCCGATGTCCATGTGCTGCATGGAACACCCTCCGCAAGCCTGATAGTGGGGGCAACGCGGTTCTACACGGCTTGACGCCGCCTTCAAGACTTCCAGCGTTGTTGCCCTGGCGTAACGCACCTTGTCTTTGGTGACTTCAGCAACCACGCGCTCACCGGTAAGGGCTCCTTCCACAAAAAACACTTTGCCCTCGTGGTGAGCGATCCCGCTGCCTTCAAAGTCCAGCGATTCAATGTCCAGCGTCAATCGAACCGGCTGGCGCGGTTTGCGGTTTTTCGAACGTCCCATGCCAATTACCGTGCAGGCAAATAATCCATGGGATTGACGGGTTTGCCCTGCTTGCGCACTTCAAAATGCAGCATGGGTTTGTCTGTGTCAGACTGCCCTGCCTCCGCAATTTTCTGACCTTTCTTGACGGAATCGCCCTCTTTCACCAACAAGGTTTTATTGTGTGCGTAGGCCGTCAACAAATTGCCTTCGTGCTTGATGATGATCAAATTGCCATACCCTCGCAGTGCATTGCCGGAATACACCACCTTGCCCCCCAAAGACGCAACGACTGGGTCACCCACTTTCACGGCCAGGTCTACGCCCTTGTTGACTCCGGGTTTGTAGGTCTGAATGATTTTGCCGTCGCTGGGCCAGATAAAACCATAAGAAGCGTTGGCCGGAGCGGGCGGCTCGGACTTGGCGGTTTGATCGGGCACGGGCACAGGCTTGGATGCGCCGGGCTGGGCGTCGATTGGTTTGGCGACAGAAGGCGGCACCACCGGGGTCACGACAACACCCGATGCATTGTCAGTGGGAGTTGCGGTCGCGTTGCCTGTGGACGAGGCCACGGGCGCGTTGCCACCCACACCCTGCACAAGCAACTTCTGACCAATCGAAATCTTGTTGGGGTCGCTCAGGCCGTTGGCCTTGGCCAGATCTTTCCAGTCCAGGCCGAAATCAAGGGCAATGCTGTACAAGGTGTCACCGGGCTTGACTGTGTAATAACCGTCAGGGCTCACCGATGAATCAAGAGAGCGCGAGGGCAAACGATCCACAACCGGGGCATGATTGGTTGAGGCACAAGATGCCAGCATCAGCAAACTCGCCAACACAAGTCCCATGCGTGCTTTTTTAGTCAATGCTTTATCTCCGTTTTCAATTTGAAATTCCTTGGACCAACGGTACGAACTTCACAAGGTCCCTGTTTTCACGATGCCATTTGTTTTCCGCCTGGCGATCAACGGTGACCAGAACCTGCTGGCGCTGATCAGCCACGGGCACGATCAATCGACCACCAATTTTAAGCTGCTTGAGCAAGGCGCTGGGAATCTCCAGACCTGCGGCTGCAACAACGATGACGTCGAACGGTGCGAACTCTGGCAGACCGGCCAGACCATCACCATGCACCACTTTGACCTTGGTGTAGCCCGCTTGTTTCAGGTTTTTTCGGGCTTTTTGGTAAAGACCTTCAATCCGTTCAATACTGGCAAGCCTATCGCAAAACTCAGCGAACACGGCCGCCTGATAACCACAACCTGCGCCCACCTCCAGCACATTGCCCAATCTTGTCTTGCCATTGAGCGCATATTCGGCAAAGCGGGCCACTGTGAATGGCCGGGAAATGGTCTGTTGATGCCCAATCGGCAAAGCGGCGTCTTCATAGGCACGCGAGGCAAAAGCTTCGTCTACAAACTGGTGACGCGGCACTTTGCCGATCACATCCAGAACCGGCTGGGTTGCAATACCCTGCGCCTTTAACTTTTGAACCAAGGCTGCACGCGTGCGCTCCGAGGTCAGGCCCAAACCACCCATCCGCTCAGGCAAGCGATCCACTTTGCGCGCAGATTGCGGCATCAGAACGGGTGCGGGCCTGAACCTGGGTTTGTCATTCATGAGATTTCAACCACGCCGCCAGCGCGTCCAGCTCATCGGTCTGGGTTAAATCGGCTTTCAATGCGCTGACCGAAATGCGCCCCTGCCGCACTGCATGGAAGTCAGTTCCAGGGCCAGCGTCTTTGGCTTCACCAGGGGGGCCGATCCAATACACGGTGTCGCCCTTCGGTGTCGTCGCCGGTACAACCGGTTCGGCATGATGGCGTTTGCCAAGCCGGGTTGCCTCGTAGCCCAGCATGTCGTCGTAGGCAATGGGTGGAATGTTGACATTGAGCAGGCAATGACCAAAGGCGGCCATGTTGTCGATGAAACGCTCCACAAACTCTGCGCTCACCCTGGCTGCAGATTCAAGATTGGCATAGCCCTTGCCGGCCAGGGAAAAAGCGATGGCCGGCAGGCCGCACTGAAAACCTTCCATGGCTGCGGCCACAGTGCCTGAGTAGATGGTGTCATCGCCCATGTTCGCGCCATTGTTGATGCCGGACAAAACCAGATCGGGGCGCTGCTCAAGCAAACCGGTGACGGCCACATGCACGCAGTCTGTGGGTGTGCCATTGACATAGCGAAAGCCATTGGTGGCGGTTCTGACCGTCAACGGGCGATCCAGCGTGAGCGAATTGGATGCGCCAGAACGGTCTTGCTCGGGCGCCATGACGTCGATGTGCAAGCGATCACCCAGGCGATCCAGCAAAGCGGCATGAAGCGCCAATATGCCGGGGGCGCTGTAGCCATCGTCGTTGCTGATTAATATCCGCAGTGGTTTCATGAAATGGAAGGATCCTTGCGACGGAATACCCAAACGTCAGCTGAGGAGGCCTGCGAATCATAGCCATAACCTGCAACGTCGAATTGCTTGAGCTTTTCGGGTTCAGTAATGCGGTGGTCAATGATGTAGCGTGCCATCATGCCACGGGCCTTTTTTGCGAAAAAACTGATGACCTTGTATTGGCCATTTTTGAAATCCTGGAAAACAGGTTGAATAACGCGCGCTTTCAAAGATTTGAGATCAACCGACTTGAAATATTCGTCAGAGGCCAGGTTAACAAGCACAGCCCGGTTGCCCTTTAACTCTTTGTTCAAAGCGGGTGCAATGTGGGGCTTCCAATAGGCGTAAAGGTCTTTTCCGGCGGGGTTGGAGAGCTTTGTGCCCATTTCAAGGCGATAAGGCTGCATGAGGTCCAGAGGGCGCAAAACACCATACAAGCCAGACAACATGCGAATGTGTTGCTGTGCAAATTCAATGTCGCTCTCACTGAGCGTTTTTGCATCGAGTCCGTCGTACACATCGCCGTTGAAAGCCAGAAGCGCCTGCTTGGATTGTGATTTTGGAAACTTGGGCGACCACTGCTCGAACCGTGCCGCATTCAAAGTGCCCAGTGCGTCAGAGATGGACATCAAAGACGACAGATCGGCAGGCGACATGGGGCGCAAAATATCAACAAGGGCCTCGCTTTGCGGTACGAAAGCAGGTTTTGTCGACTTGGAAATGTGTGCAGGTGTTTCAAAATCCAGCGATTTGGCTGGCGACAGGACGACAAGCATGGACATATCTTGAATCACGGAGAATCACTACGGCTGTCATTATCGCAGGATATGCGGCCGGGTTTGAATCAACACGCAAGAAATCGCAGGTTGGCCGCGGATGCGACTTTGTCGCTCCGCTTCTGGCCAGTCTCCCGGGCCCTGTCTCTCCCTTAGAGTTCTCAATTGATACTGCTGAACCATCCATTTGGATTCAAGGCAAAGAAGGACTTGGCAAATCCGCCAATTACTGGATACAATCACAGCATATCAATTACAGGTTATCCCCATGAAAGGTCTCACCGCCCGTCAACAGCAAATTCTTGATCTGATCCGTGAACAAATCGCCAATGCCGGGCGCCCACCCACCCGTGCCGAGATTGCGCGCGAGTTGGGTTTCAAATCGGCCAATGCAGCAGAAGATCACCTGCAAGCCCTGGCGAAAAAGAATGTCATCGCGCTCGATGCAAGCACATCACGCGGCATCCGTTTGCTGGGTGAATACGCTGAAGGTCTTGAAGACCTGGGCTCGCGCATGCTGGAAAACATCATGCAATTGCCGATTATTGGCCGGGTTGCTGCAGGCAATCCCATTCTGGCGCAGGAACATGTCGAAAAACACATTCCGGTCGATCCCGATCTCTTTGGTGAAAAGCCCGACTATCTGCTGAAGGTGAAAGGCATGTCCATGAAAAACATCGGCATTCTGGATGGCGACCTGCTGGCAGTCAAACGCAGCAGTACCGCACGCGCTGGTCAGGTTGTGGTTGCACGGGTCAACGACGAAGTCACGGTGAAACGGTACTTCCAGAAAGGCGCAACGGTCGAACTGCAAGCTGAAAATGAAGACTTTTCGCCCATTGAAGTGGACCTGCGAAAAGACCAGTTCGCCATTGAGGGTCTTGCTGTCGGTCTGATTCGCCAGGGGCAGTTGCACTAACCACTGACCATGTTCTTGCCCTATGAATTTAACCGATTTACATCCTTCATTGTGGCGAGCACATCAGCTCGGTGGCTCTTCAACCCAATGCGTGCCCAGCGGCTTTCCCCCGCTGGACGCACAACTGCCGGGCGGGGGGTGGCCCAGCAGAAACCTGATTGAACTGCTGATCAAGCATCATGGCATCGGAGAACTTCGGTTTCTGATGCCCTGCCTCAGAAGGTTGGCACTGGAGAAAAAGGCCATTGTCTTCATTGCGCCCCCCTTTATTCCGGTTCCCAATGTGTTTGAGCAATACGGGGTCCCCACAGATCGATTGATTCTGATTCAAACACCGAAACCACTGGACAAACTGTGGGCCACTGAACAAATCATTCAAAGTGATTCATTTGGGGCAACAGTGATCTGGCTACCCGAAAAAACAGGGGAGAAAGCCTTGCCGCCAAACAGCCTGCGCAGGCTTCAATACCATGCTTCACGCACGTCTGGCCTTAGCTTTGTATTTCGCCCGTCGGTGGCCCAACACAATCCTTCGCCAGCCACCTTGAGACTTGTTCTGACTGCGCACAGTCCGGAATCACTGCGAATACAGTTGCTAAAGCGCCGTGGGCCGGTGTTTGATGATCCGATTTACATCGATCTTCCCTCTCCGCGCGCAGCGTTGCCCGGTCTGTTCAGCATGCCTCCTGAGGCCACGGAATTCAATTCACCCAGTTCACCGGAGCGAGAGCATGCAATGGATCGCCGTGAGCATGGCCTGCAAGGCCTCTGAATCACCCACACTGACCGCGACACAATCGGTTTTGCTTGAACTTGCATTGAAATACACACCCATGGCAAACGTGTGGCAAAGCCAGCATTGTGATGCCGCTCAAACGCTGCACAAGGGTGTGCTGCTTGAAGTGCGATCAAGTCATCGTCTATTTGGCGGCGAACAACAACTGCTGACCCTGATCTGGCATGACATGCAGACCGAGGCTGTTCGCCTCGATCAGTCGATTCAATTGGGGCTTTACAGCAACCCGGTGGCCGCCTGCTGGTTGGCAAAAGCTGCGCCTGCCCGCAGTTGCAGTTCATTCGTGAACATGCGCGACCTGCAAACAGGCAGTCTGGACACATTGCCGCTGTGGGTGCTTGACACCACAGCCAGCAGCATCGACACGCTGATGAAGTGCGGGTTCAACACCCTGGGCGAACTGCGGCAAATTCCACGCGACGCCTTCATCACCCGATTCGGAAAAGCTTGCCTGAATACACTGGATGAAGGATATGGACTTTCCCATTCCCACGTTCCTGCGCATCGCCCTGTCGCTGAATTCAATCTTGAACGTGAATTGCCCTTTCATTCAAACAGGGCAGATCTTATTCACGCGCACTGCAACGAGCTCTTTCATGCACTTGAAAACTGGTTAAAGCAACACAAGGCCGCATGCAATTGCATTGAGCTCGAATTTTCCTCGGGTTACGACTTTCATCAAACCATTGAACTGCGATCCGCACAGGCGAACGACCAAGCCAGTATGTGGGCCAAATTGCTTGAACACCGCCTGCATCGCTTACAGTTCAAAGACGACGTCAGTTCGGTTCGTTTGCGCTGCACACGCACTGTGGCGCTGAGCAATCAAAACCTGACATTGCTGCCTGACCCAGGTAGCCAAACGGTGCAGTGGAATGCTGTGTGCAGTCAGCTTCAGGCCCGGCTTGGCGACGACGTCGTGCAAATACCCGTCACGCAGGCAGACCCCAGACCTGAACACGGCTTCCAATACACCCACACACCGGCAAAAGCCCGCTCCAAATCAAATGACAAGCGCTTTTCAATGGGTTTTCATGCAGACCACACGGCTTTGCAAAGCAGCACGCCAAGACCGCTTTGGCTGCTCGAAACGCCCCAGCGTCTGTCGCTTAACGGCAATGACAAGCCCAGCGACTGGCAAATCCTCAGTGGCCCTGAGCGCATTGCCTTTGCCTGGTGGAGTGACAGCGCCTGTCAGCGCGACTACTACCGTGCAATCAACAGCGAGAAACGACAGGCCTGGATTTACCACGACCTGAATGATCCCCACACTGCCTGGTTCCTGCATGGATACTTTGCCTGAACAGGGCTTTGCCGAACTGCTGGCAATGAGCCATTTCAGTTTTTTGAAATCAGCCACAGCCCCCGAGGAACTGGTTGAGCAGGCTGCAAAGTTGGGCTATCGGGCCATTGCCATCACCGATGAATGCTCACTCGCGGGTGTTGTACGGGCTCATCAGGCAGCAAAACAACATCCCATCAAACTGATTGTGGGTGCCCAGTTCAGGTTTGCCAGAACATGCACTTTTGCCGGACAGCGCATTGCCATGCTGGCCAAAAACAGGCAAGGCTACAGCCAACTGTGCAGACTGATTACCCACGCCAGACGACGCGCCGACAAAGGCGATTACCTGTTCACCCGGGAAGACTTGCAGCAAGACACCAGCGAGCTGCTTGTTTTGCTTTGCCCGGACGAAGCCCACAAGACGGGTTTTCCGGAGCTGCTACAGTGGTGCAAGGCAAAGCATCCCCAAGACCTGGCAATGGCCTTTACCAACACCCTGTCAGGCTACGATCAAGCGTGGCTACATTGGCTGCAAGGCCTTTCAAGCTTGTACGGTGTCACGTTGTTTGCCAGCAGCCAGCCACTGATGAGCACCGAAGACCAAAAGCCCTTGCTGGACTTGTTGACAGCGATTGATTTGAACCAAAGCCTGGATGACGCAAAAGACAAATTGCTGGCAAACGCCGAACGGCGACTGCACAGCCAGACTGTGTTGGCCACGCGTTACCCCTCCACTCTGCTGAACAATGCATTGGAACTGGCCCAGCGGTGTGTGTTCTCAATGGATGAGTTGCGCTACCAGTACCCGCGTGAAATCGCCCCCACAGGCGTCAGCCCCATGCAATACCTGCGACAACTGGCCTGGGAAGGTGCCTACAGACGTTTTCAGTCGCCCTTGCCCGAAAAAATCATCCAGCAACTTGAACACGAACTGGCTCTGATTGAAGATCTTGAATATGAGCCCTACTTCCTGACTGTGTATGACATTGTCCGTTTTGCACGCACCCAGGGGATCTTGTGTCAGGGGCGAGGTTCAGCAGCCAACTCCACCGTTTGTTACTGCCTGGGTATTACCGAAGTAGACCCCAACCGGATGGCCATGCTGTTTGAGCGCTTCATCAGCAAGGAACGCAATGAACCTCCAGACATCGACGTGGACTTTGAACACCACCGCCGAGAGGAGGTCATCCAGTACATCTATGAAAAATACGGCAGACACAGAGCTGCACTGGTTGCCAGCGTGGTGGTGTATCGCCCGCGATCAGCCATACGGGATGCCGGAAAAGCCCTGGGGCTGCCCGCTGAGTTGATTGATCAACTGGCCAAATCGCAAGATGGCGGCTACAGCCGTCACCTCGACACGGAACACGCCAAACAGGCTGGCATACCCACGGACGAACCCGCGGTGGCGCGCTGCCTGTATTTTGCTGAGCAACTGCTTGGTTACCCGCGACATCTGTCCCAACACACCGGCGGGTTTGTGATTGCACGCGACACACTTGAAGAACTGGTGCCCGTGGAAAATGCATCCATGGCCGATCGGAGCGTCATTCAATGGGACAAAGACGACCTTGAAACCATGGGGCTGCTTAAGGTCGACGTACTGGCGCTGGGCATGCTCACCGCCGTACAGAACACCTTGAACGCGCTTGCAGTCAAGAAAGAGGCGCCCCGTAGCCTGCAAGACATCCCCGCGGAAGACCCTGAAACCTACGCGATGATTTCAGCAGCCGACACCGTCGGCCTGTTTCAAGTGGAGAGCCGGGCGCAAATGAGCATGTTGCCCCGCTTGCGCCCGGCCTGCTACTACGATCTTGTGGTTCAAGTGGCCATCGTAAGGCCTGGCCCCATTCAAGGCGGCATGGTTCACCCCTACCTGCTGAGAAGACAAGGCATTGCCCCGGTCAGCTACCCATCCGAGGCGCTCAAACAGGCACTCGGGCGCACCTTGGGCGTTCCCATTTTTCAAGAACAGGTGATGCAGATCGCCATTCTGGCTGCGGGGTTCAGCCCCGGTGAAGCAGACCAGCTTAGGCGCTCCATGGCAGCCTGGAAGCGCAAAGGGGGCCTGCAACATTTTTACGACCGTGTGGTAGGCGGTATGGTGCAGCGCGGATACGACCCAGAGTTCGCAAAGGGAATATTCCGGCAAATTGAGGGTTTTGGTGAATACGGGTTTCCTGAAAGCCACGCCGCCAGCTTTGCATTGATTGTCTATGTGTCAGCCTGGCTGAAACGGCATCACCCGGATGCTTACCTGTGTGGTTTGCTCAATGCGCAACCCATGGGCTTTTACCAACCCGCCCAATTGATACAGGATGCTCGACGCCACGGCGTACAGGTTGAACCGATCGATTTGCACCACAGCGGCTGGCAAACCACCCTGGAACAAACCACTCACCAAAACGGTTTGCACCGGGTCCGATTGGGGTTTCATCTGGTTCAGGGCCTGTCGGCAAATGGCGCCCATCGACTGCTGGAAAGCAGAAAGAATGGCGAATTTACCTCGGTGGAAGACCTGGCCAAACGTGCCACGTTGAGCAAGCAAGACCTTCAAGCGTTGGCCGACGCCAATGCCTTGGCCTGCATCACAGGCAACCGGAAGCAAGCCTTGTGGGCCACCACCGGGCTGAACACCGTGCATGGGGACCTGCTGACCGAAACGCGTCGGGAAGAAAGTGACGTCACGCTGAAGGCCCCCAGCCAGTTTGAAGAAATGGTTGCAGACTATCGCAGCTGGGGGGCCAGCTTGAACCATCATCCGATTGCATTTCTGCGGGACCAGCTGAAAGCCGCGCGAATTGAACCTGCGCATGTGCTGAAAACATACCCTGACAGGCGCTTGGCAAGGGCATGCGGCTTGGTCACACATCGCCAAAGGCCCGCCACTGCCAAAGGCACCGTGTTTTTAACCCTGGAAGATGAAAGCGGCTCAATCAACGTGATCGTCTGGAATACGCTGGCAGAGGCCCAACGCCAAACCCTGCGCAATGCAGCCGTCATGGGGGTATTCGGTGTGTGGCAAAACCAGAACGGGGTGTGCAGCCTGCTTGCCAAAAAGCTGGTGGACTACACCCCGTTGCTCAATGAACTCAAATTAAAATCCAGAGACTTTCACTGAGCAGGCAATCAAATGTCGACCTCAACCAGATTGCCCTTTTCCTCCAGCCAACTGCGTCGGGATGCACTTTCATTACGTCCCATCAGCATGTGCATCATGGCATTGGTCTGATCAAGATCCATCGAACCCAAAGTCACCGGCAGCAGTCGACGGGTGTCCGGGTTCAAGGTCGTTTCCCAGAGCTGCTCGGCATTCATTTCGCCCAGGCCTTTGAATCGGGACACTTTCAAAGCGGCTTCCTTGATGTTCTCTTTGGCGAGCTTGTCCTGAACAGCAGCCAGCTCAGCCTCATCCAGACAGTAAATTTTGCGGGCAGGCCGCTTGCCCTGGGCTGGCACATCCACCCTGAACAAGGGTGGTCGAGCCACATAAACATTCTGATTGCGAATCAACGCGGGGAAATGCTTGAAAAACAAGGTCAACAACAGCACTTGAATGTGCGAACCGTCAACGTCGGCGTCTGAAAGAATGCAGATCTTGCCATAACGCAATCCACTGAGATCCGGCTGGTCGTCAGCCCCATGGGGGTCTACCCCAATGGCCACCGCAATGTCGTGAATCTCCTGATTGCCGAACAGCCGGTCCTTGTCGGTCTCCCAGGCGTTCAAGACCTTCCCACGCAGGGGCAACACCGCCTGAAACTCTTTGTCACGCCCCATTTTGGCAGATCCACCCGCAGAATCGCCCTCCACCAAAAACACTTCATTCAAGGCGATGTCTGTGCTTTCGCAATCGGTCAACTTGCCGGGCAACACCGCCACTGAAGAGCTTTTTCGCTTTTCGACTTTTTGCGCAGCCCTGGAACGTGCCTGCGCCTGCCGAATGGCCAGCTCCGCAATCTTTTTGGCGTCGTCCACGTGATGATTCAACCACAGTTCAAGGGCAGGCTTGACCAGACTGCTGACCAATTTCACCGCGTCCCGGCTATTCAAACGCTCCTTGATTTGCCCCTGAAACTGGGGGTCCAAAACCTTGGCTGACAGCACGAAATTAGCTCTGGAAAAAATGTCATCTGGCATCAGTTTGATGCCTTTGGGCATCAGGGAGTGCAGTTCACAAAAGGCCTTGACCGCCTGAAAAACAGCATCCCGAAGACCCGCCTCATGGGTACCGCCAGCCGGAGTCGGAATCAGGTTGACGTAACTTTCACGCACGGCGTTGCCTTCAGCCACAAAAGCCAGGGCCCAAGACACACCTTCCCCTTCAGCAAACCCCTCTTCTCTTGAAGGATCAACCACGAGATCACCGGTGAAAGCAGGTGCCACCAACTCGCGCCCGGCAAGCTCCTCGTTCAGAAAACCCAGCAATCCTTCTTCGAAACGCCAACTTTTTTGCTCACCCGTTTTTTCAACTCGAAGTGTGACCTCCACCCCTTTGAGCAACACCGCCTTGCTGCGCAACAACCTTTCCAGCTCGGACAAAGGCAGCACCGGTGAATCAAAATAACTGGCATCAGGCCACACCCGAACCGAGGTACCCTTCTTGCGATCAGAGGAGGTTTGGGGACGAATGACCAGCGGTTCAAGCACATCGCCGCCAGAAAACACGAGGTGCCCAACTTGTTTGTCTCTGTAGGAGGTCACTTCAAGGCGACGCGCAAGTGCATTGGTCACCGACACGCCGACGCCATGCAGTCCACCTGAAAAGCGATAGGCCCCGCCATCGGTCTTGTTGAACTTGCCACCGGCATGCAGACGAGTAAACACAAGCTCTACGACTGGCACCTGCTCCTCTGGGTGCAGTCCGATTGGAATGCCACGCCCCTCGTCCTCAACACCAATGCTGCCGTCCTCATAGAGGGTTACTGCAATCCGGTTTCCAAACCCACCCAGCGCCTCGTCAGCCGCGTTGTCAATCACCTCCTGAATAACATGCAGGGGGCAATCGGTTCGGGTGTACATACCCGGGCGCTGCTTGACTGGCTCAAGTCCTTTGAGAACTCGAATGGATGACTCTTGGTATTGACTCATGTGAGATTTGACTGGTGAGTAAGTGGATTTAAAGCTATCCAATGATAGCAACATACACCCCGGCAATTCCTTCAATGGAACCATTCATCCACAAGATTCCACCCAGCAATGGAGTCTGTGAGGGAAATTCTCTTCGTTATCAGAAACTGGATGTCATGAAAAGCTTTTGCTCCTTGAATCATCCTTTCTGATTACACCAGATGGGCATTTTTATCCGCGTTGCTACTCTATAAAGGTATTCACTTTGCTGCGACTCCATTCCCATGAATCTTCTGGACTGCAACACTAGGGGGGGTGAAATGACACAAGCCCAACCGAAGTTAAAAATCACCTCCGTGAAACGATGTGCGCAAACTGCATCCACATCGATGCGCTCCGATTTTGAATTGCTCATGGCCAAGCAGGAAAAGCGACTCAAAAACTTCATCACCAAACACTTTCGCGATGAAAGTGCTGTCGAGGATCTCTTTCAGCAAACCCTGATTGAGGCCTACTGCAGTTGGGACAACTTCCGAGGCGACTCAAAACGAGAAACCTGGCTGTTTGGCATTGCCCTGAACATCATCCGAAACGTGGCCAGAAGGTCTCCACAATACCGCTTTAACTTCACGACCGATGAATCACTTGAGCTGGAACAGGCTGAAGGTGCAGATCCCATACAGATTTGCATGAAAAATGAATTCAGTGTGTCGCTAGACACCGCCATCGACAAGCTGCCCACCGACTTAAAAGACACACTGATGCTAGTCGTGAAGCACGGCAACTCCTATCAAGAGGCGGCAGATTTACTGGGCATACCAATCGGAACAGTTCGCTCAAGAATTTCAAGGTCTCGAGCTCAACTTAAGTTCATTTACGACATGCACATGGAATAGTCGCGTGACAGCCAGCACCCAACTCAAGTCGCCGCTTCGAGCCATCCTCGAATTCCTGGAACTGGATGCCGACGACAAGGCGCTATTGAATGCCAATCAAGACGCGTATCGAATCACATTTGAACATCACTTCGTCATCGAACTGGTGGAACTACCCGATCAGGCATGCAGGGTGAGCGCTCGCATTTGCTTGATGGGCAAAAGTCTGAGTGCACAAGAAAACCAACTGCTTAAAGCCATGCAATTGTATTGCGAAGTTCAAACAGAAGCGCCAGAAGGCAGCTCACTTTCCGTGTCGGATCATGACGGCTGTCTGCGGCATGTCATTGAAATTGGCCCCTCAGAAACTGCAGAACGCTGCGCGGGGCAATTCCAGAATTTTTTAAACTTCAGCTTTGTGTTCAAGAAAACTTTTTTGGAAAAAAGCTGATCAGAATGAGTGACTAACGACGTTTGTTGATGAACAAATTAAACTGTCGCGTCACTTCCGTACTCCACTGCTTCAGAAGTTCAGCGGGTTTGCCAGAAGCTGACTCAGGTATTGTCTTGTGAATCACCAACTGACCTGGCTTCTGCAACAGCAAGGTTGTGTTTCGCAATGACGAAGATTGCCATCGCATGTCCAGCCACATACGCAGACAGTTGCTCTGGTAATAATCAAGCTGTAACAAGAGGCGCAAACCTGATGAGGGCTGAGGAAGCAACTCAACCCTGAAAACACCAAACGACGGTTCGATGTATTCGGTCATTCAGTGAATTCCCACGTCGAAATTCATTTCGTCGCTTTGAGACTTCAAAGGGGTATTGGGCACCACTCGAAGGGGCTTCATGCGCAGGGCATTCAAGTCCTGACGAAAGCGCTGAAGAATCGACGCCGGATCGGTGGAACCGGAACGTGCACTCGACACTGAATCACCTGGATTTATTTGCATTTTCTTGAATAAAGTGGAGCTAATAACCTTGAGTGTCCAGATACGTCAAAGAGTTCCCCTCACCCTGAGACCCACTGGCTTCGGAGGCGAGCCCTTGCGAATCTTCGATGGGTATACCCAGTCTGCGCAAGCGGTAGTAAAGCGAGTGCAAGGGAATTTTGAGGACTGCACTGGTCTTTTTTGTACATCCATCGCACTGGCGCAAAGTCTGCTCAATGATCATGCGCTCAAATTGGGTCAAACGATCCTTCAGCCCCTCACCTTCAGAGTCCTTTTCGGCACCCCATAAATCCAGGCCGAGGACGAAACGCTGTGCATGGGCCTTTAGTTCCCTTACATTGCCACGCCATGGATGCGCCAGCAATCTATCCCAGTCGGTCGGGACTAAACAAGGTTCTGGAAGTTTGAATGCCTCCGCTGCAAGTTTCAAAAAATGAAGGTAAAGAGGGATCAGATCGTCCAGTCTTTCACGAAGAGCAGGAATGTGAATTTTGGAGATATTGAGCCTGAAATACAGATCTTCACGAAACCTACCCTGACGGATAAGCGATTCAAAATCAACCTTGGTTGACGCAATTACCCGAAAGTCTGAGGTGTAGGGCTTCACCGCACCCAGACGGGTTGCGCCGCGGTACTGAAGTGCGTTCAACAGCTTGGCCTGACAGGCCAACGGCATGCTGTCAATTTCATCCAGGTAAAGGGTACCTTGATGAGCCAGTTCGAGCTTGCCGGCCCGATCCTTCTGTGCACCAGTGAATGCACCAGCGGTGACGCCAAACAATTCCGACTCAAACAACTGTTCGGGCAAGGCCGCGCAATTGACATGTACAAATGCACCTTTCAAGCCTGACTTTTCATGCAGCCACAATGCACACGTGTCTTTACCCACCCCTGTTTCACCCATCAAGATTGTATCAACCGACAGGCCTGCCAGTTTCTTCAGCTGCTCGACCGTCCGACGCATCGCCGACGACTGCACAAAGGGCTCATCCAAAGGATCTGACACCGACTGTGGCATGTCGGTGTCTGAAGCGGTCAGTTGCTTTGCGAAAGGCACAGCACTCTGTAACTTCCGAATGACTTCAACCGCAGCAATGGGATCAGGTGGATTGACAATGGATGCAAAGATGGGAATGTCGTGATAGACGTAGGCGTGCCATGGCTTGTCAATAAAGCGAATAACCTGTCTTCTGGGATCCACACCCAAAGCCTGCAGATGCATGATAAGTCTGCGAATCTGCTGAACGTCGTGATCAATTAATATTTGAGCGCAGCCCAGATTCCTGCTTTTCAGCAAATAATCCAGATCCAATTCCCGAACGTTGGCCTGCATCATGACAGCCGCCGCCACAATGCGACTTTTCAATTCTTCAGAGTGCAGGCACAAAGTGAGATTCATCATTCACGAAGTTCCTGGTTGACCATGTCCTGTTTAATTAACGGTCAAACTCGTGATTGATTCTATCGTTCAATGGAATTAGTCATACCCACCTCGGCGGGTTAACAACCTCAGTTCAAATATCGAAATTAGTGCGCAATAAATCCCTTGCACGAGAAAGACGTGAGCGGATTGTACCGATTGGCAAATTGAGTTCCTCGGCAGCATCCTGATAGGAAAGACCCTCAAGAAAGACCAGATGCACTGCTGCCTGCATCCGTGCGGGCAAATTGCAGATTGCCTCTCTCAGAAGCTCCATCTGCTGGGCACGTTGCAATAGTTCAATGGGCTCATCACACGGCTCAGTCGGTATATTCAGCAACTGCTCTTCAGCGTCATCGACCATCCAGCTGGAATGCGTGTCCCGAGCACGCGCGTTTCGAATCAAATTCATGGCAATCCCGAACAACCAGGTTTCGGGTTTAGACTCGCCCCTAAATCGTTCCCAGCTGCGAAAGGCCGCCATATGGGTCTGTTGAAGCACGTCTTCAACCGACTCGTCTCTTTTCAAATGCTTACGGATGAAGTGGGTCAGTCTGGAGCGTTGGGCAAGAAGAAGCTGTTCCAGAGATTTTAGGCTTTCGATGACTGGCGCATTTGCAAGAGTCTGAAACGAAGATTCGGCCTTGAAGTGGATCTGAATTTTTGCCTGTGTGTGGTCTGTCATGATTCGCCCCTGAGTTAGCGTTGTTGTCTGCCTTACAATGTGCAGACGACGTGCCACCTCGAGAAAAAAAACAAACCATTGATTTATAAAGATCTTTTTGGGCTAACTCCAATATTGAACTTCAATGAATCCGATTAAGGCCAAAAAGCAGTTGTAAAATTTACAAGAGCTAACCCAGGTTAAGAGGCTGATATCCTCGCCTTAAGCGTGTAAACTACGGCCATTCCCGCCGTAGTACAATGGATAGTACAAGCGCCTCCTAAGCGTTAGATGCAGGTTCGATTCCTGCCGGGGGGACCAATAAAAAAACCCCTCGTACCGAGGGGTTTTTTGTTGAGCCTAAGACGTGAAAATTTATTTCACGGCCTCTTCCTTCACGATTTTCCAGCCATCCGCTTCCTTCGCGAAGGTCAACGCTTTTTTCGTGGTGTCGGAGTAGCTGTCTGACTTGTAATGCTGTGTGAAGGTGGCCACAGCCTTGGCTGTCACCCCCTGCACGGTCAAGTCGTCGATAGACACCTCGATGTTGCTTTTCTTCTCGATCTTGGCCTTTCTGTCGGCTTCCCATTTTGCGCGACTCATTCCTTTCGGAACTTCAAAGTTGGGTGAGTAAAAGCCAATGTAGCCATTGAAATCCCGAGAACTCCAGGCTGCTGCCCAATTTCCGACGATGTCTTTGATCACTGACTGAACGTCTTCCTGAGGCGCTACTTTTGGTGCGGCCGCTGGCGCAGCAGGTGCAACTGCAGCCGGGGCTGCCGCAGGCGCAGCAACTGGGGGAGCCACAGGAGCGGGGGCAGGCTCACCAGGTGCTGCGGCTGGCATTGCTGGCTCTGCAGCCGGAGCAGCCAGAGATGCGTCGGTCGCAGCGGCTGGCGCCGTTGGTGCAGCAGCAGGCGTAGACGACGAATCGTCAAATTGCGGGGGATTCAACTGGTCCAGACCGAAGAAATGGCTGACAGGGCGCAATTTGTCCGAGTTTTCGATCAAAAGCTGGCCACCGTAAGTCACAATCAGCAGGCCTGTGAACATCGCCATCACTGGCAAATTCCAACGCTCGTGCCGGTAGTAGAACGACTTGCCCTTGGTTTCCTCATCGGCAATGTCCATCTGCTCCTCACCCACCACCTGGCGGGCCAGCAACTGGTTCAATGCCACGGGTGGCGACAGGTAGCCCAACTCAAAGGCTGTCACCACGATCATCCAGAAGTGCACGGGTTGAATGCCGTTGCTGTAGGCGATCGGTGCAACGGTTGCGGACACCAGAATAACCGCACCAAACGGGTCCATCACCATGCCCACAAACACCAGGAAGAACATGAACATGGTCAGTGCCAGCCAGACGTTTCCGAGGTTTTGCGGAACAAGCTCCATCACGCCGGAACGCTCGATCATACCACCCACGCTGACCGACAAGGCCATCAACATGATCAGCGCACCAATGTGACCAATGGTCTCGTTGGTGGCGCTTCGCACCGCGTGTTCCAAGCCCTGATTCTTCTTCTTTTCAGCCACAGTGTCGCCGCCTACCTTGGTAGGGCCGCCACGCAGCTTGTCGAAGATAATCACAAACAACATGATCACTGGCAACATCACTGGTGCTGTGAACTCGTCCAGCTTGGTGTCAAGCAGGTACTCGTAACCGTACACCACGGCCAGCATAATCACGATGTAAGGAGAAACTGGCACCAATGCGCGAAGCGATTGTGGCAGGGCCTCTTTGACGGTTGCTCGCTCTGTGACACGCGCCTCTGACTTCAGAAGTGCGTAGAACAGGAAGATGGTGGACGTCAAAATAAAGACGAACAGACCCCAGCCATACAGCTCGGTGGTCGTCACCTGCTTGTTCAGCGCGGCAATCACCACGATCAGCAAACAGGGGCGCAACACCACACCCAAAGAACCGGACATGGCGGTGGCAGCCAAGGCAAAGTGACGACGGGCACCGGTGGCCAGCACCTCCCGATAAACCACTGCACCCGCGGCAATCACGAACACACCTGAGGCACCTGTGTATGCGGTGGGTACAGCAGCCGCCAACATGATGATCCAGGTGAACACCTCGGGTGGTAGCTTCCAGGGACGAAGGATGTCCATGAAAAGCGACACCACGCGGGTTTGCTTCAACAGCATACCGGCCCACAGGTACAGCGCCAAGTTCAAGAAAATGCCCGACAATTCAGTAATCTGACCAAAATAAATGGCCAGACCCGCCGTGTAATCTTGCAGAACAAAGTTAATGCCCGCATTCAAAGCCATGAACGCATACAGTGGAATGGACAGCAAACCCATGGCATAACTTCCGCCAGGTTCCGCATTCTTGTTGCCACGCAGCACATCCCGCAAACTGATCAAACTGAGCACGGCAAACAGCAGAATGGTCAGCCAATTCAAGACTGGATGTTCAACCTTGATACCCGAGGCGTACTGGAGTTTCAGGTAATACACGCTGGAGACGAACACCAACAAGTTCGCAGCCAGCATGGCCAGCGAGTACACCTGGAAGTCTTTTTTGGTTCTGGGTGGCCTAAGGTTGATGTGGTGGTACTGCAATGTGGTTGAAACGGCAGCAATAGCAACCATAAGCAACAAAATCAAAGGGCGATTTTCTGTACCAAACCTGAAAATCCCGAAGAATCCGGTCTCAATGCTTCGGTAAAACTTCACACTGGGCGTGATGTGTGTACTTACCCTGTCATACAGGTTGTATCTTTCCTCGCACAGCTTTTGGGCCGCAACCAGAGATTCCCGAATGGCCTGCGGATCGATGGGCGTGTCACCGAACAAGGCGTCCATGTCGGTTTTGGGTGCATTTTTGGCGTCGTCAACCTGCTTTTGAACCAGCGCATCAATGTCAGGATTGCGATCACAGGTCGGCTTGGACGGATCGGCACGCAACAAAAAATATTGAACGTTGTGAGCAGGGTCACCAAACATCCGCTCGCCGAGGCGCAACAGTTGCCCGTGTACCATTTCGCCAGTACCAATGATCAGTGTCAGAAGTAGCAGGGAGAAAATCGGCAGGCTGAAAAGCCACTCCGACGGAGATCGCCCCAGCCATTTTTTATTGGAAGAATTTTGCATGACTTGTCCTTGTCGGTACTAGCGCTGGCTAGATTTTCAATAAAAAAATAATTGCTGCAAAAAAACGGGGGCCTAAGCCCCCTACTTCAGGACGTAAAGCGGGCGTCTGTCAGGTCACCCACCCTACTTAACCCCAAATCAAAGCTCTTTGGGTGTTGCACACTCTGAATCGGCGCGGTTCACGCCGCATCGAATCTGCTTCATGATGTTCAAAGTGCGGGGATCGTAAGACCCAGCCTTGGACAAGGCAACACGTGATTCACGCAGCAACACGGTGTATTTCACAGAGTCGGCTGCGGGAATGTCCATCCAGGCGCTTGAAGGAATGCCCTTTTCCGCGTTGTGAATGATGTTCATGCCTTGGTCAAACTTGCCAGCCCAGTACTCGCGTGATTTCTGTGCGAAACCATCAGGAAACTTCGTCTTATTCAGGATCAGCTGATAAGTCAACACGGCAACCGGGAAACGGATAATTGCACCCTTGGTGCCCAGGCCCTTATATAGCTCCAGGGGCTTGTATGCGGCGGCTGGCGCAGCAATGATGTCCACAGAACCATTGTTAAACTTCGCGCCAAAGTTGGAAATATCTGCGGACACGGGCGACGCGCCTACTTTGGAGATCATCTCTTTTTGGGCTGAGTCGTAGTCAAAAGAGGCTATCTTCTTGCCGGCCAGTTTTTCGACAGAATTGATACCACGATCCTTCACGTACAAATAGGCTGCACCGAAGGGCACAATACCAGCCACCTGATAATTGCCATTGGTCATCAGATTGTCGGCCTTTTTGGTGGCAAACAACTCAATGGCGCGATGCAGTACTTCGTAGGTCAAAGGCATGTCCACTTTGCCGTCTTTCACCACAGAGGCGGCGCCCAGTGCATCCAGTGAACCGGCCACTGTGTTGTAGGGGCGAGTACGGAAGGAAGTGGCGACCAACATGTCGCACTGACCTGTCTTGAAGTTCTCGGACGCGATCTTTTCGTCGGTCAAAGCTTCCAGATCAAGGGTTACACCCTGACCTTTGGCAAACAGTGCGTAGTCTTTGGCCATGTTGTACACGTCACCACCAGCACCCAGAATGTCATAGACGCAAACCTTGTTGCCAGCCATGGCAGGCGCGGCCACTACAGCGGCGCTCATTCCAAGACCAACGGCGATCGCAATTTTCTTCAACTTCATAAATTTCTCCTGTGTCTCTGTATTTAGCAGGTCGACACAAAATTGTTCGACCCGCTGATATAACGCCTTACTTCAGCAGGTCGTCTACATTCAAACCGGCTGGTAGCGCTGCTTTCTCATCCCAATATTTGCCCATTGAACCCACGGGGGTTCTAGTGCCCACGTTTTCAGTCCAATAACGATCAGACAGGTTCTGCATGGTGCTGTCTGCAATTTCTTCAATCAAGCGGTAGTCTTTGCTCGGTGTGAAGTCTTTAACCCCGGCGAAGCGCTTTGTCGCGTCGCGGAAGCGTTGAGTGTCTCCGATGGAGAGTGCGGATAGCGCGTACAGCACATGGGAAAGGCGAACACCTTCACGCTCACCGATGTACATGGACAAGTTAAACGTTCCCCACACATCTTTGCCAGCAGACATGCCGGGAAGAATATTCCAGACCACAGCGCGCGCGGCGTTCGGCGCACCCCACCATTTGGCGTTTGAAATGCAGGTCAATGCCCGCTCTGCCTTGGGTGCGATGTCGGTAGGCACACCGACCATCTGCTGGGAGGCGATGTCATTGACCACGGCCTGAAGACCAGCGATGGTGCCGAGCAAATAAACCAGTTCATCAAAGTCACGTGTGAATGCGGGGCATCCGTCACCGTACTTGAAATTGTATTTGTCCTGGAGTTTGTCGCGCATGCGCTCAAAGGCAGCCAGCTGGCGACGTGCAGTGACTTCCAGCAGACGCTTTTGAGCGATACGGGCGTCTTGGGCCTCTTCGATGTTGTTTTGGCGAGAAGCTCTCAAGTAGCGAAGTTCCTCTTCCACCGCACGCTTTTCAGAACACACGCCTGCAGAAGTGTAAAGCAGTGTTTCGAGCAGAGAAGGATCGCCATGGAAAGCCCGCGTTCCGGCGGACAGCAGCGGAAAGTTACTTTGTGCGAACCGGCATCCCATGTCCACATCATCCAGCTCCAGCTGGGGTGGAATCACCCGTCGTTCGATCAAGTTGATGGCGAGGTTGGTTGCGCCTCCTTCAACTTTGGCACAGCCTGCAGAAAATAAGGTAATCGCGAATACACCAAGGGTGGCTGCGGCACGGATGAAGCCGAGTCTGGTCATTTATGTCTCCAATGATTTTTCTTTTATACCTTGCCTCGGTCAGTTTGGATTTGACTGATGAGTAACAAGCGTTGTGGTGCTATTAAACCATGAAAATATGGCCCATCCAAGGGATGTATTCACCTCTAGTGATGACAAAGAATGGTGAATATGAGCGAGTTCTTAAAGACAGTCCGTTCAAAAGGCCAGAATAGGCCTTGAAGACGGTGCTTTTAAGACCATCAAGACGATCAAAACGGGCGCACACTGAAGTAATTACAATTTCCTGAAATTGAATCATGAGCGACGCAGCAACCCCTTGGGATCTGGTTGACCAGGCCTTCTCGAACACCAAGCAAGAGCAAGCACCCAGCAAGATGCAGCAAGCAGTCAAAGACATGACGCCCCTGAAAGGCAAAACGGCTCTGGTGGTTGACACCGCTTTGGCCACAAGACGCGCCATTCAGGAACAACTCTCCCAACTGGGGGCTCGCAGCGTCATATTTGCAAGCTCAGTCAGCGAAGTTGAGCAAATGCTGGAAAGCCGCGAATTCGCCTTGATCGTGTGTGAATATCAACTGGAAGGCGACAGAAACGGTCAGCAATTGCTTGAAGAATTGCGTGTTGGCAAGAAATTGCACTGGAACATCGCCTTCATGATGGTAACTGGCGAAAGAACCTATTCAAACGTGGTGGCCGTGGCTGAATTCGAGCCTGATGATTATCTGATCAAACCGTTCACTGCATCCATTCTTTCAGACCGTGTTGTCCGGATATTCAATCGCAAGGCCCGCCTGGGCGAGGCTTACTCGGCTCTCTATGAGGGCCGCCATGACGAAATGCCCGCAATCTGCGAACAATTGCAAAAAAGCTACCCGCTGTATGAACAGGAAATTCAGCGTCTCCGTATCGACTCTCTCGTTCTTTCTGCGCGTTTCACAGATGCCGAAGACGAATTAAACCGACTGATCAGCATTTCACCAAAACCCTGGATGCAACTGAAGTTGGCCAAGGTCAAAAGCGAACAAAAGCGCTATGCAGAGGCCGGAAGCTTGCTGGAGGAAGTCGTAAGAACCAATCCGGAATACCTGGCGGCCACAGACCTGTTTTCAGAAGTGCTTTGGGAGCAGAACAAGCCCGATGAAGCACTGGAAGTGCTTGAAAGACTGGGCGCGAAAGCCTTGAACTCAACGACCCGATTGCGAAAATTGGCTGATCTGGCCGTGCGAGTCGGCGATGACACACGATCAAAAAACTACCTGACCAAAGTGATTGATCGCTCCCGGAATAGCTCACTTTCACAACTGGCCGATTACCTGCAATTGTCAAAGATCTACATTCGTGAGGGCAAGGTTGATGAGGCCGAGCGTTTGACCTCCAAAATGCGCACTGCAGTCAATTCCACTGAACTGGAATTTGCCCGCTCGCTGATGAACATTCAAAAGCAGATCAGCGAGGGCAAAATTGAAGCGGCGGCTGAAAAGCTGGAGGAGTTTTTTCAAACCCACGCGGAACAGATTCAAACCATGGAAAACGAAACCCAAACCAGTTTGTTGGAGCAGTGCTTTGCCACCAACATGCAGCAACGCGGTTTGGACCTTGCGCGCAACATTTCAAAACGCAAACCCAACAAGGCGATTCTCGATCGCATCAAAAACGCGATCGCATCGGCCAAACAGACGGAAACAGACGAGTAATAGCGTCTGTTTATAAGGGTTCAGGATTTTTTCGAACCAGGCTTTTTTTTGCCGGTTTGTTGACGAATCGCTTCGTGGTCAATTAAGTAGTCGGGTTTGGAAATGCCGTGTCTGACCGGATCAGTGGGCAAGGCATTGTGCACGGCCTGCGCCCCTACTTTGGACACAAATCGGACAGTGTCGTAAGCCGAATGGGTAATTTTCTTCTCGATCATATGGACCACCGAAGACACCGGCGCGATGGGCTTGATCTTTCCGAGCACAGAAAACGGAATGTCAGCAATACGACGGTGGACTGACTCCACCTGACGCGTACCCTCGTCAATGCTGGCGGAAATCAGATCAACAAGGCCACGCAAGTGAGGCTCAACCGACCGTTTTTGGGACATGCAATTCCTCTATGTTGTCCAAATCAAAGTGAGGCATGATTCTAGAAGGGTTCCGGCCTGAACTGTAGAAGAACCATTCCATTGTAAAATAGCGAAGTTTCAAGTTTCAGACAAGACTGTGGCAACTATCATTTACGACCTTGAGTGCGATTTCGCACACCGATTCGAAGGCTGGTTTCGTTCCGCCGAAGATTTTGATTCGCAACATGGCAGACATTTGATCACCTGCCCGCAGTGTGGGTCATCCAGCGTTCGCAAGGTGCCCTCACGCATCAACATAGGCTCTAACGACCAATCCAGAAGTGTCGCAGACATCCCGGCCAATGGATCTTTCAGCGCAGGCAAACCAAACACTGTGGATGTGGCCACTGCATTTGTGATGGCCAAGCAAGTCATTCAAGCGCTGGTTGCCCACTCAGAGGACGTTGGCGAGCGCTTCGCTGAAGAAGCCCGAAAAATTCATTATGAGGAAGCGCCTGCCCGCGCAATACGCGGACAGGCCAGCCACGAGGAATGTGAAGAACTGCGCGACGAAGGAATTGACATCGTCGCGCTGCCGAACCTGGGGCCCAACACTTCTTCGCTTAATTGAACGCGAAGTCAGCCACTGCGTCGCAAATGAAAAAGGCCTGAGTCTTGGACTCAGGCCTTTCCTTTTTGGTCGGAATGAGAGGATTCGAACCTCCGACCCCTTGCACCCCATGCAAGTGCGCTACCAGGCTGCGCTACATTCCGTGAAGGCGCGATTATACATGAAACTAAGGTGTCATGAGGGATTCGCGCAAATTAAGCAATTGTTCTTTCAATATTTCGCGATCAATCAAAACAGGCAGCGGCTCGTCACCAGCCGGTCCGTTTTTCTCTTGATCCAAACGGTTGCGTGCACCGCTGATGGTAAAGCCGTGTTCATACAACAATTCACGAATTCGGCGAATAAACAGCACTTCGTGATGCTGGTAGTACCGCCGGTTTCCACGCCGTGTGATCGACTTCAACTGAGTAAATTCTTGCTCCCAATAGCGCAACACATGGGTTTTTACGCCACACAGTTCGCTAACTTCACCAATAGTGAAGTACCGCTTGGCCGGTATGGGTGGCAGGCTGGCAGTGGGAGCAGCTTTCAAATCACTTGAAGACTTTTGCATACGGTCGGGCTTTACTTTAAATAATTTAGAAAAAATTATTCAACCAAAGCTTTAAGTTTTTGGCTGGGATGAAAGGTTACCACCCTGCGCGCTGCAATGGGGATCTCTTCGCCAGTTTTCGGGTTTCTTCCTGGCCGTTGGGGTTTGTCTCGCAACTGGAAATTGCCAAAACCTGACAATTTCACCGAGACGCCTGCTTCCAGGGTTGTGCGGATTTCATCAAAAAACGCATCCACAAAGTCCTTGGCCTCGCGTTTGTTTAAACCAAGACTGTCAAACAGCATTTCGGCCAGTTCTGCCTTGGTCAGCGAGCCTGAGGCCAGACCATCTTCAATCAATTCTTTTCGGTCGGACTGTACTTGCACGTCATCAATCCTGTTCTCATTTAGTACGACTTGATCCACTTTGTATAACCCAATCTTGATTTGTTTTAACGAAGGCGAGCGCCGCACTTGGCTTCGGCGGCACTCAACATTTTCTTAAGCAAAGGTTCAACATCGGCGTCGGTCAGACTGCGGTCTGAGGCCTGAAGGGTCAACCTGAAAGCCAAACTTTTCTCGTTTTCTTTCAGTCCTTTACCTTCTTCTTTAGGCACAAACTCATCGAAAAGAATAACCGATTTAAGCCATGAAAGGTTGTCATCTTTCAGATCCATCAAGGCTTTTTTCAACTCACCTGCTTGAACATTGCGATCGACCACAAGCGCCAGGTCACGAATGACCACCGGCAACTTCGACACGTCCTTGAACGAAGGCAAGTTGAAATCAACGATGGATTGAACATCCAATTCGAACAACACGGGTGCAGAATTCAACTCATAGGCCTGCACCCATTGTGGATGCAATTCACCCAGAAAACCTGCAGACTTGCGATTCACGAACACCTCTGCAGTGCGCCCAGGGTGCAGTGCCGGATGCTGACCAGGCCGAAACTCGACTCGAAGTCCGTTCAGCAGGGCTTCCACGTCGCCCTTGACATCAAAAAAATCGAGTGCACGGTTGTTGCCGGCGGACCACTGCAACTGGTCAGCCAGCCCAAAAGCCATGCCACCGACCTTCCAGCGTTGATCGAAACCTTGAACGGCCAGCGCACCCTCTTTCGCATTCTCATCCCGGCGGAACGTGCGTGCCACCTCGAAAATACGCAGACGGTCTACACGGTGGCTTTGGTTGTGCTTCAAGATATCCACAAAGCTGCCGATTAGGCTGGAGCGCATTACCTGAAGGTGGCTCGCAATTGGGTTTAACAGACGAACAGGATCGTCATTGCCGGCAAAATCAGACTCCCAGCTGGCGGGCACGAAGCTGTAGGACACCACTTCCTGGTAGCCCAGGGCAGCCACCTTGTGGCGAAGTTCGTGACGCCCCAGCTTGCTTTCTTGTGAGGGCAACATCTTCAACTTACCCACTGGTGCACGCAGGGGCAGATTTTCATAGCCGATAACCCGAATCAGTTCTTCGATCAGGTCTTCTTCAATTTCGATGTCGAAGCGGTATGAAGGGGCCTTCACAAGGTACTCCGCCTGCTGAGCCTCGCCCTTTTGCTCAAATTCAAAGCCCAGACGCGTAAACACCTCACAAACTTGCTGATTGGTGAACGACATCCCGATGACCATTTCGGCCCGGGCATGACGCATGCGCACGGTTTTACGAACGGGCAAGTCCAACACCTGATCAACCAAGGGCCCTGCCTGGCCACCACAGATCTCCAAAATGAGCCGGGTCATGTACTCCATGTGCTCGGGCAGCATCTGAAAATCCACGCCGCGTTCAAAGCGGTGGGAAGCGTCTGATGAAAAATTCAATTCTCGTGCACGGCCAGCAATGGCGGCAGGAAACCAGAATGCGGCCTCAATGAAAATGTCTGTGGTGTCATCCGACACTGCGGTGTGATCGCCACCCATGATACCGGCCAGTGCCTGCGGCCCCGCTTCATCACAAATGACCCCAAAACGCGGGGACAATTTGACCTCTTGTTCGTTCAGCAGCTTAAGGGCTTCACCTTCACGGCCCCAACGCACCTGCAGATCACCTTTCAGCTTTGCAAGGTCAAACACGTGTGTAGGCCGACCCAGTTCAAGCATCACATAGTTTGAAATGTCCACCAACGCGCCCAAGCTGCGCTGCCCTGCTTTCTCCAGGCGTTCAACCATCCAGGCGGGTGTTTTGGCATGATTGTTCACACCACTCAGCACTCGACCCACAAAACGACCGCACAAATCCTTGGCTTCGACATTGACCTTCAAAGTGTCTTGAATGACGGGCTGAACGGGTGTGAAATCCTTGGCTTTCAACGGGGCACCCGTGAGTGCAGCAACTTCACGCGCAACACCCCAGACTGACAAGCAATCTGCACGATTGGGCGTCATCTTCAAGGTGAACACCATTTCGTTCAGACCCATGTATTCGCGAACATCTGCACCCAGGGGCGCATCTTCAGCAAACACATAAAGACCCGAAGCGTCGGCTGCAATGCCAATTTCTTTGGCGGAACACAGCATGCCACCGCTTTCAACACCGCGCATTTTGGTGGGTTTGATCTTGAAATCACCGGGCAAAACAGCACCGGGCAATGCGCAGGGCACCTTTAGACCCACGTCCACATTGGGTGCGCCGCACACGATTTGTCGAACTTGGCCATCACCCGTGTCGACCTGACACACACTGAGGCGATCTGCGTCAGGGTGTTTTTCCTTGGCAAGCACCTTGGCCACAACAACCCCGTGAAAAGGCGGCGCAACCGGATTCAGTTCTTCAACTTCCAGGCCGGCCATGGTCAATTTTTCAGCCAGATCTTCAGTGCCCAAAGTTGTTTCAACAAGGGACTTTAACCACGATTCTGTGAATTGCATTTGACAGTATCCGATTTGAATTAGTTGAACTGCTGCAGAAAACGGATGTCGTTTTCATAAAAGAGACGAAGGTCATTGATGCCATAGCGCAGCATGGTCAGACGATCTGGCCCTACCCCGAAAGCGAACCCGGTGTACACCTCGGGATCAATGCCAACGTGACGCAACACATTGGGGTGAACTTGACCAGAACCAGCAATTTCAAGCCATTTGCCCTTGTTCGGCCCTGACGTAAAAGCCATGTCAATTTCAGCGGAAGGTTCCGTGAATGGGAAAAACGACGGCCGAAAGCGGATCGTGAGATCGTCGGTTTCAAAAAAGGTTTTGAGAAAATCGATAAAAACGGCCTTCAGGTCGGCAAAACTGACGCCTTTGTCAATCCACAACCCTTCAACCTGATGAAACATCGGCGAATGCGTGGCGTCGCTGTCCACGCGATACACGCGCCCTGGCGCGATAACCCGAATGGGAGGCTGATTGGTCTGCATGTAGCGCACCTGCATGGGCGAGGTGTGGGTTCTCAGCAAATGACCGCCCTCGACGTAAAAAGTGTCGTGCATGGACCTTGCAGGGTGATTTTCGGGCGTATTCAACGCGGTGAAGTTGTGAAAATCGGTTTCGATTTCAGGGCCATCGGCGAGATCAAACCCGATCGACGAAAAGATGGATTCAATTCGTTCGAGCGTTAGCATGGCGGGATGCAAACCACCGGGCCCACGCTGCCGACCGGGCTTGGTGACATCAATGGCCTGTGCCTGCAGTTTCAACTGCATGGCCTGATCGGCCAATGCCTGACGGCGGGCATTCAACACTGCCTCAACCTGCTGTTTCAGCTCATTGATTTCCTTGCCACGGGTTTTCTTTTCCTCAACGCTGAGCTGGCCAAGGCCTTTCAACAACTCGGTAACCTTGCCTGTTTTGCCGAGATAGAGCGCCTTGATATTCTCGAGAGAAGCTGGATCGCTGGCACCCTGCATGGCCAGTTCGGCCTCTGACAAGATGGCGGATAAAGATGCATCCATGGGTGATTCCGTCTAGAGTTTTGAGTATTGAACGTGTCTTTGCGTAAGACGGTGATTGTACTTGCTTCAAGGCCCAATTTTTATCGGCCAGATGCACATCCACCCAGAAAATAGGTCACCAAATGAATGGCTTAGGCAATAAAAAAAGGAACCCGAAGGTTCCTTTTTTCAGATCTGCGAGTGAAAGCGTTTTAGGCTTGCACTGCTTGCACCTGTTTGACGATCGCAGCAAACGCTGCTTTGTCGGTCACAGCCAGATCAGCCAGTACCTTGCGGTCCAAGCCGATCGCAGCGCGCTTCAGGCCGTTGATGAACACGCTGTATGTCATGCCGTGTTCACGAACAGCGGCGTTGATACGGGTGATCCACAGGGCGCGGAATACTCGCTTTTTGTTGCGACGGTCGCGGTAGGCATATTGGCCTGCGCGCATGACCGCTTGCTTGGCAATGCGGAATACATTGTTACGACGACCGCGGAAGCCTTTGGCTTGGGCGATTACTTTCTTGTGACGGGCACGGGCCGTTACACCACGTTTTACTCTAGGCATGTTTCAATCTCCTACCAGTTATGCGTAAGGCATCATGTCGCGAATACGACCGATATCGGAGGCATGCACTGTCTCCATACCGCGCAGCTGACGCTTGCTCTTGGTCGTCTTCTTGGTAAGAATGTGGCGCTTAAAAGCGTGACCACGCTTGATTGAACCGCTTGCGCGTACCAGAAAACGCTTTGCGGCGCTTTTCTTGGTCTTCATCTTGGGCATCTTGGTGCTCCTGATTGAATACTCATCGGCTTGCAGGTGATTTCGACGAAATCCTTGTAGACCTGTTTTGCTCGACACTGTCTTGATCGACATTCTGCCAAACGAATTTGGCCATAAAAACCAAAAGCCGTTTGGCAAGCCCGCGATTATAACGCGTAGGCTTGCAAACAGCAATCGTATTTTCGGGAATTTAATTACTTCTTTTTGGGCGCAATCATCATGACCATTTGCCGACCTTCCATCTTCGGCATCTGCTCCACTGCGGCCAACTCATCGAGATCTGTTCGCACTCGCTCAAGCAGGCGGGCACCAATTTCCTGGTGGGCCATTTCTCGACCCCGGAAACGCAAAGTCACCTTGCACTTGTCGCCGTCTTCAAGAAAGCGAATCAAATTCTTGAGCTTGACCTTGTAATCGCCGTCATCTGTTCCAGGGCGGAACTTGATTTCCTTGATCTGAACCTGCTTCTGTTTGGATTTGGCTTCCTGAGCCTTTTTCTGCTCCTGGTAACGGAACTTGCCGTAATCCATGAGCTTGGCCACAGGTGGGGTGGCTTGAGGCGCGATCTCAACCAGATCAACCTCGGCCTCTTCGGCCATCTGTATGGCATCCAGCGTTTTTACGATGCCAAGTTGTTCACCCTCAATGCCAATCAGACGAACTTCGGGAATGCGAATCTCACCGTTTATACGGTGTTTCTTTTCAGCTACGATGTTTAACCTCTTTTGTTCTAAATAATATTTGTGCTAGCCACGGCTTTGAATTTCGCCGAGCAGACGCTCGACGAATTCTTCGACAGGCACAGCACCCAGGTTTTCATTGCCACGAACGCGGACGGCCACTTTGCGCTCATCGCGCTCTTTGTCACCAACCACGGCAATGTAAGGCACTTTTTGCAAAGTGTGCTCACGGATTTTACGATTGATTTTTTCATTTCGCAAATCAGCCTCAACGCGTAAGCCTTTATTTTTCAACATTTGTACAACATCAGCGGCGTAGTCTGACTGCGCCTCTGTGATGTTGGCGACCACCACTTGAACCGGGGCCAACCAGAGCGGCATGTTGCCGGCGTGGTTTTCAATCAGAATGCCGATGAATCGCTCCATAGAGCCAACAATGGCCCTGTGCAACATCACTGGCACTTTGCGCTCGTTGTTTTCGGCCACATACTCGGCACCCAGACGCCCCGGCAACATGAAGTCCACTTGGATGGTGCCGCACTGCCAGGAGCGCCCAATGCTGTCTTTCATGTGGTACTCGATTTTCGGACCATAGAAGGCGCCCTCGCCGGGTAACTCTTCCCATTGCACGCCACAGGCGGTCAACGCGTCACGCAGCGACGCCTCAGCCTTGTCCCACACGTCATCGGTGCCCAAACGCACTGCCGGGCGCAAAGCAAGCTTGACGGCAATGTCAGTGAAACCGAAATCGGCATACACCCGCATTGCATCCTGGTTAAATCGGGTTACCTCAGCCTTCACCTGCTCTTCGGTGCAGAAAATATGACCGTCGTCTTGAGTAAAACCGCGCACACGCATAATGCCGTGCAGTGCACCGGAACTCTCGTTTCGGTGGCATGCACCAAACTCGCCGTAGCGCAGCGGCAGATCGCGATAGGACCGCAGATCAGACTTGAACACCTCGATATGCCCAGGGCAGTTCATGGGTTTCAGGGCATAGTCGCGTTTTTCAGATTCAGTCGTGAACATGTTTTCGCGATAGGCCTCCCAGTGGCCTGACCGCTCCCACAACTTGCGGTCCAAAATCTGCGGGCAGCGAATTTCCTGGTAGCCACCCTCACGATAGACGCGGCGCATGTACTGCTCCACCTCTTGCCACATGGCCCATCCTTTGGGGTGCCAAAACACCAGGCCAGGCGCTTCATCCTGCATGTGGAACAGGTCGAGTTGCTTGCCCAGCTTCCTGTGATCGCGTTTTTCCGCCTCTTCGAGGCGATGCAGGTAAGCGGCCAGGTCTTCTTTGGTGGCCCAGGCGGTGCCATAGATACGCTGCAGCATTTCGTTGTCTGAATTGCCGCGCCAGTAAGCGCCAGACACCTTCATCAACTTGAAGTATTTGAGCTTGCCGGTTGACGGAACGTGGGGACCGCGGCACAAGTCGATGAACTCGCCTTCCCGATACAGCGAAATGGTTTCATTGCCCGGAATGCTGGCAATGATCTCTGCTTTGTAATGCTCGCCTTGCTTTTTAAAGAATTCCACTGCGTCGTCGCGAAGCCATTCTTCACGAGTAACGGTTTCATCCAGCTTGACCAGTTCCTGCATGCGCTTTTCAATGGCCTCAAGGTCTTCAGGCGTGAAGGGGCGTTCGAAGGAGAAATCGTAATAAAAGCCGTTTTCAATGACCGGCCCAATGGTGACTTGCGCACTGGGGAACAATTGCTTGACGGCATAAGCCAGCAGGTGCGCGGTTGAGTGGCGGATCAGGTCCAGACCCTCAGCGTCTTTCGAAGTCACAATGGCCAGGTCTACATCGCTTTCAATTCGGTAAGACGTATCAACCAGTTTGCCGTTGACTTTGCCTGCCAGTGCGGCCTTGGCCAAACCGGGGCCAATGTTGGCAGCAACCTGATCAATGGTGACAGCGGCTTCAAATTGACGTTCAGAACCGTCAGGAAGGCGGACTACTGGCATTGTTCTTCCCTTACCTTGTTGGTACAAATCGATGGACGAAAAAAAAGTGCGGCCTAGGTCGCACTTTCTATTTTAGCCTTGGCCCCAAAGACCAAAACCAAGGTTTTGCACAATATGCCACAGAAAGCTTGAAAGCCTTCTGGTAGGCGCGATTGGATTCGAACCAACGACCCCCACCATGTCAAGGTGATGCTCTAACCAACTGAGCTACGCGCCTGTGCTGAGGGCGCAATTCTACAGCATTCGAAAGTTTTGTCAAAGCTTTGCCCATCGAATTACACGATTTGCTTGACACAACTTCTGACAAGAAATATTGTCAGTCCGTTACTTTTTTATCACTCGAGTCAACATGGCCCTGAATTTGTCCCCCAAATCTTTTGAATCTGCCCGCAAACTATTGAACGGTTTCTGGATTGTTGTCCCCGCTTACATGGTGCTTAGCCTGTTCATGCCCTTCCTGGTCCTGATGGCATTGGTGCTGACTGTGTTACATGCCCTGGAAATTCCCGTGGCGCTGATCAAGCTGCGTGGCAAGAACCTGCCCACGCTGGAAGTGGCTTCAAAAACGCTGCTGTATGGTTTTACCTGGTGGTTGCCGAAAAGCCTTGAGGCTTGAGCACCTTGTCACATTAACGTCATCAATTTGTCACGAGGGGGTCAAATAGAGGGTGTCCAATGAGTTTTCATGAAAGCCATTACTTCATTCATGAAAAAAGACACGCTCCAGAACCTGACCAGGCAGGCCACTGCCACCCTCGCGTTCGACGACACCACTGACCATTTGTCAGAACCTCCCACGGGTCTGCCCAAATCGGTTCACCGCACAATCTGGTTATCCGACATCCACCTTGGCACGCCGGGCTGTCAGGCTGACGCTCTGCTCAGTTTTCTTCGCCACCACGAAGCCGACACCATCTATCTGGTGGGCGACATCATCGACGGGTGGCAACTTCGGAAAGGCTGGTTCTGGCCACAAAGCCACAACGACGTGATTCAAAAGCTGCTCAGAAAAGCCCGAAAAGGCACACATGTGGTCTTTATTCCGGGCAATCACGACGAGGCAGCACGTCAGTTTTGCGGCATGACCTTCGGTGAAATCCCGATTCTGCATGACACCGTGCACGTCACAGTCAAAGGCAAACGCCTTTGGGTGCTGCATGGCGATGAATTTGACCAAGTGGTGCGGTACGCCAAATGGCTGGCTTACCTCGGCGACACGCTTTACAACTTCGCACTCACACTGAACCGCTTGGTCAACAACATTCGCATCAAGCTTGGCTACCCCTATTGGTCTTTAAGCCAGTACTTGAAACACCAGGTCAAAAACGCGGTCAATTTCATCCTGGAGTTCGAACACATCCTGATCGCAGAGGCGCGTCAGCGTGGCTATGACGGCGTGGTGTGCGGACACATTCACAAGGCTGAAATCAAGGAAGTCGAGGGCCTGACCTACTGCAACGATGGGGACTGGGTTGAAAGTCTGACCGCACTGGTCGAAAGCCCTCAGGGAGATCTTTCGATCGTCCATTGGCCTTACCGGGACTCAGATCGCGTCAAAAAGCGCAAAGCCGTCGAATTGAGCGACCAAAAAGAGGACTCGCACGCATGAAAATCCTGATCGCAACAGACGCCTGGGCCCCGCAGGTCAACGGCGTGGTTCAAACCCTGACCCAATTGACCCAAAAGCTTGCCGATCAGGGGCATGAAGTGCAAGTCATTCACCCTGGTCTTTTCAAGACGGTGCCCTGCCCCACTTACCCTGAAATACGGTTGGCGCTGTGGCCATGGAAAGAAGTGATGCGTGCATTGAAAGGCTTCAATCCAGACGCGGTGCATATCGTGACTGAGGGGCCAATCGGGTTAGCAACACGATTGCTGGTTCGGGCCAAGTCCATTCCCTTCACGACGGCCTACCACACCCAGTTTCCGGAATACGTCAAGGCGCGATTTGGCCTCCCCGTCAATTGGACGGCTCGGCTACTTCGCTGGTTCCACAAGCCCGCCAAGGCCGTCATGGTGCCCACGCCCAGCATGATTGCCACACTGCAAAGCCGTGGATTGTCCAACTGCGTGCTTTGGCAACGCGGTGTTGACACCCAGTGCTTCAACCCGGCCCCATCAAAGGCAGCCTACTCAATGGCCCACGCGCCAGCGGCGTTGACCGCGTGTGATCAGCAACAACTGGAGCTGATTCGCCAACTGAACAATACCTTGGTGACCCGGCCTGTCTTCCTGTATGCAGGCAGAGTGGCCGTGGAAAAAAACCTGGAGGCATTTTTGAGCCTGAATTTGCCAGGCGAAAAATGGGTGGCCGGCGATGGCCCTGCGCGCAAGGCGCTTGAGAAAAAATTTCCAGGCGTGCGCTGGTTCGGCATGCTGAAACACGCAGCGCTGTCCGAGCTTTACCGCACTGCCGACGTCTTTGTGTTTCCGAGCCTGACCGACACCTTTGGTTTGGTGCTGCTAGAGGCCATGGCGTGTGGCTGCCCAGTAGCAGCCTTTCCGGTGACGGGCCCGCTGGATGTCATCGGCGGATCAGGCGCGGGTGTACTTCACACCGACCTGCAAAGGGCTGCACTCGCGGCGCTGAAAATTGATCGCAGCGTACCCCGGCAGTATGCAAGCCAGTTCACCTGGGACAACTGCGCGCGCCAGTTCACCTCGTATCTGGCCATTCGCAGCCAACAGGCCTGGGCGGTCAAGCAAATGCCACAACCCAAGGCACTCTCAAATCGCTCCTGATGCAAAATGCCTATAATGGGCGACTGTTACGAAAACAGTCTTTCAACTCGGGAGCATAAAAATTGGGATTCCTGCAAGGTAAAAAAATATTGATCACCGGCTTGTTGTCAAACCGGTCGATCGCCTATGGCATTGCCAAGGCCTGCCACAGCCAAGGCGCAGAACTGGCTTTCACCTATCAAAACGACCGTTTTCTGGATCGTGTGACCGACATGGCGGCTGAATTCGGGTCCAAGTTGGTGTTTCCGCTTGATGTGGCCGAAGACAGCCAGATCGAAAACCTGTTTTCCGAGCTGGGCAAACAATGGGATGGGCTGGACGGGCTGGTGCACGCCATAGGCTTTGCCCCGCGCGAGGCCATCGCAGGTGACTTCCTGGAAGGCTTGTCGCGCGAGGCGTTTGCCATCGCGCACGACATCTCAGCCTACAGCTTCCCGGCACTGGCCAAAGCCGCCTACCCCATGATGCAAGGTCGCGAGGGTGCACTGCTGACCTTAAGCTACCTGGGTGCGGTGCGCATGGTTCCGAATTACAACACCATGGGCCTTGCCAAAGCCTCTTTGGAAGCCTCCGTGCGTTATCTGGCTGAATCACTGGGCCCCAAAGGCATTCGGGTCAACGGCATTTCTGCCGGCCCCATCAAAACCCTGGCAGCCAGTGGAATTAAAGGCTTCAGCAAAATTCTGCATGCAGTGGCCGACGCAGCACCACTGCGCCGAAACATCACCATTGAGGATGTGGGCAACGTGGCCGCTTTCATGCTGAGCGATCTTGCGCGAGGCGTGACGGCTGAAATCACTTATGTGGACGCCGGTTACAGCACGGTCGTGGGTGGTATGGCAGAATAAGGCTGTCTTACTTTCACCTTCAGGCGGTACCTGGTGAATTCAGTCTCTGAAAACCTTCTTGCTCTACACAACACAAGCAAATCGCTTGGCGGGGTCAGGCTCTTCACGGGGCTTGACTTCTCAATTGGCCCTCGAGAAAGTGTTGCCATTCTTGGTGAATCGGGCAGCGGAAAATCCACATTGCTCCATTTGATGGCAGGGCTTGAAAGACCCGACCAAGGTGAAGTGCTTTGGTTGGGTCAGAACCTTCAAACCATGAGCGACGACGTCTTGGCAATGCGTCGGCTGCACAACATTGGCCTGGTGTTTCAAGCCTATTACCTGATGCCCCACCTGAATGCTCAGCAGAACGTGGAGTTGCCGCTTTTACTGGCCGGGCAGAAAGTGGACCACGGCTGGGCTGCCCATCTTCTGGAACAAGTGGGTTTGCCCGACAAAGGCCATAGAAAACCGGGTGAGCTGTCTGGCGGAGAGCAACAACGTGTTGCAATCGCGAGGGCCTTGGTCATGAAGCCACCCATTGTGCTGGCCGACGAGCCTACCGGCAATCTGGATGAAAAAAACGCCGAGATTGCGCTTGAAGTGTTGTTGGAAAGCTGCCAGCAAGCGCGTGCTGCGCTCGTTCTGGTGACTCATTCACAGCACATTGCCCTGCAACTGGACCAACAACTCAATCTGGCGCACGGGTCTTTGACGTGAAACTGACACTCACGCTGTTTTGGGGCGCACTGAAAGACCAGCCGGTCAAATGGCTGGTCACGCTGTTGTCTATCGCTGTTGGCGTTGGGCTGGGCTATGCCGTGCATTTGATTCACCATCAGGCGCTGCAGCAGTTTGAAGCCGGTATTCGAACCCTGTCGGGGCAAGCGGACTTGCAACTGTTGCCATTCAGCAAAACAGTGCCAGAGGCCGCACTGGATCGACTGGACGACAATCCCGATGTGCGCGTTGCTTCGCCTGTTGTTCAAGCAACTGTCAAAATTAACGGGCTCAAAGACCCCATCGAATGGATCGGTCTGGATGTCTTTCGCGCAGCGCTTGTGACACCCAATTTGATCGGGCATCCGAATGACAACACCTCGCAAACGGCCTTTTTAGGCAGCCGTTCAGTCATGTTAAGCCCGGCGCTTGCCAACAAACTGGGCAAAGTAGCGCCAATTACACTGCAGACTTCGCACAACGGCAAAAATGAAGTGTGGCGAGTCGAGGGCAGCGTACCGGCAGCAGGCACTGGCCAGACGCTTGCAGTCAGTGACATTGCAGCAGTGCAGTGGCAATTTGGGCAAATCGGCTTGTTGTCCAGAATTGACATCAAACTACGAGATGGAATCAGTGTTGATCAATTCCGCGCAAAGTATGGCCCTGAATTTTCGGGTTTTGGTCATTTCGAAACGGTCAGCGAGCAAACTGCTCAGGGCGCCAGCATCTCTCAGGCCTACAGGGCCAATCTGTCCATCCTTGCCATGGTTGCTTTGCTGACAGGCGGCTTTCTAAGCTTTTCGACCCAAATGCTTTCAGTCGCCCAACGCGCCAGGCAATGGGCACTGCTGGGCGCCATCGGCATGAAACAAAGCACGCTGCGTCGCCAAATTCTGGCCGAAGCTGCCTGCATTGGTGTGCTCGGTAGCCTGGGCGGTGTCGCCCTCGGATTCAGTCTGGCCAGCGCAGTGGTAAGCCACCTGGGCGCTGATCTGGGCGCAGGCTATTTTGCTTCAAACCGCTCAAGCCTCGAATTCAATGGAGCGGCAGCGCTGATGTATGCCGCTTTCGGGCTGCTTACCGCCATGCTGGGGGCCCTGCTGCCTGCCAGTCAGGCTCGGGCTCTGTCACTCAACCGACGGCTCAGAACCGGGTCTGAAGAATCTGGCCTGCAATTTGCAAACAGGGCCCATGTACCCGCCATTGCGCTGTTGATCCTTGCATTGCCCTGCCTGCTCATCCCGGCCGTTGGCAATATTCCAGTGGGTGGCTATCTCGCCGTTGCATTCGGACTGTTTGGGGGCATCCTCTTGATAGGGCCTGCGGTCAGATGGATCATGCGTCCGCGTCAGCAAGTCAGGTCCATGTGGCAAATGTCTGTGAATCGACTGGCCAGCACCCCCAATCTTCTGGCAGTGGGTCTGGCTGGTGTCGTCGCAAGTTTTGCCCTTGTGGTGTCCATGCATGTCATGATCTACAGCTTCAGACAATCGCTGGACAACTGGCTGAATCAGGTTTTACCAGCTCCTTTGTACCTGAAAACCGAGCACCCTGAAGTGGAACAGATACCGCCAAAGCTGCAAGCCGAAATCCGGAATTCCAGTCTCTTGGGCAAGGTTGAATTTTTGGGTCAAACGCATTTGTCCATCGACCCGGCTCGACCTGCGGTCGAATTGATTTCAAGGCCCTTGACGGCCCAATTGGCCGAAAACCGCCTTCCCTTGATTGGGCCTCATGCACAGTCAGATCCTTCACCGGGATCGGTGCCTGCGTGGGTGAGCGAACCTGTGGCCGACATTTACGGAAAGCAGTTGAACGACGAATTCACACTGAAGCTGGACAACGGCCACGCCTTGCAGGTGAAGGTCATGGGAATCTGGCGTGACTATGCGCGTCAGCACGGTGCCATTGTGGTTTCACAGCAGTCTCTTGAAAAACTTGGACTCGACCTGCCACACACTCAGGCTGCCCTGTGGCCCAAACCCGGAGTGTCCGTTGCCGACTTGCGCAAGCAGCTTGAGACGCTGGCAAGCCAACACTTGGACGAGACCCCGGTGTCATTCTCCCAACCGGATGAAATCCGACGGATCAGTCTTGCGATTTTTGACAAAAGCTTTGCAGTCACCTATCTGCTGGAGGTGGCAGCGCTGGTGATTGGCCTGTTTGGTGTTGCCACCGCCTTTTCGGCCATGGGCCTTCAAAGAAAGCGGGAATTTGCGTTGCTGTCGGCCATCGGCGCACAGAAAACCACGATGCTGGGCCTGCTTTTGCGAGAGGGCTTGCTGGCCTCCAGCCTGGCGTGTGGCCTTGGGCTATTGATCGGCCTGGCCTTTGCCTGGATCCTGGTGTTTGTCGTCAATCCGCAGTCATTTCACTGGAGTATGGAGTGGTATACGCCCTGGCGGGACCTGGGCGTCATGTGCACAGGGTTAATTGCCGTGTCCTGTCTCACGGCGGCCCTGTCCATTCAACACGCCCTGGGCAAACAAGTGATCGGACAATTGAAAGAGGATTGGTCATGAATCGGCGTGAATGGATTCAATGGCTTTGCGGCAGTGCTCTGGCAACTGGCTCTGTTTCTGTCTGGCCTGCGTCAAACGCGCTGATGCGTCAATACGATCACCCAACACCGTTGCGCCTGCCTGTGCTGCCGGCGGATTGCGGTCCTCACCCAGACTACAAAAATGAATGGTGGTATTTCACAGGGTGGTTTACCAGCCCTACGTTGCCAGAACCTTTTGGCATGCAGGTGACATTTTTCAGAAATGCACCTGAAGTAGACCTGAGGAATCCCAGTCGGTTTAATCCTGATCAACTGATCATCGGCCATGCTGCTGTTTCCTTGCCTTCCAAAAAGCGCCTCATGCATGCGCAAAAAGTGTCCAGAGCAGGCTATGTCAACGACTACATCCGTGGCGGTAAAAAAGCGCTTGAACTGCGCCTTGGCGATTGGACCTTGCAATCAGAACAGGGTGAAAGCTGGCTATGCAACATTCAAACCAATGACTTTACGGTGCAGTGGAAAGCCAAACAAACCCAGCCTCCGTGGTTTCAGGGCTTGAATGGCTTTTCCCAGAAAGGACCAACACTGTCCGAGAGCAGCTATTACATCACCCTGCCGCACCTTCAGGTCGAAGGCACCCTGGAGTGGGACGGCAAACGCCATGCCGTCACGGGCAGCTTCTGGATGGATCACGAATGGTCCAGCACGGTGCTCAGCCCAAACGCGGCGGGCTGGGACTGGGTGGGCTTACAGGGTAACGCCGGGCAATCCATCATGGCTTTCCGGATTCGACCCAAAAACCCCAATGACCCCGTCATCTGGAAGTACGCCGCACAGCGCGACAACGCTGGCCATGTGCACGTGTACAATCAGGTGAAATTCGAAACGCTGCAGCAATGGCTTTCACCACACACTGGCATTCGATACCCCGTGTCGCAAGCCTTGCACCTCGATGACGAAACTTACACGCTTATTCCACTCTTTGCTGATCAGGAACTGGACGCGCGGGGAAGTACCGGAAACCAGTACTGGGAGGGTGCAGTTCAAGTAACAGGCCCTTCCGCCAACAGTGCGTGGGGCAAGGGATATCTTGAAATGACCGGTTACGACCGCCCCATGACTTTGTGATCACCCACATGAAAACAGACAAACCTTACCGATCACTACGCACCACATTAAGCAGCCTTCTGACGCCACACAAAGGGTGGGCCTTCAGTGCACTTTTGGCCCTACTGGTAGGCTCGGCCATGTCGCTCAGTTTGCCGTTGATGTTCCGACGCCTGATTGACAGCGGGTATTTGTCTGGTCAAAAGATGGACGGCTTAAACGCGGCATTTGGTGTACTTCTGCTGCTGGTGTTCACGCTCGCTGCGGCCAGTGCAACACGATACTACCTGGTGACCACACTGGGCGAACGGGTGTCCACCGATCTACGAACCCGCGTCTATTCCCACCTGCTGGTTCAAAGGCCCGAATTTTTTGAAAGCCTGAAGGTCGGCGAAGTTCTGTCAAGACTGACCGCAGACACAACACTGATACAAACCCTGATTGGCAGCAGCATGTCGTTTGCACTGCGAAATGGTTTGACCACGATCGGTGGATTGATCATGTTGATACTGACCAGCCCGAAATTGTCGAGTGCAGTATTGGTGCTTGTGGTTGTTGTGCTGGTGCCTGTCATTATTCTGGCCCGCCGGGTTCGCTCACTTTCGCGCACCAGCCAGGACAAACTGGCCGACAGCAGCGCAATCGCACAGGAAGTGCTGAACAACATCACCATCGTTCAGGCCTTCAATCAGGAACACCGGCAGGCGGAAAAATTTTCCATGGCCAGCGAACTGACCTACGCTGCCGCAAAGCGCAGAACCGTCAATCGTTCGGGCCTGATGTTTGTCGCCATCGGGTTGGCATTCGCAGGGCTTATTGTGGTGTTGTGGATGGGCGCCAACGACGTGGCCAAGGGTGTCATGAGCAGCGGTGAACTCGCCCAGTTCGTCATGTACGCGGCCTTCGTGGGCGGCGGCTTTGCCGCTCTGTCAGAGGTACTGGGTGAATTTCAGCGCGCTGCGGGCGCGGCTGAGCGACTGATAGAACTGCTGAACCTCAACACCACGCTGCGACGCACTGGCGATGCGCCCCCACAGGCCGTCGGCGGCTTCGAGATAGAATTCAAAAATGTGGAGTTCCGTTATCCCTCTGCGCCAGACCGGACAATTCTCAAGAACTTCAGTCTGAAGATCCCCCGAGGCGAAACTGTCGCCATCGTAGGGCCATCAGGCGCTGGCAAATCGACGCTGTTTAACCTGCTTCTGCGTTGGTATGACCTTACCTCAGGCGAAATTCTGATCGAAAACCAAGCCTTGCAAAGCCTCCATGTTGATCAATGGCGTGCCCGCTGTGCTTACGTGTCTCAGGAAGCCGTGGTGTTCTCGGGCTCACTGGGTGACAACATTCGATATGGCAATCCTGCAGCCAGCGATTCCGACGTACTGAAGGCACTGGACGACGCCGCAGCCACTACGTTTGTCAATCGTCTCCCGGACGGCATTCAAACTGAAGTGGGTGAAAAAGGCGTGCGTTTAAGCGGTGGCGAACGACAGAGGGTATCCATTGCGCGGGCCATTCTGCGCAATGCCAGTCTCTTGCTGCTGGACGAAGCCACCGCCAGCCTGGACGCAGAGAGCGAACGTCTTGTTCAAACAGCGATTGAACGATCCAGGCACGGAAGAACGACCTTGATCATTGCGCATCGGCTGGCCACAGTCATGGCAGCAGACCGAATCGTGGTCATGAATGAGGGCGAAATTGTGGAAACAGGCACCCACAAGTCCCTTGTGGCTCAAAATGGCCTGTATGCCAAACTCGCGTCACTGCAGTTCATTGACGAGGCGGCCGAAAAGACCTATGACAGCCTGATACGGCCAGCTGCTCAGTTAAACTAGGCGAATATTTCAAGTGATCTGAACCCATGAAACAGTACCTCGACCTGATGAAGCACGTGCTGGAACACGGCACCCGCAAAACGGACCGAACCGGCACCGGCACCCTGTCCGTATTTGGCCACCAGATGCGATTCAATTTGGCCAATGGCTTTCCCATGGTGACCACCAAAAAGCTGCATACCCGTTCCATCATTCACGAGTTACTCTGGTTTCTTAAAGGCGACAGCAACATTGCCTATCTGAAAGAAAATGGTGTCAGCATTTGGGACGAATGGGCCGATGAAAATGGTAACCTGGGGCCGGTGTATGGCGTCCAATGGCGCAGCTGGCCTACGGCGGATGGCCGTCACATCGACCAGATTTCGCAACTGATGGATCAAATCAAGCGCAACCCGGATTCCCGAAGGCACATTGTGAGTGCCTGGAACGTGGCAGAAATCAACAACATGAAGCTGCCACCTTGCCATGCCCTGTTTCAGTTTTATGTGGCTGACGGCAAGTTGTCCTGTCAACTCTACCAGCGCAGCGCAGACATCTTCCTGGGTGTGCCCTTTAACATTGCCAGCTACGCTCTGTTGACCCACATGATCGCCCAGCAGTGCGATCTTCAACCGGGCGATTTCATCTGGACCGGCGGCGATTGTCACCTGTACAGCAATCATCTCGAGCAGGTTCAAACCCAACTTGCCCGCGAGCCCTTCCCGCTGCCTACGCTACACATCAAACGCAAGCCAGACTCAATCTTCGATTACAAGTTTGAAGACTTTGAAATTTTGAATTACCAGTGCCACCCGCACATTAAGGCACCAGTGGCAGTTTAAACAGCATGACTCTCAAATTGATAGCTGCCGTTGCAAAAAACGGCGTCATCGGCCTGGACAACAAGTTGCCATGGCACTTGCCTGAAGATCTCGCCTATTTCAAGGCAACCACCATGGGCAGCCCGGTTTTGATGGGACGAAAAACCTACGAATCCATTGGCCGCCCCCTGCCTGGCCGGCTCAATGTCGTGCTGAGCAGTCAGGCGCAATGGGTTCCTGCACCTGCCAAAGACGGCACACCCCGTGAGCTCATTCGTTTTCCCGAACCACTTCCGATGGATTCACAAACAAGGATAGCGGTGGTTGGCAACATGACTGACGCCACAAACTGGCTTAAAATGTTCAGCGAGGTGTATTTGATCGGCGGCAGCCAGTTGTACGCACAGGCGCTTTTAGAGCAGCGTGTGGATGAATTGCTGTTGACCGAAATTGATGCCGAATTCAAGGGAGACGCCTACCTGCCACCGGTGGACAAAACCCGCTTCACGGAATCGTCCAGGGTACACAACCCGGCCACTGCCGACCGCCCCTGGAGCTTTGATTTCGTGACTTACGCTAAACACCCCAAATAATCTGGAGTAAATTCGACATGGCTAGAATGGTTCAATGCGTCAAACTCGGCAAAGAAGCCGAGGGACTCGATTTCCCACCCGCCCCGGGCGAGTTGGGCAAAAAGATTTTCGAGAATGTATCCAAACAGGCTTGGCAAGACTGGTTGAAACATCAAACCATGCTGGTCAATGAAAACCGTCTCAGCCTGGCCGATGCAAGGGCCCGCAAATACCTGATGGAACAGATGGAGAAGCACTTCTTCGGTGACGGCGCAGAACAAGCCGCGGGTTACGTGCCCCCCACTCAGGGTTAAAAACCTTTTCATCCAGGGTTTGAAGAGGCATACTGAAGTCACCGGTACTCTTCGGACCCGCCATGCAGTTCAATCCATCCAGCCCTTGGTTCAGGTATTTTTTCTTCGACTGGCTCTTCAAAGACGCCAGTCACATTGAAGGATTTCAAAAGGCAGCCGCCCTACGCTACAACGTGCGTCAAAGACACTATTTGCTGCTTTATTTCAAGCGGTGGGTTGGACTAACGGTGGGAACGTATTTGATCGGCGCTACGCTGGAATACCTGCAGTGGCCGGCCATGTGTGCGGTTTTCTATGCAATGACCATTACCGCGGTTTGCACATTGTTGAGACTGTCGGTGGCCTATGTACTGCTTGGAAGATCGCCCTGAAACCTCAGGGCGTATCCATCCTCAATGCAAGCTGCTTTGGAATCGCTTATTTTTCAGCAGCTTCCTGTGCAACAACGTCTGCACCCTTGTGACGAACGTCACGGCCGCGAACCATGTAAACAACATGCTCAGACATGTTCTTGGCGTGGTCACCAATCCGCTCGATCGCTTTCGCGATAAACAGAATCTCGATTGACCTGGAAATTGTTCTTGGATCTTCCATCATGAAAGTGATCAACTGACGGATGATGGCTCGAAACTCGTCATCGACCTCCTGGTCTGCCTTAACCACTTCAGCGGCAGACACGGCGTTGACCCGTGCATAAGAATCCAGCACTTTGCGCAACATGGCGATGGCATTGGCAGCCATGCGCTGAAGGTCTACTTTGGGGACGTAGTTTTTACCGGCTTCAACAATCATCAGGCCCATGCGCGCCACTTTTTCAGCCTCGTCACCAATGCGCTCAAGATCACGAATCATCTTGATTGCAACCAGCACAGAACGCAGGTCGACTGCAGCGGGTTGCCTGCGAGCCAAAATGTGATTGCAAAGCTCGTCAATTTCCATTTCGATCTTGTTGACTTCGCTTTCGCGACCGATGACCTCTTTAAACAGCGTGTCATCGCTCAGTGAGTTCAGACCCTCGATGGCTGAAACAATCTGATTCTCGACAAGCCCACCCATCTGAAGCACGCGAGACCTCAGAGACTCAAGTTCGGCATCGTATTGTTTGGAGGTGTGCTCAGTCATTCAATAACCCTTGGAGACGATGTAAAAAAATCATTTCAAATATGTCATACCATTATGACAAATTATTGTCTCTGTGCGCTCCTTAAAGCGTTTTGACACCATTTTGGGTGCCCAACAGCACCACATCCGCGCGGCGAAGCGCGAACAGGCCATTTGTGACAACGCCCGGCCACTGATTAATCGCCTGCTCAAGCGCAGCTGGATCCTGAATTTGCAACCCATGCACATCCAGAATTTCATTGCCGTTGTCTGTTGTGAAACCAGCTCGGAGCACAGCTCGTCCACCCAAGGCATTTAACTTTCTGGCGATAGCCTCCCGGGCCATCGGGATGACTTCCACAGGCAACGGAAAGGCGCCCAAAACGGGAACCAACTTCGATTCATCGGCAATGCAAACGAACTTTTTCGAGATGTCCGCCGCAATTTTTTCGCGGGTCAAGGCACCACCACCACCCTTGATCAAAGCAAACTCTGGATCAATTTCGTCTGCACCATCCACATAAACAGACAACTCCGTGACATCGTTCATCTCCACGATGGGGACACCCATGTCGCGCAGCTTTTTCTCTGATCGCACCGAGGAAGACACAGCCCCCTTGAGTTGAAGACCCGACTCAGCCAGCGCATCCAGAAAACAATCCACAGTAGAGCCGGTGCCAACACCCAGCACAGTGCCAGCCTCTACATATTCAAGTGCCGCTTTTGCAACCAGCTTTTTTAAACTCAGGGCGTCCATTTCCAATCAATCCTGCTTAATTTGTTCAATGTCATCATTAAAGCAAAAAAGACCACACCACAAACCGGGCTGTGGCCTTTTTCATCCCTCAAAACTGAAAATCAGCGCTTCTTGGCAGCTGGAAGGTCAGTACATACGCCTTCAAACACCTCAGCTGCCATGCCTACACTTTCGCACAGCGTTGGGTGTGGGTGAATGGTCTTGCCAATGTCGGTTGCATCTGCACCCATCTCAACGGCCAGGCAAACCTCGCCGATCAAGTCACCTGCATTCATGCCGACTATGCCACCACCAATGACTCGATGCGTGGCTTCATCAAAAATCAGCTTGGTAAAGCCATCGTCCGCACCATTGGCGATCGCACGCCCAGAAGCAGCCCAAGGAAACACGGCCTTGCCGTACTTGATGCCCTGGTCTTTGGCCTGCTCCTCAGTGACCCCTACCCAAGCCACCTCGGGATGTGTGTAGGCCACGCTCGGGATGACTCGCGCATCAAAAAACGCCTTTTCACCCAAAGCAGCCTCGGCAGCGACGTGGGCCTCGTGCACGGCCTTGTGGGCCAACATGGGCTGGCCAACAATGTCGCCAATCGCAAAAATATGAGGCACATTGGTGCGCATTTGCTTGTCCACCGGGATGAATCCGCGGTCTGTCACCTGAACGCCAGCCTTGTCAACGGCGATTTTCTTGCCGTTGGGAGTACGCCCTACGGACACCAAAACCAAATCGTAAAGCTGGGGTTCTTTGGGGGCTTGCTCGCCCTCAAAAGTCACCAAAATGCCGTTTTTCTTGGCCTCGACACCCACCGTTTTGGTTTTCAGCATGATGTTGTCGAAACGCGGTGCGTTGCGCTTTTGCCAAACCTTGACCAAATCACGGTCAGCGCCCTGCATCAAACCATCCAGCATTTCGACCACATCGAGCCTTGCACCCAAGGCGGAATAGACAGTGGCCATTTCCAGACCGATAATGCCGCCACCAATGATCAACATGCGCTTCGGGATCTGTGGCAGCTCAAGTGCGCCAGTGGAGTCTACGATGCGCGGGTCTTCCGGAATGAAAGGCAAGTGCACAGGCTGTGACCCGGCAGCGATAATGGCCTTTGCAAAAGCAATTACCTTTTTGCTGCCATCCGCCGCGGTCACTTCAAGGTGATTGGCGCCAACGAACTGCCCTACGCCATGAACCACCTGCACTTTGCGACCCTTGGCCATACCCGCCAAGCCTCCGGTCAACTTGGATACGACCGCAGACTTGTGCGCACGCAATTTGTCCAGATCCACCTTGGGAGCCTTGAATGCAATGCCATGCTCACCCATGTGTTGCGCTTCTTCCAGCACCTGGGCAGTGTGCAACAGTGCCTTGGACGGAATACAACCCACATTCAAACACACCCCACCCAGAGACTCATACCGTTCCACCAGCACGGTGTTCATGCCGAGGTCGGCAGCGCGAAACGCCGCAGAATAACCCCCGGGGCCTGCACCGAGCACCAGCATGTCACACTGAATGTCGACATTTCCGGCAAATGAACTGGCAGTGGGCGCAGGTGCGACAACCGGAGCGGCAGTGGGTGCCACTGGGGCGCTGGCCTTTGGTTCCTCTTTGACTGGGGCAGATGAAGTCCCTGAAGTAGCGGCATCAATCACGCAAATGGGTTTGCCTTCGGCAACTTTGTCACCCAGCTTCACCAACATTTCGGTGACAACGCCCGACTCAGACGCTGGAATTTCCATGCTGGCCTTGTCGGACTCGACAGTGATCAACGACTGTTCTTTCTCAACTTTGTCGCCAACCTTGACCAAAACCTCGATCACTTCAACTTCGGCGAAATCGCCAATGTCAGGTACCAATAACTTCATTTTTGCCCCCTTTACAGCAGCGCTTTGCGCATGTCGGCCAGCACACCGGCCAGCTCTGTGGTGAATCGGGCAGCCTGTGCACCATCAATAACCCGATGGTCGTATGACAAGGACAAAGGCAACATCAAACGCGGCTCGAAAGCACTGCCATTCCAGACGGGTTTCATCTGTGACTTCGAAAGCCCAAGAATGGCCACTTCAGGCGCATTGATGATGGGCGTAAAGGCCGTGCCGCCTACGCCACCCAAGGAAGAGATGGTGAACGTGGCACCTTGCATGTCTGCACCCTTGAGCTTACCGTCTCGGGCCTGAGCCGACAGCTCACCCAGCTCGTTGGCGATTTGCGCGAAACCTTTTTGGTCGACACCTTTGATCACAGGCACCACCAGACCATTCGGTGTGTCCGCAGCAAAGCCAATGTTCCAGAATTTCTTGAGGATGAGCTTGTCTCCGCCTTCGGACAAAGACGAATTAAACGCCGGGTATTTTTTCAATACCGTCACACAAGCCTTCATGACGAAGGCAAGCATGGTCAACTTCACACCCTGTTTAGCCAATGCCGCATTGGTGTCTTTGCGGAACTGCTCGAGATCAGTGATATCGGCTTCGTCGAACTGGGTGACATGCGGAATCATGACCCAATTGCGGTGCAGGTTGGGACCCGACAACTTCTTGATTCGGGACAACTCCAGTTCTTCGGTTTCACCAAACTTGGAAAAATCAACCTTCGGCCATGGCAGAAGATCCAGACCAGCACCACCAGACGCAGGCTTGCCCGCCGGTGCGGACAGGGCACCAGCCACAGCCTGCTTGACGTAATTGCGCACGTCATCAGGCGTAATGCGACCTTTTGGTCCAGACCCGCCGACATTGCCCAAGTCGACACCCAATTCGCGCGCGAAACGACGCACTGACGGACTGGCGTGTGGCAGCGCCGTATTCACCGCAGTGGGTTCATGCATTTCAACCGGAACCGGATGGGTTTTACCTGGAGCCACAGGCAACGGTGAATCGACTGGGGCAGGAGTGGCCACTGGCGCTGACTCAGCCTTGGGGGCCTCAGCAACGGGGGCGGGTGCTGCGGCAGGCGCCGCGGCTTCAGGCTTTTTATCCGCTGGCGCAGCGCCTGATGCAGGCTCGAGAACCAACATCAGCGTTCCTTCAGCCACTTTTTGACCCAGTGACACCTTCAACTCTTTGACCACGCCCGCTGTGGGGCACGGAATTTCCATGCTGGCTTTGTCGGACTCCACGGTGATGATGGATTGCTCCGCACTCACTGTGTCACCCTCTTTGACCAACACCTCAATGACCTCAACCTCGGAAAAATCGCCGATGTCGGGCACCTTGATTTCAATCGTCATGACATTCCTCTCTTTCTTGTTCGTTCAAGCCGCCAATTCAAGCGTGCGCCGGGTTGACCTTTTCAGGATTGATGCCGTACTTCTTGATGGCCTCACCCACTTTGGACATGGGAATGGCCCCTTCATCGGCCAAGGCACACAGAGCGGCCAGTACGATGAAATGACGATTCACTTCAAAATGTTCACGCAACTTGGAGCGGAAGTCGGAACGACCGAAACCGTCTGTGCCCAACACCTTGTATTCGCGACCCTTCGGTACAAACTGGCGAATCTGGTCAGCGAAGAGCTTCATGTAATCGGTGGATGCAACAATCGGACCTTCGGACTTGGCCAGACACTGGGTCACGTAGGGCACTTTGGCATTCTTGGTGGGGTGCAACATGTTTTCACGCTCGACATCCAGGCCTTCGCGACGCAACTCGGTGAAGCTGGTCACAGACCACACATCGGCGCCCACGCCCCAGTCCTGTTCCAGCAGCTCGGCTGCCTCCAGGCTTTCTCGCAGAATCGTGCCTGAGCCCATCAATTGAACCTTCAGCTTTTTCTTGGCCTTGGACTTGCGGCACACGTACATGCCCTTGATGATGCCCTCTTCCGTGCCCTTTTCCAGACCGGGCTGAGCGTAGTTTTCATTCATCACGGTCAGGTAATAGAAGACGTTTTCGTTGTTCTCAACCATGCGCTTCAGACCATCGTGAATAATCACCGCGAGTTCATGGGCGAAGGTGGGGTCGTAGCTGACACAGTTCGGGATGGTGGCAGACAGAATATGGCTGTGGCCATCTTCGTGCTGCAGACCTTCACCGTTCAGCGTAGTGCGCCCGGCAGTACCGCCCAGCAAGAAACCACGGGCTTGCATGTCGCCTGCAGCCCAGGCCAGATCGCCCACACGCTGGAAACCGAACATCGAGTAATAGATGTAAAACGGAATCATCACGCGGTTGTTGGTGGAGTAGGACGTTGCAGCGGCAATCCATGAACTGAAAGCGCCAGCCTCGTTAATACCCTCTTCCAGAATTTGACCGGCCTTGTCCTCGCGGTAGTACATCACCTGGTCTTTGTCGACTGGCTCGTACAACTGGCCCTGTGAAGAATAGATACCCAATTGACGGAACATGCCTTCCATACCGAATGTACGGGCTTCGTCGGGCACGATGGGGACAATGCGCTGCCCCAGCTCTTTGTCTCGCGTCAAAGCGGTCAACACACGAACGAAAGCCTGCGTTGTGGAAATCTCGCGACCCTCTTTGGTGGGCTCCAACACCGCCTGGAATGCATCCAGTGCCGGCACCTTGAGTTGCTCGTCTGCATTGCGGCGGCGCTTGGGCAGGTAACCGCCTAAAGCTTGGCGGCGCTCGTGCAAGTACTTGATTTCAGGCGCGTCATCAGCAGGTTTGAAGAAAGGCACCTCTTCCAGCTTGTCGTCCGGAATCGGAATGTTGAAGCGATCGCGGAATTCGCGAATGGACTGCAGATCCAGCTTTTTCTGTTGGTGGGTGGTGTTTTTGCCTTCGCCGATTTTACCCATGCCGAAGCCCTTGACGGTTTTGGCAAGAATGACAGTCGGTTGACCCACATGTTCAGAGGCAGATTTGTAAGCGGCGTACACCTTGTGCGGATCATGCCCCCCACGGTTCAGACGCCAGATGTCCTCGTCGGTCATTCGGGCGACCATGTCGAGCAACTTGGGATGCTTGCCGAAAAACTTCTCGCGCACGTAAGCACCGTCATTGGCCTTGCAGTTCTGGTATTCGCCGTCGACCATTTCCTCCATGACCTTGCGCAACAAACCTTCTTTGTCGCGGGCCAGAAGTGGATCCCAATAGCCGCCCCAAATCACTTTCAGGACGTTCCAGCCAGCGCCGCGGAATTCTCCTTCCAGTTCCTGAATGATCTTGCCGTTGCCACGCACCGGGCCGTCCAGGCGCTGCAGGTTACAGTTGACCACAAACACAAGGTTGTCCAGCTTTTCGCGAGCGGCCATGCCGATCGCCCCCAATGACTCAGGCTCATCCATTTCGCCGTCGCCACAGAACACCCAGACTTTGCGCTTGGAGGTGTCGGCAATGCCACGGGCGTGGAGATACTTCAGAAAACGGGCTTGATAAATGGCCATCAATGGGCCAAGACCCATGGACACAGTGGGAAACTGCCAGAAATCAGGCATCAACTTGGGGTGTGGGTAAGAGCTTAAGCCTTTGCCATCGACCTCCTGGCGGAAGTTGTCCAGCTGTTCTTCGGTCAGACGCCCCTCAAGAAAGGCGCGTGCGTAAATTCCGGGAGATACGTGGCCTTGAAGGTACAGCAAGTCGCCACCGTGGTTTTCTGCTTCAGCATGCCAAAAATGGTTGAAACCGACGCCCAACATGGTTGCCAGAGAAGCAAAAGACGCAATGTGCCCGCCGAGATCGCCGCCATCGGGCGGGCTCTTTTTGTTGGCGCGTACGACCATGGCCATGGCGTTCCAGCGCATCCAGGAGCGCAGACGCTCTTCATATTCAATGTTGCCCGGGCAGCGCTGTTCAAGATGCACCGGAATGGTATTGACATACGCCGTGTTGGCTGAAAAAGGAATGTAGGCACCACTTCGTCGTGCCTTGTCAATCAACTGCTCCAGCAGGTAGTGGGCGCGCTCTGGCCCCTCGTTTTCAAGCACTGCTTCAAGTGCTTCAAGCCATTCCTGGGTCTCTTGTGCATCGGGGTCAACCGAGTGCGGAAAATTGGGTAGAGCTGACATCCATTCCTCCTGGTTTCTATTGTGTTTGTTTGCACGCACGCGCACCCCACGCGGGGTACCAGCATTTTTAGAGTATGGCACCAAATTTTGAAAATTTCAAACTGTGATTTCAAATTTCATATAGTGGAAAACACTAAGCTAAAAACAGACTCCTTGTTTCATCCTACGCCTTTTGCTTCATGGGGGTTATCCCTCAAAACGAACGGAGTTTCACACCTGTGCTGACTTGTTTTGTAAACTGAAGCCATTGAGCATTTTTTGGCAGATTCAAGTCCGTGAAACTGAGCGAACAATCCCGCACCAGTCCTCTGGTTTGGGCCACCCCATTGATCGGGATCATTCTGTTCATTCTGGCCATGGGTGCTTTTTTCTACACCCTGCACACCGAGGATCAGGATCAAGCGCAATTGCGCACCATTCACGACGTCGAACTGGCCCGTCAGACCATTCGCACGCGCCTGTTGGCCATCCAGGACCGGTTGATGCAAATTTCGCACAACCTGGAGCAGGACACGCCACCCACACAGAACTTTCAAAGGTACGCGGATGCCCTGCTGAACGACGCACCAGAGGTCAGCAGTGTTTTGCTGATCGACAGTGAGCGGGTTGCCCACCAGGTGACGTTGCCCAAAAACCGCGTGGTGGAGGATTTCCACAAAACCGATAGATCCGTGGAAGATGCAGAGAGTTATTGGGCCTTCAATGCGGCGCGTGACAGTAAAACACCGGTGTTTTCACGGCCCTCTCTCAGCTCGGACAACACGGTGTACATCGAAATTCATGCGCCGTGGTTCATTCACAATGTGTTTGAAGGCACGGTGGTCGCCACGATCCCCCTGAATGCCTTATTGCGCGACGCAGTACCGCCCTCGTTTACCCAGCTTTACCAAGTCAAAATCGTGGATGGTGGGGGCAACACCATTGCATCAAACACATCGCGCTCGATTGACAATGCAAAACTCAGCCACGAAGTGCCACTTGACCCACCGGGATACGGCCTGAAACTGCGTGCGGTGTTGTACCGCACCTCCACAGAGCTTTTCTCAAACATGCTCGCCTGGACGGTGATCGGCTTGTCTCTGGTCATTGTCTGGAGTTTTGTACTGCTGTTCAGGCACGCCAAATTGCGCACCAATGCCGAGCGTCGATTGCTGGCTGAAACCAAGTTTCGACGGGCGATGGAAAACTCCGTGGTCACTGGCATGCGTGCCATCGACATGCAAGGGCGAATTACTTACGTGAACCCGGCATTTTGCAAGATGACTGGCTTTCGGGAGTCCGAACTGGTCGGCATGCTGCCCCCATTTCCGTATTGGCCAGAACGCTCCTACCAAAACCAGCAATTCAACCTTGATCTTATTCTGGCTGGGCAAGCCCCCTCGCAAGGCATTGAAGTACAGGTTAAACGCCGCGACGGCAGTCTTTTCGACGCGCGCATGTACGTGTCGCCCCTGATCGACAGCGATGGCAACCAGAGCGGCTGGATGACCTCCATGACCGACATCACCGAGCCACGTCGTATTCGGGATGAACTGGCCGCTGCACATCGCCGCTTCGTGCGCATTCTTGAAGAACTGGATGCCGCAGTGTGCGTGCATACGCCTGACATGACCGAGGGACAGTACATTTTTGCAAACCGTCTGCACCGGGACTGGTTTGCGCAGGCGAGCCCACCCAAAGTGTTTAAAAACAGCAAAAACCGCCCTTCCCAATTTGAACCCTTTGAATGGCTAAACCCGGTTAGCTTGCGGTGGTTTGAAGTACGCAGGCGAGCCATTTCCTGGGTGGACGGCGCCACCGTCACCATGCAGGTGGCCACTGACATTTCGTCGCGCAAAGAGGCAGAAAACCTCTCCAGCCAACAGCAGGAGAAACTGCAATTCACCTCCCGACTGATCACCTTGGGTGAACTGGCTTCATCGCTTGCGCACGAAATCAACCAGCCACTGGCTGCGATTGCAAACTACAACATGGGTTGCATCAATCGGCTGCGAAGCAATAAGGTCACGCCCGAAGAACTGTTGCCCGTGCTTGAGAAAACCAATGTGCAAGCGCAACGTGCCGGCGATGTCATTCGACGCATCCGGGAGTTCGTCAAGCAACAAGAGCCCAAACGAAGCGATTGCCGGATTGGCAAAATCATTGAAGACGCGGTGGGTTTTTCAAGACTGGATGCCCGGCACCAGGCCGCCACCATTGAAATTGAACCCTTTGACCCCAGCCTTCAAGTGATGGCAGACCCGGTGTTGATTGAGCAAGTCTTGATGAATTTGATTAAAAACGGCATTGAAGCCATGCACGCACTGGATTCGCAGGACAAGCAGATCCGTATTTCTGTGTTGGCCTCCGGAAAGATCGCCACGGTGATGGTTCAGGATCGTGGACAAGGTATTCCGGAAGACATCAAATCAAGACTGTTTGAATCCTTTTTCACGACGAAATCGGACGGAATGGGCATGGGTCTGAACATTTGTCGGACCATAATTGAGTATCATCAAGGTCAACTGTGGGTTGAATCCGCCCCGGAAGGTGGCAGTGTTTTCAAGTTCACCCTACCCCTTGCCGAACTCAGCGTTCGCAGCATGCAGACCGAACCGATCATGGAAAAACCAAATGTATAAAATTCCCACCCGCACCGTTGACGCGCCTGAAACCGTGTACATCATTGATGATGACGAGGCGGTCAGAGATTCGTTGCAATGGTTGATCGAACCCGAAGGCTATCAGGTGATCACTTACGAAGACCCTGAATTGTTTATTGAGCAGTTTCAATGGCCCTGCAAGGCGGTTTTGTGTCTGGACATTCGCATGCCCAAACTGTCTGGCCTCGAAGTTCAGGACATCTTGAACCAGAAAGGAATCACTGTACCCATCATTTTCATCACCGGTCACGGGGACGTGAACCTGGCCGTTGAAACCATGAAAAAAGGGGCCTCTGACTTTCTCGAAAAGCCGTTTGATGAAGTCAAGATCAAGGCGCTGATTGACAGCAACATGACCAAAGCGAGAGAGCTGTTCGAACTGACCAAGGTGTCTGCCCGAATCGACAGTTTGTACTCGAAGCTGACAACCCGTGAATTGCAGGTTCTGGAACGAATTGTTGCCGGCCGACTGAACAAGCAAATCGCCGATGATCTGAACATCAGCATCAAAACCGTTGAAGCCCATCGCGCCAACATCATGGACAAGCTTGAAGTCACCACGGTGGCCGATCTGCTTAAAATTGCGCTTCGCAAGGCGCCCGATCTCACCTGAAACCAATCTATTTTTTATTTCAATGACAGCACAACTGATCAGCGGTACGCAGCTTGCCGCAAGCCTTCGAGAGTCCATTAGCCAAGAGGCGGCGCGCTTAACGGCCTTGGGCCACCAGCCCGGCTTGGCCGTGGTTCTAGTAGGCGAAGACCCGGCCTCTCAAGTGTACGTTCGCAACAAAGTGGAGGCCTGCAAGAAGGCGGGCTTCAATTCCAGCATGCACCAGCTTGCGGCAGACACCACTCAGGCCGAATTGCTTGAGCTGGTTCACCGTCTGAACGAAGACCCTGCGGTGCACGGCATTCTCGTGCAACTGCCCTTGCCTGCGCACCTTGATTCGCACCTGGTGATCGAATCAATCGCCAGCGAGAAAGATGTAGACGGTTTCCATGTGTCCAATGCAGGCATGCTGATGACTGGCAAACCCCAGTTCATTCCGTGCACGCCTTATGGCGTTATGAAAATGCTCGAACTGACCGGTGTAAACCTGCGCGGGGCCGAGGCTGTGGTCATTGGGGCAAGCAACATTGTGGGCAAACCGCAAGCCATGTTGCTGCTGCAGCAAGGGGCGACAGTCACCCTCTGCAACAGCAAAACGCGCGATCTGAAAGCGCATTGCAAACGCGCCGATGTGCTGGTAGTGGCGGTGGGTCGACCCAACATGATCACTGGCGACATGATCAAACCGGGAGCGGTGGTGATTGACGTGGGCATTAACCGCCTTGACAACGGGAAACTCTGTGGTGATGTGGACTTCGAATCCGCCAAAGAAGTGGCTGGCTGGATCACACCAGTGCCTGGCGGTGTAGGCCCGATGACAATCACCATGCTGCTTCAAAACACCTTGGAAGCCGTTCAAAGATCCATCGAACAGGAGCGTGCATGAATAATCCATTGCTCGACTTTTCCGGATTGCCTCGATTTGAGGAAATCAAGACAGAACATGTTGTGCCAGCCATTGACCACCTTCTGGAGCGTGCAAGAGCCCAATTGGAGGCCACAGCCAACACACCTCCCGACAATGCCACCTGGGAAAAAACGATTGAGCCCTTGGACCTCGCCACTGAGCAGCTTTCCAGGGCTTGGGGCGTGGTTTCACACCTTCATTCGGTTGCCGACAGTGAAGCGCTGCGTGAGGCCTACAACCAATGCTTGCCCAAAATCACCGAATTCTGGAGCGACCTTGGCCAGGACACTCGCCTGTACGACATCTACAAGGCCATTTCTGCCAGCGCCGAATCAGCCCAGTTTTCACTCGCTCGCAAAAAGGTCATCGAAAACACATTGAGGGGCTTCAAACTGGGCGGAGCCGAACTGCCAGAGGACCAGAAGCCGCGATTCAGTGAAATCCAGGAAAAGCAGGCAGCGCTTGCATCGAAGTTTTCCGAAAATGTGCTGGATGCAACCAATGCATTTGAATTGCTGGTGGCCGACGAATCCGAACTGGCCGGAATTCCGGCTTATGCGGTGGAAGCGGCGCGTGAATTGGCCAAATCAGAAGGCAAAACAGGATTCAAATTCACCCTGCAGTTCCCGTCTTATTTTCCAGTGCTGCAATACGCAGACAATGCGCGCCTTCGCGAAACGCTTTACGAGGCCTATGCAAAACGCGCGTCTGAATTCGGTCCTGCGGAACTCGACAACACCGCGTTGATCAAGGAAACACTGGCCCTTCGACTCGAAGAAGCCAAAATGCTGGGGTATCGGCACTTTGGTGACTTAAGCCTGGTGCCAAAAATGGCCAACAGCCCGGAAGAAGTGATTCAGTTTTTGCGCGAGCTGGCGACCAAGGCCAAGCCCTTCGCCGAACGGGATGTGGCGGAACTTCGCGAATTTGCCCGCACTGAAATGAGCATAACGGAGCTGAAAGCCTGGGACATGACCTACGTGTCTGAAAAACTGAAAGAGCGGAAATACGCTTTTTCAGACCTTGAGGTGCGTCAGTACTTTCAGGAAGATCGCGTACTTCAAGGTCTGTTCTCTCTGACTGAAAAGCTGTTTGGAGTCAAAATTGAAGCCGCCAAGGCGCAAGTCTGGCATCAAGACGTTCGGTTTTTTGAGGTGAAGAAAAAAGACGAGACCATTGCCTCGTTCTACCTTGACCCCTACGCGCGCAACAGCAAGCGGTCTGGTGCATGGATGGACGATGCCCGGGGTCGACGCCGCACGCAAAAAGGTATCCAGACACCGGTGGCTTACCTCACTTGCAATTACACCAAGCCTGCTGAAGGCAAGTCAGCACAGTTGTCCCACGACGATGTCCAAACCCTCTTCCACGAATTTGGTCATGGCATTCATCACATGCTGACCCACGTGGATGAACTGGATGTTTCTGGCATCAATGGCGTTGAATGGGACGCAGTGGAACTGCCCTCTCAATTCATGGAAAACTTCGCCTGGGAATGGTCAGTGGTGGAATCACTGACGGCGCACGAGGAAACCGGCAAACCCATGCCGAAGGCCCTGTTCGAGAAAATGGTGGCCGCCAAAAACTTCCAAAGCGGCATGATGACCATTCGGCAGATTGAATTCTCCCTGTTCGACATGCTCATTCACACCGAGCTTGACCCCGACTCCAACCGCACCGTGATGGACGTGCTGGCAGACGTGAGAAAAGACGTCAGCGTCGTTTTTCCACCGGCTTACAATCGCTTTCCCCATTCGTTCTCCCACATTTTTGCCGGAGGCTACGCCGCTGGCTACTACAGCTACAAATGGGCTGAGGTACTGTCCTCTGACGCGTTCAGTCTCTTCGAAGAGACCGGCATTGACAATCCGGCCACTGGCGAAAAATTCCTCAAAGAGATTTTATCCGTGGGGGGAAGCAGACCGGCGGCGGATTCGTTCAGGGCCTTTCGTGGTCGTGACCCCTCTGTGGATGCACTGTTGCGACACACTGGCATGTCAGTTGACTCCCTGGAGACCCATTGAGCATGACAAACCTCATCGACATTGCAACCTGGAATGTCAATTCACTCAAGGTTCGTCTGCCGCATCTGCTGCAATGGCTACAAAACAACCCGGTTGACCTGATCGGCTTGCAAGAGCTCAAGATGACTGACAATGTTTTTCCTGTGGATGCGCTGGAAGAAGCAGGTTACGGGGCTGTTTTCGCTGGACAAAAAACCTACAACGGAGTGGCCATTCTTTACAAAAAAGCCACCATGCCGACACCTTCCGATGTCACCGTGAATCTGCCCTCCTTTCCTGATGAGCAGAAAAGGGTCATCGGTGCCTCTTTTGGCGACTTCCGCTTTGTCAGTGCTTATGTGGTCAACGGTTCAGAAGTGGGCTCTGACAAATTTGAGTACAAAAAGGCCTGGCTGGACGCACTGATTGCAGACTGCGCACAATGGTTGTCATCCAACCCCAAACTGGCTCTGGTGGGCGACTTCAACATCGCACCGGATGATCGCGACGTGCATGATCCAGCAGCATGGAAGGATCAGGTACTTTGCTCAGAAGATGAACGAAGCCGCTTTGAAAAGCTGCTGTCTCTCGGACTACACGACTCCTTCAGACTGTTTGAACAGGCTGACAAAACTTTTTCATGGTGGGATTACCGGCAACGGGGATTTCAGAAAAACCGTGGCCTGAGAATTGATCATGTCCTGATTTCAGATGCGCTCAAATCAAATTGCACCGCCAGCAAAATCGATAGAACCCCTCGAAAGTGGGAGAAACCCTCCGACCACGCGCCTGCCGTGGCCACGCTAAGTATTTAAGATTGCAGGTAATTGAGGCGTGAATCCCCGCTTGTTCGGGGGATTGCTCTTGTCAAAGAAAGTCAAAATCAAGGGTGATGTAAACTCCCTTTCTGCGAGAGACGCAATGAACCTCAAACACCTTCCATTGGCCAAACAAATTAGCCTGGCAAGCGCAGCACTCGTGTTTGTTATCGTGCTTTGCCTAACCCTTGCCACCGCGTGGTTTACCTCGCAGCGGGCCATCAGTAACACCAAAAACAACATTTCCTCTCAAGCCAAAGGGCTTGCAGACCTGCTGGACGTTTCATACAACCTGTCTGAGGACTCCACTGGCAAATTGTCTGAATTGTTTGAGTCCTGGTTCAAGGGGCAGTTGCAAATTAACCCAAACAAGTCCGTGACGGTCGGCAGCGTGCAAGCTCCCATGGTGACTTTGAATGGCCAGGACATTACCGGCAACTTCAATCTGGTTGATCAATTCTCTAAAGTAACCGGTGGCGGTGTGGCCACTGTGTTTGCAAAGGTGGGTGATGATTTTCTGCGCGTCTCCACCAGCTTGAAAAAGGAAAACGGCGATCGTGCTGTCGGTACCTTTCTGGGCAAAAAACACCCGGGCTATCAAAGTTTTCTGGATGGAAAGCCCTACCTGGGCGAGGCCACGCTGTTCGGCAAAAAATACATGACCAAATATGTACCGATCAAAAGCGCCTCTGGTGACTATGACCTCATCTTGTTCGTGGGTTTCGACATCACCAATGTGATCGGCAAACTGCAAAATTCCATTTTGAACACACACATCGGGCAGACTGGCGTGCCCTATGTCATTCGCACCGCTCCTTTGAATCTCGGCGAAATCATGTTCCACAACAAGCTGGGCAAGGATGACCTGAAAACACTGGCCGCCAAGGACACCGCGCTGCAGGACTTCCTGAACCGCATTGCCAATGAAGACAGTGGCTATCAAGAATTGAAATGGCACGATGCCACCACTGGAAAAACACGGACCGAGTTGATGTCATTTCAGCGGACACCCTCTTGGGGCGGCGTCACCGTGGTGGCACCCGCCGTGGAATCGGAAATTTATGCACCGATTTACAAGATGACCGGCTTCCTGATCGCCATGGGACTTGCTGCTGCACTTCTTCTGCCGGTGCTACTGTACTTCGCCACCGTCAAATTGACGGGCTCCATGAAAGGATTGACTGCACTCGCCCTTAGACTGGGAAATGGTGATCTCACCGCCCGCGCTGAGGACAGACTGACCCAGGGTACCGGGCAAACGAAAAACGAATTTTCACTGCTTGCACGTGGCATGAACCGCATGGCAGAAAACATGGAATCTGCTTTGAGCGCAGTCAAACGCAGTAACCTGCAGGTTCAAAGCGCCTCAGGTGATTTGGTGCAAACCAGCGAAGAACTGACCCGTGGTGCGGCTCAGGAAAGCGATGCTGCAAGCAGCATGGCCTCCGCCGTGGAAGAAATGCATTCCTCCATCAGCAGCGTGGGCGAATCAGCCAATCACGCCAAAGAAGTAAGCCGTCAGGCCCGCTCCCTGGCAACAGAAGGGCTGAGTGCCATCACCTCGGCCACCGAGCAGATGAACAAGATTTCCAGCAGCGTCCAAAACACCTCAGGGGTGATCCGCCAGCTGGGTGAACAATCTCGCGAAATTTCGGAAATTGCCAAGATCATCAAAGACATTGCTGAACAAACCAATCTGCTGGCACTGAACGCCGCCATTGAGGCAGCGCGCGCGGGTGAACAGGGTCGCGGGTTCTCCGTGGTGGCAGACGAAGTTCGGAGACTGGCTGAGCGCACTCGCCAGTCCACAGACGACATTGCGGGCATGATTGAAGCCATTCAGAACAGCTCGACCGTGGCCGAGGAAAACATGGGCACGGCGGTGGACAGTGTTGAAAAAGGCGTTGAACTGGTGGATCGTGCGGGCCATGCCATGCACCAAATCACCGATGAATCCAACGCCGTGGCTCGATCCGTCGAAAACATTCATGAGGCATTGGTGGAACAAAACTCTGCATCCTCAAGCATCGGTAGCCAAGTCGATGTGGTGTCTCACCTGTCTGAGTCAAATCTGGAAATGGCCAGAAGAGCAGCCAACGCCGTAGCCGGCTTAAGCGGTGTGGCTCAGGAACTGTCGCAGATTCTGTCCAAGTTCAAGGTGGCTGACCAGTAAGAGGTGCCACCCTGGTTTCTCAAAAGTCAGACCTCATTAATCGAGGTCTGACACATCAATTTTCAGTTCCTGAATTTTCCGGGTGATGGTGTTGCGACCGATACCCAACCTCTGGGCAGCCTCTATCCGCTTGCCATGAGTGGCTTTTAAAGCAGTTTGAATCATGATGGTTTCAAATTGGGCTGTCAGTTCATCCATCACATTCGGACGCCCTTCAGCCAGCGCCTTTGCTGCCTCAGTGGACAACAGTTCAGACCAGTCTGACGCAGCCTGAAAAACACCGGCAGGCACAGACCACGCGGCTTCACCGGGTTGATGCAAATTCGGCAAACGCGTTGGAGTCTCAGGGTTGAACGATGAAGTCGATTCAGCGACAGGCTCCAGACTGTGCTCCACAAGCGACGGACTTGAGGTTTCTACGGCTACACTGGCCACTGGAGTGCTTGAACTGCGCACCTCTGCGGGCAGATCACGAGCCTCTACCATTTGGGCGGGGGCCATGACCGTGATCCAGCGACAAATGTTTTCCAATTGACGTACGTTGCCGGGGTAATGAAATGCACAGAGCTGAGCCAGGGCGGACGCAGAAAGACGTTTGGGTTCAACGCCCAATTCTCGGGCCGAACTGCCCAAAAAATGCTTGCTCAACAGTGGCACGTCTTCGAGTCTTTCCCGCAAGGGGGGCAAACGAAGGCGAATCACATTGAGACGGTGATACAGATCTTCACGGAACAGGCCCTGCCTCACGCGTTCATCCAGATTCTGATGCGTGGCGGCAATCACGCGTACATTGGCCTTGATGGGTTGCTGCCCACCGACCCTGTAAAAATGCCCGTCGGACAACACACGCAACAGGCGTGTCTGCAACTCAGCAGGCATGTCGCCGATTTCATCCAGAAACAGGGTGCCGCCCTCGGCCTGTTCAAAACGGCCACGCCGCTGGGTCTGCGCACCTGTAAAGGAACCACGCTCGTGACCGAACAACTCGGATTCAAGCAGGTCTTTGGGAATGGCTGCCGTGTTCAATGCAATGAAAGGCTGGGAAACGCGCGGACTGTGGCGATGCAGGGCACGCGCAACCAGCTCTTTGCCAGAACCGGATTCACCCGTAATCAAAACGGTGACATTCGACTGGGAAAGCCGACCAATCGCCCGAAAGACTTCTTGCATGGCGGGGGCTTGACCGAGAATTTCCGGTGTCCCCGTGTCGACGTCCTCAGTAAACTCTTCGGTTTGAGACTCCCTGACAGCACGAAGAATCAGTTCCAGCGCGTTTTCGATGTCAAAGGGCTTGGGCAGGTACTCGAACGCCCCCCCCTGAAAAGCGGACACAGCGCTGTCCAGATCGGAATACGCAGTCATGATGATGACGGGCAAGTCCGGGCACTTCTCTCGCACCACGTTCAGCAACTCAAGGCCACTTTTTCCGGGCATGCGAATGTCGGACACCAACACTTGCGGGGTTTCATACTGCAGTCGATCCAGTACCTCCGAGGCATTGGAGAACATTTCACAGGGAATGCCTTCACGCGAGACTGCTTTTTGCAGTACCCACCTTATGGATTGGTCGTCATCAACTATCCAGATTGGACGCATTCAGTTGTTTTCCTTTTGAGGTGCATTCAGCCGGAATGCTCCTCCAACTGAATAGGCAATGTTATTTTAAAAATGGTACGACCCGGCTGAGAGCTGCATTCAATAATGCCCTCATGCTGCTGAACGAAAGTCTGAGCCAGCGTGAGACCGAGACCGCTTCCTCCTTCTCTTCCAGAGACCAGAGGGAAGAAAATTCTTTCCAGGATGTCTGCAGGAATTCCAGGTCCGTTGTCTACCACTTGCAAGTCTAATGCCAGCTTGTGTTGCTTGCGGTTTATAGTAACTCTTCGCACCACTCTGGTGCGTAAAATGATTTCAGCTGTGCCATCGGCGATGTGAGCACTCAAAGCTTGGGCTGCATTTCGCACCACATTGAGTACAGCCTGAATCAACTGTTCAAGGTCACCCATGAACTCCGGGATGGAAATGTCATAGTCCCGCACAATGCGGAGACCTTTTCGATGCTCCGCCAAAATCACGGAACGCACTCGCTCACACACCTCATGAATATTCATGAGTGCCACAATGTGTGGGCGGCGATGTGGCGCAAGCAGTCGATCCACCAGGGTTTGCAGACGATCAGATTCTTTGATGATGACTTGCGTGTACTCCTTGAGATCGGGAGAAGGCAGCTCAATTTCCAGCAATTGTGCCGCTCCGCGAATGCCGCCCAAAGGGTTCTTGATCTCGTGGGCCAAATTGCGTATCAGCTCTTTGTTGGCGATCGACTGATCAAGCATTCTCGCTTCACGGTCGATTTTCAGCTGCTGCTCAATTTCTCGAAGCTCGATGAGGGTGATGTTTTCATTGGCGTCAGGGCACGACAAGGTGACGTGTACATGTTCAGAGGAGCCATTGGGACGAACCAGTTCAAAAACCTGTCGCTTGATCCCAAACGGATCTTTGGCGGCCTTGGCCAGAAATTCGCCAAATTGACCGGCCTCCACAAAAAGTGCGGCCATGGAGTGGCCATCGACGCTTCGCCTAGAGACTTCAAGCAGACTTTCTGCTGCCAGATTGGCGAACAGCACAGTGCCCTGGAAGTCGCTGACCACCACAGCAGTGGCCAACAATTCCAGCCCCTGAAATCTTTCCTTGATCAAATTGCCTCCAAACTGCCCTTGTAAATCAACGAGCACTTATTTTTGCATTCGCTCGATTTCTTTTTTGATGACCGAAATGTTTTCCTGACTTGCACTGATCTGATCCTTCAACTGCGCAGTGCGATCCAAATACTTCTGGTAATTCCGTTCACTGCCCAAGCGATCAGGATGACCGTCTTTGTATTCATTTTTCAAACCATCAAGCTTCGACTCTTCCAGACGAAGTTCTTCCTGGAGGATCTTCAACCTGTCAGCTTTTGCATCGTAACTCAAGTAATCATTGGACTGATCGTACTTCGCGTCACCAGAACCTGTGCCGGACCGGACTGCCGACTGTGGCTTGTTCAAGGGCCTGGAGGGCGGACTTGGCACCACCGTAATGGGATTGAGGTTCAAGGGCACACAGCCAGCCCCACCATCGCTATTCTGATAGGTACGCACTCCGTCCTTGCCGGTGCACACATACATTTCTGTTCCTGCCAATGCTGAATTGCAGGCGCTAACGAGCACCAAACCAGTCCAACAACAAAGCGCCGGCGCGTTCAAATTCGATAAGCGAAACATTGCAATTCCGATCAAGCTCAAAGACCTGCCAATCATACTGCATCGGCGGAGGTGAGCATCCCACCTGCAAAGGGCGGGTTAATCCCAACGGAGTAGATTTCTCCATGAAAAACGGCCCCGCCGAGGCAGGGCCGTGATCAGTTACCCAAAGGGCACCTGCCTCGATTTACAGACCGTAGTACATGTCGTATTCGATCGGGTGTGGAGTCATGCGCATGCGCTGGACTTCTTCCATCTTCAAAGCGATGTAAGACTCGATCATTTCCTTGCTAAATACACCACCGCGAGTCAGGAACTCGTGATCGTTTTCCAGTGATTCCAGCGCCTGTTCGAGGCTGTGGCACACTGTTGGGATCTTTGCGTCTTCTTCGGGTGGCAGATCGTACAGGTTCTTCGTGGCGGCTTCACCAGGATGAATCTTGTTTTGAACGCCGTCCAGACCAGCCATCAACAGGGCAGAGAATGCCAGGTATGGGTTGGCCATGGGGTCTGGGAAACGCGCCTCGATACGACGGCCTTTTGGATTGGCCACGTGAGGAATGCGGATTGAAGCGGAACGGTTTTTGGCTGAGTAGGCCAGCTTGACGGGCGCTTCAAAACCGGGCACCAAACGCTTGTAGGAGTTGGTTGACGGGTTGGTAATGGCGTTCAGGGCGCGCGCGTGCTTGATGATACCGCCGATGTAGTACAGGGCGAAATCAGACAGGCCAGCGTAGCCGTTGCCTGCAAACAGGTTGACGCCGTCTTTCCAGACTGACTGGTGAACGTGCATGCCTGAACCGTTGTCGCCCCACATTGGCTTGGGCATGAAGGTGGCTGTCTTGCCATAGCTGGCAGCCACGTTCCAGACGGTGTACTTCAGGATCTGGGTCCAGTCAGCACGCTTGGTCAGGGTTGAAAACAGGGTACCGATTTCGTTTTGACCTGCACCGGCCACTTCGTGGTGATGCACTTCAACAGGCACGCCTTGCTGTTCAAGCAGCAGACACATTTCGGAACGGATGTCCTGGAATGAATCTGTGGGAGACACTGGGAAGTAGCCGCCCTTCACTGTTGGACGGTGGGCCAGGTTGCCGTGTTCGTAGTCGATACCGGTTGACCATGAAGCTTCTTCAGACTTGATCTTGAAGAAGCAGCCAGACATCTGGTCGTCGTAGGTTACGCTGTCAAAAATGAAGAATTCGGGTTCTGGACCGAAGTAAGCAGTGTCGCCCAGACCGGAGGCCTTGAGGTAGGCTTCAGCGCGACGTGCGATGGAACGTGGATCGCGATCGTAACCCTTGCCGTCTGTTGGCTCAACAACGTCACAGGTCAGAATCAGCGTCGGCTCTTCACGGAATGGATCCATGCGAGCGGTGTCGGCGTCTGGCATCAACAACATGTCGGAGGCTTCAATGCCCTTCCAGCCAGCGATGGAAGAACCGTCAAATGCGTGACCGCTTTCGAATTTGTCTTCATTGAACATTTTTACAGGCACAGACACGTGTTGTTCCTTGCCTTTGGTGTCGGTGAAGCGGAAATCAACAAATTTCACTTCGTTTTCCGCAACCATCTTCATTACATCTTGGGCGGTCGCCATTCAAATCTCCTGGTATTAGGGGTGGATATTCAAAACAAAAAACTCTTGAGCAAAAAAACACTCGACAGGCGAAACGATATCACGACGAAGTCCTTAAAAAGGACACCTGAAGCGTTTTATTACATCAACTTGAAACGTTCCAGCAAAGTCCGTACCAGCTTGTCTAAGCGACTATTTCCGGCATTTGGCAGGGAATTTTGAACGTGGAAAAATAGCGATGCACCACCAAGGTGCGTAATGCACCATTAGAGTGCGAATCAATCTTCATTCCACCTTGATTTTGCGCTGTCATCCGAATCTCTGGCGGCCACCCATTGAGCGCCAGCCGGTGTGTCTTCCTTTTTCCAAAAGGGCGCTTCCGTTTTCAGGTAATCCATCAGGAACTCGCAAGCCAGAAAGGCCTGCTGTCGGTGCGCACTTGTAGCCGCAGCCAATACGATCTGATCCTCTGGATTCAGTGGCCCCACGCGATGAATGATCATGGCAGACACAATGTCGAAACGGGACGCCGCCTGTTGAATAATCTCTTCGAGTGAACGTTCGGTCATTCCAGGGTAATGCTCAAGGGTCATCGCCCGCACGGCCTGCCCTTCATTGATGTCTCGAACAGTGCCCACAAAACAGGCCAATGCACCAATTTCGGGCAAACCCTGTCGGAGCCATTTCAATGCCTCACCCACGTCAAAGTCTTCGGTCTGCACCGACACACGAAAACGTTTCATTCAACCCCCTGTGACTGGAGGAAAGAACGCGACTTCGTCAGCGGTCGCCACTGGCGTGTCATCTTCAGCCATGTCGTGATTCACCGCAGCACGCACCCGACCACCAAGCGCCATCAACTGAGCAAAGCCTGCATGGTTGCTGATTAAGTGTTGCCGAAGTCCAGCCACAGTCGCTGGTGAAAATGGTTCCTCAATCTCCAAACAATCGGTGCCCAGTGCTTCTCGAAAGCCTGCAAAAAAACGCACTTTCACTGTCATTGCATCAAGTCCTGAAAATCCACATAACTCAAAGAATCGCCACGTCTGACCACTTTACCCACTGGCAGTCGCACCAGGCCCGTGGACTGGTCCATGGAGGTGAGCACGCCTGAACTCTGGTTCGGAAACAGCGTCAGCCCTTGGGGAGTATCCCGCACCCTCAAGAATTCTTCGCGACGGGTGTCGGGACGCAGCCAGTCAAAATCAGCGGTCTTTTCACGAAGGCGCAGACGCCAATCCACAGCCTCCAAAGCATGACCCTGCATCAGAGCAATAAAAGGCTTGACCAGCAACAAAAAGGCCACACTGCTGGACACAGGGTTACCTGGAAGCCCGAAGAAACGACAAGTGCTGCCATCATCACGATTCAATTCACCCACAGCCAGTGGCTTGCCCGGTTTGGAGGCCACTTTCCAACTGGACAGCGTGCCCATCGATTCCACCGCCGGCTTTACATGGTCTTCCTCACCCACAGAGACACCGCCCGAGCTGATTACCACGTCACAACCATGAAGCTTACGCAATGCGTCACAAGTGGCACTCAGCGTATCAGGCACAATGCCCAAACTCTCGATTTCAACATGCATTGCACGCAGCAGGCCACGCCACACGTATTCATTGGAATTGAAGATCTGCCCCGGGTTCAAGGGCTGTCCGGGCCGTTGCAACTCACTACCGGTGACGAATACGCCCACTTTCAGCCGTTTGTAGACCTCTACCTCATGCACCCCGACCGAGGCGATCAAACTGACCTTGAATGCATTCAGGCGGGTACCCGAGGGCACCAACACCTGCCCGGCAACAATATCCTCGCCGCGGCGCCTGATCCATTGACCCGATTTAGGCAGGTTGGCAAACGCCACAAGGCCGTCTTCTCCAACAGTTGCCTCTTCCTGCATGATCACCGCATCGGCCCCTTCAGGAATGGGCGCACCCGTGAAAACACGCGCCACGGTGCCCTGCTCCAAGGGTTGTGGTGAACTGCCTGCCGGCACGCGTTGGGACACGGCAAACTGTGAACAGCTCAGAAAGTCTGCACACCGCACCGCATAGCCATCCATGGAGGTGTTGTCATGCCCGGGTACGTCAAGCCCGGAAATCACTGGCTTTGCAAGAACCCGGTCAAACGCGTCTTCAATGCGGATCACTTCTGTATCCGGCACGCGGGCCTGGGCGATCGGCCACAAGCTGCTTAGTAAACTGTCTAAATCAATCATGCACAAAAGTGTTCAAAATAAATTGGGCAATGCGGTCAGGGTTGTTCAAAGGCAACCAAGGCAGGCCATCACAGTCAATCTCGACATCACACGCCACTGCGACAATGTTCTTGTCCTCAGGATACAACATAGGCTTGCCATTTGCTTCGCGCCAAATCTCGATTTTGGGAATGTCAGACCGCTTGAAGCCCTCTACGATAACCAGATCACAGGGCGACAATCGCTGAATTTGCGCTTCAAGACTGGGTTCGGGCTCGCCATTGAGCTCATGCATCAACACCCATCGACGATTCGCCGTGATCAAAACTTCATGCGCACCTGCTTCACGATGCCGGTAGGAGTCTTTACCTGGGCGGTCAATGTCAAAATCATGGTGGGCATGTTTGATCACCGACACTCGGACACCGCTGTGAATCAAACGCGGTATCAACTGCTCAATCAGGGTGGTTTTTCCCACTCCTGAGTAGCCCGCAAAACCAAACACTTTAGGCACTTCGACTTCCTTCCAACAGTTGCTTTTCAATTTCCTGGGCGCGCTGGCCAGATTCCCTCAATATTTCGGCCGAAGGTCTGGCTGTACAGCGAATAATGACTTCAAATCGAACACCACGTGGCTCCGTGCCGTCCTCGGTGGGCACCGTCGGACTGTAAACCCGCAAATCACCACCAAACCGCTGAATCAGCATGCGTGAGACTGGCAACCCGAGTCCTGTTCCCTTGCCCACTTGCTTGGTTGTGTAAAACATCTTGAAAATCAGGTTCAATTGATCGGGTTCAATTGCATCCGCGTTGTTCTCCACTTCGATGCACACAGCGTCTTCACCGTCGGGCAATACGATGTCCCGGGTGCGTATCCAGACCGACCCCAGCGTTTTGGTGTGTCTTGTGTTGAACGCCTCAATGGCATGCGAGGCGTTGATCAACAAATTCACCATGATCTGCTGCAACTCAGTGCGGCTAATCTGAACAAGCCGCGTCGCACCGTACTGGAAGTTCATGCCTGCGCGGGCCCGCTCAAGATCGGATTTTGCAAAAAGCAAACTGTCCTGGATCACGTCGTGCACATCAATACTGGTGGTGTATGAGGCAAACTCATCGGGTCTGCAAAATTGAAGCAGTTTCTGAACTATATTCTTAAGTCTTTGAATTTGCTCATCTATATGACGAACCTCTCGCTGCCCTTCTTCGGATGTCAAGCTGAGACGCAAGAGATCCAGGTGCCCCATCATTACGGCCAGCGGATTGTTGAATTCATGGGCAATACCAGCGGTCAACTGCCCCATCACCGCCAGCTTCTCAGATGCGAGCAGCTGCTCGATGGCTTGATGGAGTCGGTGGTTGGCCTGCTGAAGATCTTCCGTGCGTTCGTGGACCCGGCGATCAAGGTCTCGGTTCAGGCTCTCCAGCTGGGTACGGCGCACTTCCAGTTGATCCAGCAAAGAGTCAAAGTGAGACGCCAGTTCAGCAAACTCATCTTCGCGATGCAGCTCACCCACGCGGGCAGCCGAATCTCCTCTTTCCTGCCTGGACATGATGTGGTTCATGCGGCGAAGCGGGTAGAAAATGCCACTCGCCAAGCGCCCAACCATCACGGCACCCACGATCATCGAGAGCAAAACCGCGAACAGAAAAAGAACAACGACATGGGTCTTCAAGTCTGCATAGGGCTGCTCAAGAAAACCGACATACAGCATACCGATTCGTGATCCGGTGGAATTCGTAATTGGCGCGTAGGCTGCCATGTACCAGTTGTTCACGACATAGGCACGTTCCAGCCAAACCTCGCCACGACCCAGTACACGCTGGCGCACCACATCCGACACCCGTGTACCCAGAGCTCGCCCTTTTTCGTTGGCGCGTACTGTTGTAGCCACTCGGACATCTTGCAGAAACAAAGTGGCAGTGCCGATTGAGCCATCCAGCAGCGCGCCAGGCGGATAAATGGTGTCGTTGAGATTGTCAACCAGCTTGAGGTCGTGATTGAGCAAAATTCCGCCATCCAGATAACCCAGCAGGTCGCCGTTGAAATAAACCGGACTGAGCAATTGAATGATCATGGCCCTGTTTTCAAGGGTACGGCCATCGGGCGTCGCGTTGCGTGTGGGTACGATGGGCTGCAATACCCGCTTGCTCAATTCGGGAGAAATGGCCATCAACGAATCGTGATCCAGCAAATTGACACTGGCCCCTGGGGTACTGGTCTCAAGGTCGCGAAGTTCGGCGGCGCTCAAACTGATTTTGGGCGCATCGTCCACAGAGGAAACCACCTTTCCGTCTTTGCTGATAAAACGAAGATAATCCAGGCCCAATTGCTTGGCGCGTCCATTCAAGGTGGCCTGCGGCAATTGGCCTTTGGTTTCACCCAGAATGTTGTAGAGATTTGCGCTTTCGGCCCAAGCCTGCAGTTCGTGGTAACGCTCCTGCTGAATCTGCCGGAAAATTTGCTGGGCCAATTCCATGTCGCTTTGGACCTTGGAAATCAGTATTTTTGAATAAGCGGATTGTGCGGCAGACCAGATCAGAACACTGACCACGGGAATCAACAGCAACAGAGGAATGCTGGCCGTCACGACCATTTTGGTTTTGACGGTCCACCACTTTGGCCAAAAGCCGCCGCGAAGGCGACCGGGACCCAGTGAACCTAGTCTTGATTCCATGCGATGCACTTGCGCTCCAGTGTTTTTCTGGAAATCCTCAGGACGCGTGCGGCCTCAGATTTGTTGCCGTTGCATGCGGCAAGCACCTTGGTGATGTGGTTGCGTTCAACTGTTTCCAACGATTCCGACAAGGCGCTTTGTTCTGCTTGTTCGGTCAAATCGGACCTTTCATCCAGGTTCAGATTCAAAGGCAGGTCTTCTTTTGGAAAATATCCGAGAATCAGAGACCGCTCGATGAAGTTTTTCAATTCACGCACATTACCGGGCCACTCATAAGCCTGCAGTCTAGCCATGATTTCATTGGAAACTTTCAACGGGTCCAGGTTCAGCTTTCTCGAAAAGTAACGCACAAAATAGTGAGTCAGCAATTCAATGTCTTCCGGACGGGTGCGCAGCGGTGGCACCTCAATCGGCAAAACCTGCAAACGGTAATACAGATCCTGACGAAAGCGCCCACGTTGCACTTCCAGCTGCAGATTGACGTTGGTGGCCGCCACAATGCGCACATCCACGTCCAGCTCTCGAGTCGAACCCACAGGCCTGACCCGTCGGTCCTCCAGCACACGAAGTAGCTTGGTCTGCATGGACAGGGGCAACTCACCGATTTCATCCAGAAACAGTGTGCCGCCTTGTGCGTAGTAAAACAGACCTTGGTGGCTCTCGGAGGCACCTGTGAACGCGCCCTTGACGTGACCAAAAAGTTCGCTCTCAATCAATTCGGGCGAAATGGCAGCGCAATTCACTGGCACAAAAGGCCTTTCACTTCGATTGCTCAAGGTGTGTATGGTGCGGGCCATCACTTCTTTACCAGCGCCGGACTCCCCGGTCACCAGAACCGTTGCATCGGTGGGCGCAACGCGCTCGAGTACTTTGCGAAGGTTTCGAATGACGGGGCTTTCGCCAATCATCAAGGTTTCATTTTGCTGAAGGCTGGAGACTGCGCGACGAAGCACATAGTTCTCACGTTTCAAGCGATTTTGATCCGCAGCCCGATCCAGCGCGTACCACAATTGGTCAATTCGAAAGGGTTTTTGCAGAAAGTCTTGTGCGCCAGCACGCAGGGCCGCGATCGCGGTGTCCATGTCTGCAAAACCGGTAATGAGGATGACGTCGCCCTCAAACCCACCTTGTCTGAGGGCTTGCAACCATTGCAATCCAGATTGGCCAGGCAAACTGATGTCGAGCACCAAAGTCCCATAATCGTTTTGATCGAACAGGGTCTGGGCCATTTCAACTGAGCAGGCGGCATCGACCCTCGCAAAGCGGGAACCCAGCGCCTTTTCCAAAAAATCACGCATACCGGGCTCGTCATCCACGATCAAAGCGGACAAACCTTTTCGGGCATCGGCCTGAGGATGGGTACTGCTGTTACTCACGGTCACGAATGGGGCGTCGGTTGTTATCAAGCTGAATCGACACGCTAGGGGTTAAGTTGTCTTGATTGTCCAACAAAGCCCGCGCCCCGACAAGCAAGGAAAACCCCACCCGCAAAGCCTTGCGGACGGGGCTTGGAGAATTATAGGCCTGTGTTCTGAACGATGAATTGCTTGATCTCTGCCACGCTGGCCTTCATGCCAACCACGCGCTGCGGCAATTTTTCAATGCCTGCGTAAGCGGCCGGAACAGGCGGAATCTGCCCAGTGGCCTCTTCGATGGTTTCTGCAAATTTGACTGCGAGCGCTGTCTCCAGAACGACCATCGGTACGCCGGGTTCGACATATTGACGGGCCACTTTAACTGCATCGGCCGTGTGGGTATCAATCAAGGTGCCGGTGCGTTCATACACTTCCCGGATGGTCTCCAAGCGATTGGCATGACTGGAAGACCCCGACACAAATCCGTAACGGGACTCCACTTCAGCGAAGCGGGCGTCGCCGGACAGATCGAATTGCCCGTCTCGTTTCAGAGTGTCCCAAAGCGCCTTCAATGCTTGGGGGTCGCGACCTACCAAATCGTACACAAACCGCTCGAAATTTGACGCCTTGGAAATGTCCATGGACGGGCTGGAGGTGATGTAGGTTTCAGCCGAAGCCCGTGGCCGGTAAACACCGGTGCGGAAAAACTCGTCCAGCACATTGTTTTCGTTGGTGGCAACAACAAGGCGACGAATGGGAAGTCCCATTTGACGCGCGATGTGGCCTGCCAGCACGTTGCCGAAATTGCCCGACGGCACCGCAAACGACACTGGGTCACCAATGGTTGGGGCCGCTTTCAGGTAGGACTTGAAGTAATACACCACCTGGGCAGAAATCCGTCCCCAGTTGATTGAATTCACGGTGCCGATTTTGTAGCGGGACTTGAATTCCAGATCTTCAGAAACAGCCTTGACCATGTCCTGGCAGTCGTCGAAAAGCCCCTCAACAGCCACGTTAAAAATATTCGGGTCCTGAAGCGAGTACATTTGCGCGCGCTGAAATGCACTCATTTTTCCGGCGGGGCTCAGCATGAACACACGCACACCCTTTTTGCCTCGCATGGCGTACTCTGCCGCAGACCCTGTGTCGCCGGATGTGGCGCCAAGAATATTCAGCTCCTGACCAACCCGGGCAAGCTGATACTCAAACAGATTGCCCAGCAGCTGCATGGCCATGTCTTTGAACGCCAAGGTGGGTCCGTTGGACAGCTCCAAAACCTGCATGCCATCGAACAAGGGCCGAAGCGGTGTAATTTCGTCCGTGCCATAGACCGCCTTGGTGTAGGTCTTGGAAGTCAGTGCTTTGAGATCCGCTTCAGGAATGTCTGTTGCAAAGTTGCGCAGCACCTCAAAGGCAAGCTCGGCGTAGCTTAAATTTTTCCAGGCCTGCAACTGTGCGTGACTGACCTGCGGATATTGCTCTGGCACCGCCAGACCGCCATCGGGTGCGAGACCTTCCAGCAAAATTTCAGAAAAGCCTTGCGGCGACATGCCGCCACGACTACTCAAGTATTTCATCAGCTCAGATCCTCAACTCGCACACGCACCATGGGTTCAACCACTGCGTCCAGCGCCTCAATTTCAACCATGGCAGCGTTGAAGTCGCCTTCAATACAGCGGTGAGTCAACAACACAATGTCTGCCTGACCGGACTCGTCTTCCGCTTGACGCTGGATCATCGCCTCGATGGAAATGTTCTGGTTGGCCAGAATGCGGGTGACGTCAGCAAGCACGCCCGGCTTGTCTGCCACAGTCAGCCTGAGGTAGAAGGCGGTCACGACTTCGCTCATGCCCAGCATGCACACGTTTTGATCGACCCCGGAGGTTTTGAAGGCCATGACGGGAACCCTGCTTTCCAAGGGTACCTGGCTGGCACGCGCAATTTCGATAATGTCAGCAACGACCGCAGACGCGGTGGGCAAACTGCCGGCACCCGCACCGTAGTACAAGGTGGGGCCAACCGCATTGGCCTTGACCAGTACGGCATTCATCACGCCTTCTACGTTGGCGATCAGGCGTTTGGCCGGAATCAATGTTGGGTGCACGCGCAACTCCACCCCTTTGTCGGTTCGGCGTGTGATGCCCAGCAATTTAACGCGGTAACCCAACTGCTCTGCAAACTCGATGTCTTCCTTGGTCAGCTTGGTGATGCCCTCGATGTAGGCTTTGTCAAACTGAACGGGAATGCCGAACGCCAAGGCACTCAACAAGGTGATTTTGTGGGCGGCGTCAACACCTTCAATGTCGAATGTGGGGTCTGCTTCAGCATACCCCAAGGCCTGAGCCTGGCTGAGAACCTCGGCAAACGGCAGCCCTTTGTCGCGCATCTCGGAAAGGATAAAGTTGCAGGTGCCATTGATGATGCCAGCCACATATTCGATCTGGTTGGCCGCCAATCCTTCCTTGATGGCCTTGATGATTGGAATTCCCCCAGCCACTGCCGCTTCAAAGCCCACCATCACGTGGTTCTTTTCTGCTGCTGCAAAAATTTCTTCACCATGCACGGCCAGCAATGCCTTGTTAGCTGTGACCACATGCTTGCCGGCGGCGATGGCCGCCAGGACCAGTTGCTTGGCCACTGTGTAACCGCCAATCAGCTCAACCACCACATCCACGTCGGGTCTGTTCACCACCTCGAACGCATCGCTTGAAATGTCAACGCCCTCGCCGGCCACCTGCCTTGCACGTTCGGCATTGAGGTCAGCCACCACGGCAATTTGGATTGGAAATCCAACGCGCCTCTCAATTTCAGCCGCGTTGTCTTTCAAAACGGAAAAAGTACCGCCACCGACGGTACCCAGGCCCACCAGGGCTACTTTCAAAGGTTTGGTCATTTCAATATCTGCTTGATTGCACAAGCCAAATTCAGCTTGCGTGTTTTTTTCGGTAGGTTTCGAGGAATCGTGCAATTCTACCCATCGCATCGGTCAAATCGTCGGTGTTAGGTAGAAAAACGACCCGAAAATGATCCGGAGTGGGCCAATTGAAGCCCGTGCCCTGAACCACAAGGACTTTCTGCGCTTCCAACAATTCCAGAATGAATTTCTGGTCATTTTCGATTGGATAAAGCTTGGCATCCAGTTTTGGAAACAGATACAAGGCCGCCTTGGGTTTGACGCAACTCACCCCCGGAATGGAGGTCATCATGTCGTAGGCCAGATTGCGTTGGCGAGTCAAACGACCGTTGGGGCCCACCAAGTCGTTGATGCTTTGATACCCACCCAGCGATGTCTGAATGGCAAACTGCCCCGGTACGTTGGCACACAAACGCATGGAGGCCATGATACCGAGACCGTCGATGTAATCTGTGGCATGACGCTTGTCACCGGAAATCACCATCCAGCCCGCACGATAACCGCAGGCACGGTAGTTCTTGGATAGACCATTCATGGTGATGAACAGCACGTCATCGGCCAGTGAAGCGATGGACGTGTGCTCAGCGCCGTCGTAGAGCACCTTGTCGTAAATTTCGTCAGCAAAAATAATCAGCTGATGTTCGCGCGCAATTTGAATAATCTCGCGCAGCACCGATTCAGGATAGAGCGCGCCCGTCGGGTTATTCGGGTTGATGATGACCATTGCCTTGGTCTTCTCGTTGATGAGCGATCGCATGTGATCCAGATCAGGGTACCAATCCGATTGCTCGTCACACAGATAATGACGTGGTCGCCCACCCGAGATGCTGACCGCGGCGGTCCACAAAGGGTAGTCGGGCGCGGGCAACAACACCTCATCACCGTTGTTTAGCAGGCCCTGCATGCTCATGACGATCAATTCGCTGACGCCATTGCCAACAATGATGTCATCCAGCGTGACGCCCTGAATCTGCTTTTGCTGGCAATAATGCATAATGGCTTTGCGCGCAGCAAACATGCCTTTGCTGTCGCTGTAGCCGGACGCTTCACCCAGATTCTTGATCACGTCCTGGCGAACCTCATCGGGCGCTTCGAAACCAAAAGGGGCCAGGTTTCCGATGTTAAGCTTCAGGATGCGATGCCCTTCCTCTTCGAGCTGACGCGCTCGCTGCATCACGGGTCCACGAATGTCATAACAAACGTTGGCCAGTTTGGCAGATTTGAGAATGGGCTTCATAGTGACCTGTAAAATGGGGTTGTGCTAAACAATTAGCGAAGCCTGTTAATTTAACCTTTCCGGCCATACTCTGCCAAGCAGAATGGCCATAGAAGTACGAGTTTTCAATGAAATTCCAACCAGAAATCATCGACGGCCAACACATTGTTCAAAGCTACGACAGTGAAGGCGTGGTTATCAACGGAAAAAAGCACGCGCACAGCGTTGTTTTCGGCACCAATTTGCCGGTCACGCAGTGGGAAAATGCCTCTCTCGACCTTTCCACCGGGATGTTCGAATGGCTCTACAGCACCAGGCCGGAAGACACCGAAGTCCTGATTATCGGCACCGGCGCGAAACAGGTGTTTCCAAGCGCAGACATTCGCCGCTTTTTTGCACAAAAAAACTGCCCGGTTGAATACATGGACACCCAGGCGGCCTGCCGCACCTATAACATTCTGGTTGGTGAAGGCCGCCACGTGGTTGCCGCCATTCTGATCTGAAGAACTGACCCCATGACCCCTGTCGCGCTTGCTTTGATTTTAACCGGTGTTGGCCTGAATGCCTGCGCCCAGTTTCTGCTGAAAATGGCCACCAACAAGGTGGGTGTAATCGAAGCATCCAGCGCGCTCAGCCTGAGTGCCATGTCCGCGCTGTTCTTGCAGTGGCCGATGATTCTGGGGCTGTTTTGTTACGGGTTTTCATTGCTGGTCTGGCTGATGGCCTTGTCCAGAACTGAAGTCAGTTTGGCCTACCCCATGCTGTCGATTGGTTACGTCGTAAATGCCTTCGCAGCCCAGTATTTCCTGGGTGAAACCGTGAGCCTTCAACGCTGGCTTGCCATCGGCGTAATCGTGGTTGGCGTGGCACTTTTGGCGCGATCATAAGACCTGCCGGGCTTTTTGCAAGGCAGCTTTGGTTATACTCAATCGAGTTGATCAAACCTGAGGAGTAAGCCCATGACAGTTGAAATCGGAAAAGTAGTAAGCCCGTTCAAAGCGACTGCCACACATGGTGAATTTGATCTGACCGCCCACAAGGGCAAAGTGGTCGTTATTTACTTTTACCCCAAAGACAACACTCCTGGTTGCACCACTGAAGGCGAAAACTTCCGTGATTTGCACGACCAGTTTTCGAAGGCAGGGGCTGTGGTGGTAGGGGTGTCCAGAGATTCCCTGAAGTCACACCAAAACTTCAAAGCCAAAATGGCTTTCCCATTTGAATTGATTTCGGACCCCGACGAGGCGCTGTGCCTGCTTTTCGACGTCATGAAAATGAAAAACATGTACGGCAAACAGGTGCGCGGCGTTGAAAGAAGTACCTTTGTAATCAACAGGAAAGGTGTTCTTGTTCAAGAATGGCGCGGGGTAAAGGTACCGGGTCACGCACAGGCGGTACTTGACTTTGTCACCACAATTCAGGACTAATATAAGCAAAGCGACGCGGGAGTGACGACCCCGCTTTTACAAGCCTTCCCTTGAAACGACTCGTTGACACATGCCTCTGCCAAAAGAACCGAACAAACTCGCCACTACTCTGACAGACATTCCTCCAATTGCAGCGCCAAAAGCCAAGCGAAGCACAAAAAAGCCAGCATCACGGGTTGTTGACATTCCCCCTGAAGCCGCTGAAAGCAGCAATGTGGCGCTGCTCAAACCGACCAGTGAAGCGCCGGCCAATGTTTTGAAGTCAGTCAATCCAGGACCGAGACTTGCCTCGGTGAAACAGGGCACGACGGTCAGAAGAGCAAAACGCCAGGTCAAGGACGGGGGTAAAAAGATTTTCGTGCTCGACACCAACGTGTTGATGCACGACCCAACCTCCCTGTTTCGCTTCGAAGAACACGATGTGTTCCTGCCTTTGATCACGCTTGAAGAGCTGGACAATCACAAAAAGGGCATGTCTGAAGTGGCAAGGCACGCCCGGCAAGTCAGCCGTTCGCTGGATGCGCTGATGGAGAACATCGGTGACATTGAAGCAGGGGTAAACCTGAACCGACTGGGCAACATCGACGCCATGGGCAAACTGCTGGTGCAAACCACCGAGTTGCAGGCCGATCTGCCTAAAACCCTACCGGTGGGCAAGGCAGACAATCAAATTCTGGGTGTGGTGTATGCGCTTGCAAAGCAACACCCTGACCGTGAAGTGGCACTGGTGTCCAAAGACATCAACATGCGCATCAAAGCGCGTGCCTTGGGCCTGCTGGCCGAAGATTATTTCAACGATCAGGTGCTGGAAGATCGTGATCTGCTCTACTCCGGCTTTCAGGAATTGCCCGCTGACTTCTGGGAAAAGAACAGCAAAGGCATCGAGAGTTGGCAGCAGGCGGGATCGACTTTCTACAAAATCAGTGGCCCAGCCGTCAAAGAAATCATGGTCAACCAGTTCGTGTATTGCGACGCTGGCCTGCCCCTGATTGCCCAGGTCAAAGAAATCAATGGCAAAACGGCAACCCTGCAAACCTTGCGGGACTTCAGCCACAGCAAAAACGCGGTGTGGGGCATCACGGCACGAAATCGGGAGCAGAACTTCGCCCTGAACCTGCTGATGAATCCCGAATGCGACTTCGTCACGCTTTTGGGTCAGGCTGGTACGGGTAAAACCCTGCTGGCACTGGCGGCAGGTCTTTCACAAGTGCTTGAAAGCAAGCTGTATTCTGAAATCATCGTGACCCGTGCAACAGTGCCGGTCGGTGAAGACATCGGCTTCCTTCCGGGCACGGAAGAAGAAAAAATGGCGCCGTGGATGGGCGCATTTGAAGACAACCTGGAGGTGTTGAACAAGCCAGACCCTTCCAGTGGAGAATGGGGCCGAGCCGCCACGAACGACCTGATCCGCACCAAGATCAGGGTGAAGTCGATGAACTTCATGCGCGGCCGAACCTTCATCAACAAATTCCTGATCATCGATGAGGCTCAAAACCTGTCGCCGAAGCAGATGAAAACCCTGATTACGCGTGCGGGGCCTGGCACCAAGGTCATTTGTTTGGGTAACCTTGCCCAGATTGACACCCCCTACCTTACCGAGGGCTCTTCGGGACTGACCTATGTTGTTGACCGCTTCAAAGGATGGCCACACGCGGGGCATATCACGCTGCAGCGGGGTGAGCGGTCACGCTTGGCCGATTACGCGTCCGACAATCTATAAAGCCATGAGGGCGTTTACTCGCCCTCTGGCTGGGGTCCTGCGTAATTCTCAAATTTCGTGTATTGCCCAAGAAAGGTCACGCGAACGGTGCCAATTGGACCGTTACGTTGCTTGCCGATAATAATTTCGGCGGTGCCTTTGTCTGGCGAGTCGGGGTTGTAAACCTCGTCGCGATAGATGAACAGAATCACGTCGGCGTCCTGCTCAATGGCACCGGATTCGCGAAGGTCGCTCATCACAGGGCGTTTGTTGGGTCGTTGTTCAAGGGAACGGTTCAGCTGCGACAGTGCAATCACGGGGCAATTCAGTTCCTTGGCCAAACCCTTGAGTGACCGTGAAATTTCGGAAATTTCAGTGGCCCTGTTTTCACCGGGCGAAGAAGACCCCATCAACTGCAAATAGTCGATAATCACCAGCCCCAACTGCCCACACTGGCGTGCCAAACGACGGCATCGAGCGCGCACCTCCATCGAGGACAGCGCAGGGGTTTCATCGATGAACAGCTGTGCATTCTGCATTTTTGACACGGCGTAAGTCAGTCTGGGCCAATCTTCATCCGTCAGCCGCCCGGTGCGCAGGCGATGCTGGTCAAGCCGACCGACCGAACCCAACAAACGCATGGCCAGCTGGGTGGCCCCCATTTCCATGGAAAACACGGCCACTGCATGACCCTCTTCAACCGCGACATGCTCACCAATGTTCAAACTGAACGCGGTCTTACCCATCGACGGGCGGCCCGCCACAATGATCAGATCACCGGGCTGCAATCCGGACGTTTTGGAATCGAGGTCCACAAAACCCGTAGAAATGCCAGTAATGTCGCTGTTGCTGTCCCTGTGGTACAGCTCGTCAATGCGCTCCACCACCTTGCCAAGAACAGGCTGAAGGTCTTGAAAACCACCCGCGCCCCTTGATCCCTCTTCCGCGATTTTGAATATCTTGCTTTCAGCCTCGTCAAGCAAGGCCTTGGTGTCGCGCCCTTGCGGATTCAAAGCGCTGGTTGCAATTTCATCACTGATGGTGATCAATCGCCTCAGCACCGCACGATCCCTGACGATTTCGGAGTAGCGGCGAATGTTGGCGGCAGAGGGCGTGTTGGTGGCCAAGGTATTCAAATAAGCCAGCCCACCCACGTCTTCCGCTTTGCCTGATGACTGCAGGGATTCATACACCGTGACGACGTCGGCGGGCTTCGAGCCATCGATCAGCTTGGCAATGTGTTCGAAAATGATCCGATGGTCATAACGATAAAAATCGTCCGCACGAATCACATCACCAATTCTGTCCCAAGCCTGATTGTCCAGCAGAAGGCCACCGATGACCGATTGCTCCGCCTCCATGGAATGAGGGGGCACTCTCAGCATGGCCACGTCGGAATCGGGTTGGTTCATATTGGGAATGTCATTCATGGTGTAATTGAGTTCAGGATGATCAATGAAAAAGGCCACCTTGGAAGGTGGCCTTCTGGCCAGACCAGACGGTCTGACGAGTATAGCTGATTAAGCCCTTGAAGCCTTTGGTCGCAGGGACTTTAGGCGGCTTCGCCTGCTACAACTACTTTCAGGTCGATCACGACGTCAGGGTGCAATGCAACTGACACTTCGTGCTCGCCTGCGATCTTGATGGGACCGTCAGGCATGCGAACCTTGGAACGCTCGATCGCAAAACCCTTGGCAACCAGCTCGGCAGAGATGGTGTGGGTGGTGACAGAACCGAACAGACGACCATCTACACCGGCCTTTTCGCTCAGTTGAACCACGAAATCGGCCAACTTGCCTGCCAGTGCTTGCGCTTCTTTCAGCTTTTCTGCTGCAGCCTGCTCAAGCTCGGCACGACGTGCTTCAAATTCGGCAATTGCGGACTCGGTTGCGCGCTTGGCCTTGCCGTAAGGGATCAGGTAGTTACGTGCGTAACCATCCTTGACGCGAACGACGTCACCAAGCTGACCCAGATTGGATTTTTCCAACAAAATAACTTGCATGTTGTTCTCCTGAGGGCTTAGTGGTTGTCAGTGTATGGAACCAGCGCAAGGAAACGGGCACGCTTGATGGCGGTGTCCAGTTGACGCTGATAGTGAGCCTTGGTACCAGTGATGCGGGCAGGCATGATTTTGCCGTTTTCACCGATGAAATCCTTGAGTGTCTCGATGTCTTTGTAATCGATCTGCTCGACCTTGGCCACGGTGAAGCGACAGAACTTCTTGCGCTTGAACAGCGGGTTTTGCTGAGGACGGCGTCCTTTGCGATCATTTTTACGACCAAAAGCCATAAATTTCTCCAACTATTTGGAAGCTTCAGCTTGCCTTGCGGCCTTTTGCATGTTGCAAATGTGGAACTGAAGCTTTTTTTGTTTATGCGAACGAAGCGCGATAAAACCAGACCAGATCATTTCTGAACCCAATTCAAGTTTGCTGATGCTGTTTGCCAGTGAGCCCAGTGAAATGGCGTCAATGACGCATTGCACGGTTCGGGGATTGCTGGCCTCGATTTGCACACTTTCGTGTTGCAGCTCCATTTCACACACGGGCACACCAGCAGGTGTGTATCGCAATGTGGATTTGGAAATCAGCGTGGCTTGCAGTTCAAACTGATTGGTGGGTTGGCTTGTGTCGGCTTCCTCCTGATTCAATGTTTTGCCTTGACGTTAAACGCGAGATCAGTTGTCGTCGTCGCTGTCTGAATCGTCGTCTGAGCTGTCATCGCTAGAAGAAGCAGAGGCTGTGGCAGCCTTGCGCTCTTGCTCACGCTGAACTTCCTTCATCATTGGCGAAGGTGCTGTTTCGGCTTTTTTCATTTTGACGACCAAGTGGCGCAGCACGGCGTCGTTGAATTTGAAAGCATGCTCAAGCTCTTCCAGAACGCTTTGCTCACATTCGATGTTCAGCAAAACATAGTGGGCTTTGGCCAGCTTTTGGATTGGGTAAGCCAGTTGGCGGCGACCCCAGTCTTCGTGACGGTGAATTTTACCGCCCGCTGTTTCGATGATTCCACGGTATCTCTCGACCATGGCGGGCACTTGCTCGCTTTGATCGGGATGCACGATGAAAACGATTTCATAGTGACGCATTGAATAAACTCCTATGGATTTTCCATCATTGGAAAAGCTGCCAAACCCCCATGGCTGGCAGCAGGGAACCCGAGATTATACTGATCAAGTCACTGAAAAGCAATGAATATCCCGGGGTTTTTGGCAACCGGTCAGGCTTTTTGTGCAGCGAGCTTTTGACGCTCTTGGTCGCGCAGTTCACGGCGCAACACTTTGCCGACCGGTGACTTGGGAAGCTCGGCCATGAATTCGACATGACGGGGAATTTTGTAGGCTGTCATGTGCTTGCGGCAATGTTCGATGATGGCCTGCTCGGTCAGATCGGGGTCTTTGCGAACCACAAACAATTTGACGGCCTCGCCTGTTTTTCCATCGGGAACACCCACAGCCGCCGCCTCAAACACACCCGGGTGCAGAGTAGCCGTCGCTTCGATCTCTTTCGGATACACGTTGAAGCCCGAGACAAGAATCATGTCTTTTTTACGGTCAGTTATAAAAAAGTATCCCTGTTCATTCATGTAGGCAATGTCACCCGTCTTTAACCAGCCGTCTTGCGTCAGAATTTCAGCGGTTTCGCGGGGTTTGTTCCAGTAACCACGCATCACCTGCGGCCCCTTCACGCACAGCTCGCCTTCTTGACCCGTTGGAAGCTCAACAAAATCGTCGTCACGAATTGAAACCAAGGTCGAAGGAACAGGCAAACCAATGGACCCGTTGTATTCTTCGTGCAGCGGGTTGATACACACGGCAGGAGAGGCTTCGGTCAGGCCATACGCCTCGGACAGCCGGGTGCCGGTAATTTTCTTCCAGCGCTCGGCCACAGAGGGCTCGATGGCTGCACCACCGCCGAGCACAAGCTTGACGTGGGAAAAATCAACTTTGTCAAAATCGGGCGTATTCAGCAGGCCATTGAAAAGCGTATTGACACCAGTCAATGCCGTAAATGGCACGCTGGACAGGATTTTGACAAAACCCTGCATATTGCGAGGGTCGGTGATGAGCACGCAGTGCCCACCCACCTTCATGAACACCAGAATATTGGCCGTCAGACAGAAGATGTGATACATCGGCAGCGCGGTAATGGCGATTTCACGTCCCTCCTCCACATCCTGACTAAGCCAGCTGGAAGCCTGCTGCAGGTTGGCCACAATGTTGCCATGGGTCAACATGGCCCCTTTGGCCACGCCTGTGGTGCCGCCTGTGTATTGAAGGAAAGCCAGGTCATCGTGAGACAGATTGACTTTCTTCAGCTCTTGATCACGCCCAAAGCGAAGTGCTTTGCGGGTGGTGATGGCCCCCGCCAGACTGAATTTGGGAACCAGCTTCTTGACGTAGCGAACCACGAAATTGAGCAAAACACGCTTGAAAAAGCCGTGCATTTCGCCGATTGAGGCCAACACGATGTGTTCAACAGGCGTGTTCTGCAACACGCTTTCCAGGGTATGTGCCACATTCTCGAAAATTACAATCACCTTGGCGCCTGAATCGCGCAACTGGTGCTGAAGCTCTGTAGGCGTGTACATGGGATTGACATTCACCACCACGAAACCAGCGCGAATGGCACCCAACATGGCGACGGGATATTGCAGCAAATTGGGCATCATCAAAGCCACGCGGTCGCCCTTTTTGGTACCGGGCAAGCTTTGCAGATAAGCGCCAAAATCGCGAGTCAATTGATCCAGCCGTTCATAGGTGAGCGACGTACCAAGGTTGCTAAAGGCCGTATTGGCTGCAAATCGCTGGCAGGCATTTTCAAAAATGTCGCGCACAGACGCAAATTCGCTCATGTCGATTTCAGGCTCTACACCCGGGGGATAGCTACTGATCCACGCCTTTTCAGTCACAAAGGTCTCCTGTTCCGCTTTTTTAAGTTGCCCAATTATACTGCCCAGCCGTCGCCCCGCGTTTCAGCGGTCCTACGGAAGCGGCACATCAACGCCGAATTTCATCGTAAAGCGCCTCAAAACTGCAGGCACCACTTGACCGCACGGTCTCCAGCAACAATCGCTCCCGGTTTTGAATGGCCTCAAAAAAGCGCTGCGGATCCCGAAGACTCTTGAATGCCCGGACGCCCTCAGTGAGAAAATCGTGGAATTCCTCTAAATTTGCCTTTTGCGCTGCACCACGCGTCATTTTCAGAATGGTGGACAACAAGGGCAGTCGCAACAGTCGATGCAGGGACTGCCCGACGTCCCCTATCAAGTCGATTTGTTGTTGACGAATTTCCCACGCGTCGAGATTGCGAAAGGCCTCCAGATACGCTTCGTCGGACAGACACTCCTCAGAAAATGAATCCAGCTCCATCAACTTCGAGGCGAGTTCGGTGTCCATTTTTTCAGCCAGCCAATCGGTGTAAAGCACCTTACGCAATACGTCTACAGCGGCAGAGGGCAAAATGCCTTCAGCTTTGGGAACGATCCGTTCAACTTGCTGGTCCCGCCGAGACAAGTCACCTGCACCGTACAAACGCTCCAGAAAAAAAAGCGCTGCAGCGCGAGTGGACTCATCTTCAAGCAACTTCTGATGTGTATCAGCCAATCTCTTGTTTTGAAATATTTTCACCAGGATTTTTATTCGCTGGAGATTCGAATTTTCTGGCGAGCTGCTGCGCATGCGGCTGATGTCTTTTTGAATGGCGCTCAGGCTTTCTTTGTTCACGTTGGATACAGATCAATTGGCGTGGATGCATTGTAACGTTTGCCAAAGACAGACCAGATGGTCGACGCACTCCGGTAGCCTCATATCGCAGTGCACAATAATCAGACATGGAAAATAGTCAAAATTTATGTTTACATTCGTTAATTGTGTATGGAGACAAAACAATGAACGCGCCATCAACTGAATTGGGTCAAGAGCTGTCAGCAGTAGAACTCAAGGCCACCCTGGATTCACTCAAAAGCAGTTACCACGCCAATCCTTACCCAAGTTGGGAAGAACGCAAAGTCTGGTTGAAAAACCTGAGCGATGTGATCTTCAACAACAAGATGCGCATCGCGCAAGCCATTTCGGAAGATTTTGGTTATCGGTCTCCAAACGACACCTTACTGGCCGAAGTGTTTCCGAGTCTCGAAGGCATTCGTCATGCGCTGAGCCACGGCAAGCGCTGGATGAAATCTCAAAAGAAAACGGCGTCAATCTGGTTCAAGCCAGCAAGCACTGAGTTGATGCCCCAGCCCTTGGGCGTGATCGGGGTTATCGTGCCCTGGAACTATCCCCTGTTTTTGTCAGTGGGCCCCCTGACGGCAGCCCTGGCTGCGGGCAACCGTTGCTTCATTAAAATGAGCGAATACACACCGCGATTCAGCGTCCTTATGGAAGAGTTGCTGACTCAGGCTTTGGGTCGGGACGTGGTGCAAGTCGTCAATGGTGGCCCTGCTGTGGCGGCAGAATTTAGCAAGTTGCCCTTCGATCATTTGCTGTTCACAGGTTCTACACCCGTTGGTAAATTGGTGATGAAGGCGGCCAGCGAAAACCTGGTGCCTGTCACGCTGGAGCTGGGCGGCAAGAGCCCGGCCATCGTGTCCCCAGACTGCGCCAAAGACCCCAAGCGTTTCCACAATGCCGTGGCTCGCACTTTGTCTGGCAAGTGCATCAACGCGGGTCAGACCTGCATTGCACCCGACTACATGCTGGTGCCCAAAGGGACTGAGCAGCAGGTGGTGCAGTACGCGCGTGAAATTGTGCGCAAGCGCTTTCCGGAAGGGGTCAACTCCAAAGACTTTACCGGGATTGTCTCTGACAAGCATGCGGGTCGCCTGCAGCGATTGATTGACGAGGCCGAAGAAAAAGGCGCCAAGGTGGAATACATCATGCCGCCCAACCCCACAAGCCGCAAAGTGCCAATGACCTTCTTGCTGAACACGCCTGAAGACTCGATGGCCATGACCGAAGAGATTTTCGGACCAGTCATGCCGATCATTGGCTACGACAATCTGAATGATGCGATGGAATACATCAAAGCCAGACCCAGACCCCTGGCGCTGTACCTGTTCGATGACAACAAACACACTCAAACCCAAGTGATGCAGCAGACCATTGCCGGTGGTGTTTGCCTGAATGACACCTTGTTCCACATTGCGCAGGATCACCTGCCCTTTGGTGGTGTGGGCGACTCTGGCATGGGCCATTACCACGGCAAGTTTGGTTTTGACACCATGTCCAAACTGAAACCGATATTCAAGCAGAACAAGCTTAACGCCATGGAACTGCTGGCGCCACCCTATGGCAAGCTGTTCAGCATCATGACTTCCTTGCTGACACGCAAGGTGTAACTCGCGCACTGCCCCGTGATACGCCAGCTGAATCGTTTGTATTGGCTGGCGTACGGCTGTGTGGTTTACCTGCTCTACCTGGTGGCACGACACTTGGTGGGCATGGAAATCGACAACGCCATTTTGGCGGCCCTCTGCATCGTTTTCGGCGTTCTCTTTGCGGGGCACGCCGTTTTTCACGCAGGCGGCTTTGCCTTGTCGCTGAGTGTTCGCCAACTTCCTCAGGTTCGAGATCAAAAGCTGCCTTTTCAAAGAGCAGCCGAGCAAGGCATACGCCCACTGACCCCATGGGGTTGGTTCAAGGCAATCTGGTTTGAAAGCTGTGCCTCTTTCGCGCTGATCAGCTGGCTACAACCCTGGGCCAGACACATTGATCGCATTGAATTGGCTGACAAAGCCTGGCGCCAAACCAAGCCCCTGCCCGTCCTTTTGATTCATGGCTACCTTTGCAACGCCGCTGTGTGGAGCAGCACGCGCCAGCGGTTGGCCAAGCTCGGTGTCAGTACATCGGCCATTACGCTGGAGCCAGCCATCGGTTCAATTCGGGCGTATTCTGAAATGATCGCCCAAGCCATTGATGATTTGAAAGCAGCCACGGGCGCGCCACGGGTGAAGATTATTGCCCACAGCATGGGTGGGGTGGCCCTGCGATACTCGGTGACAGAACATGGCCATGCAAACATCGACAGCGTATTGACGATCGGCAGCCCGCACTATGGCACAGCACTCAGCACGCTGGGGGTGGGGAAAAATGTGCGGCAGATGGCCTGGGCCAGCCCATTTTTAAAACGCCTCAGAGAACACCCGGCCGACCGGGAATTTCAAGGCAAGATAACTTCCATCTGGAGTGGGCAGGACAACATCGTCAGCCCGCCCTGCTCTTCCATGCTGGAGTTTGGCCAAAACCTGCTGATCAACGGCTCTGGACATTTGGCACTGATCTCTCACCCCATCGTAACCGACTGGATAGAGCACTGGCTGGTTGACGCGCCGGTCGCGTACAAGCAGCCAGTGGCGGGTTAAACCCGATCAGAAGTGAATGCCTTGCAGCAGCGTCGTAAAGGCGATCTGATCGGCGGTGGGAGCCGACGCCTTCTTGTCCTTTGAAGCTGACGTTGAATCGGGGAACATCCGGAATGAGGTGTTCATGACGATTTGAGCCGTTTTGGGCACCACAGCGTGCATCACCTGTCCCAAAATACCCAAGCGAGTGGCGATACGAACCGGCTTTTGAATAATCGCCTGCGCGATCATGTCTGCGGCTTGCTCGGGCGTCAACGTGGGTACGTTGTTGTAGAGCTTGGTGGGGGCAATCATGGGCGTCTTGACCAGCGGCATGTTGATGGTCGTGAATCGAATGTTCATGTCCGCAAACTCGGATGCGGCACACCGGGTCCATGAATCCAGCGCCCCTTTGGACGCCACATAGGCAGAAAACCGGGGGGCGTTGGTCAACACGCCAATCGATGAAATGTTGATGACATGCCCTTGACGGCGCTCCATCATCTTCGGCAACAATCCGTAAGTAACCCGCAGAGCGCCAAAATAGTTCAACTGCATGGTGCGCTCCAGATCGTGAAAACGGTCAAAGCTGTTTTCAATGCCTCTGCGAATGGACCGGCCAGCATTGTTGATCAGCACGTCAACATGTCCAAAATCGGACAGCAGTTTTTTCACAAACAGGTCGCAATCGTCCATGTTTGCAATGTCGACGGCATAGGTGTGAACGGTGTGGCCGTCTTTCTTGATGAGGTCTTGCGCTTCTTTGAGTTTCTCTGGGTCGCGCCCGCAAATAATGGTAACGGCACCAGCAGCAGCAATTTTTTGGGCTGCCGCAAGACCAATGCCGGACGATCCACCGGTGATGAGCACCACCTTGTCCTTCACCTGTCCGCTCAGTGTTCGGTCAATGAACAAAGACGGATCCAGGTGACGCTCCCAGTAGTCCCAAACTGCCCAGGCGTAATTTTCAAGATCAGGGCACTCAATGCCACTGCCAGCCAGGGCCGCGGTGGTGTCGCGGCAGTCATACCGGGTTGGCCAGTTGATGTACCCCATGACGTCTTGCGGCAGGTCGAGGTCTTTCATGACGGTATTGACAATGCGTCGGACGGGGGTCAGTGACATCAGGCCCTTTTTCACACCTTTGGGGATGAAGCCGAACATGGCGGCGTTCAGTCGAATTTCCATTTTGGGTGCATGCGCTGCCTTGGCAAATATGTTGAGCACATCGCCAATGCGATAGGGCTTGGGGTCGACCAGGTGGAAGGCCCGCTTGTCCAACCCGGTCTTGTGCGCAATGTGATCCATCGCATTGACTACGAAATCGACTGGGACAATGTTGATGCGGCCACCTTCAATGCCGATGGTGGGTACCCAGGCTGGCAACATTTTGCGCATTTTTTGGATGAGCTTGAAAAAATAATAGGGGCCGTCGATCTTGTCCATTTCACCCGTCTTGGAATCCCCCACGACAAAAGCAGGACGATAGACTCGCCAATTCCCCTTCACTGAGCGACGAACGATCGCTTCCGAATCGTGCTTGGTCCTGAAATACGGGTGATCGAGATTTTCGGCCTCGTCGAACATGTCTTCCCGAAAGATGCCCTCGTACAAACCCGCCGCCGCGATAGACGAGACATGCTGAAAGCACCCGGCACCAATGGCATTGGCCAGATCCACAGCATTCTGCGTGCCTTTGATGTTGGTTTCGATCTGGCTTTCAGCGTCGGCCATCAAGTCATGAATGGCAGCCAGATGGAAAAAATGCTCGATATTGCCGGTCAATAATTTGACGTCAGCGGCTTTCAAGCCAAGCTTGGCCTTGGTCAGATCGCCCACCAGCGGGACGCATTGACCTTTCTTGGCCCCCCAGTATTTTTGAAGCTCGGGCACTTTGTCTTTGCTGGATTCCCGGATCAGAAAATAGATGGTTCCCTTGCGTTTCTGATCCACCAACCTTTTAATCAGGCGTTTTCCGATAAAGCCCGTGGCACCCGTGACGAAATAATTCATGTGAATATGGCTCCTGTCTTCGTGATTGTGTGTGCAAGCGTTTAAGATTTTTTCTCGGGATTTAGTGTGTGCTCTCTAGTGGAACGTGGCTACACTTAGGAAGATTTTAGGCACAAAAAGTTTCAATCAACAATATTAAATCGGAGACACCGAATGGTCGGAAAGAAGAAGGGGATCAAGTCTGTTGCCGAAAACCCGGTTACGGGTGCAGTGAAAGACAGTGCGCAACAACTTTGGACGGCCGGTCTTGGCGCGATCAACAAAGCGCAAGAAGAAGGCAACAAAGTGATCGAAAATCTGGTGAAAGAAAGCCAGGAAATCCAGGAGCGCACGGTGAAGTTTGCAGATCAAAAAGTCGTTGAAGTAACAGGAAAAGTCAGCAAGTTGGCGGGCACAGTGTCCAGCAAAGCCACCCAACACTGGGACAAGCTGGAGCAGGTTTTTGAAGAGCGGGTCGCTCGTGCATTAAGCCGCCTTGGCGTTCCGACCAACAAAGATGTTCAGCAACTGGCTGAACGCATCGAACAACTCTCTCAGGCCATCGCTGACCTGACAGGCAAAGGCGCTGACAGCAAACCAGCCGCCAAGCGAACCACCACACGCACCAAGAAAACGTCCTGATCCTCTCTGACATGGATCAAGCCGTTAAGAAGCCATCCATCGGGCTTGCGCTCGCTGGAGGCGGCCCACTGGGCGCCATTTACGAAATTGGCGCACTGGTTGCATTGTCTGAAGCCGTAGAAGGCTTGGACCTCAATGACATGGACGTTTACGTCGGCGTGTCGGCGGGCGGCATTGTAGGCGCTGGCCTGGCACACAACCTGACGCCGTTGCAAATCTACAAGCTGTTCATCGAAGGCGAACCGGAGGAGTTTGCGTTTGATCCCTCCATTCTTCTGAAGCCGGCCTTCAGGGAATACTGGACCAGGCTTCGCAAAATTCCAGGACTGCTTGTAACCGCTCTGTCTGACTACTTTTTACGCGACGACGCCACGTGGGTCAGCTCAATTGAGCGGCTTGGCGCTGCCATTCCGACGGGGTTGTTCAACGGCGACAAACTGCATGAGTGGATGGCAGACCTGATTGCCAAAGGTGGCGGCACCAACGATTTCAGAACCTTGAAATCCAAGCTGATTCTGGTGGCCACAGATCTGGACTCAGGCGAATCCATACCTTTCGGAGCCCCCGGGCACGATGATGTACCCATCTCGAAAGCCGTACAGGCCTCCGCTTCGCTGCCCGGCCTGTTTCCGCCGGTGCGAATTGGGAACCGATACTTCGTGGACGGGGCCCTGAAAAAGACGCTTCACGCCTCCACCGCTTTGAAGGAAGGCGTAGAACTGCTGCTTTGCCTGAACCCGCTGGTGCCCTACGACGACCGTTTGAACCCGCGCAGTCGTCGAAGAGCCAAGGGCAAGGCATTTCAACCCGGCTCCCGGCTTTACGAGGGCGGTTTGCCGCTGGTGCTTTCCCAAACCTTTCGTTCCATTATTCATTCGCGAATGGACATTGGCATGGAGCGCTATGGTCACCAGTACCCTGGCATCGACATCGTGCTGTTTGAGCCACAGCATGGCGACGGCGAATTTTTCTTCACGAACCCCTTCAGCTATGCAAGCCGAAGGCGCCTTTGCGAACACGCCTACCAGCGCACCCGCGAGGAGCTGTGGGCGCGCCGACACGACCTCTCGGAAAAATTTGCACGTCATGGGCTTTTTCTGAATCTCGAAGTGCTGAAAGACCCGACCCTGCAGTTGGCGCACAAGGTTTCGAAACGGCCTGCCCGCGCCGGTTCAATCGTGTCCAAGTTCGATCAGCTCGAAGATTCCCTGAATGAGCTGGATCGTTATCTGAAAATCGCAAAAACCAGACAAACGGCCTGAACGCTTTCTAAAGGCCGTTTTCTTTGGTGTAATCTGTAAAAAGTAGCGTCCGCAAGACAAGGTACGCACAACAAGGGCTCGACAGGAGACACAGGCAGAATGGAACGTAAAGCTCCAAGAAGAACCAGAGAAAGAATTCTCGATCTCTCTTTGCGATTGTTCAACGAATTTGGTGAACCCAACATCACCACCACAGTCATTGCCGATGAAATGAACATCAGCCCCGGCAATCTGTACTATCACTTCCGAAACAAAGACGACATCGTCAACTCCATTTTTGCAGGTTTCGAAAAGGAAATTGACGGCCTGCTTGACGTGCCAGCCAACCGCCAGGCCAACATCGAAGATGCATGGCTGTATCTGCAAGTGCTCTTTGAATTGATTTGGCGCTACCGCTTTTTGTACCGCGATCTGAATGATCTGCTGTCGCGCAACCGCACACTTGAAATCCATTTCAAGCGCATCTTGAAGCACAAGGTCGACGTGGCCCGCAAACTGTGTGAAGGCCTCGTGGAGTCGGGTGACATGATGGCCAAGCCCGCTCAAATTGAAGCGCTGGCAACCAACATGGTCGTGGTGGCCACCTATTGGCTGTCATTTGAATATGTTCGGGATCCTCGACATTTCAATGACGAAGCCACCATGAGTGCGGCGCTGGCCAACGGGGTTTATCAAACCATGTGCTTGCTTGCCCCGTATTTGCAGGGCTCATGCAAAGATTTGTTTGAGAGCCTGGCGCAGGCTTTTGTGACTGACGAAATTCAATGACTATAAAAACCCAAAGGAGATATGAATGAGCGATTTGTTGAAACGTTTTGAAACGGCGGTTGCTGAATCAAAAAACCTGCCAGCAAGACCAGACAACCAAACCCTGCTGAAGATCTATGCCCTGTTCAAGCAAGCCAGCGAGGGAGACAACACCGGCAAACGCCCAGGCTTTACAGACATCGTGGGCCGAGCCAAATTTGACGCCTGGAAAAATCTGGAAGGCACCAGCAAAGAACAGGCCATGCAAAATTACATCGACCTGATCGAATCGCTGAAATAAAAAAAGGCCAGTCTGAGACTGGCCTTTTTTCGATCCACCCCTCACAGATTCAACGGTTGGCCAACAACAGGCCCGCGTGCTCCCGCATGGGATGAAACTCGATGGACTCCCAACGCTTTTGCATGACATCCAGGTCAAACCTGGAAGTGGCCAAAAAGGCCTGCGTGTCGGCGGCGTCGGTGACGATCCGGTTGATGTTGGCATCGATGAACTTGCGCAAATCCGCCGGATTTTTGCTGGTGACCCAGCGGGCGCAGGTGTAACGGCTGGGCAGCAAACGCACATCCACACCGTATTCGCCTTTCAAACGCGCTGCCACCACTTCAAACTGCAACTGTCCGATTGCCCCCAACAACATTTCAGATCCCATCAGGGGCTTGAAAACCTGAATTGCACCTTCCTGCCCAAGCTCGGCCAGGCCTTTTTGCAACTGCTTGCTTCGCATGGGGTCTTTTAATTCGACCGCAGAGAACAGTTCTGGGGCAAAAAACGGCAAACCGGTGAACTGCAGGCTTTCACCTTCACTGAGAGAGTCACCCAACTGCAATCCACCGTGGGTGGTCAGGCCGATGATGTCGCCTGCATAGGCTTCTTCGACCCTGTCGCGCCGCTGGGACAAAAACGTGACCACACTCGTTGGCCTGAAGTCTTTTCCCGTGCGCAAGACTTTGAATTTCATACCGTGCTCGAACCGGCCCGACAGAACACGCACGAAGGCAATGCGGTCGCGATGTGAGGGGTCCATGTTGGCCTGAATCTTGAACACCACACCGGTGAATTTGGATTCCACCGGCGACACCTCACGCTCTATGGCGTGCCGTGGGCCAGGATGTGGTGCGACATCCACCAGCGCGTCCAGCACTTCTTTGACACCGAAGTTGTTGACGGCAGAGCCAAAGAACATGGGCGTTTGCTGACCCGCCAGAAAAGCCTCAGCATCAAACTCGGGAGCCGCCGTTTTTACCAAATCAATTTCTTGCTCGGCAGTCGCAAATTCAGCCCCAAAACGATTGCGAAGGGTATCTAGGTCATCGCCCTGGATGATTTCGTCCTGATCGCTGCGACGATCTTCACCGGGCGTAAACACGCGCATGTGGTTTTTGCGAATGTCAAAAATGCCATGAAACAATTTGCCCTGCCCCACTGGCCACGCAAAAGGCACGCAGGGAATGCCCAGGGTGCTTTCAATTTCATCCATGAGCTCAAGTGGTTCACGAACCTCTCGATCCAGCTTGTTGACAAAGGTGATGATCGGGGTGTTGCGTGCGCGACACACTTCGATCAGTCGCAAGGTTTGGGGCTCCACACCATTGGCCGCGTCGATCACCATCAGCGCGGCATCCACGGCAGTTAGAACGCGATAGGTGTCCTCTGAAAAATCCTGGTGGCCCGGGGTGTCCAGCAGATTGATCACTTGGTCCCTATATTCCATCTGCATTACAGACGACGCCACTGAAATGCCCCGCTGCTTTTCGATCTCCATCCAGTCGGAGGTTGCATGGCGCGAGGCCTTGCGCGCCTTTACACTGCCCGCAATCTGGATTGCACCCGCAAACAGCAACAGCTTCTCTGTCAGCGTGGTTTTGCCCGCGTCGGGGTGGGAAATGATGGCGAAAGTGCGACGGCGCTTGACTTCGGATTGGATGGACACGGCGAGTAAATTTGACGTAAACCCGCGATTTTACACTGATCTGCAACGCCTTGGGAAACCTTTGAGTCGCCCTGTAACGATGCCCAAACCCCTGGCGATGACAGGCAGATTAGTATAGAGCCTCAGGTTCAAACCCTTTCATTGAGTGAATGGTTTTCATATAGTGTCACTGGATTTCACATTCGACCACGTCCCAGGAGACCGCTATGTACGCATTTGAAAAGACAGCAGAACTGCTGACCAAAACCAACGAAGAACTGAAGAGCCAACACCAGGCCGCTGCTAAAGCCCTGAACGGTTTCGTTCAAACCCAGTTTGGCCTGATTTCCCAGGGCCTGGGCACCGCCTTTACTGCCGCTGAAAAGCTGCCCTACGCTGACAAGTCAATCGTTGTGACCACACGCACAGAACTGAAGCAGGGTCTGGAGAAAGTGGTGGGTCTGAGCCAGACTTACACACAGAAAGGTGTAGAACTGTTTGAAACTCAACTGCCCGTCGTAATTGACAAAGGCTTTTCATACGCTGCCCTGGCCCTTTCACAGGCCGAATCACTGACTGAAAACGCCATCACCATGGGCACCACAGCCCTGGAACAGGTCAAAAAAAATGAAGCCCTGAAGCCAGTGATTGAGCAGGCCACCCAGATCGCCGAACAGCTGTACAAAAAAGTAGGCGTGAAGGCTGCCGTTTCAGGCGAAGAAAAAGCCGAAAAGAAAGCCGCTGCCAAAAAGCCCGCTGCGAAGAAGGCCACTGCCACACGCACCAAGAAAGCCGCTGCGCCAAAGGCCGCTGCCTAATTCGTGCCGAAATGAAAAAAGCCGCCCACAAGGCGGCTTTTTTTTTCGTCCTGACGGCATTATGTAGCAGGTGAACAAATCAAGGGCCCCACTTCGGGGCCTTTTCAATCCCTCTTTTTCCCTACACTTAGAGCAAAGCCCAGTGCGGCTTTTACTCTGATTGAAGAAAGAAAAATGGCGGATAACCTCACAGTTTACGGACTCAAACATAAAAAAGCTCGGCTGCTTGGCCAACGGGTTCGGATAGTTCAACAGATGAAACCTCTTCTTGCGAAGATATCGGAATTGCAGGCTCAACTTTCCGCATTTGAGTCCGAGTGCCGAGTAATTGAGGAACAGGTAGCGGTCCTAACAAACACTCTGGAGGCCCTTGGCTCCTCTCAAACTGTTGAGGCGGTAAAAGACTGTGCCAAATGGGCTAACGGGCAGCGGCGTGGTTCATTTAAGACGGAGCTTCTTAAAGCTTTACATCAAACAGATGTGCCACAGACCACGCGTGAAATAGCCATAACGATTGGCAAGGCGCTTGGGCTCGATACTGACAACCCTGTCGTGTGGAATAAGCTTCGCCATCAGACGAAGGACTACCTCAACTTGCTAAAAAAGAGTGGCGACGCAGTTCTACTTCAATCTAACCAAGCTATAGGTGGGTCACTGTGGCAAAGACCCTAGGCTTGCGAGAGGTCCGCCCGGCGCACTGCGACGCCCTTCTGAATAGGTACGCCACAGCACTGAGTGAATTGCACTATTGGTCGCAAGACCCCGAAACCTCGCCACAGGCAGAGGATGCGAGAAAGCGGGTCGAATTGTTGGCCAGCAGCTTGATTATTTTCGGTCTGTCACCCGAAGCAGTGACGGCCAAAAGGTACACGCCGCCAAACACCCGACTAATCGGCGCGGCCTTAGACCGTGTTGTGCTCAAGCCTCTTAAGCTGGGCCAGACACTCACCCTTGGTGAAATGGTTGCCGTATTCCTTGCTCACAATGGATTGGCCAACGCCAAGACTGAGCGCCAACTACGACAAGTCGAGCTGGATATTGCACGACGTCTTGCACACCACGTTGCCCAGGGGCTGGTCATACAAAGGGGTGAACATTACCAGTTCTCAATTCAGCGGCGGTCACGATAGCTGGGTTGCGCTTTTTGTTGCCCTGCCAATACTTGGCAAAGCTTCGAGACGGCTCATTTCTCATCAGCTTTTGCCCCAACAGGCGAAATTGGAATCCGTTGCTTGTTCGTCGCCAGTCTTCCCGAAATACGATTTCATTGGCGTAGAGGTCGATGTGCTTCTGAGCCAGCTTGTGAATTTGACCGTCCACCAAACGACGCATTCGTGAGAAGAATGACTCAGCCTGGTTTTGGTTGATGCCATCGTCATTCGGGTACTCCTCCTCGTGGTTGACCACCTCATGGATGTAATCCGGATGCTTGGAAAGCGCCGAATAGGCATTGTGACCGTCTGTAAAGACATGAGAGCCTGGAAGCACGTATCTTTCAACTGCCGCCAAGACATCATCAGGGTTCTCAGACTTCAGGATGACCGTTATGCTGCGCTCCGCGCCTCGGGCAAAATCCTTGGAGCGCTGGCGTAAGGCCAGCACCACGCATTTCAGTGGGTTTTGGTTGGGTTCAAGCCGCAAGTCTTTGCGGTCGGTCTTCTTATTAGCTTTGCGTACAGCCGTTTTGAGGTAACCCCCGTCAATCTCAACGACTCCTTCAAGGGGGTTCAAGATTCGCTCCTTGAACAAGGTGTCACGCACCTTTTGAAGCAATACATAGGCGGTCTTGTAGGACACACCAATCTCGCGACACATCTGGAGGGCGGACAGTCCTTTGACGCTGTTGACGAAGAGCACGATGGCCGCCAGCAGGGTCCGCAGCGGTAGTTTGTGAGAGTTGAACACCGTGCCAGAAGTGAGAGAGAAGAAACCATGGCAGTGCTTACAGCGCCAGCGGCCTGGAACCGACTTACCATCCATACCAACCTTGGTCCCTTTGAAGAATTGGTGTGTGTCGAAAACGGAGCAGCGCGGGCACGCCTGTTTGCGTATTCTGGCCGAAACTGGACACGGTTTCTGGCTGAAACTGGACACCGTTTCCAGAGCA
>NZ_BSOJ01000008.1 GCF_030160455.1 Limnobacter litoralis | reverse complement strand
GCGAACGAGTTACCGTTCACCACCCTTGATTCCGAATGAACTTACACAGAATTTTTTACAGGCTCCTCCACGAGCAGGGATACTCGCTTCGCTGCGACCCCTCATGCTTATCGTTAGGGCTCAATGTGCCATTGAACCTATCAACCAGCGATCTGATAGCACTAGTTATGGGCATAGCTCAGATCGCAGTCGCAATCGTGCTTGGTGTTTGGACTGTTCACCGAACGGCTCCTCCTAGCCCAACAATCCAAGAGGGAAGCCAGAGGCGCGGCATGAAGCGCCAACTCGTCGCTTGGCTTCGTAGTTCATGGCTCCTTCTTGTTTTCTTTCTGTATGGGTTGTATGAGCTCTGGTCACTTCTTGCCGGAGAGGAACAACTATCAAAGGCATTCATCGTCAAGCTGGTCTTCTTAGCATTCTATACAGCCTTCAACTTAGTCGCTGCAGTTGGGTTCTTTATATTTGAGCTACAGATGACCTTCAATGGGGCTGTGATCGAGATTCTCGACAAGTCAAGCAGTCTTCATGTCCGCACAAATGAAGTGCAACGAGAGATTGTCAAAGCTCAGCGAGAGTCCCTGTCGCTTACTAAAAAGGCCATCGATCTCCATCGCCCTCTGCGGAAGCCGAAAAGATGAACCCTAACCCTTCAATCGAGAGGACTTGCCCCGGCAGGCCAGGTCTTCTAACACCAGAGGATGCTGCCATCCTTCGAGCAATCAAAGAGCTGCGTAATCTTTTTGCTCATCGGGTTCATGTCGACTTTCTGGCACCGTCAGTTCTTAAAGCCACAACAAAACTGCATATGCTTTGGCTGAATCGAACTACAGAACTTATTAAAGCCGGCGCAATAAATGGAACAACTGGTCACCTTTCCGTATTCACCACATATCACGCCTATTTCCATAGAATGCACAGCAGAGTAACCCGCCTAGGTTGCGCACTAGCAAAAATAGAATGACCAAATATCAATTACACATCGAGCAAAAGCCTAACAAACGGTTCAAGGTCGCTCGCTTCGCTCACTCGGGACCGGCTAAAGCCGGCCCCTTAACCTGAACGTTAGTAGCCAAAAGCAAAACATTCGCGGATCATTGAGGTTGCAATAGTCCCGAAATGGGACTATTATACGGTCATGCGCATTATCGCTCTGTCAACGCTGAGAAAATTCTGGGAAAGCTCGCCTACTTACGCGGACTCCATTGAGCCGGGTATGGCTTGGTATCGAGAGTCCCTCAAAGCCGACTGGTCTACTCCCAATGAGGTGAAGGCTCAATTTTCTAGCGCTAGCATTCTGCGAGATGGCCGTGTCGTTTTTAACATCGCCGGCAATAAATACCGGGTAGTGGTTTGGATCAATTACGCCTACCGCGTTGTGTATATCCGCTTCATCGGAACGCACAAGCAGTACGATGAAATTGATGCTCAGACAATTTGAGGTGTCCTATGGAAATTCGTCCTATCAAAACAGAAGCCGACTACGAGGCAACTCTGAAAGAAATTGAAGGCCTCATGGTCGCGGAGGCTGGATCGCCCGAGGGGGATCGACTGGATGTGCTGGTAACGCTAGTCGAAGCATACGAGCGGGAGCACTACCCAATGGATTTCCCTGATCCTGTTGAGGCCATTAAGTTTCGTATGGAACAGCAGGGCCTTACCGTCGATGATCTCATTCCGGTCATTGGTCGCAAGAATCGGGTCTATGAAATCTTGGCCCGAAAACGACCGCTGACACTTCGCATGATTGAAGGGCTGCACGAGATATTTTCGATTCCGGCGGAAAGCCTATTAAAGCATAGTTCTCACCGTGGCAATCATACGGCGTAGCGCCGGAGAGTTGGCAGCTAACAAATCGTTGAAGCGGACATTTGACCCGCCACGCGCTTTTGCTACCGCAAAAGCACGCATCGCCTCAAATGCCGCTGAACTCAGGCGTTAGATCGCATGGACGTCCCTGACCTCTCAAAACTGTCCGATGACGAGCGGCTTGCTTTAGTAAGGAAGATTGCCGCGGAAATCAGTGGCTCGCTGCCGAAGGAGCTATACGCCGGATCTTTCACGTTGAACTCGAAGCTACCCTATAAGGTGTGCTCGTTCAGAGAGGTGCTGATTCACCGAGTCAGCGACCTCGCGGACTCATCTATCGAGCTCCTTGTAGGCGGCAATCTTGTCCCAGCGTTTGTCATGGTTCGGTCAGTTATGGAGACCACAGCGATGATGTATTGGATGCACGAGAAGTCGAGGGGGTTTCTAAAGAAACGAGACGAAAATGCTTTCGATGAGTTCCTAATGAAGGGCATGCTGGGGAGCAAGGATGGAACAACTAGGCAGACCTCATACAACATCTTGACTGCTGTGGATCACCTCAATAAGGAGTTTGACGGAATCCGAGGTATGTACGATCAGCTGTGTGAGTTCACACACCCGAACTGGTCGGGTGTCATGGGAGCCTATTCAGTTATTGAGAAGGAGAAATTTTTGCTGCATCTTGGCAAGCACCATCGAAAACCGCTGCTTGCAGTTGGCTTAGCTCCACTGATTGCGTCGCTCGCCATCTTCAGGGAATACTACAACTCGACGGCGGCTCTTCTCAAAGACATAAATGACAGCTATGAACAGAAATCGATCTAACAGGCCCTTAGACGCGGACGCATCAGAGCAACCGTGCGCGTCGCGCACTCGCTCCTTGTGCGCCGGTCAAGTGCGACGTTAGAACTCAATGCGCATTGAAATTACCCGCCAGGCGGTCTGTGCCGCCGATGATCAAACCAACCCACTTGAAATGTATTTCGAGGTTGATCAAAACCTCACCATTCAACACTTGGTCAATGAGATTGAGGCTGCAAAATTCCTGCAGTTTTCATCAACGCATCAATCCATCGTAGGGCACTCGGGTGGAGTTCCAATCATTAAAATCCATAGCCCATATCATTCCTCGTTGGGCCCTGAATATCTCGTTCCTGCAAGTATTATCGCATCCGAAATCATCCAAAATGGGCGCGTCGAGTTCAAGTTCTAACATTACGGTCAAGGCCGTTACAGCCTTCGGCTTCCACTGGACGCCCCGCAAGCGGGGCGCCCCTTACCTCCAACGTTAGGTTCAATTAAAAAGGTGACAATTGGCACACATTTTGTAAGCGTCATGCCAGTACCGCCTTTTCGGCCGCGTTAAATTTGTAGAAAGTAGTCCCCACT
>NZ_BSOJ01000007.1 GCF_030160455.1 Limnobacter litoralis | reverse complement strand
GCGAACGAGTTACCGTTCACCACCCTTGATTCCGAATGAACTTACACAGAATTTTTTACAGGCTCCGGACAAAGAAGTCATCAGTCTCTCGTTTTCTGAATACCTCGAAGAATACACGCCCCAGAACGAGATCGGTTCAGGCCTGGGGGCTGTCAAGCAAGGTTACGACATAGTCAAGAACAAGAAACTCTGATTATTAAAATGCCAAACTGATCAGCTTGTCTGCTCCTGATTTGCTTTTAACGCATGTTTCAACTTGTTAATTGCGCTGTTGACGGTGGTCAACACAGACAGCCCGGTGCCCTGTGCAACCAGTGGTTCGGCGCGGGCCAGGCTGAATTGAGCCAGTGCAATAATCGTACAACCCTTGTCGGTCAAACGCTTTGCCGCTTTAAGTGCCAGTGTGTCGTGGGTGGCGGCGTCGCCGCGTTGCAGGGCCGCCAGCGCGCCGGGGGCCAGCTCAGTTTCAATGGGTATGTCTTCGGCAAATTCTTTGGGCATGCTGATCAGGGTTTGTGCAAATGTCGACAGCAAACCCAACTTGCCGCCGTCGTGGCGAATGCGTTTTTCCGCTTCCTCGATCATCGCCTCGTTGGGGCGCAGCACTGGCAAGTGCGCGTGTCGTTTGGCCACCGCATCCAGGCAGGGGCCGAAGGCCGAGCAGGTAAACAGGATGGCGTCCGCGCCTGTGCCCAGCGCGTAGTCGCTCAGCGTAATGAATCGCTGGGTCATGGCGTCGTCCAGCACACCAGTGCGGGCCAGGTCAGCTGACAGGCTGTCGTCGAGTAAATTCATGCGCGTGGCGTCGGGCCACTGTACTTGCATGGCGTCATTCACTGGGTCAACCGAGTCGGCCAACGCGTGAATCAAGGCAATTCTTGTCATGGTGTGTCTCTTGCTGCGTAAAGCGGACCACCCCGCAGGGCGGCCCGCCCGAGATCAGGCAATTACATGCCGAAAGTGGCTGGGTCCAGCGTGTCGTAAATTTCTTTCTTCACGATGGCTTCCATTTTGGCGCGGTCGCCGTTGGCAGGGGCCAGCAGCTTGTTCCACTTGTCAAACAGGGCTTCGATCTTGTCGATTTCAGGTTGTGGGTTGGCAAAACCGTATTTGGTTTTTGCCGCTTCAATGATGTTGGCCATGTCTGCCTTGCGGAAGTCGTTGATCTGCTTGAGCATGTCGGCGCTGGGTTCAGTGATGGTTACACCACGGCCTGCATACAGCTTCTCAGCTTCCACGTCTTGCACGTGGTACTGGTCAGAAATACCCACCACCAGAATTGGCGTGCGGTCCAGAATGGCCTTGCGCTGGGCAGTGGTCAGCTTCTTCCAGGTGTTGATGTTATAGCTGCCTGCAGACAGGGCGTGGTAAGTGCCCAGTGGCAGTTTGACCACGTACTTGCCGATGTCGCCCAGGTTCACGGTTTTCATGGCTGATGAAGCGTGAATCACGACGTCCACAATGCCGCGGTCGAATGATTCGTACATTTCAGACGAAGGCACATTCACAGGCACTGCGCCTACGCTTTGAATCCAGCGGTCCCACACTGCACCCGGTGAACGGATTTTCTTGCCCTTCAGGTCGGCCAGGCTGGTGATCTTGGTCTTGGAGATCAACAGGTAAGGGGTCGTGGAATAGGCACCGGTGTACACCAGGCCCAGCTTCTTCCAGTCTTCACGGCAAGGTGCGCAGTCTTTCAACACGTACTCAGTCACTGCGGCGGCAGCGGCCACGCTGCTTTTGCCGATCAGGGCCATGTCGGCCACCAGTTGTGAATGGGGCAGCTCAGCAGGGAAGTAGGTCAAAGCCAGTGTGCCCACGTCGGCAATGCCTGAACGCAGACCGGGCAATGTGCCCTTGGCGTCCAGCAATGCGCCACCTGAGAACAGCTTCATCTGCAGGTCTGCCGCTTTGTCTTCTTCAATGGACTTGATGAAGGGCTTGTAGCCACCCAGTACGATGGGTGACTTGGGTCCCCAGTACAGGCTGACCTTGATCTCTGTGGCTTGCGCCTTGGCAATACCTGCCAGCAGAACGCTGGCGGCCAGGGCGGTGCGCAATATTGTTGTAGGTTTAAACATCTTTAGACTCCTCTCTTGTGGTTTACGCGACAAAGCGTGTCAGATACAGGCTGATTTGCGGGAATGCGATCAGCAAGCTGACGGTGATGATGTCTGCCAGGATGAACCAGGTGACACCTTTGAAAACTTGGGTGAGCTCCACTTCTTTGCCCATCACCCCTTTGATGACGAATACGTTCAGCCCCACAGGCGGGGTGATCAGGCCGATTTCAACGTATTTCACGAGAATCACGCCCATCCAGATCAGGTCGATGTTGGCCGCTTCAAACATGGGCAACAGAATGGGCAGGGTCAGCAACAAAATGCCGATTGGGTCCAGAAAGCAGCCCAGGATCAGGTAGATCACTGACACGCCGATGACCAGCAGGTAAGGTTGGTCGTGCGCAAATTCGGCCAAGTCGGCCAGGTATTCAGGCACGCCAGTCAATGCCAGCATCCGGGTCAGCAGCGCGGCACCAATGGCCACCGCAAAAATGGAAGTGGTGCTGGTTAGGGTGTCTTTGACTGCGTTTTTAAAGCTGTCAAAGGTCAATGAACGACGAACCAGTGCAATCACCAGTGACAGAAATGCACCCAGGGCACCCGCTTCAGTGGCGGTCATGATGCCGGCAAACATGCCGCCAAACACGCCCAGCACCAGTACGACCATCGGCCAGCTTTCCTTGATGGCACCCAAGCGTTCACGCATCGGCGCAACGCGGGTGGGGGGCACCAACTCAGGGTTTCGGCTGCCTTTGTACACCACCACAGCCATGTACATGGCGGCGGTCAAAATGCCGGGCAACAGGCCAGCAATGAACAACTTGCTGATCGGCACTTCGGCCAGGTCACCGTAGATCAGAAACAGCACAGACGGTGGAATGAGCGAACCCATTGTTCCGGCCGCCGCCACCACCCCGGTGGCCAGGCTGACGTCGTACTTGTAGCGCATCATTTCTGGCACAGCCACACGGCCCATTGCAGCCGCGCAGGCCAGCGATGAGCCTGTTACCGCAGAAAACAGCGCCGCACCGACGATGGACGCGTGGGCCAGGCCGCCCCGCACGCCCGAAAGCCACAACTGAGCGAGCTTGAAAAGCCCTTCCGTCATGCCAGCGTGAAAGGCGATGTAGCCCATCAGCAAAAACATCGGGATGGAACTGAGTGACCAGTGCGCCGTGAACTCATAGGGCACGATCGACAGAATATTGATGGCTGAGGTGGGGCCGACAATAAAGCTGATACAGACCAGCGACACACCGCCCAGTGATACTGCGACTGGAAAGCGCAACATCAGCGTGATCAGAACCGCGCCAAGACCCATAAAACCAATGGCGAGATCGCTCATTACGCACCCTCCGTCAAATTGGCGTCTGATTCAAATTCGGCGTCGATGTCCACACCGCGACAAATCTGCACCAAGCGCACGATCAACACGAGACAATAAGCACCACAGCCCAGCGGCAGGGTAAATCGCCCTGGCCAGGTTGGCAGGGCAAATGCGCCCATCAGGTATTCATGCATCTCCAGACTTTCCAGGGCCTGGCGACCCGTTTGAAAGGTCATCAGGGCAAAATAGATCAGTGCGGCCGTCATGGCGATAAACTGCACCGTCAGCTTGGCGGGCTTGTTCAGGTGCTGGGTCACCAGGTTCACGCTGATGTGATGGCCCGTGAATTCAACCAGTGCCATGGGCATGAACACCACGGCCACCATGTAGTAAAAGCTGACGATTTCCACCGTCAATGGCAGTGGTTTGTTGAACAGTGTTCTCAAGATGACGTCTGCCGAAATTTCCAGCATCATCACCACCAGGGCGATTCCGCCGACCCAGGCAAACAGGTCCGAGCCCCGTCGCAGTAGTTTTTCCATGTCTCTCCTGTCCCTTTTTGGTTAAATGATTTCAATGGCCAGTGCAATGCCTTGGCCAACGCCGATGCACATGGTGCACAGTGCGCGTTTTTTGCCGGTGTCCAGCAACTCATGCAGGGCAGTGGTCACCAAGCGTGCGCCACTCATTCCCAGTGGATGACCCAAGGCAATGGCCCCACCATTCGGATTGACCTGCGCAGCGTCGTCCGGCAGGCCCAGATCGCGGGTCACAGCCAGGGCCTGGGCGGCGAACGCCTCGTTCAGTTCAATCACGTCAAATTCATGAATGGATCGGTTCAACCGGCCCAGCAGCTTCTTGACCGCGGGTGCTGGCCCAAAGCCCATGATGCGCGGCTCCACCCCTGCGGTGGCCATGCCGAGTACACGGGCCAGTGGCTTCAAGCCGTGTTGCTTGACGGCGTCTTCGCTGGCCAGTAACAAGGCGCAAGCGCCGTCGTTGACGCCACTGGCATTGCCGGCAGTCACGCTGCCACCTTGCCTGAAGGGGGTTTTAAGGGCTGCCAGTTGTTCAATCGTGGTGTCTGGGCGGGGGTGTTCGTCGGTGTCAACCAGACTGATTTGCCCCTTCTTGCCAGACACCGGCACCGGCACGATTTCGCGTGCAAATCGACCACGGGCAATGGCGGCACCGGCGCGCCGTTGGCTGCGAAGGGCAAAAGCGTCTTGATCGGCGCGTGAAATACCAAATTGCTCAGCCACGTTTTCAGCGGTTTCGGGCATGGAATCGACGCCGTATTGGGCTTTCAACAGAGGGTTCACGAAACGCCAGCCGATGGTGGTGTCTTCGATGCTGTTGCTGCGCGAAAAGGCACTGGTGGCCTTGGGCATCACGAAGGGCGCGCGGCTCATGCTTTCAACACCGCCGGCAATCACCAGGTCTGCTTCACCGCTGACAATGGCGCGGGCAGCCGTGCCCACGGCGTCCAATCCAGAGCCACACAGGCGGTTCAAGGTAACCCCTGGCACTTCAACGGGTAGCCCCGCCAGCAGGCCTGCCATGCGGGCCACGTTTCGATTGTCTTCACCAGCCTGATTGGCACACCCCAGAAACACCTCATCAATGGCTTTGGGGTTCAATCCGTTTGTGCGTTCGGTCAGGGTTTTGATGACCAAGGCAGCCAGATCGTCTGGCCGCACCGATGACAAGGCCCCGCCGTAACGGCCAATGGGGGTGCGAATCATGTCGCAGATGTAAGCGTCTCTCACAGCAAAAAATCTCCAGGGTTCATAGGCAGGCCTTCCAGCGCGGCATTCAATAGCAGCAGGGCGTCATCGTGGTTGACCGGGCGGGGGTTTGCGTAGGCAGCGCTGGCGATGTCGCCCGCGGCCAATTCGATGTCAGCGTAATCAAGGCCAAAGGCCGACAAGCTGACTGGCAAGCCGTTGCGCCGCGCCAGATCCTGCAGCGCGGGCCCGATGGCGTGAATGTCGGCCACCTGCAGCGCCTTGGTGAGTTGCGTGGCTGCCTGCGCATCGGCCAGTCGGTTGAAATGCGCCACGTAGGGCAGCACAACGGTGTGTGTTTCTGCGTGTGGAGTGTTGAATCGGCCACCCAGCACATGGCACACCTTGTGGTGCACGCCCATATTGACCGAACCCAGACAGGTGCCTGCCAACCAGGCCCCATAAAGCGCCCTTGAATGGGTCTCTTCATTCAGGTGGGCTTGCTCGGCCATGTCCAGCAAAGCCGATGCCAAAGCACGCACCGACTCTTGGGCCATCAGGCTGATAACCGGGTTTTTGTTGGTGGCGTACAGTGCTTCCACAGCGTGGGCCAGCGCATTCATGGCGCTTGCCGCAGCGATGGGCTTGGGCAGCCCAAGACTTAACGCAGGTTCGTAAACAACCATCTTGGGTTGAACCACGGTAGCGCGACCAGTCTGCTTTTTGCCAGCTTCCGTGATGCCATAGATCGGTGTCATTTCCGAGCCTGAATAGGTGGTGGGCACGGCGACAATCGGCAAACCTGTTTTCAGGGCGAGCGCCTTGGCCAAACCAATGCTTGAGCCACCACCCACTGCCAGCAAGACGTCGCAAGGCTCGGCCTGAAGTTCAGTCAAAGCCCGTTCAACGGTCTCCATGGGTACATGTTGTTTGGCCCGAGTGCAATACACCACCTGATGCTTTGCTGTTGCAGCTCCACAAACCCGCCTGGCCAACTCCGCCTGCCCGCTTGAACTGATGCAGAAGACGCGTTCAACGTCCCATTGGGCCAGCACCGTGGGCAGCTTGCTCAAACTGTTCTGGCCAAACAGCACATGGCTTGGAAGTCCAGTGAATTCGAACGGCTGGATCATGCGGACGCTCCGGGTGGCGCGATGAATGCAAGGCCAGTCAGGTTGCTGAGCGCATCCAGCGTCAAGCCTTCTGCCAGCTCAACTGCCACAAGTCCGTCTTCAGTGATGTCGATGACCCCGTGGTCGCTGTATATGCGGTCCACACAGGCAATGCCTGTTAAAGGGTAGGTGCACTGCGGCACCAGCTTGCTTTCGCCCGTTTTAGTCAGAAGGTCCATCATGACAAACACTTTTTTGGCACCAATCGCCAGGTCCATGGCACCGCCTACGGCGGGAATGGCATCGGCCTCGCCGGTGTGCCAATTGGCCAGATCGCCTTTGGCTGACACCTGAAAGGCACCGAGTACGCAGATGTCGATGTGGCCACCGCGCATCATGGCAAAGCTGTCGCCATGGTGAAAAAAGGCACCACCGGTGAGCAGGGTGACGGGCTGCTTGCCCGCGTTGATGAGGTCTTCGTCCTCTTCGCCCTTGGCGGGTGCAGGACCCATACCGAGTAAACCGTTTTCGCTTTGCAGAATGATTTCGCGATCTGCAGGCAGGTAATTGGCCACCTTGGTGGGTGCGCCAATGCCCAGGTTGACATAGGCACCTTCGGGAATGTCTTGGGCCACACGGGCCGCTATTTGATCACGGGTCAGCTTGATCATGCGGCCACCTCATGCGTGGCCACTACCCGTTGAACGAAAATGCCTGGGGTCACAATGTGTTCTGGGTCCAATTCGCCCAGTTCCACAATTTCAGAAACCTGTGCGATGGTGCATTTCGCAGCCCGCGCCATGATGGGCCCAAAGTTGCGTGCTGTTTTGCGGTACACGAGGTTGCCCCAACGGTCGCCTTTCAAAGCCTTGATCAGCGCAAAATCGGCGTGAATTGGAAACTCCAGCACATAGTCTTTACCGCCGATGTGCCGTGTTTCCTTGCCTTCGGCCAATTGGGTGCCAAACCCCGTGGGCGTGAAAATCGCACCCAGGCCCGCGCCTGCTGCTTCAATGCGGCAGGCCAGATTGCCTTGTGGCACCAGTTCAAGTTCGATTTCGCCTGCACGGTACAGCGCGTCAAACACGTAAGAATCCGACTGCCTTGGGAAGGAGCAAATAATTTTGCGAACGCGTTTGGCCTTAAGCAGGGCAGCAAGGCCAGTTTCGCCATTGCCGGCGTTGTTGCTGATGATGGTCAGGTCGCGTGCGCCCTGGTCGATCAGTGCATCGACCAGTTCGGAAGGCATGCCAGCGTTGCCGAAGCCGCCCACCATGATGTGAGCGCCGTCGTGCACCTGTGCCAGCGCCTCCGCGGTGCTTGTGCAGGTTTTGTTGATCATCTCTCTCGTTTTGCTTGTATTTTTTTATGGTTCAAACTAATATGTTCGCTATACGAACATATGTTTGTTGTACGAACATAATTTAGAAGGCCCCGAACGGCATGTCAACTAACGAAAACCCCAATGAATTTGTTCGCTCTTTGGCCAGGGGGCTTTCGGTCATTGAGTGTTTTGATGCAGAAAATCCCCGCCAAACCTTGTCGGATGTGGCCAAACGCACCGGTATGACGCGGGCCACAGCGCGCCGCTTTTTACACACCTTGAGTCAGTTGGGGTATGTGTCTACCGATGGAAAATATTTTGCGTTGCTGCCCCGTGTGTTGAATTTGGGCTTTGCTTACTTGTCAACGCTGAACCTGCAGCAATTGGCCCAACCCTACATGGAAAGGCTGGTTGAAAAAATTGAAGAAACCTGCTCAATTTCTGTGCTGGATGGGCCCGATATTGTGTATGTGGCGCGTGAACCGACCAAGCGCATCATGGCCATTGCAATCAGTGTGGGTACCCGTTTGCCCGCGTTTTGCACCTCCATGGGCAAAGTGCTTTTAAGCGGTTTGACCGACGACGAACTGGCTGCACACCTGCAAAAATACCCACCCAGAAAGTACACTCGCAACACGGTGTATCACACCCCCGCGGTGATGGAGCGTGTGGCGCAGATTCGCGCCCAAGGCTGGGCGGTGAATGATGGTGAACTGGAAGAGGGCTTGCGCTCAATCGCGGCCCCGGTCAGAAGTCGAAGTGGCAAAGTGGTGGCTGCATTGAACGTGAGTACCCATTCTTCACGCATGACAGCCGACGAACTGGTTGAGAAGGTCTTGCCTGATTTGCTGAGCACCGCGCAGCAAGTGTCTCAGGCATTGGCCAAGGGCGTTACCGCCCTCAGCGACATGTAACGCTTGGGGCGTTGATTTTAGAGCGCCTGTTTGCGCGACACCCAGGCATAGCCCAGAAACGCCAGCAGTGGAAAGCCCGATCCCAGAAGCGCCACCATCGGCCAGCCACCGTGGGTGTAAATCAGGCTGGCCACTGATGAACCGAGTGCAGCGAAAATGAACAGGGAAGTCATATAGACCGCGTTCAGGCGGTTGCGCACATTGGGGTGCAGGGCATAAATTTCACGCTGGCTGACCACCATGTTCGATTGCACCGCGAAGTCCAGCAACACGCCACTGATGACCAAACCCACCAAGCCGTAGCCAGGAAAAAACACCGCAGGCATCAGGCACAGCGTGCCAAGGCCAAGTGCCACCAGGGTAATCGCTTTGGTGTGCCCCTTGTCGGCCAGTCGACCACTGACAGGCGCGGCCACCGCACCCATGGCGCCCACCAGGGCAAACAGCGCAATCTGCGATTGGCTCATCCCGTAGCGGGCGGTCAGTTCCAGCGGAACGGCTGTCCAGTAAAGGCTGAAAATCGCAAACATGCAACCCTGAAACAGCGAGCGCTGACGCAGCACTGGTTCTGTTTTAAGCAGGGTAGCCAGCGAGCCGATCAACTGGCCGTAGGTCGCCTTGTGGGCGGGTTGCCGCTTGGGCATCAAGGTGGCCAATACCACGGTGATCAAGCACATCAGCACCGCAGCGATGCCAAACATGGCGCGCCAGCCCAAGTGGTCAGTGACAAAGCTGGACACCGGCCTGGCAAGCAAAATGCCCATCAGTAGACCACTCATGATGCTGCCCACCACCTGGCCGCGCGTTTTTTCTGGGGCAAGGTGTGCAGCCAATGGAATCAGCAATTGCACCGAGACCGATGAAAAACCGATCAGCAATGACACCAAGAGAAACACAGTGGATTGATGGGTAAAGGCCGCTGCAGCCAGACTGAAAATGGACGCGATGGCGGTCCAGATCATCAGCTTGCGGTTTTCCAGCAGATCACCCAGTGGCACCACAAAAAACAGGCCCAGCGCATAGCCAATTTGTGTCATCGACACAATCAGGCTGGCTGATTCCACACTGACGTGCAGATCGGGTGCAATCAGGCCCACAATGGGCTGTGCATAATACAGGTTGCCTACAATTGCGCCGCAACAAAAGGCGAACAGGGCGATCAGGCCTGGGCTGAGAGGTGTTGATTGGGCCGGGTTTTCGAGCGAAATGCTGCTGGAGTTCACGAATGCTGCCATTGAAAAATACAACTTCCGTAGTTTACTGGTAAATGATGCAATGCGGAATAATTAAATGACCCATCGTTCACCAGTGCTTACCCTAAGGTCTGTTTAATCTTTCTGGCTTAAACTTAAGGGCGTTTAATATTTACACACCATCATGTCAACAACACGCTATTCCAATCCACAAATCCTGATTCACTGGCTGGTGGCCTTGCTGGTGGGCATCGCTTACATCACAAGCGGGCACCCAGACCACGCAAAAACCGATTTCGACAAACTGCTGATTGAAATTCACATCACCACCGGCCTTCTGGTGGCCTCTTTGGTGCTGTTGCGGCTGCCCCTGCGCCTGTTTGCGGGTGTCCCCCCAGTTGAAAACGCGGACAGCCCAAGTGGCAAACTGGCCCACTGGGTGCACTTGATCTTCTATGGCTTGATGGCTGGCGTGCCCTTGTTGGGCTGGATCACCCTTTCGGCACAAATTCCTGATTACCAGTTGTTTGGTTACGCCTTGCCTTTGTGGGCTGTGCCGGAAAGCTGGGAGCACAACCTGGGTGAGGTGCACCAGTTGCTGGGCAATGCGTTTGTCATATTGGCAGGCTTGCATGCAACAGCAGGTTTGTTACATCATTACCTGGCAGGGGATGGAACCTTGAAGCGGATGTTGCCTTTTTTGAAGTAGTTATAAAAAACTATAAGATTCATATCAACAATTGATTTGATCTTTATCAAGACGCGTTCTACGATGAGTCCATTCCCGCTCAACCAATCAAAGAGGATGGATTCATGTCAAACGAAAGCAAGTGCCCGTTTCCCCACGCAGGTCACAATGCCACCAAGGCTGAGGCTGCCAAGCAGGCAGCCTGGTGGCCCGATCAGGTCAATCTGAAGATCCTGCACCAGCGCTCTGAAAAATCCAACCCACTGGGCGAGTCATTCAACTACGCCGACGAATTCAAGAAGCTCGACCTGCACGCTGTGGTCAAAGACCTGCACGCGCTGATGACCGATTCACAAGACTGGTGGCCCGCTGACTACGGTCACTACGGCCCGTTTTTCATTCGCATGGCCTGGCACAGTGCAGGCACCTATCGAATTGCCGACGGTCGCGGCGGTGCAGGTTCAGGTGAGCAGCGTTTCGCACCCCTGAACAGCTGGCCCGACAACGGCAACCTCGACAAGGCACGCCGCTTGTTGTGGCCGATCAAGCAAAAGTATGGCAAACAGATTTCCTGGGCCGATTTGATGATTTTGGCTGGCAATGTGGCGCTCGATTCCATGGGCTTCAAGACCTTCGGCTTTGCCGGTGGTCGCGAGGACGTGTTTGAGCCGTCTGAAGACATCGATTGGGGTCCGGAAACCGAGTGGTTGGCCACCAGTGACAAGCCCAATAGCCGCTATTCGGGTGATCGAGAACTGGCAAACCCGCTGGGCGCTGTGCAAATGGGCCTGATTTACGTCAACCCGGAAGGCCCGGACGGCAACCCCGACCCTGTGGCTTCAGCCCGCGACATTCGCGAAACTTTTGCCCGCATGGCCATGAATGACGAAGAAACTGTCGCCCTGGTGGCTGGCGGCCACACCTTTGGCAAGGCGCACGGCGCAGGCGACCCCAAACACGTGGGCCCGGCCCCTGAGGGTGCGGATCTGCATGAAATGGGCTTTGGCTGGATGAACAGCCTGGGCAGTGGCAAAGGCGAACACACCATTACCAGCGGCATTGAAGGCGCATGGAAACCCAACCCCACCACCTGGGACAACGGCTATCTCGAAACCCTGTTCAAATACGACTGGGAACTGACCAAGAGCCCAGCAGGTGCCCACCAGTGGACGCCGAAGGGTGGTGCTGGCGATGGCACTGTGGTGGACGCCCACAACCCCGACAAGCGCCACGCACCGATGATGACCACCGCAGATTTGGCCCTGCGTTTTGATCCGGCGTATGAAAAAATTTCTCGCCGATTCATGAACAATCCGCAGGAATTTGCAGATGCGTTTGCCCGCGCCTGGTTCAAGCTGACCCACCGCGACATGGGCCCTGTAGCGCGTTACCTGGGCCCCTTGGTGCCCAAGGAAGAACTGATCTGGCAAGACCCGGTTCCGGCAGTGGATCACCCGCTCATCAACGATGCAGACATTGCCCAGTTGAAGGGGGCCTTGCTGGCCAGTGGCTTGAGCATTGCCCAACTGGTGAACACCGCCTGGGCCAGCGCATCCACTTTCCGTGGATCGGACAAGCGTGGCGGTGCCAACGGTGCGCGCATTCGCTTGGCGCCCCAAAAGGACTGGGCGGTGAATCAGCCTGAGCAATTGACCAAGGTGCTGGCCAAAATTCAGGGCGTGCAAGAACAATTCAATGCCGCGCAAAGTGGTGGCAAAAAGGTGTCGTTGGCTGACCTTATCGTGTTGGGTGGTTGCGCCGCCGTGGAAGAAGCCGCCAAGCGTGCAGGGCACGCCTTGAAGGTGCCTTTCACACCGGGCAGAACCGACGCCACACAGGCTCAAACGGACGCAGAATCCTTTGCGCCGCTAGAGTCCAAGGCCGACGGGTTCCGCAATTACCAAGGCCCACAAGCCACAGGCAAAGCCGAAGCCCTGTTGATCGACAAGGCCCAGTTGCTGACTTTGACCGCCCCTGAAATGACGGTGTTGGTGGGGGGTATGCGCGTGTTGAATGCCAATGCGGGCCAGGCCCAGCACGGTGTGTTCACCAAGCAGCCCGAAGTATTAAGCAACGACTTTTTTGTGAACCTGCTGGACATGAGCACCCAGTGGAAGCCTTCGCAGCAGGCCGGTGTTTACGAAGGGCGAGACACCAAGACGGGCGCGGTCAAGTGGACCGCCACCCGAGCTGACCTGGTGTTTGGTTCAAGTTCGCAGTTGCGCGCGATTGCAGAGGTGTACGCCAGCGTCGACGGCAAGCAAAAGTTTGTGAATGACTTTGCCGCCGCCTGGAACAAGGTAATGAATCTGGATCGCTTTTAACTGAAACGGGCACCCGGTGGGCTTGGTCTACCGGGTGTTTTGTTGCATCCAGAATGCGCCAATGATGGTTTTGACATCGGTTACTTCGCCGCTCAAAACCTGCTTCATCAATACATCGGGCTCGACCAGCACGATGTCCAGAAACTCATTGTCATCAAGCTGCTGTTTTTGCAGCGTCAAGCCGCGTGCGGCGTACAGCACAATTCGCTCGGTTGAATACGAGATCACCGGGTGAATGGTGGTCAGGTAGTCCCAGTGCTGCGCCACATAGCCGGTTTCTTCCAGCAGTTCGCGTTTGGCTGTGTCCAGCGGGTCTTCACCCGCATCAATTTTACCGGCCGGAAATTCCAGAAAAACCTGGTGCAAGGGGTAGCGAAACTGCCGTTCCATCACGAACCGGCCGTCGTCCAGCACCGGAATCATCATGGCCGCGCCCGGGTGTTCGGTGTACTCACGCACCGATTCTTCACCATTGGGCAGACGCACCACGTCACGGTTGACCTTCATCAGCTTGCCGTCAAACACGCGCTCGCTGCGCAGGCAGGTTTCGGTCAAATGGGTGTCTTTACTCATGCCGCCCCCAGTGTTTGCACGCGGATCGATCGGTCGTCGAGATACACCTCGCCCTCTTGAATCGTCCAGTTCAGTTTCATGGATTTGGCGTGCACACTGGCCAGTGTTTTGGTGTCTTCGTCGTCGATCAGGAAGAGCTTGACCTTCTCCAGCTTTTGCAAGGCGGCGCGGTTTTTGTCGAGCCACAGCGGAGCAGTGCGCCCAAATGTGTATACACTCACCCGATCAGCCCGTGAACAGGCTTTTTTCAGTCGCGTTTCGTCGGGTTGGCCCACTTCGATCCAATGCACAATGCGCCCGGTCGGATCAATTTCCCACACTGCGGCTTCGTCTTCATTCGACAGGCCCTTGCCAAACTGCAGGTCTTCACAGGCGTTCAACGCGAACGCCAGTACGCGAACCATTACGCGCTCGGCGTTTTCGGAGGGGTGTTGGGCCACCACCAGGCTGTAGTCGGCAAAATGCGACCGGTCCAGATCGGACACGGTCAGTTCGGCTTTCAGAACGGTTGCACCCAGTGCCATGTTGTGTTGCTCGTGTGTGTCAGTCAGGGCGACAGTGTAAGGCAATCGGCCCCGCGCTGTCAGTGCAGGTCTGACATGTGCAGGGTTTTCAGTTTGGGCGCCAGTTTGGTGGTGGCCGCTACCACCAGCAGGGTGATCATGCCACCCACCACGATGGACGGCACCAGGCCCAGCAGGCTGGCCGACACGCCCGATTCAAAGGCCCCCAGTTCGTTGGACGAACTGATGAAAATGCCACTGATGGCCGACACTCGACCGCGCATGTCGTCGGGTGTGCACAGTTGCACCATCGTGGAACGGATGATCACCGACACGCCATCAAAGGCGCCCGAGAGCATCAGAAACACAAAGGCGAGCGGCACCGAACGGGACAACCCAAACCCTGCGATGCACAGCCCAAACGCAGCCACCGAGGCCAGTAGCCACTTCCCCGCATGCCTGTCGATGGTGAAGCGGGCCAGTACAAAGCCAATCAGGGTGGAACCGACAGCCGGCGCTGCGCGCAGCAAACCCAGCACGCTGGGGTCTTCGTGAAGCACACGTTCAATGAAGGCGGGCAGAATGGCCACTGCGCCGCCGAATAGCACGGCAAACATGTCCAGCGACAGGCCCGCCAGCAGCACCTGGTGATTGAACACAAAACCCAGCCCCTCGCGTATGCTTTGCAGGGCGGGTTGCACTTTGGCCGCCGTGACTGGGTAAGTGTATTTCAGCAGATAGCCACCCACCAACCCGATGAAGGCGAACAGGGCCGACACCGCATAAGCAGTGGTCACACCAAATGCGGCAATCAGCACGCCGCTGATTGCGGGTCCCACCATCAGGCAGGCCTGAAATGCAGTGGCGCTAATGGCGCTGCCGCGCGCAAAGCTGCTGCGTGGCAACACAGACCCCATCAAGCTTTGGTAGAGCGGTCGCACAAAGGCGCGTGCCAACCCGCCCACGCCCACGGCGGTGTACAAAAACGCCACGGTCCAGCTTTGGGTGCTGTGGGTGGCCAAGGCCACCGCGGCTGCCAGCAAGGTGTGTACAACTCCGGCACCCAGGGTGATGTGACGGCGTGAATGGGTGTCTACCCAATGACCTGCCACCAGAGCAGCGCAAAAAAACGGAATAACCTCGGCCAGACCGACCCAACCCAGTGACAGCACATCGTCGGTGATGTTGAACACATGCCAACCCACGGCCACAGCAAACACCTGATAGCTCATGGTGATGCCAATCCGAAACAGCATCAGGTTAAGAAAAGGGGGCTGGGCGAGGGGGTTGGTGGACGGGCTACGCATTGGGAAAGACGCAAAATTTAAGCTTGCTTAGTGTAGGGCAAAATGCCCAGGTCTTTGGCTATTTTGAACCGAGTAATTGAACTTTCAATGACTCAGTCGAGGGCACCCGTCCTATCCAGCTGGACAGCACAGTGCGCGCAAACTGTGGGTCAGCAATGGTCTGAACAGGCTTGTCATTTCTCAGAATCGAAAGACCCTTGGCGTCAAAGACGTAGGTTTCGGTGTCGCCAGTGTGCAGGTTGGTTTGAATCTGCATGAATTGATCAAGACTGTTTGAATTCAGTACGCATGGGGCCTCACAGTTGGCCCGCAAATAATGCGTCCACGCCTTTTGATTGTCCTCGCGCTTGCTGTCCACTCGCATTTCAAGGTGGACGATCCTCGTCTCCGTGCTGCTTAAAATAGCAGCTGCGTCGTGCGTTCGTTCGCGCAGGTAAAGGCCGGCTGAGTACACCCTGATTTTGAACAGGGAGTAATAACGGGTACCCGCGCCGTTGAGTGCATAGGTGTGTCCGTCAAAGGTGTAGGTGTCGGGCAATTGCAGGCCATCGACATCGACCGCCAGCGCCGAGCTGACAAAGCCTGGGCCCGTCAGCAGGCAGACCAACATTGTCAGCCAAGCCTTGGTTTTAAGCCGTTTGACCATGGTTCATTGGTGATCTTGAAAGGCGATAAAACAGAACAGCCAGCGACAACAGAACAAGGTCTTCCACGATGGAGTAGGGTGTCAGCGGCCTGGCCCAGTACACGCCAAAGCAGCCGCAATTGCTCAAGTGCAGCCCTCGCAGCAGTGCCTGCGAAAGGCCAGCCAGATAAAACAGGTGCAGCGGCACCAGGCACCACACGACCCGCCGCCATGCAGCCGACACGAGGGTCAAACCCAGTGCGAGTTCAAACAGTGTGAGCGCCCAAGCCGAAGGAATCAGCAGAGGTTCTGGCACCATGTGATAGTTGCGAACGATGTCGTAAAAGCCGGGCATGTTCAACAATTTTCCCGTGGCGCTGGCCAACATCAGCGCAATGAAAAACACCCGGGCTGTGAGTACAAACGCACGCCTCACGATTGGCTCTCCGCTGCTGGCCAGCGGTTGATGGTCCAGTCGTACTTCCGGAATTCAATCCTCGCGCTGCTTGGCACGGGCGTTGGGGCATAGCGGTTGACGTAGTCCAGCAACGAGGGGGCTTTGGCCAGGAAGTCGCCCGTGTAAAACTTCAGGATTTCAGACAACATCACGGTGTTGCCTTGCACACTCAGGTTTCGCGGTTCGGAAAAAAACAGGCGGGTTTGTGCATCCAGTTGGGCGTTCAGGTGTTCTGCAGTGAACACCGTTCTGGGCAAACGTGGGCAACCTTTGCTCATGCAGTTCAAGGCGAAATGGATGCGTGGGTCGCCCAGTTTGCGAATGGTCTTTTCATAGTCGAACAGGGTCGTGGTTTCCCCACCAACCACGATGCGGTTGAACAGGAAAAACCGGAAAAAAGTCAGCCCGGTCAATTGCTGTGGAATGCCTTCCTGAATGACTGAATACATCGCCAGCGCGTTGTAGGCATTGATGTGATAAGCCAGCACTTTGTCGGGGGTGTCAAAAAGGTCGGGGCGGGTAGTCGGCGACTGTTCGGCAATGGCTTGCACCACGCTTTCCAGGGCCGCTGGTTGTTTCGCGATGGCTGCAAAATTGACCCGCCCCTGATCGTCCACATTCGTGTTGAGAATGTGGTCAAAGGTCTGCATGGCCTGCTCCCAAGTGGCTGGCCGCACAGTGTTTTCAGGGGGTTGAATCAAGGTGGAGCAGCCCAGCAAACCCAGGCCTGGAAGTATCCAGGTGAAGGCGATGGTCAAAAACCTGCCGATTGGCAAGCGGGGCCCACTGGTCTGCTTCATGATCAAACCTCTGCGGTTTCAGGGTTGGCAGGTGCCGCAGGTGCCGCCTTCGCACTGCTTGATGTCGGGCGTGCTGCCAATCGTTCGGCTTCCAGCTTTTCGCGAGTGCGGCCTCTCGCCGTTTTGCGGGTGTGTTGCACCACCAGCTTGCCCGGCATCTTGTCGTGAAACTGCCCTGTTAGCGGGTTCCAGAATTTGATGGTGTTTTCCTCCACCTGCATCGGAATGGGTTTGAGCAGGTAGTCATCCCGTTTGGCATTGTTCAGACACATGCTGATGGGGCCTTCCGCAGTGGCTACCATGAACACGCAGGAATCCACCCGTTCTTGTTCAAGGTGGCAGGCGTCCATGAAGTTGTGAATGAAAAAGGACAATTTGTTGACTTTGCCCTTGGCCTTCACCACGTCCACGGCCATGTCTTTGGTTTTGTTGGCCAACCACTTCAGGCTATTGGGCAGCAGTGTTGGGTTTTTGATGACCCAGCTGGCCATGTTTTCGATGACCTGTCGCTTGCTCTGTCGGTCAAACACCATGGAGTGGTCCATGGTTTGCAGCACCTTCTGCACGTAGTTCGTGTCGTAGAACACATCATGCACTTTGTCATTGGCAACCAGCGTCATGGCGTATTTGTTGCACTTGGAATGACCAATGTCCATGGCGTCGAAATTGATGTCGCACCTTGCACCGTCGCGAATCTGTTGCGCCACGGTCTGCTGGGTGATCATGAAATCGCGCTGGGTCAGCACCCCCCGACCGGTGTCGGCTTGCAACTGAAAGGAGGCCAGCCTGACCACATCGCTGTTTTTAACCATGAAATCCACAATGGCCGGAATTTCGTGAAAATTGCCGTCATACACCGTGGTGTTAAAGAAGATGGACAAGGGAAGGCCTCTTGCCCGTTCGATGTATTGGGCGCGCACCTCATTCAATTCCACTTCGGTGACGTAGCCTTTGCGCTCCTGGGTCAGGTCCACGTGAAAAGCCACATCCACGAGCCCGTTTTCCACCAGTTCTTCCAGCATGTCGCGGGTGGCCTTAATGCCGTTGGTGAACAGGGAGGGGCGCATGCCTGAGTCGCGTACATAACGCACAATGGCCATCAGCTCATCGCGCTTGCGCAAAGTAGGGTCGCCGCCGCTAATCTGGATGTCGGTATTTGGGCCGTACATGGCCCGAAGTTGGTCAATCCGTCTGAAAATTTCCTCAATCGGAATGTCTTTGACTGCCTCTGCGCTTTCAGACAGGTAGCAGAGCGTGCAGTCCAGGTTGCAGCGTTGGGTGATTTCGAGCGAGACACAACCGATGGCCCAACGGTGGCCCATGTGTTGCCCCTTGTTCATCAAGTTGTGTTTCGCCATTCTGGCCCGGGCCCTTTCCAGCGGGGTTAGGCCATCGGCCACCTGCTGATAGGGCCCGTATTCTGCGATTTCTTTTTTTGACATGTAGCACGACATTTTTCACTCCTCAACACCAATGGTTATTTTGCAAAAACCAGTCAAGCGTGCCAGTGTGTGCTTTTCCCTCTGTCTGTCACATCCCGGAAGCTCGCCTGTCGCTGGGCAGCAGGAATTTCCAAGGCCACCCATAACCATCAACGAATGGGGTTTCACCTTGGATGTTGAAAACAGGACGAGATTCTTCAACCCAGCGGAAAATACCGCCCTGAAGGTTGTAAACAGAACGCCCCGTCAAACGCTGAACCTTGTCAGCCATCACCGCGCTGCGTGCACCAACAGAGCAATAGACCACAACCGACAGATCGGGTTTGTTGTGTAGGGTTTGGGCGATTTCTTTCGCTTGGTCAAGACGGATCGCGCCTTGAATGTGACTGACCTCGTATTCCCGCTTCGTGCGCACATCAATCAGCAAAACAGGTTTACCGTCGCTCTGCCATTGCGCGAGAGTGGCAGGCTCCAGTCTGGGCACACCTGAAAACCAGGTGGCGAGTAAAACCTGAATCAGGCTCAAAATCCAATTGCTCATGGGTCCTCTTCCTTAAAGCCTAGGGTCAAGAATTAGGTGTAAACCAGTGTAACAGTGCTTCCTGTTTTCTGGTTTCATGTGGAAATCACAATATACAAGACAATCAATCACAGGGATGTCCTCATGAACAATCTCCACGAGTTCAGTGCACTGGAGCTGCGCGACCTCATTTTTGCCAAAAAAGCCAGCGTGTCCGAGGTGGTTCGCGCCCACATCGCACGCATCGAGCTCTACAACCCCACCTTGAATGCGGTGGTGACTGACCGTTTTGAAGCCGCCCTGGAAGAGGCGCAGGCGGCTGATCAGCAGCTGGCCGCAGGGCAGGCCACGGGCGCCCTGTTCGGATTGCCCGTTCTGCACAAAGATTCATTCATGACCAAAGGGCTGAGAACCACCTTCGGCTCGCGTGCCTTTGAGAACCACGTGCCCACTGAAGACAGCGCGGTGGTGCGCCTGCAGAAGGCCGCGGGTGCCATCACCTTGGGCAAAACCAATCTGCCCGAGTTTGGGGCAGGCTCACACACCTTCAACGCGGTGTTTGGTGCCACGCACAACCCTTACAAACCGGGGTACAGCCCGGGTGGCAGCAGTGGGGGTTCTGCTGCTGCGTTGGCCGCCGGTTTCGTGCCGTTGGCCGACGGGTCTGACATGGGGGGTTCGCTTCGCAACCCGGCCAGCTTTTGCAACGTGGTCGGCATTCGGCCCTCACTGGGGCGTGTGGCCATGAGCCCCACTGGCAACGCCTTCAACGCCCTGACGGTGGGCGGCCCCATGGCCCGCAATGTGCGCGATCTGGCTTTGTACATGTCGGTGCTTTGCAATGCGGATGGCGGCGACCCCTTGTCGGGCCATCATGCCTTTTCAGCCCAGTTGCAAGCCATCAACACCAAAGGCATGCGCATTGCCTACAGTGCCAATCTGGGTGGTTTGCCTTTTGAGCCTGCGGTGCAGTCGGTGGTTGAACAAGGTGTACGCGTGCTGACCGACATGGGCTGCGCAGTGGAAGAAGCCGAGCCGCAGTTTAAAGGCGCTGACGACGCCTTTGATGTGCTGCGGGCCTTGGCGTTCGCCACCAGTTATGCGCCGTTGCGTGCAGAAAAAGGCGAATTGCTGAAAAAGACAGTGCGCTGGAACATTGACAAAGGCCTGAACCAGAGCGGAGCAGACGTGGCACGCGCCGAGCGCATGCACACGCAGATGTTCAATCGCATGCGCCTGTTTTTACAACGATACGACTTTCTGGTGTGCCCGGTCAGCCAGGTGTTGCCCTTCCCGGTGGATGAAGAATACCCCATTGAAATCAATGGCCAACCGATGGACGATTATGTGGCCTGGATGCGCTCAGCCTCACGCATTAGTCTGAGTGGTCATCCGGCCATGTCGGTGCCCTGTGGCTTTACTGACGATGGCTTTCCGGTCGGTTTGCAAATCGTGGGCCGCTATGGTCAAGAACAGGCGTTGATGGAATTTGCGTTGCAGTTTGAAACCGCCAACCCGGTGGGCAAAATTCGCCCAGCCGGCTTTAAATAGACGGTGTTATTGCTGGGGGCTTGCGTTCAGCGGGCCGCCCAATGCGTCCACCAGGGCGTCGATCAGTTTGCCGAGTTCACCGGTCATCAAGGCGAAGTCTGCCTCAAATTCCTCGTCGGGTGCGCTCAGGCTGGCCTGTTCGCGAATTACATCCAGTGGGTTGACGCGCTTGATCTGCAGGTTTTCCTGCAACACAAAAGACACCCGATCTGCCCAGGTCATGGCCAGTTTCGTGACGTCTTTGCCGCCTTCAATGTGTTTGCGAATTTCGGCCGTCTCCAGCGAATGGCGCACATAGCGGACGGTTGAACCTGCTTCGCCACGGCCACGCAATTCACAGTCTTGGTCAATCGAGAACTGGGGTGGGTTGTCGTCGTCGGCCATCCAGCTGGTCATGGCCACGGTGGGCGACAGCTTGGTTTTCAGGGGCGACAGGCCTGTGCCCTCTACACACTTGATGAGCAGGCTGACCAAAGCATCAGCCTTGCTGGCAGCGCCAGCGTCCACAATCAGCAATTGTCGGCGGGTGTCAATCCAGGCGCGCACCGTGCTGCGAATGACAAAGGCGCGCGGCAACAGATCTTCCAGCACGTCTTCCTTGATTTCTTTCATCTGTTTGCGGCCCGGTTTGTAGCCATCGCGCTCTTCAATTTCAGCGGCGCGGGCTTTGGCAAACTGGTTGACCACGGTGGTGGGCAGCAGCTTCTTTTCCATGCCCAGTGTAATCAGCAGGTGTTGCCCCTGCGCATGCACAAAGGGGTTGCCCTCGCCCTTGGGTGCAACCCAGCCCTGGGTTTGCATTTCCAGCCCGCCGCAGGCTTGCAAGGCGTGTTCCGCCAGTTTTTCTTCCAGACTTTCTGCCGTGTCAGTCCACGATTTCAACGAATAGATCAGTAAATTTTTAAACCACATGCGTGTTGTCGTCTTTGGTAAAAAAGGACTGGCAGTGTAACGCACAATCTTGTTCGGCTTTGTGAATTTGGGCTACAGTGACATACAACAAAAATGAAAAGCTCAGCCCACAAAGAGGAGACAGCACCCATGTCGCAAGGCAGCCAGGCGTTTTTGGCTGCGCGGGATTTTCTGCTCGCGCACCGCACCGATTACGACACCGCATACGCTGGTTTTGAATGGCCCCAGCTTCAACACTTCAACTGGGCGCTGGACTATTTTGACCCCATGGCCGCCAACAACACCCAGCCCGCCCTGTGGATTGTGGAAGAAGATGGCGGTGAATGTCGCGTCACTTTCGATGCCATGTCGAGGCGTTCTTCAAAGGTGGCCAATTGGTTGAAAGACCTGGGTGTGAGGCGCGGTGAGCGTGTTCTCCTGATGCTCGGCAATGAAGTGGCCTTGTGGGAAACCATGCTGGCCTGCATGAAGTTGGGGGCGGTCGTCATTCCCTGTTCAAGTTTGTTGACATCCGAAGACTTGCACGACCGCTTGGAGCGCGGGCAAGTGGCCCATGTGATTGCGGCACGCACCCAGGCCGACAAGTTTGATGCGTTTGAAGGTGCTTTCACTCGCATTTGCGTGGGGGATGCCAAAGCCGCTTGGCACAACTACGCCGACTCGGCCCGGGCAAGCGAGGCATTCACGCCCAATGGCGCTACACTGGCCTCCGACCCTTTGCTGCTGTATTTCACCTCAGGCACCACTTCCAAGCCCAAACTGGTGATGCACAGCCACCAAAGCTATCCGGTGGGGCATTTGTCCACCCTGTATTGGATAGGCCTTCAACCGGGTGACATTCATTTGAACATTTCTTCACCCGGTTGGGCCAAGCACGCCTGGAGCTGTTTTTTTGCACCCTGGAATGCGGGCGCTTGTGTGTTCATGTTCAATCAAAGTCGATTCAATGCCAAAGCCTTGCTTGAACAATTGGCGCGTTGCAAGGTGACCAGCCTGTGTGCGCCGCCCACGGTGTGGCGCATGCTGATTCAGGAAGATCTGGCCGCCGTGCGCAGCCAATTGGCCCTGCGTGAACTGGTGGGTGCTGGTGAACCGCTTAACCCCGAGGTGATTGAACGGGTGCGCCAGGGCTGGGGCCTAACCATACGCGACGGTTATGGACAAACAGAAACCACGGCGCAAATTGGCAACCCGCCGGGGCAGGTGATGAAGTCGGGCTCCATGGGGCGGCCTCTACCGGGCTACCGCGTGGCCTTGGTGGACCACGATGGCAACCCGGCCGACGAAGGCGAAATTGGCCTGGTGCTGGATCCGCGCCCCATGGGTTTGATGCAGGGGTATCTTGGCGATGCCAACAAAAATGAACAGGTGATGCGTCACGGGGTGTATCGCACGGGCGATGTGGCCCAACGCGATTCAGATGGCTACATCACCTACGTCGGCCGCGCCGACGACGTGTTTAAGTCTTCTGATTATCGCATCTCGCCTTTTGAGCTGGAGTCGGTGGCCATTGAGCACCCGGCGGTGGCCGAAGCCGCCATTATTCCAAGCCCCGACCCGGTGCGTTTGGCGGTGCCTAAAGTGGTGGTGGCCTTGCGGCAGGGTTACAGTGCTTCGCCGGAACTGGCGCGTTCAATTCTGGAGTTTCTGCGCGACAAGCTGGCACCCTACAAGCGGGTGCGCAGACTGGAATTTGCAGAGTTGCCCAAAACCATTTCAGGCAAAATCAGGCGTGTTGAATTGCGTGCCACTGAAAACCGCAAACGCCTTGCGGGGGAAAAGTCGGCACTGGAATTTGACGAGGGCGATTTTCAGTAGGTTGAATAGGCGACTAAGCTTTACCGGCGTGCAATGGCCACGCCGGTGACAGCCACGGCCAGACCCAGCGTTTGCACCAGAGTGAACGACTCGTGAAACATCAACCAGGCGATTAGCGCCGTGGCGGGTGGCACCAGGTAAAACAAACTGGCCACATTCACGGCAGTGCCTGAACGGATCAAAGTGTTCAGCAGCGTGACCGCCCCCAATGACAACACCAGCACCAACCAGGACAGCGCAAACAGGAAGTGCCCCGTCCATTGCACGTGGAAGTGTTCAATCAGCAAGGCGACGGGGAAGGTGACCACCGCCGCGCCAATAAACTGCATGACTGCACCTGTGCGCCAGTCAAAATGGGCGCAATGGCGTTTTTGATACAGCGTACCCACCGTGATGCCCAGCAATGCACCCAATGCCCAGTAAAGGCCATGCAACGCAAAGCCACTGTGAATGCGCTGCGACAGCACCAGCGCCACACCCACCAGGCCTAGTAACAGACCGAGCCATTGAATCGGCCGCATGCGTTCGCCCACCACAATCGGTGCCAGCAGTGCGGTCAGCAAAGGCTGCATACCGACGATCAAGCTGACCACCCCAGCTGGCAGGCCCAGGCTGATGGCCACAAAGACACCCCCCAGGTAACACCCGTGAATCAGCGACCCTGCCACGGCCAGGTGAAACATTTGTGAGGGTTTGGTTTCCCATTTGGCTTTTGCAAGCAGAGCGAATGCCGACATCAGCACAATGACCGCGCAATAGCGCAGCAATAGAAAAGTCAACGGCTCCGCGTAGGGCAGGCCATACTTGGCACCAATGAAGCCGGTGCTCCACAAAAAGACGAAAAGAAGGGGGTAATAATTCAGCATGCCGTATGGTGTCACAAAGCGCTATTGACCGGATCGTCAGTTTCCTTAAAAGCCGCATTTCTAGTGTTTTCCCTAGCCCTGTACAGACAAAAACGCAACGATTGTTTACACTTGATTACTTGCGGTTATTTGGAGTGTCGACGCATTTCATGGACATTATTCAGCTGGGCGAACTTTTTGCCTGTACCACCGGCCTGGCCGTGTTTCGAGAGGTGAAGGGTGCCGTTGGCGATCACGCCCACTGGGCCCACCAAATTGCCATCGACCTGGATGGTCACGAGGTGGCTTGTTTTTGCGAAGGTCGATGGATTCGAGGACAGGGCGTTTTTGTGCCTCGCCATCACACTCATTCAGTGGGGGCGGGGCGGCAGCTCAACCTGTTTTTCGATCCGTCCATTGACTGGCTTGACGAAGTGTTTGGTGGCAGTCTCGACTGCGATTGCGCACAAGTGCTTGATCGAGATACTCTTCAGGGCATTTTAAGTTGTTTTTATTCAGGCACAAGCTTGCTTGAAGGCATGTCCATTTTCACCAAAGCCTTCGAAATGCGAAGTAGTGCAGACATTGACGCTGAGTCAGCGGCCAAGTGGCAGCTGTTGATAAGCAAGGCCATACAGGCTACTGCAGACACCCCAACGGAAGAACTGCCTGCCACCTACAGCACCTTGGGGCGTTTGTTGGCTTCTGAAGTGCATCCATAACGCGCAACTGGCCTCTGTTTCCTACTCTTTTCGGGGGTTGACGCCTGTTAACACTCAGTAACATGGTGTGACCGTATTTCACAATCCAGCATTGTTTGCCCGGGCAGTACACGCAACAGTGTTTTACTAAAGGGTGGCTTCATGTTCACATTCAAAAGGCGCAAGGTCGTTCCACAAGTCAATCCTGAATCCGTCCAACAGTCGGCAAAGGCCCTGTTTGAGGCTGGCTTGTTGCAAGCCGTGAGTCGATCCATGGCCTGTGTCATGTTTGATCCCCAGGGGCGGCTACTGGACGCCAACGACAATTTTCTAAGTGCCATGGGATACACCCTCGGCGAGGTGGCAGGTCGAGACCATTCCATGTTTTGCGCCTCGGATCTGGTTCAAAGTGATGAATACCGCAATTTTCGCGCCGCCTTGTCTGCCGGCACCGTGCATCAAGGGCAGTTCAGGCGTGTGCGTAAAAATGGCACCCCCATTTACCTTGAAGCGTCCTACACCCCCGTTCGAGACCTCAGCGGCAACGTCACCGGCATTGTCAAAGTTGCGCAAGACATTACCGTTAAAGCGCAGGAAGACATGCATGTTCGCGCGCTTCAGCAGGCGATGGATCGGTCGATGGCACGCATTGAATTCACGCCGGATGGCCACATCGTGGACGCCAACGACAACTTTTTGAATGCAGTGGGTTATCGGATGGACGAAATTCGAGGCAAGCACCACCGAATTTTTTGCACGCGCGACTATCAGCAATCCGCCGACTATCAACATTTCTGGGCTGACCTGGCCGACGGACATTTTCATTCAGGTGAATGTGAACGCGTGGCCAAGAGCAATCGCCCGCTTTGGCTGGAGGCCACCTACAACCCCGTGGTGGATGACCGAGGCAATGTGGTCGGCGTGGTGAAATTTGCAATCGACGTTACCCATCGCCATCAACAGGCTGAAAACAACCAACGCGTGGTCAGCTCCACCCGTGTCATTTCAGCAGAGGCCGTCAAGCGTTCTGAAGAGGCCGTGAATTATTCCGGACAAAACAGCGAATCCATCAACAGCCTTTCCAAGCAGGTTCAAGAGGGTCGCCAACGGGTGGGGCAGTTGGGCGAACTGGCCAAGCGGATCAATGAGATTACGCGCGCCATTTCCGAGATTGCGTCTCAAACCAACCTGTTGGCGTTGAATGCCGCCATCGAATCAGCCCGCGCGGGCGAGGCTGGCCGTGGCTTTGCTGTGGTGGCGGACGAGGTGCGCAAACTGGCCACCAAAACCGATGAACAGGCCAAAATTATTGCTGACATCATTACTCAAACCCAGCGTGAAGTGCAGGAGGTCAGTGACAGCATGCTGCGCTGCTCGGAACAATCTGAACATGCCAAGAGCAGCAACGCGGCAGCGTTGGACGCATTGAAGGCGCTGGATGTCTGTTCCAGAAAGCTCAGTGAGTTGATGGGCTCAATGGATCAAGGCGGCGCGCAGCGCTGATTTTGTACAGGCCGTAGAGGTTGGCCACATTCAGCACAATCATGCAGGCCAGCAATTCCCAAGACCGGAAAATGACCGCGTGAACCGCCCACATGCCGTTGGACAAAAGGGTCCAGCGGCGTATGTTTTCATTGGAGCAGAAAAAGAAACTCCATGTGCCGATCAGGGTGGCTGCCAGTGGAACCATCGACTGATACCAAATGTGCGCAGTCAGCCCAGTCAATACAAAGGCCGTTATCGTAAACACGCCCGCAAACAGTTGCTTTTGGCGCAGCGACATGTGCATGGCATACACGCTGACCCCCTGCCGAACAGCCGCCAACACCATGATGGCAGCACCCGTGGCCGAGCCCAGCAACACGTACTGCACCCCCCACACCACCGAGCTGATGGCAAACAGCGTTTTGGTTTTTTGCTCGGTCACTTCGATGTAGCCCCACATGCTGAGCAGGGCAGCCACCAGGCCAGTAAAACGAACAAGCAATTCTTCGGAGGGCAACACGATAAGCACACAATCGTCAAGATGAGCACGGACTATACACCGTCGTGCCTTTGGCTTTTGTGACGATTTGTATCGGTGTTGCAAGCTGACAACCATGGGTGCATCGGGGTATGATGAAGCCCAGTCTCAAGCAGTACGGAGCACGCAGTTCACATGTCTGACCCCACACCCACAAACGCCTGCACCGAGGTGTATTTCGATGGTTCATGCCCTTTGTGCCGTCGTGAAATTTCGCTGTATCAAAACCTGAAATCCGACCAGCCTATCGAGTGGGTTGATGTGTCGGTTGAACAAAGCAGCTTGCCCGCCGGGGTCACCCACGCGCAGTTGATGAAGCGCTTCCACACACGCACAGCCCAAGGCGAATTGTTGAGCGGGGCTGCCGCGTTTGTGCACATTTGGGCGCAGTTGCCGGGGTGGCGCTTATTGGCCAGCCTGGCCAGAATTCCCGGTGTGCTGTGGTTGATGGAGCGCACCTACCGTGGGTTTTTGGTGATTCGGCCCAGCATTCAGCGGGTGTTTCGCAAGCTGGATCAGGCTTGACGCCCCAACAGATAAAACTCGTCGTTGGCGCGCATGCTGGTTACGTTGGCCATGCGGTTGGACAAGCCAAAAAACGCTGAAATGCCGGCGATGTCCCACACGTCTTCCATCGTGAAACCGTGTGCGGCCAGCGCTTCAAAGTCAGTGTCATTCACCGCGTAGGCTTGTTGGGATACCTTCATCGCGAAATCAAGCATGGCCTTCTGCCTGGGCGTGATGTCCGCCTTTCGGTAATTGATGGCGACCTGGTCGGCAATCAGCGGGTTCTTGGCCCGAATGCGCAAAATGGCGCCATGGGCAATTACGCAGTACTGGCATTGGTTGGCGTTGCTGGTGGCCACCACAATCATCTCGCGCTCGGCCTTGCTCAGGTTGCCGGGCTTCTCCATCAGCGCATCGTGGTAGGCAAAAAACGCCCTGAATTCATCGGGCCGGTGGGCCAGCACCAAAAATACATTGGGTACGAAACCAGATTTTTCCTGCACGGCCAGAACACGCGCTCGAATGTCGTCAGGCAGGTCGGCCAGTTCCGGCACCGGAAAACGGCTGATGGGCGGTGTGTTCGACATGGTACTTCTCCGGGTCAGGTGGTTTTCAAGACCTTCATTTTGACGCAAACTAGCAGCCAATGGATTTTGGTGCAGCAAGTCATGTCCAAGCGTCGTAGAAATGAGCCTGAAAGTTGGTATCAACCCCCTGAACCCGAGGTGTGTCCGCTGTGTCGGCGGGAAATTCCGCCTTCGCAGAAGGACCTGCACCACCTGGTGCCCAAGCTGAAAGGCGGCAAGGTAACGCAAAGCCTGCACCGCATTTGCCACCGGCAAATTCATGCCCTGTTTACCGAGGCTGAGTTGGCCCAGCATTACTTCACCATTGACGCTTTGCTGGCCCACCCCGATATTCAATCTTTCGTGAAATGGGTCAGCAGCAAACCGCCTGAGTTCATGGACCGCACCCGCAAAAGCAACCGTATCAAGCGTTGAACTCAGTTATTCAGGTATTTCTTGAAGCTGATTCAGGAACAGTTCGATCTGATTTTGCAAATCTTCTTTCAGACGCAATTTTCGCTGATATTCCCCGCGACGGCTCGATGGTACGTCCTCAAGCGCTTTGTGTTTGATCTCCAGATCTGAAATCCAATGGCCGTTGGGCGTGGCTGAGAAGCCCTGCTCGATACAAAACTTGTCGTAATCGAACGAGATCGTGCGCCTTTTGCGCAAATGCTGATACACATGTTTGGCCGATGAGACCATACCCAAGTTGTCTGCCAGCAGGTGTCGGGCCATTGCTTTCAAAATGAATAGCATCAAAAGGCCAGGCCGTGTGTTGTGAAAGTTCTTGGTTGCTCTGTTGATCAGTTCTCTGCGGTGTGGCCCTGTTGCACCCTGCAGACAACCCACAAACAGGGTGAGCGTATCCTCTTCATCAAGCAGCGTGAAGGTTGCAGCGTAAAGCCGGTAGCCTTGTTCCATCAGGCTGACTGTGAGTTCGCCTTCTTTGGCAAACTGACTTGCGCTCTGAACATGCACTTCATAGTGTTGGCCCCTGCAGCCATCGAATTTGCAGATGACCTTGTGTTCTTGAGGATTCTCCAAAAATGAAAGTGCATTCCATCCACGCATGTTCAGTGTTTCGTGATGTTGCAATACCAACATGGCACGCTGCCCAGCCCCAAGAGACTTTTCAAGGTAGGGACGGTATGGCTTTTCGAGAATATGGGCATGGTTTCGAGTCAGGCTATTCAAGGGCACAAGATCATCCAGTCCTTCAAGCCACTGTCGCGAAGTTCGATAGAACAGCAGGCTGCGCAGAAAAAATTTCAGCCGTTTGCGCCATTGGTCGGGGTATATCTGGTAAGCAATGTCCAGCAACACACCGGGAAGAGTTCTGAATTTCATGCAGGAAATCTCACAACAAACCGTGTTCCCGAATTGGCGTGCGAATCGGCGATGACGATACTGGCATTGTGGTCAGCAACAATGTTGTTGACGATGGCAAGTCCAAGCCCGGCGCCTTTTTGACCCTCTATATCAAGGCGGACATGACGCTTCAGCACATTGGTTCTGGCTTGTTCAGGAATACCAGGTCCGGTGTCTTCGACTTCCAGTTCAGCCGAGCTATCTGGCATCGTTCTGCATTTAACCGTAACCCTGCCACCTTCCGGCGTGTAGCGAATGGCGTTGTCCACCAAGTTGTCCAGCAGGTCGCGCAGCAAAAACACGTCGCCTCTGGCGGAGGTAGGCGTCAGTTCAAAGCCCAGATCAATCAGCTTGTTGTCCGCCAGCAGGATAAAGTGCTGCATGGTGTTTTCCACCAGCAAATCGAGTCGGACCTCTTCGAACAGTTCAGGGTTGCAGCGGCTTGGCTCTGCTCGTGCCAACGACATCAATTGGTTGCTTTTTCGTGTCAGGTCTTTCACCGAAGAAAGCACCAGTTCCAGAGACTGCCGCGATTTTTCATCGTTGGCATGGCGCGTGATCAGCCATTCAACGTGGGTCTGTATGCCGGCCAGTGGTGTGCGTATTTGATGGGCTACATCGGCAATGAATTCCCGTTGGGTGCGAAGACTGCTGTCCAGCCGCGCGAGCAGGTCGTTGATCCCTTTGACCGCAGGTGCAAGCTCCACGGGTAGATTTTCCGTGTGAAGGGCAGTCAGATCTCCAGGCTTTCGCATATCCAGTTCTTCCTGGAATCGAGAGACTGGGCGAAGTCCGCTGCCCACCGCTTTCCAGACAACGAGTACAAATACTCCCAGCAAAAGACTTTCGAGAATCATCAGACCACTGAGAATTTCAGACTGGCTTCTCTTGCGTTTTCTGAGCGTTTCAGCCACACCGATACGGACCTCTTTTCCATCGATGTGGGTAATGAGGGTAATCACCCTCACGGGCTCGCCGCGCATGGTTGCGTAATAGGCCAAGAGTGCTTGGTCAGCCTGCGCCGTTTGTAAATTCGGAAAATCGTGATCACCGAGAATGGTGTGATGCGCTTCGTCACGAACCGCGAAGAATATTTCATCGTAATGGTCGATTCGCAGAATTTGAGCCGCTGGGTTGGGAAGATCGACCACTACCTTGTTGTCGATGACTCTCAGTCGCGAAGCGAGGGCCCAGGCATTGTCAGCGAGGCTTTGATCAAATGCCAGCTGTGCCGGTCCCCAGGCAAGCCAGTAAGTCAATGCACTGGCCAGCAAGCTGACCAGCAGCATGGGGATGATGAGCCTTTTCAGTAGCCCCAGGCGAATGCTGGTCATGCTGTCTCTACACCTTCGAGTAAATAGCCAAATCCTCGAATGGTGCGAATTCGCAGTCCCGAACCTGCCAGTTTCAATCGCAGCCGCGACACATAGACTTCGATCGCGTTCAGGGACACTTCAGTGTCTGTGGTGAAGATGGCATCAATAATGTGCTGCTTCGAAAGAACCCGGCCCAGATTTCTGATCAGATATTCCAGTACTGTCCACTCTCTCACCGAAAGATCAACGGTCTGGCCACAAATCTGCACTCGGCGGCCAAAATAGTCCATCGTTAGGTCGCCAAGCGATATCGCGTTGTCCGCACCTCGGCTGCGTCGAATCAATGCCTTAATTCGCGCCACCAACTCGGGTGTTGCAAACGGCTTGATGAGGTAGTCGTCGGCTCCAACCTCCAGCCCGTGCACTCTGTCTTGTATGGCGTCTCGTGCAGTCAGTAACAAAACTGGTGTCACATCATTGCGTTGGCGCATTCGGCGCAACACTTCAAATCCGTCCAAACCCGGCAGCCCGATGTCCAGAATGACTGCACTGAATTCAATCTGCCGAACCAGTGCATCTGCAGTGGAACCATTGTTGATTGTTTCTACATTCATGCCATGACCCTCCAGCACCCTGGAAATACCGGAGGCCAGTACTGGATCGTCTTCAACGAGCAAAATATTCATGATTCGGAGCCCTCAACGGGTTTTTGGTGACGCTGTTCAACCATGGAGAACACAATCGGCAGCAGGGTGAGCGTGAAGAACGTGGCAGACACAATGCCGCCAACAATCACCACGGCGAAGGGACGCTGGGTCTCTGAACCGATTCCGTGTGAGAGGGCAGCAGGCAGCAAACCGAGACCCGCCATCAAGGCAGTCATCAATATTGGGCGAAGTCTGCTGATTGCACCTTCTACACTGGCTCGCAACAGCGTCATACCTTCGTCCAGGTATTCAAGGATCTGCTCGATCATGATCACGCCGTTTTGTACAGAAATTCCTGCAACAGCGATAAAGCCAACAGCGGCCGAGACCGAGAAATGTAGACCTTCGAGGCCCAGACCAATCACACCGCCAATCACGGAGAAAGGCACGATGCCGAGCACCACGAGCGCACGCCTGACCGATCTGAAGGTCCAGAACAGCAGAGAGAAAATCAGCAGTGCGGTGACGGGAACAATGACCGAGAGCCGTTTAACCGCACGTTGCTGGTTTTCAAATTGCCCGCCCCAAGTCAAGCGGTATCCTGGGGGCAGCTTGACCTTGTCGGCCACTTCTTGTTGAGCCTCAGCCACGAAGCTGCCTTGATCCCGACCAATCAGGTTGGCCTTGACGGACGCGATCCGGCTGCCTTCTTCCCGGTTAATCATGCTGGCGCCCTGGGTCTGTTCGATGTGGGCGATCTCTGCCAGCGTGATTACCCCCTTGTTGTCGGGCAGGGCAATCGGCAAGGCACCAATACTGTCGGCTGAACTGCGAAAAGGCTTGTCCAGGCGAATGCTGAGGTCATAGCGTTGGTCTCCGTCGTAAAACGTGTTGACGGGCAAGCCTGCCAGTCCGGCCTGAACTGCCGAATTGATTGCTGCCACATTCAGGCCGAGTCTGGCGATCCTGTCTCTGTCCAGTTGAATGTCCAATTCACTCTGCCCACCAATTTCGGTCATTCCCACGTCGGTTGCGCCGGGTATGTTTTTAACCACTTGAGCAACTTCACGGGCCTTTTGGGCAAGAACTGCCAGGTCTGGGCCGAAGATCTTGATGGCTATTTCACCCTTCACACCTGAAAGGGATTCCTCCACGTTGTCTTCGATAACCTGAGAAAAGTTGGTTGGTACGCCGGGCAAGGCATGCAGGCGTTTGGACATGCTTTCAATCAGCTCGTCTTTTGAATCAAAGCGCCAAGTGTCGGTGGGTTTCAGGTCTGCCAGAATTTCGATGTTGTTGGAGCCTTTTGGGTCGGTGGCGTCGTCGGGGCGCCCAACCTGGCTAATGACATGGGCCACCTCTGGGTAGGACAGTAAAATTTGTCGTACCCGTTGTTCAACAGATTGGGTGTTCTCGATCGCGCTGGAGGGTGGCAATGTGATCGTCAACCAGATATTGCCCTCATCCAGTTTGGGCAGAAATTCACTGCCCAGCAAAGGCGAAAGCAACAGAGTCAGGGTCAATGCAAAGCCAGAGGCCAGCAAAAGAACATGGCGTTTCAGGTGAAGGGCACGCAGCATCCGTCTGTAGCGGTCTTGAAGCTTGATCAGCCACGGACTGTGCTTTTCTGCCATGGAACCGGAGCGCATGGCCCAATCCAGCAGCGATGGAATCCAGGTCACAGTCAAGATGACCGCACCCAGAATAGCAAAGCTCAATGTCAAGGCCACAGGTGTAAAGATCTTTCCTTCTACCCGCTGGAAGGTGAAGATCGGTAGGAATGCAGTGATGATGATGGCTTTGGCGAACAGGATCGGGTGTCCCATTTCGGTCACGGTTTCTTTCAGAACCGATTGCCCGGTACGCCAATTGGTGGTTTGGTTTGAACCGGTCAAGGCCTGTTCTGCCAGTCTGACCATCAAGGCTTCTACCAGCACCACCGCGCCGTCAATAATGATGCCGAAGTCCACCGCGCCCAGTGAGATCAGGTTGGCGGGTATGCCCTTGGCATCCAGCAGGATGAACGCAAACAGCAGTGCCAAGGGAATGACAGTGGCCACGATCAGGGCTGCGCGCCAGTTGCGTAAAAACAGAATCAGAATGGCGATCACCAGCAGGGCGCCGATCAACAGGTTTTCCGTCACGGTGCGTACGGTCTTCTTGATCAAGTCTGTCCGGTCGTAGATGACCTCAAGCCGCACGCCCTTGGGCAATTTGGCGTTGATGGAGTCCACTCGCTGGCGTACATCCGAGATGACTTTGGCCGCATTGGCGCCCTTGGTCATCAATACAATGCCCTCGATCACACTGTTTGCTTTGTCATAGGCCACAATGCCGGATCTGGGTTTGTGTCCGATTTCAACCTGTGCGACGTCCCGCACCAACACTGTTTTACCGTTGTTGGCTTGTACTACGATATGGCCAATGTCCTCCAGCGACCTTACGATCCCGATGCTGCGAATCACGAGCGACTCGTCACCCCGTTTGAAAAAGCCACCACCAACGTTGGCGCTGTTGTTGGCAAGGGCCTGGCTGACCTGGTCCAGCGTGACGCCGAAACGCTTTAGCCGGTCCGGATCTACCCGCACCTGATACTCCTTCACTGTGCCACCAAAACTGACCACATCGGCAACACCGGGTACCATTCGCAGTTTGTTGCTGATCACCCAGTCCTGAAGGGAGCGCACGTCGTTTTCTGACATGCTTGCTGGTGCGCGCACCACATAGCGAAAAATTTCGCCAACCGCGGTGCTCAGTGGCGCCAGTGTGGGTTGAATGCCCGGCGGAAGGTTAACCTCCTGCAGTTTTTCAAGCACTTGCTGGCGGGCAAAGTAGTCATCCGTGTGGTCTGCAAATGTCAGCGTGACCACGGAAAGCCCGTTGAGCGTGACCGACCTCAACTGGGTCTGCCTGGGCACTGAGTTCATCGCCCGTTCGATCGGAAGGGTGATGGCGCGTTCCACCTCTTCTGGCGCTTGCCCTGGATTCAAGGTCACTATTTGAACCTGTACATCCTGCACGTCAGGAAAGGCTTCAATGGGGATGTCGGTCACGGCCCTGTAACCAAACAGGCACAATGCGCCTGTCATGACCAGCACAAATACACGTTGTGCCAATACGAATTCGATCAGCTTATTGAGCATCGTTGGCGGCTTCCGAATTCAACAGCAGTGCGCCCTCGACCACCAAATTGTCACCGGGCTTCAAGCCCTCTGAGACCTCGCTGAAGTCTGCGCCGCGTCGAAGCAATTGAACTTTCAATTTTTTGAATGTGTTCGATCCAGTCTGTACAAAAACGCTGCTGTATAGCCCGTCTGTCAGAAGACTTTGATTGGGAACGCGCACAATTTGCGTGGCTTCACGATCTGAGAACGCCACCTTGGCAAACATGTCCGGCTTCAATGAAAGATCAGCATTGTTCAATGCACATCGAACTGGAATCCGGCGTGTGTCTGGATCGACCGCAAGGCCAACGCGGGTCACCGTGGCGTCGAACAGTTTGCCGGGGTAGGCCTGCACCTCCACGGTGGCGTGTTGTCCCACAAACACTTTGCCAATGTCTGCTTCTGGCACGTCCACCAGACCCCACAACTTTGTGGGGTCTGTCACGATAAAAAGGGCAGAGCCCGAATCCGGTTTGGCCTCCATACCTGGATTCACTTGCCTTGCGGCCAGCCTGCCTGAAAGAGGGGACACTAGCCGGAATTGACCCGGAGTGCCTGAAATCATAAGCCCGTGAAGATTTCTCACCTTTTCACGGGTTCGGGTCGTTTCCGCCTGCGCTTGCAGAAAATCAGCTTTGGCTGCCTCCGCATCGCGTGCAGCGATTACTTCGTGCTGTAGCAGTGTTTGTGCCCTGTGCCAGGCCAATTCCTTCATGGTTTGATCGGCAGTTGCCTTCTGAAAGTCCGCCTGTGCGCTGGCAAAATCAGGGGAATCCAGCTCTGCCAGCGCCTGTCCTTTGGCAACTGAGTCGCCAATGTCGGCCAAAATTCGCGTCACGCGTCCGGCAACTGGGGTTTCAACACGGGCAGTGCGGTCTTCGTCATAGACGATTTTGCCGTTTAAGGAATCAGTGACCGATTTGGGCCAGGCCTTCAGCGTTTCAGTTTTCAGTGCTGTCAGTTGAGAATCTTGAACAGTGACTTCACCAGGCTCGGCAGGCTTTTGTTTGTTGCTGGCCTCAGACTCTGCCGCTTTGACCGCTGAGGGTTTGTGTTTGCTCAACATGCTGGCGGAAAACCAGCCTGCACCCGCTGCAGCGATCACGGTCAAGGTCAGGCCAATGGCTTGTTTTGCTTTCATGGTGTTTTTTCATCCATCGTGCTGAATAGTCGCAGGCGTTCCAGCGCCTTTGCATAGTCGGCCTGCGCGGCTATTTCACCGCTTTGGGTTTGTTTGTAGGTTCGTCGTGCGTCAAGTAGTTCAGTGGCGCCTGCGGCTCCTTGTTTGAAGGCGTATTCCACGGATTCCAGTGATTTGCGCGCTGCAGGTACAATGTCGTTGTGGTAATTGGCCAGCCGCACGGCTGTGCTTTCGACGCGACTTTGCGCAAGATTGACATCAGCACTGCTTTCCGCCCTGATTCGCTGAGCGTCTTCTTCCAGCTGGTTTTGCACCGCCTGTGCAGCCAATATTTCACCGTCGTAGTCGTACCAAACAAACAGCGGGAACTGAACAGCAACCCCTACGCTGTTACCGCTGCCCTGCATGTTTGAGGGACTTGTGGGGTAATGTTCATATTGAACAGCCAGCGTAATGTCGCGGGTTCGCAGTGCCTTTGAGAGTTCCACCGCTTTGCTGGCGGCCTTCAAACGGTCTTTCGCAGCTTCCACTTCGGGTTGTTCAGGCGTGTCTTGCTGATTTTCCCCGGAAGGTGAGTCCACTTTACTCGGCCAGGGTTGCGCCAGCCGCAGATTTCCAGGCTGGTTGGCCATTCCGATCAGCCGCAGAAATGCGTCCCGCTTGATGTTTAAGTCGTCTTGCGCCGCGCTGCTGTCATTGTGGGCCTGGTAGGTGTCCACCTGAACGCGCTGAAGCTCCGCACCAGACAGATCCCCCGCCTTAACTCGCAACTGGGCCAGTTTCAAATTGTTTTCCGCAAGGCTTTCGAGTTCGCGACTGAGTGTCAATGCGTCACTTGCCGCCTTCAGGTCAAAATAGCTGTCGGCAACGGCCTGTTTGACCCGTCTCGTAGTGCTACGTAAGTCGTTTTCTGCGGCTTGAATCAGGTAGTCAGCGGCTTCAGATCGAATTTGTCGTTTTTGGCCTCGTTCGATCAACTGGCTGATCTGGATCGTGGAATCTACCGTCTTGTCAGACAAATTGCCTGCGCCAACTCCCAATTGGTGGTTAATGTTGAAAGTCTGCAGGTTGAGTTGCGGGTTGGGTCTTGCTTGTGCAGACAGAGATTGAGCGCGGGCCACCTGAAGCGCGGCCTTCGCTGCGGTAATGTCTGAGTTGAGTTCAACAGCGATTGAAAGTGCGTCGTTCAGTGTGAAGTCCCTGGCTGCAGGCGCAGGTACTCCCGCACAGACGTGGCCATGCCACACCCATGCAAACAGGATTACGGATTTAGCAACTCGGCCCTTCAGACGCATATTTCAGTATTCGCAAATTATTCCCGTTGCGAATTCTAGAGAGCGATACTGAGGAATGACTGAGGGTTTGCTGACAGTTTTCTGACAAGGTCAGAATTGCATGTGAATGCGAATGGCACCGAGATTCACCGGGCCGCGATCGCGGTTGTAGGCAGGGTTGTTGATGTGTTGAAAATCCACTGTAAAAGTCACCTGATCACTGATGCTCATCGAATAAAAAGTCTCGAGGATTTGCTCAGTGTTGTAATTCAGTCTGCCATCGCCGATCAAAATGCCGGATCCGCCACTTGCAAAGTATGATTTTGCGGGACCCGACAATGCGTTCAAGGCCACTGCAGCGCCAAACTGATCATTCGGTCTGGTCCATGTTCTGCCGTTGACTGAAATGCCGGTCGCGAACGATTTATTGATTTCAGTGAACTCGTAGGCTTCCTTGCGACCGTCATTCGCACTCCACCTCGCAAAAATTCCTGCGTCGCTACCAATCGCCTGTTCCAGGTTCATCGCAAACCCTGCTCTTGAACTGCGTTTGCGAACCATGGCCGTGTCTGGTACGGATCCTGTGATAAACGCCTGTTTTAACGCATCGTTATAATCCCCCATGCGACCTTCATTCAGGAATGTGAGCAATTTCAACTTTCCGGGTAAATTGCCCAAACCATAACGCCCTTCAGCCTCGACGACTGACATTCTCTGGCTGAAATCGAACCCAGTAACCTTGCCATTGGGCACAGACGACAGCTGAAAACGGCCAGCCCTCAAGGTCCACCAGTTTTTGTTCCATTCCACGGCAACGCCGTTGGTGAAACCCCATGAATCAGCAGCGTAGTCGAAGGCACCGGCGTCGATGATGGACCAGTTCAGGAAGTCGTTTCTTGGGTCATGAGCGTACGTGTTGTTGTCAAACACATCGACTACTGAAAATTTACCCAATGTGACCGTGACATTGTTGGTGGCAACTGGGCCACCCAGTTGATTGGCTGAACCTTCAATTGTAGTACTACCACCTGGCAGTGCAAATAGGCTGCGAATGAATGCCCTCGGTACGCGAAGGTAAGGTGCATTTGCCCCGATTTTGTATGCCTCGCCACTGGGGAACCCCGCCACGCCGACTGTGTTGCTAACTCCGAAGCCTTGATCGACTTCTGGATTGATCCAGAACTCTGTGCTCGGGGAAAGTCGCAGACCCGCATAGAGGGTAAGGTCAGTGGTTTCCTCCAAACGTTCATTCTGCTGGAGGCTATTCATCCCGGAATACGGGGAAGGAAAGCGATTGTGTGACTGTGTCACATTGGTCAACTGTCCATGTACAGCCCAGTTCTCAATTTGCGGATCCGCCGGAGGCGTTGAAAACCACATCTGGATTACCCACCCTTGCGTCCACTTTGCTCCGGCACGGGCGGCGCTACTCGATTGACCGCCTCTTTCTGCACGCATTCTTCCGTGCCGTGGTTACCGCCCTGGTAGCCTGGCTCGTAGTAGAACTTGGTGAACGCCCAGCGATTGCCGTGGGCCTTGTGAAAGCGGGCCAGGCCGGTGCCCGCGTCGCCGGTTTTGGGGCCGGTGTTGGCAAAGTGGATTGCGGCGTAATGGCCTTGTGCCACAGCCTCGCCGGGATAGGTCCCAAAGCCTGGTACTTTCATCTCAAAGTGGTAGGCCGTGTTGTTGCCCACGCTGTGTATCGGGTTTTTGGTCAAAGTAACCTCAGCGGTGTATGCGCCGTCGTGTGCATCGGTGCCTTTGCAGTCATAAACGCCTGAATAATCGGCGGGCGCGGGGTTGCCCGGAGCAGCCCAAACTGGTGCAGTGCTGCCCAGAAAAAGCGCATATACAGTGGCTTTCAAGCGCATGTGTGGTTTCCTTTCAGCAAAATCAAATTCAATGAGCGCAAGACTATCTTTTTTTCTGAAACTCTTGGTGACACTTTTGTGATTCGGTATATGATTTGCAAAATTTCATGAATCAATTGTAGTCCGAGCCTTCATCGGGAAAGGAAACAAAGTGGCATCCGCAAAAGCGTTGGCACAAGGTGCGTTGGGTTCATTCGAATCCACGGTGATGGGCATTGCGGGCACAGCCCCCGCATTTAGTGTGGCGGTTACCACTGCCACCATTGTGGCCTCGGTTGGGGTGCTGTCCGTGGGCAGCATTTTCTACTGCGGGTTGATCATGTTCGGCATTTTGCTCGCATTCATCCACCTCAGCAAAATCACCCCGCACGCAGTTGCGTCGTACGCTTGGGTGGGGCATGTGTTTGGCAAAAACTGGGGGTTTTTTGCAGGTTGGGGCTTGCTGGTGGCTTCCATCTTTTTCATGGTGTCTGCCACCATTCCGGCCGCCACCTCCACGCTGGTCATTCTGTTTCCCGACAAAGTTGAAAACACCAATTGGGTAACCGCCACAGCCGCCATCTGGCTGACGGTGGTGACGATTGTGGTGACCAAAGGCATCAAGCACGCCAGTTACGCGCAAATTGTTTTGACGGCTCTTGAAACTGCAGTCATTTTCGCGCTTATCGTGGGCGCATTCGTGCAGTACGGCAAACACCCCGCCCATGCGCCGTCGTTCATTTGGTTTTCTCCGTTTTCTTTCACGCCACAGGCCTTTGCCACCGGTGCGCTGACCGCCATCTTCTTTTATTGGGGTTGGGACGTCACCATGAACCTCAGCGAGGAAACCAAAACCGGCGCGGCGCAACATGAACTGAACGCAGCCAGCAAAGGGGCCTTCTGGGCCATGATCAACCTGATTCTGTTTTTCATCATCATGATGATTGTGGTGTTGATCGTGCTGACCGACGATGAAATTGCCAAGGCCAACACCAATGTGTTGTACGCCATTGCGAACAAGCTGTTTCCAAAGCCCTGGAATTACCTGGCCGTGATGTCCACCATCCTGAGCACGGTGGGCACCATTGAAACTCAGATTCTGCAATTCAGCCGCAGCATGTTTGCCATGGCCCGCGATGAAATGCTGCACCCCCGTTACGCCACCATTCACCCCGAGTGGCAAACCCCCTGGGTGGCTACTGTCGTCATTTGGGCCTTGGGCATTGTGTTGCTGTTCAGCTCGTCTTACATGCCCAGTGTGGAATCGATTTTAAACAGCTCCATTTTGTCGATCGGTTTTCAGATCTGCTTTTACATGAGCCTGGCCGGGTTTGCCTGCGCATGGCATTACCGAGGCAAGCTTCGCGAGGGCGTCTACAATGCGGGTTCGTATGTGCTGTGGCCCTTGCTGGCGGCCTTGTTCATGGTGTTTATCGCGCTGTACAGCATTCCCACCTTCGATTTCATCACCAACATGCTGGGCATTGGCGGCTTGTTGATTGGTTTTATTCCGCTGTTTTTGGGGCGTCTAAGGGCGCGTCAAGGTCTTTGATTACACCGTCGTCAGGCCAATCAATGGCGTGGCAACGGGCATGCTTCATCAGCTGCCTTGCACCCTGGTCGCCGTTCAGCGAAGCCAGGGCACCGAACCAGTCTGACCCAAAGCCTACGGGGTGCCCACGCTGCCCTTTGTAAACCGGCGCGCAGAAATCTGATTGCCCGCCCGGCAGGGTTAAGGTCGCATTGGCAACTTGTTCAATCGCCTTGCTGCCCACCCACGCCATATCCGCCAGTGCAAGCACTATCGCCTTGGCGTCTGCATACTGGTGCTGAATGGCCTGCACGCCCGCAGCCATGCTGGCCCCCATGCCCAATGCGGCTTGCGGGGCTTGAACCACATCAAAGCCCAGCTTCATCAACAGCGCTTCTCGTTCCGCTTGTGCGGGTTGAACCACGGCGATGCAGTGGGGCAGGGCCGCCTTCAAGGCGTTTGCACTGTGCCAAAGCACGCTGTGGCCATCGGCCAGCACGTGCATCAGCTTGTCGCGTTGGCCGCTGGGGTCGTATCGTCGACCAAACCCCGCGGCCAGCAGCAGGCCGACCGCTTGTTCAGCCGCAGGCGGGTGCTTCGTCACTGGCGAATTGCAGTGTTTGTGGCTTGCGCTGCACGGGTGTGCCCGCCCGGATGCCATTTTTGCGAGCCACCAGTTCAGCGGCAATGGAGACCGCTATTTCGCTGGGGGTGCGGCTACCAATGTCCAGCCCGGCTGGGCCACTCATGAACTCGGCCTGCGCTTGGCTTACGCCGAACTCAAGCAGGCGCTTGCGTCTGGCGCTGTTGTTTCTTCTGGAGCCCAGCGCCGCCACGTAAAAGGCCGGTGTTTTCAGGGCCTCCATCAAGGCCAGGTCGTCCAGTTTCGGGTCGTGCGTCAGCGCGATCACAGCGGTGCGTGAATCTGGTTTCATCGCGATCACAACGTCGTCGGGCATGTCTCGGGTCAGTGTGGTGCCTGCTTCGTTCCATTCTTCCGAATATTCAGTGCGCGGGTCGCACACTGTGACCGCAAAGCCAAGCGCCAGCGCCACGCGTGCCAATTGCTGGGCCAGTTGCCCAGCGCCAATCAACAGCAAGCGATATTGTGGGCCGAACAGCTGTTTCAGCGTGTTGCCGTCGAATGCCAGTTCCTTGCCTTGGCGGCACTCGGTCAAGGTGACAGCCCTGCTCGCAAGCGTCAGCGTGCGCTCCACAAGTCGGCCGTTTTGCAGGTGCTCGATCAGTTCGTCCAGCCGGCTTGCTGCTGTAATGGGTTCAAGCACCAGTTCCATTCGTCCGCCACAGGGCAGGCCAAAGCGCCGCGCTTCTTCAGCGCCAACACCGTACTGAACCAGTTGCGGCCTGGTGGGCAAGCCTTCTTTGTTGACGATGCGGTCAATCAGGTCGTCTTCAATACAGCCGCCCGACACGCTGCCCACGGCATGGCCATCGTCGCGCAACACCAACAGCGACCCCGGTGGGCGTGGCGACGACCCCCAGGTTCGCACCACCGTGACCAACACTGCTTGTCGGCCGCTGTGGTGCCAGCTTTGGGCCTTGCGCAATACTTCAAGGTCAAGACCTTCCATGTGCAATCAACCCCTTAAACCTGGATGGTGTCCTGAATGGGCAGGCTGCGAATCGTCACCCCTGCTGCATTTTTCAGCGCGTGCGCCAGTGCGGGTGCCAAAGGTGGCACACCGGGCTCGCCCACGCCTGTGGGCTTCTCGGCAGACTGCACCATGTGCACCTCGATTTTCGGCATCTGGTTGATGCGCAGCACCGGGTAATTGTGGAAGTTGGTCTGTTGCACTTCGCCATCTTTCAGGGTGATTTCACCGTACAAGGCACCAGCCAATGCAAAGCCAATGCCGCCTTCCATCTGGGCTTTCACCACGTCGGGGTTGACCACCACACCGCAGTCCACCGCACACACCACTCGGTCCACTTTGTAAGCGCCGTCTTTTTGAACGGTCACTTCCACAACCTGGGCCACAAAGGTGTTGAACGATTCATGCACAGCCACGCCTCGGCCACGCTTTTCACCGTTTTTGCCGGGGGCCACTGGTTTGTGCCAACCCGCCTTTTCGGCGGCTAGCTTCAAGACGCCTGCGTGGCGGGGGTGCTTCTTCAGCAGCGCCATGCGGTACTCCACCGGGTCTTTGCCGGCTTTTTCAGCCAGTTCATTCATAACCACTTCCGTGGCGAATGCGGTGTGGGTTGACCCCACAGAGCGCCACCACTGCACCGGCACGCGCACGGTGTCGTTGGTGGTGTGCAGGTCAACCAGCATGTTCGGAATGGCGTAGGGAAGGGTGGCTGATCCTTCTACCGAGGTGGGGTCGACGCCGTCTTTGATCATCATTTCGAAAGGCGAGCCCTTCATGATGGACTCCCCGACGATGCGGTTCATCCAGGCTTTGGGCATGCCGTGCTCGTCCAGTGTGGCCTGAATGCGATGGGCGTATGCGGGGCGATAAAAGCCCCCGGTCATGTCGTCCTCGCGTGCCCACACCAGCTTGATGGGGTTTTTGCCACCGCTGGCTTTCAGCACATGTGCGGCTTCCACCAGGTAGTCCGCGTGCGGGTTGGCCCTGCGGCCAAAGCTGCCGCCTGCGTACAGCATGTTCAGGTTCACCTGCTCTGGCTTCAGGCCCAGCACACCGGCCACAGCGGCCTGGTCTGCGGTTTGCATCTGTTCACCGTTCCAGACCTGCACGCCCTCCGGCGTCATTTGCATGGCGCAGTTCATGGGTTCCATGGCGGCGTGGGCCAAAAACGGAAAATGAAAATCGGCCTGAACCACATTTTTGCTGTCTGCCAGCGTGGCCATGGCATCGCCTTCTTTGCGGGCCACTGTGCCGGGTTTGTCCAACAGTGCGGTGTAGTCTTTTTGAATCTGGTCGCTGCTGCCGCTGTAAGCCTGGCTGAAATCCCAATCGATCACCAGCGCATCACGGCCTTTCTTGGCGGTCCAGAAGTTGTGGGCCAACACGGCCACTCCAGTTGGAATGGTCACCACCTGTTGAACACCCGGAATGGCACGCGCCTTGGTATCGTCCACTTTGGCCACTTTGCCGCCGAATTTGGGGCTGTGCGCCACCACGGCGGTCAGCATGCCGGGCAGTTTGAAGTCTTGCGTGAACATGGCCTTGCCAGTGGTTTTGGCGGCGCTGTCTTTGCGGGGTGCTGTTTTGCCAATCAGCTTGAATTCATGGGCCTGTTTCAGGGTCACGTTTTCCGGAACGGGCAGGGCGGCTGCCGCTTGGGCCAGTTCACCAAAGGTGGCCTTGTGGTGGCCGTCTGCAGTGTGCACCAAGCCTTTGGTCACCTGAATTTTGTGGACTGGCACTTTCCAGCGCTGTGCAGCCGCTTCAACCAACATGGCACGCGCGGTGGCGCCTGCCTTTCTCATTTGCTCAAATGAATTGGCAATGGCGGTGCTGCCGCCCGTGCCTTGCACACCCCAAAACAGATTGTTGTAGGCCTTGGCTGCGGGTGCGCCTTGTGCGTGCACTTGTGCCCAGTCTGCGTCCAGTTCTTCGGCCACCAAAGTGGCAAGCCCGGTGAACACGCCTTGGCCCATTTCAAGGTGTTTGCAGATTACGGTGACGGTGTTGTCCTCTCCAATGGTTACAAACGCATTGGGGGCGAAACTTCCAGTTTCGACCTGTGCACCCACCTGACCGGGGCCGCCCGCTTTCAGTTTGCTGGCTGCCATCGACATGGGCAGTTGCACGGCCAGGGTAAAACCCACCCCGGCTTTCAGGAATTCGCGTCGGCTTAATTTACTGATGATGGTCATTTTGATTCTCCTTAAGCCAGCGTTTTGGCGGCTTCGTGAATGGCCGCGCGGATGCGAACATAGGTGGCGCAGCGGCAAATGTTCCCTGCCATGGCGTCGTCAATGTCTTTGTCGCTGGGTTTCGGATTGGTTTTCAGCAAGGCGGTGGCCTGCATGATCTGCCCGGATTGGCAGTAACCGCACTGCACCACGTCCAGCTTTTGCCAGGCGTGCTGCACTGCTGCACCCACCTTGTCGTCGTGCATTTGTTCGATGGTGGTGACGTGTTTGCCAGCCACGGTCGAAATCGGGGTTTGGCAAGACCGAACTGCCTGACCTTCCACGTGCGCGGTGCAAGCGCCGCAAAGGCCCATGCCGCAGCCGTACTTTGTGCCGGTCATTTCAAGTTCATCGCGCAGCACCCACAGCAGTGGTGTGTCGTTATCCACTTGCGCACTCACGGGTTTGCCATTCAGCACAAAATCAACCATTTCACCCCCTAGGTCAGGAATTATTGTCATAGCTCAGCAGTGTAACTTGAGTAATTATCAAGATAAAGGCTATATTTTTCATTTGTTTTAAACCTCAGGTTTATAAAATGGACAAAGACGTCTTCGATGGTGTGGCCGTTTTTCTGGAAGTGGCCGCCTTGTCCAGTTTTTCGCAGGCTGCGCAAAGGCTCGGTGTCAGTGCCACCGCAGTCAGCAAGACCATCCGCGCGCTGGAGGATCGCCACGGCGTCTTGCTGTTTCGGCGCACCACGCGCCGTGTGGCGCTGACCGAGGCTGGCCAGCAGTTGTACAACCGCTTGAACCCGGCTGCGCGTGAATTGCGTGAAGCGCTGGAAGGTTTGGGATCTTTCCAGAGCAAACCCAGTGGCACGCTGCGGCTCACGATGACGCGCTTTGCCTGTGAATGGCTGATTGAGCCTGTGTTGCCTGAGTTCAGGCGCAAGTACCCTGAAATTCTGTTGGACATCCACATCGATGAGGGCATTGTTGATCTGCTTGATGAAGGCTTCGACGCCGGCATTCGGCTGGGCGAGTCGCTTGAAAAAGACATGGTTGCATTGCCATTGACCCCCGAATTTCGCTGGTGTGTGGTGGCAAGCTCTGCGTATGCAAAACAGCATGGCCTACCCAAACAGTTCACCGACATCCCAGATTACACCTGCTTGAATTACCGTTTCGTGACCAGTCGAGCCCTGCACCGGTGGGAGTTTGAGCAGCAGGGGCGGGAAGTGTTGGTGGATGCGCCAGTGTCGGTGGTGGTGAATGACCGCAGCAGCCTGGTGAATTTTGCATTGGCGGGTTTGGGGCTGGCCTACGTGGCCGAGATGGAAGTGCAGCAGTGGTTGGCTACTCAGGAATTGGTGTCGTGCTTGTCCGACAGCCTGCCTGTTACCTCAGGCCTGTTTTTGTATTTCGCAGAGCGCAGTCAATCGCAGCCCAAGTTGAGGGCGTTGATCGACGTGCTAAAAAAAAGGCGAGGAAATGATTCCTCGCCTCGTGCTGTCTAATTCAAAGCCAATTAAAACGTGTTGTTGATCACCACGTCATTGAGGGCCAGTTGACCGGGCTTGGGCCAAGGCTGCTTGTTGCCTTTGCCAATCGCAACCATCGGTCCCATCACATGGTCAGCAGGCAGATTGATCAGCTTGGCCACCGCTTCAATGTCAAAACCGATCATCGGGCAAGAGTCGTAGCCTAAGCCTTTGGCAGATAGCATCAGCGTTTGCATGGCCATGCCGATGGAGCGTTGCGCCTCATCGCGCTGCAGCCATTCGCGGCCATCGTGGAAGGGGCCCATCCAGCCCACCAGCAGATCGGCCACTTCCTTCGGGGCTTTTTCCCAGTAGCGAGCCGGGTTTTTCTGCCAGGCTTTGGTGTCAGCCGTCATGATGACCAACAGTGAAGCATCTGTAATCTGCGCCTGATCGTTGCCCAGTTTGCGCATCTCTTGGCGCAAGGCCTTGTCGCGCACGACCACAAAACGCCAGTGTTGAATATTGAAGCTGGTGGGCGCCTGAATGGCAGCTTCCAGCATTTTGGTTTCATCAGCAGCGGGAATTACAAACTCGGAATCGAAGCCCTTAATTGCGCGGCGCTGGTAAATTGCATCAAACAAATCCATGAGTACTGCTCCTTGGTTACTGCAATAAGAAACGCAAGTGTAACGCTGGCGCATTTCATTTTGGTGGTAGTTCTGCAGAATCCTGAATACAGGCATCCACTGCCGCTTCAAAGCGGTCGTCGCCCCAAAACAAGTGTTGGTTCACTACAAACGTGGGTGCGCCAAACACCCCCAGCGCGTCGGCCTGTTCGGTGACCTGCCGCAGATCGCTTTTGTTGTGCGCACTGGTCGCCCTGTCCAATATTTCCCGAGAATCGAGGCCAAGTTCAAGCAGCAATCTGCCTATTACATTCGGCTCGCTGAGGTTTTCATCATGCACAAAATAAGCCTGAAAAGCCGCCACACAGAAGTCAGCCAGCCAGGGTTCGTCTGGGGCACAAGTGGCCACGCGTGCAGCCAACACGCTGTTGACCGGAAAATGCGAGGGCTTGTGAAAGGGCAGACCATGGCGCCTTGCCTGCCGGGCTACATCCAGCCACATGTAATCCAGCTTTCGGGCCTGTGCCAGAAACGGGCTGGACTCCCATCCCAATCGCTTGAAAATAGAGCCAAGCACAATCGGTCGTAAATTCAGTCTGATTGGCAAACCATCCAGTAAGTGGTTTGCCCGTGCCACAGACAAATATGAGTAGGGGCTGGAAAAATCAAAGTAGAGATCGATCTGTCGAGTCATGGCATGGCTTTTTAACAATTCGGGATTATGATTTCTTCACCACCTTGCCATCGATTGACCGCCATCATGACCGCCAATAGTCAGCCTGCCAGCCCAACCGCACTTTTTAAAATGCTCGCCCAGTACAACCAGGTGATGAACCAGCAAATACTGGACGCTTGCGCCAAGCTGCCCAATGAAGCGCTGCTGCAAGACATGGGCGCATTTTTTGGTTCAATCATGGGCACCTTGAATCATTTGGTCAATGCCGATGAATTGTGGTTGAGTCGTTTGCTGGATCGCCCACATGCAGTGTCCGCCTTGAACGAAATTCGGTTTTCCAACTTGAAGACCTTCGGGGAAATGCGCGCAAAACTGGATCAAGATCTGCTTGCTTACGTCGATGCGCTAAGTGACCAACATTTGCATCAACCCTTGCGTTACACCAGTTTGGCGGCCAATCAAACTCGGGAAGAGTCTTTACACAAGGTGCTTCTACACTTGTTTAACCACCAAACCCATCACCGCGGACAAGTCACGACGTTGTTATTCCAGAAAAAGGTTGACCCGGGAGTGACAGATCTTGTTTTTCTGGTCTGAAAGGACTGATTGCCTTATAAATTTATTACACTAAGTGCTTTGCTTTACCAGAGTCCGCCGCCATGCATGCCCAATCGCACAAGAAGTCGCCTGCAACTGAGGTGCATCAGCGCACTCCACTTCTGGACGGCGGCGACGTCGAAGCCAAACGCACCGAAATTCTGAACTATTTCCACGCCACCTTCGACCGCTACGAATCGCTGTTCGAGTTACTCAGTTGCGACGAGGCCTATTACAAGAAGCCGATTACGTTGCGTCATCCGCTGATCTTTTATTTCGGTCACACCGCCACTTTTTTCATCAACAAGTTTTTGCTGGTCGGGTTGATCGACAAACGCATCGACCCTTGGCTCGAATCCATGTTCGCCGTGGGTGTTGATGAAATGAGTTGGGACGACCTGGACGACACCCGATACGACTGGCCCACAGTGGCCGAAGTGCGTGCCTACCGCAACAAGGCGCGCGATGTAATTGACAAAGTCATACGCCACACGCCATTCAAATTGCCCATCGGCTGGAATGACCCTTTCTGGGCTGTTCTGATGGGCATCGAACACGAAAACATTCACCTTGAAACTTCTTCTGTGCTGATGCGACAGCACGAACTCCGGTTTGTTCGGCCCCATTACGCTTGGCAACGTTGCCAACAGGCAGGTGCGGCACCCGCCAATACACTGGTCAATATTCCGACGGGTGCCGTCTCTCTGGGGCGGGAATTGAGCGAACCTGTCTACGGCTGGGACAATGAATACGGCCAACACAAGGCCGAAGTGGGGGCATTTCAGGCCTCACGTTACTTGGTCAGCAATGCCGAGTTTCTGGAATTTGTGAACGCTGGGGCTTACCACGCAGATCAATTTTGGGACGATGAAGGCAAGCAATGGCGGCAATTTGCCAAGGCAGAACATCCCACCTTCTGGGTGAAGGGGAGCCATGGCCAAAAGGATTGGAAGCTCAGGTTGTTGACCGAGGAAGTGCCCATGCCCTGGAATTGGCCCGTTGAAACCAATTGTCATGAGGCTCGTGCCTTTTGCCGCTGGAAATCCGTGCAAACCGGTCAGCCCCTTCGATTGCCCACGGAGGACGAGTGGAATCGAATCTACGACCATGCCGGGCTTACCGATGTGCCGCGCGACAGCCAAGCCAACGCCAATCTGCACCTGGATCCGCTTGCAGCAAACCAGCACCGTGCGTTACACCTTGCCTGATGAAGGCGAATTGGTGACCTATCACGAGCACACCCTGGCCGAACTGGATTTGGCATACACCGCACACAAGGTTGAGTTCTGGCAGGGCGACGCGTGCAATCTGAAAGAGCTGTTCACCGGGTTCGATCTGGTGCTGGCAGCAAACCTGATTGATCGACTGTATGCGCCACGTCGATTTCTTGAATCGGTGGCATCCCGACTGAATCCGGGTGGACTGTTGGTGCTGTCTTCACCTTACACCTGGCTTGAGGAGTACACCAAGCGCAGCGAGTGGATCGGGGGCTTCAAAAAAGACGGCGAGTCCTACACCACACTCGATGGTTTGAAAGACATTCTCGGCGAACGATTTGAATTGGTGGATGTACCCCAGGCAGTGCCCTTTGTCATTCGGGAAACCCGGCGCAAGCACCAGTACACTGAAAGTGAAGTGACCGTCTGGAAATTGAAAGCCTGAAAAAAGGGCACCGACAAATCGGTGCCCGATTCTTCCTGACGCTCAGCGATTCAACGCCGCCATCTGCGGCGCAGCATAGCGAGTACCAGCGGCCGCACCAGGGGGCAAAATGGCGTCTAGCTGATCAAGTTCTGAGCGTGTCAGTTCGACATTCAATGCCGCCACGTTTTCTTCCAACAAGGCCACCCGCTTGGTACCTGGAATTGGCACAAGGTCGTCGCCTTGTGCCAGCACCCAGGCCAAGGCCAATTGCGCAGCCGTGCATCCCTTTTGTTCTGCCATCGCCTGCACCTGTTTCACCAGTTCCAGATTTTTTTGAAAATTCTCACCCTGAAACCGAGGTGAATTGCGCCGGTAATCGTCGGCTGCCAGATCATCAATCGACTTGATTTGCCCACTCAAAAAGCCGCGCCCCAGGGGGCTATAAGGTACATATCCAATGCCCAATTCACGTGTGGTCGGCAGTATTTCATCTTCCGCGTCGCGACTCCACAGCGAATACTCAGTTTGCAGGGCAGTAATCGGGTGCACAGCGTGCGCCCTGCGAATGGTCTGAACGCCCGCCTCAGACAAGCCGAGGTATCGCACTTTGCCCGCCTTCACCAAATCAGCCATGGCACCCACAGTGTCTTCAATCGGCACATTCGGGTCGACGCGGTGCTGGTAATACAGGTCGATCACCTCAACATCGAGACGCTTCAAGCTGTCTTCACAGGCTTGCTTGACATACTCAGGCCGACCATTGATTCCCAGAAACTGCCCCTCAGGGCCGCGCATGTTGCCAAATTTGGTGGCAATCACGAATTGATTACTGCGACCTTTGATCGCTTTGGCCAACAATTCCTCGTTTTTACCGACGCCATACATGTCGGCAGTGTCCAGAAAATTCACACCGAGGTCCAACGCGCGGTCGATGGTTGACAGTGATTCTGCATCCGACCTGCCACTGTAAAACTCCGACATTCCCATGCATCCAAGGCCTATTGCCGACACTTCCAGCCCTTGGCTGCCCAGCTTTCTGCGTTCCATTCTGTACTCCTCAATCAAGATGGAATTCAATTGTTTCAAATTGTGATAACGACTAAGCATTGCACCCTGGATTGATTCTTGCAATAAGTAATTGTTCCCGAATCACTGTTCCGGAATTTCACGAAAAATTATCACCAGGAGTTCAAGATGTTGAAAAAATGGATACTGACTTGCGCGCTTTTGCTACCCGCACTCTCCTTTGCAAGTCCGCCTAAAATGCTTACAGTCGAGAGAACGGTCAGCATCGATGCGCCCGCCACCACCGTGTGGGAGTCATCGAAATCCTTTGATGGTCTGCCGTCCTGGCACCCCGGGTTTTCCAAAGATGAAATTGTGAAAGGCAAAAACAACACCGCGGGGGCAGTGCGTCAACTCACCATTAAAGACGGCCCTAGCTTTACAGAACAGCTAACCCGGTTCAATGAGAAAAGCAAAAGTTTCAGCTACAAAATTGTCGAATCGCCGCTACCCATTGTTGCTTATCACTCCATCTTCAAAGTGATCAGCACAGGCAAAAACTCCAGCAAAGTTGTCTGGACAGGGCACTTCAAGCGTAAAAACACGACGGACAATCCACCCAAAGGAGAGGGGGATGCTGATGTCATTCAGTTGATTACCGGCGTGTACGATGGAGGATTGAACAATTTGAAAAGTCAGTTGGAAGCCAAGTAAGGAAATCCATTGACTGTGTCGCACCAGCCCCCTTTGTTTAGAACGGGGGCTGCGTGTCTTTAGGCCCAAACGCCTTTGGGGATCTGGTTCACGAGGGCTGCCACGCGCTTGCGTTGGGCTTTCAAACCACTCTCAATGGCTGCAATGCGGGCATGGTAGGTTTTCATCACTTCACTGTGCTCAAAGGCCTCTCTGGCGGCGTGAATTTGCTCTTCTTTCACCTTGGCCCATTCTTGCAGAGCCGCTGAAAATGACTCGTACTCTCTGGCCAGGGTGACTTTCAAATGCTCGATCGATTCCAAGGCTGCCAGCTTCTTGCAACTCAAACCTTGCTCAGCACGTTTGAATTGCATGTCGAGTCTGGCCTTCTCAATCTTGAAATTGGGCACCCGTTTCAAGTCACCAGCCAGACCACACCACGCAAGGCTGCGAATCAGCCATTTCGTGGGGTCAAACTGGTACCAGCGGATGCCGTTGCGGTAATCGTACTGAAAAATGTGATGGTAGTTGTGGTAGCCCTCACCGAAAGTGAACAAGGCCAAAACGCCGTTGTCGCGGGCGCTGTTGGCATCGGTGTAGGGGCGACGGCCCCAAATGTGCGCCAGCGAATTGATGAAAAACGTGGTGTGATGAGACCACACCAAGCGCAGCAGGCCACCCAGCAACACCACGCCCCACACATCACCGCACAAATAACCAATCAGGAAAGGCAAACCAAAATTGATGCCCAAGGCCAGCGCCGTGTAGTGCTTGTGTTGAAACGCCAGCATACGGTCTTCCAGCAAATCCGGAATGTTTGAAAAATCTTCCTTGTTGGTGCTGTATTCGCGCACCATCCATCCCATGTGAGAAAACCAGAAACCCCGCTTGGCGGAGTAAGGGTCGTTGTCAATGTGGTCGACATGCCGGTGATGACGCCTGTGTCCCGAGGCCCAAATGTACACGCTGTTTTGAACGGCCATAGTGCCAAACATCAGCAGCACGAAGCGAACCACCGGATGCGCAGAGTATGCCCTGTGGGACCAAAGGCGGTGATAACCCGCCGTGATCGAGATGCCATTCAAGCCAGCCAACACGACAAAAGACACCCACGCCGCAGTCGAAAACTCGTTTGAATAGGCGTAAAGCGGGATCAGGATCAAAGCAGAAAACAGTGTGCTCCACAGCGTAATTGCCGCTGGCCAGTTGATTGGGGCTTTCTCTGGGCTTGCTAAATTCATATCGAAGGGCGAATCAAATTGAAAATGATCCAGCACTTTATCCCAGTTTTGGGCGAGGGACGCACATGAATTTGGCAATACATGGTCGATTTTTCCGAACTGTAAGGAAAACAACACACGCGGAGGATTCATCCTTTTTTGTCAATTCCACTGAATTCGGAATTTAATTTGACGCAGATGTTTTTTGTACTTAAGATTTTTTTAACAGTTTTAATTTAATAAAAAAGAGAAAGATCCATCCACAACCGCTAATCTCAACCACGATGTCTGTATTTCCATGCACAGGATGTGAATTGAAGCCCCTCGGTTTCAATAACAGCAATACCAAAAAAACGGAGACAAAATGAGACACTCAATGACAGCCCACACGTTTGCCCTTGTGGCAGCCAGTTCCCTTTTGCTTTACACGGCGTCAGGATTTACCCAGGAAATTGAGGGGGGGGCAGGCATCAAACCGGTCTCGGTGCCTCAGAGTCTTCCGTCCGTTTCGCAAAAAATGCTCGATTCAGCATCCAGTGATTCCAAAAACTGGTTACTACCGAATGGGGATTACAAGCAAACTCGATATTTTCCAGGCAAACAGATCAACTCTGGCAACGTGTCCAAACTCAAACCCGCTTTTGTGTTTCAGACAGCCGTTGTCGAGTCCATGGAAACTGCGCCGATTGTGGTTAATGGTGTTATGTTTATCACCACCTCTTTTGACCACGTTTATGCGTTGGATGCCGCCACCGGTCAGGAATTCTGGCACTACAAGCACAAGCTCGGGGACACAAGCACTTACTGTTGCGGACCGAACAACAAAGGCGTTGCGGTCGAAGGAGACCGCCTGTTTATGGGTACACTGGATGGCAAGCTGATTGCTCTGGACACCAAAACAGGAAAGCTGTTGTGGTCCACTGAAATTGCTGATCCTGAAAAGGGTTACAGCGAAACCATGGCACCCACAGTGGCTGACGGCAAAGTACTGATCGGAACCAACGGTGGCGAATACGGTATTCGAGGCTTCGTCAAAGCCTTTGATTCAGCCACTGGCAAATTGCTTTGGACATTCAACACCGTGCCCGAAAAAGGCCACGAAGGTGTATGGGCAACCACAGACGCCACAGGCAAAGACCTGCATCGCGACATTGCCGCTGAAAAAGCGCAATTCGCCAAAAATTCGGATTTTTACAAAACGCTGGGCGGTGGCGTGTGGATGACGCCTGCCATCGACCGGGAGACCAAAACCGTCTTCTTTGTGGTCGGCAATCCTTCTCCTGATCTATATGGTGCTGAACGTCCGGGCGACAACCTTTACACGGATTCCATGGTTGCCGTGGACTTGAATACAGGTGCCTACAAATGGCACTTTCAGTACATTCCTCATGACGTGTGGGACTTGGACGCAGTCAGCCCCCCCATTCTTGTCAACGTAAAGGACAAGTCCGGTAAAGTGATTCCAGGTGTCATTCATGGTGGAAAGACGGGTCATGTCTACATCCACGACCGCCGCGACGGTAGCCTGATCCGGTTTTCGCAGGCTATGGTTCCTCAGGAAAACATGTGGTCTCTGCCCACCCCTGAGGGTACCCGCATGTTGCCTGGCGCGAACGGTGGTGTTGAATGGTCACCCATGGCCTTCAATCCGAACACTCATTATTCCTACGCTGTAAACCTGCACCAGCCCATGAATTATTCCGTGGAGGCGTCCAAGTATCCCAACGGCAAGCTGTGGCTGGGTGGCGCATTTAAAAACGTGCCCGGCGAAGAGCAGTGGGGCAATGTCACTGCTGTCAACATCGACACTGGAAAAATTGCATGGCAGGCCAAAACTGATCAACCCATGATCGGCGGTGCCCTGACCACAGCAGGCAACCTGGTTTTCGCGGGCGAAGGCAATGGTCTGTTTAAAGCCTATGACGCAAAAACAGGCAAGGTGCTTTGGCGCTTCCAATGTGGGGCAGGTGTCAATGCGCCACCCGTGTCCTACATGATCAATGGCAAGCAATACATCGCAGTTGCGGCGGGTGGCAATTCCCAGCTGAACTTTAAGCGAGGCAACAGCATCATGGTGTTTGCACTGAGCGGCAAAAACTGAAGCAGAGTTTGGCCCTGGCCGTCTGTTTTGGGCGACCGGGGTTCTTACAGAAGTGTGGAGTATCAGGAATGAACAAACTATCTTTAACGACGGTCTTGCTCGTGTTCGGTTTATTTGCTAACACAGTCCGAGCTGCCGACATCGAGGCGGGTAAAGCCAAGGCGCAGGCTTGTGCCGCGTGTCACGGTGAAACCGGCAATTCGACTAATCCCCTCTATCCCGTATTGGCAGGTCAGAACGCAAGATACATTTATCTCGAACTTCGCGATTTCAAGGAAGGAGCGCGTTCCAACCCTGTGATGTCCCCGATGGCTGCCAATCTGTCCAAGGAAGACATGCATGACCTGGCTGCGTACTTCGCAAGTCAAAAGCCCGACAACATTCCCTTCAAAGCCGATCCCGAGAAAGTGAAGCTGGGTTTCGCCAAAACCGAAGAAGTGTTATGCACCATGTGTCACATGGGTGGCTTGAAGGGTCAGAATGAAATACCCCGGCTAACTCATCAGCATTACGAGTACACGCTCAAGCAGTTGTACGATTTTAAAAACCATGTCCGCACCAATGATGCGGGTAACATGTCTGCTGTGTCAAAAACCTTGACTGATGAGGACATCGTCAATATTGCGCAGTATATTTCCACGCTTTGACATCCTTTAGTTTGAAAATACTTTTTTCAGCAATGCGCTGCCAGTGCCGACCGGGTCGGCGCGAATGGCCTGCTCCTCATTGCCGATCATCGTAAACAAACCACTCAAGGCCTGATTGGTCACATAACTTTCCAGATTGGCCTGCGACGCGTCCACCAAACCAAACTTGCTGCCTTTCTGTGCCAGCGCATTGTATTGTGCCGTCAGGTTCAGCTTGCCGGTTTCACCCTTCACGATCGGCAGCAAAGCAGCGTACAAGTCGTCTTTTGTTTTGGATTTGAAAAAGTCGGTCACCGCTGTGTTTCCACCGCTTAAAATCGACTTTGCATCCGACACAGACATGCCCTGAATGGCCTTCTTCAAAATATTGGCGGCTTTGGGCACAGCAGCCTCGGCTGCGTGGTTCATCGACTGTTCCATGGCGTCCAGCTGAGAACCCATTCCCACCATCTTAAGCATGCCTTTGTGGTCATTCAAAAAGGCGGGCAGTGGAATGTGAACTTGTGGATTGTTCAAAAAGCCGTTGTTTTGCCCCAAATTCTGAATGGCTGAATCAGCGCCCTTGGACAGGGTGGTTCGCAAAGCCGACACAGCATCCTTGTTGCTGATCTGGCTCAAATCCATCGCATGGCCCCAAATCGGCGTAAGCAGCAGGCTGGCATTCAAAACAATCAGTCTCAGAAGTTTCATGGTGCATTCCTTGGTAATGACAGCGAACATTGTGCGCCATCTGAAAGAACTTGGAAGCGCTTGATTCAAAATTGTTTGTGAATGATGATGAAGGCGATCCATTCAAAGAAGAACAACTCATGAATCAAACATTTCATCATTCATCGCCCGGCTGTTGATGGGTTTGCTGGCATTTCGGGCAGGTTGTTTGGAAAATCGCGCGACTAGGTCAGGTTTAAGTCAAGCTGCTTTGTAAGCCAGTAGGTCAATAGACCAACTGCAATCAATGCCACTGAGAAAATCAGGGCGACCTTGGCACTATTTCGCGCCACCTCACGAAACTCTGTTTTTCCGCCCTTGCGTTTTTTGCCTTGATCGTAATGCCACTTGATGGCGTAGAACATGCCAATCCCGAACACAAGAAGCTTGAATGCGACGAAAACAAGAGGGACCCAATTCATAAGTGGCGTCTGCTGAAAATTCCGATGATTGGCGTACGGTGCGCCCTTAAAACAGGTTCGATTTCACGGTGAAGGGCATGATAGCGGTAAAACGGAACCTTGGGAAACAAGTGGTGGATGGAGTGCAGGTTTTGCCCAAGCCAGAACCACTCCAATGGCTTCATCCAGGCTGGCACAATAAGGCTGTTGGTGTTTTGGTAGCGGTTTGAATTGTCATACGGATGGTGGGGGCGGTAGGCAAACCAGTAGGCGGTAAAAAAAGCACCGATCAAATAACCAGCCACCAGCAACCATGCCGCTTCGGCTGTGCCCAGCCACAACCCGAATGCGACGCGCCAGCCCAGCGTAAGCAGGATTTCTGTCAGATAGATGCAACGATCCTTCCCGCTTGTGGTTTTCCAATAATCGCGAAACAGAAAGGTGATCTGAACCCAAAGAAAGTGAAAGCCGCTCAGCAAAAATGACAGCAGCCCATTGCGCATGTTACTGACCACATAGTCGGGGTCTTTGTCCGCTTGGTTGGTGTAGCGATGGTGTGTGAAATGCTCCACCTTGTGCGTCGAATAGGGCACCATGATCAATGTAGCCACCAGATAGCCACAAAGATCGTTCAGCCACTTCAAGTGCGAATGCTGTCCATGTATGTTGCCATGCACGGCCTCGTGCAGCGGCGTGTAAGACATGTAGGTCAGCACCGAATACATGGGTATCGCAACCCCGATACTCAGATTTTTTTCGGCAAACAGCCACAGCAGTAAACCGGTCGAACTCACAACAAAGACGGTCAGCCCGATGGTTACCCAAGCCAATTCGCCCGTATACTCCTTAGAGGCTTCAATCGCCCTCCGGTTTAGTTCATTCAGATTTTCTTGCATTCGAGTCTCCCGGATTTTGTTCTCTGTTGACTTGAATGTACCTTGATCGCATCAATTCAAACAGGGCATTTCAGGACTTGACACAAACATTTAAGGCCAATCTATTCGGGAGTCTGTAGTGCACACTGGCCACTCAAAACACCCTGCGGCAATCGCCTTGGTCATGGTTAATTTTGCGTCTCGATTGGGTGTCGACGCGCAAACGTGTCTGTCAGGCACAGGATTAACCCTCGAAGACTTGACCCGTGCTGACACCTGGCTGCATCGCAGTCAGGAGATCCAACTGCTCGAAAATATAGTCGCTAGCTTGCCCGATCTGCCCGCATTGGGCTTTCAGCTGGGGATGCAATACAACGTATCCACGTTCGGCATCTGGGGTTTTGCCATTCGCACCAGTCCAACCCTGGCGTCTGCAGTACAAACAGCCATGCGTTATCTGCCCTTAAGCACAGCTTATTGCCGGTTCTCTGTGGTTCACACTCCAGGCTCATTCGGAATTGTCGCGCATGCAGATGACATTCCACAAAATCTCCGCCAATTCCTGCTTCAGCGAGATTTGGGAACGGCATACAGCTTACTTCGCGAGTTGGGTCTGAATGGAGTGCCTGTGCAAAGTCTTGAGTTCGAGCATTTGAGCAATCGCGACGCGCAACACATAGAAGAACTGACTGGTGTCCACCCACTTCAGTCTGCCCTGCACAATGCAATCATGCTGGACCGTCGCAATGCGGAGTTACAACTGCCCACCTATGATCCGCATCTCTTGCGCGTTTTCGAAGATCAATGCACACAGCAACTGCGCCAGCGTCAGGCGGAAGGGGTGGCGGGTCAGGTTCGCCAAATTCTTCTAGGGCCATTTGGACTGGTGTCAACCCTCGAAGATGTGGCTCGTACCCTGTCGCTGTCGCCTCGAAGTCTGCGTCGCAGGCTGTCAGAGGAAAATGTCAGCTTCAGCGAGTTGATTGATGTGGAACGCAGGCAGTTGGCAAAAAAGTTGCTGGCCACACAGATGAAGATGGACGAAATCGCTTTACACCTTGGCTACGGTGACACCGCCAGCTTCACCCGCGCATTTCGCCGTTGGTTCAACGCTTCACCCGGTGAATATCGCCGCAGTTGCGGTCTCAAAGCGTAAAAGCCGGGCACACATCAGGGTGACAGTCACCCCGCCCGAAACCGGTATTTTTTGTCAAAAAACAAAAAGGCCAATCACCGCTAAGTGATTGACCTTCTTCAGTATTTGGTTGCGGGGGCAGGATTTGAACCTACGACCTTGGTTATGAGTATTTTCTTTTTTAGCGGCTTCTTGCGAATTACTTTAACAAGAAGCGATCTAAATTGGCTTCAGAGGCACGTCTTTGCTAACTGTTGTATAAACAGTAGGGGTGCATGTAGAGCACACCCTAGGTCAATTAAAACCAATTGCGCCCCAAGTGACCTTGCCCTCGTTTAATGGATACGTTAACTCGAACTATGCAGCCTTCCCGTTGAGGGATT
>NZ_BSOJ01000006.1 GCF_030160455.1 Limnobacter litoralis | reverse complement strand
CAAATCCCTCAACGGGAAGGCTGCATAGTTCGAGTTAACGTATCCATTAAACGAGGGCAAGGTCAAAAAGGTCCTTGGGGAGGATTCCCGTCTTGTTATAAATATCAGACTGAAAGATTTCCCAATATTTTATTGAAAGAGTGATGTCGCTGTTGCGAGCCTCCGGGTACAGATTCAGAATATAGGCGACCTTTGCCTTCAGCGTGGAGAAATCGCCTACGGCCAACGATGCCAAAAGCTCCTTCCTTTCTTTTTCTAGCTTCGCCAACTTTGCTTCTCGCTCGGCCTGTTCTTCCTCGCTGAGCAGATCGATTTCTTCTTCATTCTCTTCTTCCCTCATGCCTACATCCCTATTTGATTACGGTGCCCTATAACGTGTAAACTCACCTGCACCGCAGGTGGCAGCGTCTTGTTAGATTTCATTTCGTCACCACAGTCAAGAATGGGACGAGGGATGCGAAGACCTTCGACAGGGCGAAGACGCCCAGCGCTATTGGGAAACTGGTCTCGACGACAATGACACGGAACCACTGCAAAGCATTGAGGCGACGCAGGGAGGTACTGAGTGCCTAAAGATTTGATTGAGAGTCCGGCAATCGCTTGGCAGCCGCTAATACGGCGCCTCGTATTTGATCCTGTAACGGTGCGTCGCAAGTTAGCTTGTCGAGGTGTTGAGCGATAGCGAAGAGGTCGTTGCGCGACTCGAGAATTAGATCGAAAGACCCGTACACGAGATGAAGCTTCCCCGCGAGGCGCCACCGGCGGAAGTCCTGCCATGCGTAGAGCGTAAACACAAAGAGCAAGTAGCAAAGGACTGCCGATAGTGCACCATGAAGAAGTTGAGGCGCATTTGTCGGGATGTCGAACTCAAGCCATGGCGCTTTACTAAGTTTAAGATCGTAGGTCTTAACGAGCACAGCGAGGACGCCGACGAATAGCAGATGTGTTCGCACTTTCCGCGTTTCCTCGGACAGAGGATCGCGAAAGGCGATGTCAGTGACTTTCGTGCGATGAAGCTCGGTTGCGTCCATTGAAATCTAACTTGTTATATCGAACAATAATGGCGATATCCATTTATCCGAACATCACCGAAAAACCTACTAACTCCCCACCATAGCTACCGCCCACCCCAACAGCGGCACGCACCAAAACTACTCATATTTTTTTAATCTAAATTAACATTCTTAACTCGGCAAGCGTTTCCTTCCGTTCAGCCCCAAAACCACCCATAAAAAAACCCCAGGCCTGCCGAAGCAAACCTGGGGTTCTTCCATTTCAGCCGGGTGTTAAACCCGACCAATTAACTTCTTACACGCGCTCGAAAATACCGGCTGCGCCCATGCCAGTGCCGATGCACATGGTCACCATGCCGTACTTTAGGTTGTGGCGGCGCAGGGCGTGCACCACGGTGGCTGCGCGAATGGCGCCGGTGGCACCCAGAGGGTGGCCCAGGGCGATGGCACCGCCCATGGGGTTCACTTTGCTGGGGTCCAGTTGCAGGTCTTTCATCACGGCCAGCGACTGGGCGGCAAACGCTTCGTTCAGCTCGAACCAGTCGATGTCGTCTTGCTTCAGGCCAGCGGTTTTCAGCACGGCAGGAATGGCTTCCTTGGGGCCGATACCCATGATTTCCGGGGGCACACCGCGCACAGCGAAGCCGCGCCACTTGGCCAGCGGCACCAGGTTGAAGCGCTTCACAGCGTCCTCAGACGCCAGAATCAGCGCGCCTGCGCCGTCGCTCATTTGCGAGCTGTTACCGGCAGTCACCGAGCCTTTGGCGGCAAACACGGGCTTCAGCTTGGCCAGGCCTTCAATGCTGGAGTCGGCGCGTGCGCCTTCGTCCAGACTGACCACTTTGCTACTGGTCTTGATTTCGCCGGTGGCCAGGTTGGGCGCAGCCTTGGTGACGGTCACTGGCGTAATTTCGTCAGTGAACTCGCCTTTTTGCTGGGCTGCAATGGCTTTTTTGTGGCTGTTCAGGGCGAATTCGTCCTGTTCTTCACGGCTGATGCTCCACTGCTGGGCCACTTTCTCGGCGGTCATGCCCATGCCGTAGGCGATGCCCAAATTTTCGTCTTTCGCGAAAATGGCGGGGTTGAAGCTGGGCTTGTTGCCGCTCATGGGCACCATGCTCATGCTTTCAGCGCCAGCGGCGATCATGACTTCGGCCTCGCCGGTGGCAATGGCGTTGGCGGCCATGCTGACGGCTGTAATGCCAGACGCGCAGAAGCGGTTGATGGTGACGCCACCCACGGTGTTGGGCAGGCCAGCCAGCAACACGGCGATGCGGGCCATGTTCATGCCTTGCTCGCCTTCGGGGAAGGCGCAGCCGACGATGGCGTCGTTAATGGCGGCGGGGTCGAGCGTGGGCACTTGGGCCATGGCGCTGGAAATGGCGGTCACCAACAGGTCGTCTGGGCGCACTTCCTTGAACACACCGCGTGGGGCCTTGCCGATGGGCGTGCGGGTGGCCGCAACGATGTAAACCTCTTTCATTGGACGGGACATGTCTGTGTCTCCTTAGTTGCGCACAGGCTTGCCGGTTTGCAGCATGCCCATGATTCGTTCTTGAGTTTTCGGGTTGTCCAGCAGCTTCACGAAGTGCTTGCGCTCGAGGTTGAGCAGCCACTCTTCGTCCACCAGTGAACCGGTTTCAACTTCGCCGCCGCACACCACTTCGGCGATGACGCAGCCCAGGTGGTAGTCATAAGCAGAGATGAAGCCGCCGTCGCGCATGTTGACCAGTTGCGCCTTGATGGTCGCAATGCCGCTTTTGCCGGCCACGGGCACACCCTTGATTTTGTGGGGTGGGCGGTAGCCAGACTCAAACATGCTGCGGGCCTGGTTGATGGCCACGTACAGCAGTTCGTGGCTGTTGAAGACGATGGTGTCCGAGTCTTTCAGGAAGCCAAGCTGGCGACATTCCATGGCAGACGTGCCAACTTTGGCGGTTGCTGCGGTCATGAAGCCGTCTTTGACGAAGGCCAGAATGTCGGATGAGCCGGCCTTCTGCGCGGCCAGGCCGGCGTTGACTGCAATTTCCTTCAGGCCACCGCCGCCGGGAATCAGGCCGACGCCCACTTCCACCAGGCCCATGTAGCTTTCAAGGTTGGCCACGCGCGCTGCGCTGTGAATTGCAAATTCGCAACCACCGCCCAGTGCCATGCCGCTGATGGCGGCCACGGTTGGCACCTGCGCGTATTTCAGAGCCATGGTGCCTTTCTGGAATTCGGCAACCATTGGCTCGATGGCCTTGCCACCGCCCTGCATGAAGGCAGGCAGCATGGCTTGCAGGTCGGCACCGGCGGAGAAGGGCTCGTCGGGTGACCAGATCACCAAACCTTTGTAGCTTTTCTCGGCCAGGGCAATGGCTTCGTGTGTGGCGGTAATCACGTCTGGCCCAATGGCGTGCATTTTGGTTTTGATCGACAAAATGAGCACGTCGTCGTGGCCTGGTGCAGTCCAGATGCGGGCAGCGTCGGTTTCTTTCACGGTGGTGCCGCCGTTGTGGCCGGTTACCGTGGTTTCGCCCAACACTTTGGCGCGGAAGATCTGGCGCTTGTACACGGGCAGGTCTTTGCGGGCTACGAAGCTGTTGGACGCGGGGCTGAACGCACCGGCGGGTGAGTACACACCACAGTTGTCGGCAACCGGGCCTTCAAACACCCAGGCGGGCAGCGGCGCGTTGCACAGGGCCTCGCCTGCGTCGATGTCGGCCTTGACCCACTCGGCCACTTGCTTCCAGCCTGCGGCTTGCCAGGTCTCGAACGGGCCTTCAGACCAGCCGTAACCCCAGCGCAGTGAAAAGTCGACGTCGCGTGCGGTGTCGGCGATGTCGTTCAGGTGCAGTGCGATGTAGTGGAATGCGTCGCGGAAGATCGCCCACAGGAACTTGGCCTGGGGGTGGTCGCTGCCACGCAGTTGGGCCATGCGCTCGGCCACGTTTTTGTTTTTCAGGATTTTCAGAACGGCTTCGTCGGCCTTGCCTTCAGACGGCACGTAGTCGCCCTTGGCTTCGTCGAATTGCATGATCTGCTTGCCGACTTTCTTGAAGAAACCGGCTTTGGCCTTTTGACCCAGTGCGCCCAGTTCCACCAGCTTTTTCAGCACGGCGGGTGTTTCATAGCTGGGGGCAAACGGGTCGTTGGGCAGTGTGTTTTGCATGGTGGCAATCACGTGGCCCATGGTGTCCAGGCCCACCACGTCTGCAGTGCGGAAGGTGGCGGATTTGGCACGGCCCAGCTTGGAACCGGTCAACTGATCCACGATGTCGAAGGGGATGCCAAACTTCTTGGCTTCGGCCATGGTGGCCAGCATGCCGGCCACGCCCACGCGGTTGGCCACGAAGTTGGGCGTGTCTTTGGCGGTGATGATGCCCTTGCCCAGTGTGGTGGTCAGGAAGGTTTCCAGATTGTCCAGAATGTCCTGACGGGTGGTGCTCAGCGGAATGAGTTCACACAGGTGCATGTAGCGGGGTGGGTTGAAGAAGTGCACGCCACAGAAGCGGCTCTTCAGGTCGGTGTCGAACCCTTCGCTCAGCTTGGAAATGCTGAGGCCCGATGTGTTGGTTGCGAAAATGGCGGTTGCGTTGATGTGCGGGGCCACTTTTTTGTACAGGTCGTGCTTCCAGTCCATGCGTTCGGCAATGGCTTCGATCACCAGGTCGCAGCCTTGCAGCAGTTCGAGGTGCTCTTCGTAATTGGCGGCCTGTACATACTGGGCGATGTCTTTCGCGCCAAAGGGGGCAGGCTTGAGCTTGGTCAAATTCAGAATGGCCTTGTCAACGATGCCATTCTTGGGGCCTTCCTTGGCGGGCAGGTCGAACAGCACTACGGGCACTTTGGCGTTGGCGCAGTGCGCAGCAATTTGCGCACCCATCACGCCTGCGCCGAGCACGGCGACTTTGCGGACGATAAAGTTGGACACTTGGGTCTCCTTGTAAAATTAGAACAGGTCTGCTTCCATTTCCATCAGGCTGGCTGAGCCTGCGCGTGCCTTGCGAATCAGCATGGCTGTTTCGGGCAGCATTTTCTGGAAGTAGAAACGGACAGTGTGCAACTTGGCGGTGTAGAACTTGTCACCGCTGCCCTGCTTTTCCAGGGCGATTTTGGCGGACTTGGCCAGGAAGAAGGCGTAGAACAGGTGGCCGACCACACGCAGGTAGTCCACCGCGGCTGCGCCCACTTCATCGGGGTTTTGCATGGCTTTGCCACCGATTTCCATGGTCAGCTTGCCCACTTTTTCACCGAGGTCTGCCAGCGGTGCGATGAACTCGGCCATGGCGGCGTTGTTGCTTTCCGCTTCGCAGAAGGCGCGCACTTGCTTGCCGAATTTCTGCAGTTTGGCGCCACCGTCGGCCAGCACTTTGCGACCCAGCAGGTCGAGCGACTGAATGGTGTTGGTGCCTTCGTAAATCATGTTGATGCGGCTGTCGCGCACGTACTGTTCCATGCCCCACTCGGCAATGTAACCGTGACCGCCGTACACCTGCATGCAGTGGGAAGTGGCTTCCCAGGCGTTGTCAGTAATAAAGGCCTTCACGATGGGGGTGGCCAGGGCCACCATGTCGGCGGCTTCCTTGCGCACGGCCTCGTCGGGGTGGCTCAGTTCTTTGTCCAGCTCCAAAGAAGTCCACAAGCACAGTGCACGGCCACCTTCGGCGTAAGCGCGGGCGGTCAGCAGCATTTTGCGAACATCGGGGTGAACGATGATGGGGTCAGCCTGCTTGTCGGTGGCCTTGGGGCCTGTCAGTGAACGGCTTTGAATGCGGTCTTTGGCGTACACCACAGCGTTTTGGTAGGCCACTTCGGTCAGGCCGAGGGACTGCATGCCCACGCCCAAGCGGGCGGCGTTCATCATCACGAACATGGCGTTCAGGCCTTTGTGAGGCTGACCAATAATCCAGCCGGTTGCGCCGTCCAGGTTCATCTGGCAAGTTGAGTTGCCGTGAATGCCCATTTTGTGCTCGATGGCGCCGCAGTTGATCGGGTTGCGTGCACCCAGGCTGCCGTCGGCATTGGGAATGAATTTGGGCACCAGGAACAGTGAAATGCCCTTGGTGCCGGCGGGTGCGGCGGGCAGACGGGCCAACACCAGGTGAATGATGTTTTCGGCCATGTCGTGTTCACCACTGCTGATGAAGATTTTTGCGCCGGTGATTTTGTAGCTGCCGTCGGCCTGTGGCTCGGCCTTGCTGCGCAGCATGCCCAGGTCGGTGCCGCAGTGTGGCTCGGTCAGGCACATGGTGCCGGTCCATTCACCGCTGGTCAGCTTGGGCAGGTAGGTGGCCTTTTGTTCGGGGGTGCCGTGTGCGTGCAGGCAGTCGTATGCGCCGTGGGTCAGGCCGGGGTACATGGTCCAGGCCTGGTTGGCGGCGTTCATCATTTCATAAAAGGCCTGGTTCACGGTAACGGGCAGGCCCTGGCCGCCGAATTCGGGGTCGCAGCTCAGTGCTGGCCAGCCGGCTTCAACATACTGTTTGTAGGCCTCTTTGAAGCCGGTGGGTGTTTTCACCGAGAAGTCGGTTTTGTTGTGGGTACAGCCTTCTGAATCGCCCACGGCGTTCAGGGGTTGCAGCACCTCGGCGCAGAATTTGCCGCCCTCTTCCAGAATCTGGTTGATGGTGTCGGCGTCCATGTCTTCAAAAGCAGGAATCTGCTTGAAGGTGCCTTCGGCGTCGAACAGCTCGTGCATCACAAATTGCATGTCGCGCAGTGGTGGTGTGTATTGCCCCATGTTACGGTCTCCTGAAACTCACTTAATTCACATTAACGGGATTGTTCTTGTAGTGCTGGATCATTCGTTCAAACCCCTCGCGGGCGCGTTTGACTGAATGGGGGTCGCCCATGAGGCGGCCTTGTTGGTGTGCGGCCAGAATCAGCCCCACCATTTCAAAAACCAGCTGGTCAGCGCTGGTTCGGTTGCTGCTGAGATGTTCTGCTTCAATGGCCTGCTGGGCGGCTTTGTGCATCTCTTTTTGCCAGTCGCGGTGCATTTTGACCAACACATCGCGCACGGCGCCGGGGCGATCATCGTATTCTGTCGCGCCCGAGATGTAGATGCAACCACTGTCGATTTCTTTGCCGATTCGGTCGAGCCAGCGCAAGAAAATGGCCTGCAAACGGGGCAGGCCACGGGGTTCTTTCACACAGGGAAACAGCACGGCTTGAATGAACTGGGTTTCGTATTCCTTGAGAACGGCGATCTGCAGTTCTTCGCGCGAGCCAAAGTGGGCGAACACGCCGCTTTTGCTCATGGTCATTTTGTCGGCGATGGCGCCAATGGTGAGCCCTTCCAACCCTTGGGTGGAGGCTATTTCCAGAGCCGCCTCAAGAATGGCGGCGCGTGTCTGTTCACCTTTGCGCATAAAAAATAGACCGAACGTTCGTTTTTTTATTAGTGTACACGCGGTTTTAAAATTTGGGTGAAAGGCCTGCAAAAAATGAACTCTTTAGAGGAGATCATCACCTAGGTCGTCTTTGACTTTTTGAACGACCATGGCACACACCGCATTGACCATTCACAGTGACCCGCATCAACCCGCAAGCCTGCAAGTTGCAAGGCGACCTGGCATGGCCACTTACGCCAAGCTGGCTGCACAAGCGGGGGTGTGCGCATTGGCGGCCGGGGGGCTGGCCTACAGCCTGCTGCAGTCGGCCCAAAGCGAGGGGCATTACACCGGGGGGCAGCGGCATTTGCTGAACGAGGCCGACCATGGCTGTGCCAGCAACGAGTATTACCACCATGTCAGCGACACGTTTATGGAAGCATTCAAGTGGACCGGCATCGTAAGCGCCAGCCTGCTTGGCTCTGCGGCGTTGGCTTTTGGCGCAGGCAGCTTGGCAAAGCGAGGGGGTCTTGAGAACGCGGGCGATAGAATGATTTTTACTTCAGCCATTGCAAGTGGAATTGGGGGCTTAGGGGGTGCAGCCACCCTGATGATGGCGTTTAACCTGATTAACAAAAACAAATGCGTGACCAAAACACCATTTGGAAATTTTTGATGATCTATATTCAAATAATTTGAATAAGCTCTACAAATTTAAACACTTGGCCTTTGCATTGAAGGGGTGAACAATACGATCACTGACCTCACTCACCCAATCCTAAAAAGGACAATGCAATGAGCACTTCAACCCAAACTTCCAACAATGCAGTTTCAAACATTTTGAATCAGTTTGAAGCACCCCTCACCATTGTGGCCCGCGTGCTGCTGGCGCTGATGTTTTTGCTGGCGGGCTGGGGCAAGCTGACCGGCTTTTCACAAACCGTGGCTTACATTCAATCGGTCGGCCTGCCTGCCGCCAATGTAATGGCTGCAGCCGGCATGGTGGTTGAACTGGGCGCGGGCCTCGCGCTGGTGTTCGGCTTCCAAACCCAAATTGCGGCGCTGCTGCTGGCCGGTTTCACCCTGATGGCTTCGTTCCTGTTTCACAACTTCTGGGCGGCACCGGCTGACCAGGCCTATGTGATGCAACTGATGTTCCTGAAAAACATTGCGGTCACCGGTGGCCTGCTGTTTGTGGCCTTGAAATCCAAGCGTTGAAACTAGTGGGTGGCGAGCACCGCCACCACTTGTTCACCGGGGGCGGGTTGCACCACAAACGCCCCAGTGAATTGCCCGAATGAAGGCAGGGTAATGCCCCCCTGCTGCACATGAAAGCACGGCAGCCGCACCCGCGACCTGCCTGCCCCCCGAATAATGCACGCCGGGTGTTGATGCCCAGCCAGCACAAACTGCCCCGCCCTGCTTTGCGGGTAATGGCACAAAGCCAGTTGCCCCAGCGCAAAGGGCTCGTCCACCACCTCAAAGCCCCAAGCCAAGGGTGGGTCGCCCGCCTTGTCGTCGTGGTTGCCCCGCACCAGTACCTTTTGCACCGCTGTGTGTTGTGCCACCCAGGCCAGAACTTGTTCGTTCAGTGGGTCATTCAAGGCATGGCGGCTGTGCAGCAGGTCGCCCAGCACCACCAGGGTGCGGGGCTGAAAGTGGGCCATGGCTTGCGACAGGCGCTGCAGGTTGCTGCCGGTGGTGCCCTGCGGCACGGGCACGCCCAGTTGACGAAAGGTGTGGGCCTTGCCCAAATGCACGTCGGCCACAAACAGGGCACGGTGTTGCGGGCTATACACCGTTTTCCAGGCGGACAGCACCAGTTCACCCGCCGGGGTTTGAACAGTGCGAGAAACCAGCCCGGCCGAATGGTCCAGCAGGGCGATGTTGGCGTCGCTCATGTCAGCCCACCTCGGCCTGCTTTTCAAGCTCGGCCACCATGCGCTGAACGCGGGTGCTTAGCGTTTCATTGCTGACGGTTTCGCGCAGGCGTTCAATCATCAGCGGAAAAGAGAACGGGCTGGGCCGGGGCAAAGTTTTCAGCACCCATTGCTTGCTGCGCAGGCTGGCCAACACCTCGCGCATGCGGCCCAATTCCAGTTCCTGTTCCAGCGCCTCGCGTTGGGCCTGCTGCAGCAGCAGGTTCTCGGGGTCGTACTGCTGAAACACCTCGTAGAACAAGCCGGACGAGGCCTGCAACTGCCGTGCGCTTTTGGCGGCACCCGGATACCCCTGAAACACCAGGCCGGAAATGCGCGCAATTTCGCGGAAGCGGCGCTGCGCCAACTCAGACGCATTGAGGCAACCCAGCAGGTCTTCCAGCAGGTCGTCGTCTGACAACAAAGCCTGCGTGGCTGCACCACCTTGCAGCAGGGTGTGCCAGTCAAAGGGTTGGGCGCTCAGCAGCTCGAAGCCGTAGTCGTTCATGGCAATGGAAAAGGTGCCCGACTGATGCTGCGAAACACGCCAGGCCAGCAAGCTGGCCAAGCCAATGTGCACCATGCGCCCCTCGAAGGGGTATAAAAACAGGTGGTGTCCTTCTTTGCTTTGGTAGTACTCAGCCAAAACGGTGCTTGGGCTGGGCAGTGCGCTCCAACGTTGCTGAATGGCCAGCAAACCCTCCAGGGCCTGCAACTCGGGCAGGGCCGGGTTGGGAGCGCCACCCTGCTGATGTTCGCCCAGCAGGGCAACCACACGGTGGGCCAGTTCCGTGCTCAGCGGCATTTTGCCGCCCTGCCACTGCGGCACGGTGGCTTTTTTGCGGTCGGCCTTGCGCACATAGGCGGTCATGTCGCGCACACGCACCAGCTCCAGCACGCGGCCCGCAAAACTGAAACACTCGCCCGCCTTCAGCCGGGCGATGAAACTTTCTTCGATGGTGCCCAAGCGGCCACCGGTCAGCCAGGCCACTTGCATGGCGGTGTCCGACACAATGGTGCCCACGGACATGGCGTGCCGCCGGGCAATGTCTTTGCGCTGCACGCGGTACACGCCCTGCTCATCGGGGGCCACGCGCTGGTAATCGGGATAGGCGCTCAAGCTGTTGCCGCCTTTCTCCACAAAGGCCACGGCCCAAGCCATTTGCGCCTCGGTCAGCTTGGCGAAGGCCTCGGTGGTTCGCACTTCGTCAAAGAGTTCATCCACCTTGAAGCCACCGCCCATGGCCACGGTCACCAGGTGTTGAACCAACACATCCAGCGGGATTTCGGGGCTGTAGCGGCTTTCAATTTGCCCGGATTGCACAGCCACCCGCGCGGCCGCCGATTCCAGCATTTCCAGCGCGTTGGTGGGCACCACGGTGATGCGAGAGGTGCGGCCCGGCGCATGGCCGGAACGCCCTGCACGCTGCAGCAGGCGGGCCACGCCCTTGGGCGAACCGATCTGGATCACCCGTTCAACGGGTAGAAAGTCCACGCCCAGGTCGAGTGACGAGGTGCAGACCACCGCCTTCAGAAGGCCGTTTTTCAAGCCATGTTCCACCCATTCGCGCACGGTTTTGTCCAGCGACCCGTGGTGCAAGGCCACCAGCCCGGCCCAATGTGGGTTGGCGTCCAGCAGGGCTTGGTACCAGATTTCAGCCTGCGACCGGGTGTTGGTGAACACGAGCGTGCTGGCAGACTGTTCAATTTCAGCGGCCACCGCCGGCAACTGGCGCAGGCCCAAATGCCCGCCCCACGGAAAGTGCTCGAATGAATCGGGAATCAGCGTGTCGATCTGCAAGGCTTTGTTGAGCGCACCCTGCACCAGGGTTCGACCCTGGTCGGCGTTGACTGGCCGCAGCAAGATGCGCATGGAATCGTCGAGGTTGCCCAGTGTGGCGCTAAGGCCCCACACCTGCAGAGCCGGATTCAGTTTCACCAAACGCGCAATGGCCAGTTGCAATTGCACGCCACGTTTGTTGCCGACCAGTTCGTGCCATTCGTCCACCACCAGCACTTGCACCTTGGCCAGTGCGGACAGCGAGGCCTCACGCGTCAGCATCAGGGTCAGGCTTTCAGGCGTGGTGACCAAACCAAAAGGGGGCTTGCGTTGTATGCGCGTGCGCTCGGCCGGGGGGGTGTCGCCCGTCAGTTGGGCCACGTCGGCCACACCCACCAGCCCCTCCATGGCAGTGTTCAGGCTGCGGGTGGTGTCTGCCGCCAAAGCGCGCATGGGCGTGACCCACATCACGCGGGTGGCGGCCGCGCGCGAGGCCGGCAAACCCGCCAGGCGCAGCAAAGCGCCCACCCACACCGCCAGTGTTTTGCCGGAACCGGTGGTGGCGTGCAGCAAACCACTGTGGCCCGCCTGCATGGCTTGCCACACCGACTTTTGAAAGTCGAATGCGGTCCAGTGTCGGGATTCAAACCAGCGTTGAACGGTGTCGTCATTCACCGCGCACACTTTGGGCCCAACCGCCACCGTGGGGGCGGGGCTTACAGTGCTGGCAGACTCTGGCAGTTCAGTGGAGGTTGTGGGTGCAGCAGCCTGGGTGGCCGCCTTTTCCTGACGGGCTTGTTGCGCCTTTTTGCGGCGCAGCGCTTTTAACTGCGTGCCGACGTTTGGCCCGGGTGGCAGACCGAAGCTCACGGTTTAGCCCTGCAAATTCAGAAGCTGATCAACCAGCCGGGCAATGCCCGGGCCGTCGAGCTTGTCGGCTGGCAACGGGTGTGCCGTGGCAAAACCGGTGAACAGGTTGTTGCTGGACTTGAGGTAGGCCGGGTCGTAATGGCGAACCAGCAAATCGCCCACCAACTCAGGCCACTGAGCCGCGTCAACCTGCTGGCACCAATGATGAATGACCTCATGACCGTGCAGCGTGACCAGATGCCGAAGCTGCTGCTTGAGCGTGTCGGTGTCGGCCAGAAAGTAATGGTAGTCTTCGATCAGAAAATCAACCCGGGCAGCCACGCTGGCCTGAATGCGAAACACGGTGCTGTGTTGGGTCATTTGCTCAAACAGATGCTCGGGCACGCGAAGTTGGCCCACTTTTTTGCTTTCCGCCTCAACAAACACGGGGCGGGCGGGGTCGAGCTTGCGCAGCACGTCCCAAATGCGGGTTTCAAACATTTTTTGGGCGGGCTGGGGCTGATCGGGCAAAATGCCCAGCACAGACCCCTTGTGGCAAGCCAGCGCCTCCAGATCAAGCACCTGCGCGCCTGCGGCGGCCAGCCCTTCCAGCACGCGGCTTTTTGCGCTGCCGGTTTCACCGCTGAGCACCCGCCACTGAAAACGCCCGGGCAGAATTTCAAGTTCATTGATGACTTGCCTGCGAAAGGCTTTGTAGCCGCCATCCAGTTGACTGGCACGCCAGCCGACTTGCCTCAAAATGTGCGTCATGGCGCCAGAGCGGTTGCCACCGCGCCAGCAGTAAATCAGCGGGGTCCATTCCTTGGGGTTTTTCGAGAACTGTTCGTCCAGATGCTTGGCAATGTTGCGTGCCACCAGGGCTGCACCGACTTTTTTGGCCTCGAACACCGACACCTGCTTGTACAGGGTGCCCACGACGATGCGCTCTTCGTTGTCCAGCACAGGGCAGTTGATGGCCCCGGGGTAGTGGTCCAGCGCAAATTCAGCGGGGGAGCGAACGTCGATGACCTGCTCATATTGGTCAGCCTGTTCCACCGACACCACTTCCGGAAACTTCACCTTGAAACCCTCATGTTAAACCGCCCTGTCATTATAGCCAGCCAGGCCGACCTTGAAGGGCACGGGCGCGATCCAACCCTCCACGGGGTCAATCACCGGGGGCAAGCCGAAGTGAATGTCGCTTCGCTTTTCGCACCAGCCTGCCACCAGGCAACACAACACGGAATCGAGCAGGTCGGCCTTGGCGTCTTCAATCAGCTTGCCGCGCAGCCAGGGCCGCACGTTCACGCGGATGCCAAGCAGCATGCCGTCTTCCAGTGCGCACACCAGTTCATTGCGGGCCTGCTTGCGGTCGGGCGAGTCTTTGGACGGCGTGTCGGTTTTGTAACTTTGGCGACCCAACACCTGCCGGGCCAGAAAGCCTGGGTAAGCCTCGATGGCCACGCGCTGGGCGTCGCCCTTTTGCATGCCGGGAATGTGCACACCCGCCTTTTTCAGCAGCGGTGCCCCCACTTGCAACATGAAGGCCACGGGCGGGTTGACCCACTTCATGGAGGGCGAGCTGCCGGCCGGGGTGTCGCAGGCGCGGTGCGCAAATTTTTTGCCGGCGGGGCGTGCGTCGCACCAGGCTTTGAAGGTGGCGCGGATGTCTTCTTTGGACAAATTGCCGTAAAAATCGATCAAATTGCCCCAGGTGGACGGGGCTGCCACGCCATGGCCGGGCCACTTCAAGCCATCCACCAATTGGCGCGACAGGCCAAACGGCATGTCGATGGCGGCCACAAATGGGCCTTCCTGCAGCAGGGCTTCAAACCCGGCCAGTGTGGGCAGTTCCGACAATTCGTCGATGTGGATGGTTTGCCCTTCCCAACGCCCGTGGGCCACAGCCACCGGCTTTTTTCGGCTGGGGGCGCTGGAAAAATCGATTCCTAGCAACTGCAAGGGCTTACTCCTGAATGGGGGTGTCGGTCATCAATGCCGCAAGGCTACCGAGGGTGTCTGCTTCGTGCAAGGGTTTGTCATCGCGAATGCGCAACATGCGCGGAAAACGCACGGCCACGCCGCTTTTGTGGCGACTCGACGGGGCAATCGCTTCAAAACCCAGCTCGAACACCAGGCTGGGCACCACGGTGCGGACCGGGCCAAACTTGTTGACCGTGGTTTTTCGGATGACAGCGTCCACACGCTTGAATTCCTCGTCGGTCAAGCCTGAATAGGCCTTGGCAAAAGGCACCAGCCGTGGCAAACCCCTGGCTTGGCTGTGTTCCACCGTGTCGCCATTGGCAATGGCTTGGGCCACGGCCTGTGCCTGCTCGCCATTGGCGGGCGTAAATTCCCACACGGCGAAGGTGTAGTCGGTGTACAAGCTGGCCCGCCGCCCATGGCCCCGCTGGGCATACACCAGCACACAGTCCACGGTCATCGGGTCGATTTTCCATTTCCACCATACCCCGTCGGCCTTGGTTCGACCCACGCCGTAAGCGGAATCCAGGTGCTTCAACATGAAGCCTTCCACCCCGCGGGCACGGCTTTCTTCACGCAGTGTGGCCAGGGCTTGCCAACTGTCGGCCTGCACCGATTCCGACAACAGCAAATGGGGGCTGGGGTGTTGCTGCACAAAAGCTTCCAGCGCGGCGCGGCGTTGGCGCTGAGGCTGTGGGGTGCTTACGCTGGCGCGGTGCATGAGCAGGTCGTAGGCCAAAAACACCACCGGGTGCTCGGCCTGCAGGCGGGTGCTGACCACTTTGCGGTTAAGCCGGGTTTGCAGGTCTTTGAACCCGGCGGGCTGGCCGCCGCGCCACACCAGTATTTCGCCGTCCAGAATGCTGCCCTCCGGCCAGTCGGCAAAGGCGTTCACCAGTTCGGGAAACTGGTGGCTGACCAGCTCTTCGCCTCGTGACCAGATCCACACCTGCCCAGCCTCGCGAATAATCTGCGCCCGAATACCGTCGTATTTCCATTCCACCAGCCAGTCGCTGACCGGCCCCAGCGTGTCAGGCTCAACCTGCAAAGGGTGGGCCAGAAAAAACGGCAGGGGTTGCCCGGCGGGGCGGGCCTGGGCTGAATCGGGCTGCAACAGCGCCTCAAAGGCTTGCGCGGTCGGCATTTGGGTGGCATCGGTGTAACCCATCAAACGCTGGGCCAGCAGCTTGGCGTCTACGCCGCACCATTCAGACAGGGCGCGGGTCAGCAACAGCTTGGACACCCCCACCCGAAAGCCGCCACCCACCAGTTTGACAAACAAAAACCGCTCGGCCGCGCTGCTGCGTTGCCACACGTCCAGCACCTTGGGCAGGCGTTCGTCTTCGGGTGTGTCGCGCAGGGGCAAAATGATGTGGTGCATCCATTGCGCAAGGCTGAGTTGCAAGGGTTCAGCCTGGCTTGAAATCGGCACCACGTGGGCAATGGTTTCGGCCAGATCACCCACGGCCTGATAACTTTCTTCAAACAGCCATTCAGGCAGGCCGCTGGCCAACAAGGCGGCCTGGCGCAGGGTGCGTGTGGGCACGGTTCGACGGGGTTTGCCACCGGCCAGAAAATACACCGCCCAGGCGGCGTCGGCAGGCTCGGCCTTTTGAAAGTACTGAACCATGGCCTGCACTTTGCGCAACGTGGAGGTGGACGCGTCCAGATCGGAAAACAACTGCACGAACTGCTTCATGCGGCACCCGCTGCTGCGTCGTCGTCTTCCGCGCCGTACTCGGTTTGAAAGGCGCGGGCGTCCAGCCCCTGGTCTTGCAGCCAACGCACCAGTGTGGCCACATACCCATGGGTGACGATGACTTGCTGGGCGCCGGTTTCGCCAATGGCGCGCATCAGGCCGGGCCAGTCTGCGTGGTCGGACATCACAAAACCCTTGTCGACGCCTTGCCGCCTGCGTGCGCCGCGCAGCTGCATCCAGCCGGAGGCAAATGCGTCGGAATAGGCGTTGCCGAAGCGTTTCATCCAGCTTGCGCCGCTGGCTGCAGGTGGGGCCAGCGCCAAACAGGTTTTGTAGATGGATTTGTCGGTGACTTCGCTGACCAGCAGGGTGTCGGGCAAGGCCACGCCCTCTTCGCGGTAGCTGTCGTTCAAGGCCTGCGCGGCTGAGTGGCACACAATCGGCCCGATGGAGGCGTCCACCCCGGCGAGAATGCGCTGCGCCTTGCCAAATGAATAACCGTACAGCACGCTGGCTTTGCCTTGCGCGGCGTTGTCGGCCCACCACTGGTTGATCTCGGCGTAAATTTCAGCGTCGCTGCGCCAGCGGTAGACGGGCAGGCCAAAGGTGCTTTCGGTGATGAAGGTGTGGCATTTCACCGGCTCGAACGGCGTGCAGGTCAAATCGGGCATGACCTTGTAGTCGCCACTGGCCACCCACACTTCGCCCTTGTATTCCAGCCGCACCTGAGCCGAGCCCAACACGTGGCCAGCGGGGTGCAAGGAAACTTTGACGCCGTTGTGCACAATGCTTTGGCCATAGGCCAGCGTGTCCAGATTGATATCGCCCAGACGCTTGCGAAGCACGCGCCCGCCCGGTGCAGCGCACAGGTAGTGGTTGTGGCCGTAGCGGGCGTGGTCGGCATGGGCGTGTGTGATGACGGCGCGGTCCACCTTGCGCCAGGGGTCGATGTAAAAGTCGCCCGGGGGGCAATACAAGCCCTCGGGCCGGCTGATGACCAAGTCCATGCTAATACCGGTTACTGAAACCGCCTACGAATACTGCCAAACGCATCAATTTATAGCACACCCAAGCCAAGGCTCTGGCCTGCCAGGGCCGGGCGGCGTGAATGTCCATCATCACCTTGCGGGCGTCGTTGGAAATGGCGTGGGTCAGGTTGGCTTTCAAGGTGGCGGCAAAATGGGGGTCGTGAATCAGAAGGTTGGCCTCACGCGCGAACAAAAAGCTCAAAGGGTCGATGTTGGAGGAGCCCACCGTGGCCCACGATGAATCGACCACCGCCACCTTGGCATGCAAAAAACTGGGCTGGTACTCGAAAATTTCAACGCCGTGGCGCAGCAGGCCACTGTACAAACCCTGCGTGGCGTGGTGCTGAAAGCGGTGCTCTACCCGGCCCTGCAGCAGCAACTGCACTTTCACGCCCCGTTCAGCCGCTTTGATGAGCGCCATGCGAAAGCGCCGCCCCGGCACAAAGTAGGCGTTGGCCAGCACCACCGAGGTGTGGGCCTGGCCGATGGCCTGCAGATATCGGCGCTCGATGGTGCGCCGGAAGCGGAAATTGTCGCGCAGCACCAGTTGGACACGGGCTTTGCCGCAGGCAGGCGGCGGCTCCATCAGTGCGGCAGCGGCCAGCACGTCGCGAAATTGCTCGGCGCGCCGCTTCCACCAGGCTGAGGTCAGGGTGTCGGTCACCATGCCACCCGGGCCGATCTGCCACCACAGCCACTCGGTGGCTTTCCAGACATCCAGCACGGCCGGGCCCTGCAGGCGCACGGCAAAGTCGTAACGCGGGCCCAAGTGACCTTCGGCCAACTCCGTCAGTTTGCCCAAGGCGTGGCTGGGTATGCGTTTGGCATTGAGGGCCGAACTTTGTGCCTGCGCCTGTTCTTCGTCGTGGTTGAAATCGTCGATGAGGTTGATGCCGCCCACGTAGGCAATGCGCCGGTCGATCACGGCCACTTTGCGGTGCATGCGTCGCAGTCGGCGCGGATTGGGCTTGAGCACAAACCCCTCGGGCCGGAACACGCGCACACGCACCCCGGCTTTGCGCAGCAAGGGCACATACAGTTCAACGCCTTCGCGGCCACCGAAACCGTCTAGCACCAGGTACACGTCCACACCCCGGCGGGCAGCGGCCTTCAGGGCCTCGAAAAACTGCTCACCGGCTGCGTCGCGGGCAAAAATGTAGGTTTCAAGGCGCACCTCGTGGGTGGCGGCTGCAATGTCGGCCAGAAGGGCCGGAAAATACGCCTGCCCCATGCACAACAACTCGACGCTGTGGCCATGCCGTTCTGGCGCGGGCTCGGGCAGCAGTTGCTCTACCCGTTTGATAAGGGCTTTGCGCCGGTTGATCAATGCCCGGCCCCCAGTGTGAGATCCACCACAAAGGGCGCATGGTCTGAAAGCCCGGCCCAGGCGGGGCCACTCAAGACCTGGGCGCTGCTGGCCTCGAACCCCCTGCAAAACACCCGGTCAAGCCCGAACACCGGAAACCGGCACGGGAAGCTGCCATGCCGAAACACACGCCCCAACAGGCCATTGCCCTGGGGCAGCACTTCGCGCACACCAATGCCTGCTTCCAGCTCGGGGCCGATGATGCGCTGCCAGTCGTTGAAGTCGCCTGCAATGATGAGCGGTGCATCGGGCGGCACATGGGCGTGCACGTGCTGCACCAGCTGGCTGGCCTGCCGAATGCGGCTGCGCTTGAACAGACCAAAATGCGCCACCATCGTGTGCACCGGGCCTGCAGGGGTGTTGACCCGGCAGTGCAACAGGCCGCGCTGCTCCAGCCGATGGTCTGACACATCTTCATTGCGCGACCATTCGATGGGGTGTTTGCTGAGCAGGGCATTGCCGTGGTGGCCATGCGGGTAAACGGCATTCATGCCGTAGGCGGAAAAGTAGCGCTGGCTGCTGTGGCCTAAAAGATCGTCGACCGCGCTGGGGGTTTTGGACAAAAAGTCGTGCTGGCTGTCTTCGGGCCAGTGTTCAAATCGACCGGCGTGGCGGTCGTGGCGGCCTTGCACTTCCTGCAAGAAAACGAGGTCGGCGCCCAGGCTGTGCAGCTGGTCGCGCAAAGCGTGAATGGTCAGGGACTGGCGCTTGAGACCTTTAAGCCCCATAACCCCTTTGTGAATGTTGTAGCTGGCAATTCTGAGTTTCAAATTATTTGCACGCAGCCCTTTTCAAATTACAAGGGTTTACCCTATACTAAGTCGCGAATATTGCTAGCGCAGCACTTATTGACATATTACACGGGGGGCTTGATTTCAAGCCCCCTTTATATTTTGGCGGCCAGTTCCGCAATGGCCTGGGCGTTGTTCGGTGAAAAACACCTTTCTTGCGCCTCATCGGCGGCAAGCCAGGCGTAGCCGACGTGCTCACGCTCAGCCAGTGTGGGCACAAGGCCCTCAGGCAGGCACACATGGAACCAGTGTTCAGTGTTGTGGGTTACACCTGGCCCGTAACGGTGACGCCAGTGCGGAAAGATTTCGTATTGAATGTGCTTGGGCCAGGGGCGGATCACCAAAGGCTGTTTCAGATCCTCAGCACTCAGATTTTTCAGGTGCGCGGCTTCAGAATCGTCCACCTCGGCCTTAACACCCACTTCCTCAAACAGCTCGCGCTGGGCGGCCAGAATGGGCGGCTCGTTCAGTAAATCAAGGCTGCCGGTCACCGATTGCCAGTAACCGGCTTTGTCTGCGCGTTCAATCAACAAGAACGCGCCGCTGGGGCTGTACATCACCACCAGCACCGAGACGGGGATCTTCAAGCCTTGGCTTCCACCTGACGCAGGCGAATGTGCAGTTCACGCAACTGCTTTTCGTCCACGGGGCTTGGTGCCTGGGTCAGCAAGCACTGCGCACGCTGGGTTTTCGGGAAAGCGATGACGTCGCGAATGCTTTCTGCGCCGCTCATCATGGTGACGATTCGGTCCAGACCGAAGGCCAGGCCACCGTGGGGTGGCGCACCGTATTGCAGGGCGTCCAGCAGGAAGCCGAACTTCTGCGCAGCTTCCTCTTCGGAAATGTTGAGTGCGCGGAACACCTTGCTTTGCACGGCTTCTTTGTGGATACGCACCGAGCCACCGCCCAGTTCCCAACCGTTGAGCACCATGTCGTAGGCTTTGGCCAGACATTTGCCGGGGTTGGTGGTCAGGAAGTCTTCATGACCGTCTTTGGGGCTGGTGAAGGGGTGATGGCAGGCCACCCAGCGGCCGCCTTCTTCGTCAAACTCGAACATGGGGAAGTCGACCACCCAGAGTGGCTCCCACTTGCCCTGCACCAGGCCTTTGGACTGGCCGAATTCACTGTGGCCGACTTTCAGGCGCAGTGCGCCAATCGCATCGTTGACCACTTTGGCTTTGTCGGCACCGAAGAAAATAATGTCGCCATCTTGAGCGCCAGTGCGCTTGAGCAGTTCGTTCAGTGCGGCGTCGTGAATGTTTTTCACGATGGGTGACTGCAAACCGTCGCGGCCTTTGGCCAGTTCGTTGACCTTGATCCAGGCCAAACCTTTGGCACCGTAAATGGCAACAAACTTGGTGTAGTTGTCGATTTCAGAACGTGGAATTTCAGCGCCGCCGGGCACGCGCAGGGCAACCACGCGGCCATTTTCCATGTTGGCGGGGCCAGAGAACACCTTGAAGTCGACGTCTTTCATGATGTCGGTCAGCTCGGTGAATTCCATCTTGACGCGCAGGTCGGGCTTGTCGGACCCAAAGCGGGCCATGGCTTCGCCGTAGGTCATCACAGGGAATTGGGGTGCGAGCTGCTCGCCCAGCGCCTCTTTGAAGACGTTGCGGATCATGTTTTCAAACAGATCGCGAATTTCTTCTTCGTCCAGGAAGGACGTTTCAATGTCCACCTGGGTGAATTCGGGCTGACGGTCGGCGCGCAGGTCTTCGTCGCGGAAGCATTTCACGATTTGGTAGTAGCGGTCGTAACCGGCCACCATCAGCAACTGCTTGAACAGCTGGGGCGACTGGGGCAGCGCAAAAAACTCACCGGCGTGCACGCGGGAAGGCACGAGGTAATCGCGTGCGCCCTCGGGGGTGCTTTTGGTCAGCATCGGGGTTTCAACGTCGATGAAACCCTGGTCGTCGAGGTGACGGCGAATAGTTTTGGTGACGGTGTGGCGCAGCTTCAGATTGTTCTGCATTTGTGGGCGGCGCAGGTCCAGCACGCGGTGGGTTAGGCGTGTGGTTTCAGACAGGTGCTCGTCGTCGAGCTGGAAGGCGGGCGTGACAGACGCATTCAGCACTTCCAGGCTGCGGCACAGCACTTCAACGGCACCGCTTTTCAGGCCCGCGTTTTCAGTGCCGGCCGGGCGCGCACGCACCAGGCCTTGCACGCGCACGCAGAACTCGTTGCGCAGCGTTTCGGCGGTGGCAAACATCTCGGGCACGTCGGGGTCGCACACCACCTGAACCAGGCCCTCGCGGTCGCGTAGGTCGATAAAAATAACCCCACCGTGGTCACGGCGGCGCTGAACCCAGCCACACAGGGAAACGGTCTGGCCCAGGTAGGCCTGCGACACATTGCCGCAGTAATCGGTACGCATTTTCATGGATTTAAGCTTTCTCTTGGAGATTGGGGTTGGAATGGGTTTCAGAATGGGGTGCAACCACGCCCATGGAAACGATGTATTTCAGCGCCTCGTCGACGGTTAAACCGGACGGGCGAAGGTCTTTTTCAGGCACTAGCAACACAAAACCTGCTGTGGGGTTGGGCGCGGTGGGTACAAACACGGACACGGCTGGCCCCTCTACCTGCCCTTCCATCTGGATGGGCAAATCGCCAGTGATAAAGCCGATGCTCCAGCTTTCAGCGTGCGGGTAACGCACCAGCACGGCCTGACGAAAAGCCTGACCCGACGAGGAAAGCAGTGTGTCAGACACCTGCTTGACGCTGCTGTAGATGGAATTGAAAAACGGGATTTTCGACAACACCTGGTTGGAGTAGTGGAAAAACCGCTCGCCTACGATGTTGGCGGCCAACACACCGGTCAGCAACAGAATGGCCAGGGTCAGCAAGGCGCCCACGCCTGGAATGTGCACCCCGAAAATGCGCTCGGTGTGCCATGAATCGGGAAGCAGCAACAGGCTTTGGTCCATGGTGCTGACGATGGACGACAGCACCCAGACTGTGATGACCAGCGGGATCCAGACCAGCAGACCTGCCAACAGGTATTTTTTCATGTCAGTCGAAACCTGAATCGGTTTTGGGCGGCGACGCGGCTGCACCACCACTGCCACCCTTGAAATCGGTGGCGTACCAGCCAGAACCCTTGAGCTGAAACCCTGCAGCCGTTACCTGCTTGCGAAAGGCAGGCTTTCCACAGGAAGGACAATCCACCAAAGGCGCATCGCTAAGCTTCTGCAGCACGTCTTTACTGAAGCCACATGCTTCACAACTGTAGGCATAGATTGGCATTTTCTTGAAACACTCGAAAAAAAGCGGAAAATCAAAGGTTTTAGCCCGCCATTATAAGAGGTAAGCGCCCTGCCCTCAAAACTTTGTGAACAAAAAAACACGCCTGTCTGAGGTGACAGGCGTGCAGGGTGTGCCGGAGTGGATGACGCTGGCCTTAGGCGGCTTGCATCTCCCAGCGGTTTGAGCGCTTGAAGGTGCCCAAGTCGTTGAAGCGAACACCATTTTCACGCATTACTTCGTGTGCACGCTTGGCCGTCATTTGACGGATGTAGAAGGGGTCGCGCACCACAAAATGGTGGATGGCGTGGGTCGAACCAAAGTTGAAGCAGAACAGGTGTGGAATGACAAACCACTTGCTGTTGAGCACCTGGCACTGCTGCACAAAGTTGCCATCTTCAATGTCGCCGAAGTAGTGCATGTTTGAGCTGATGAAGTTGATCGAGAATGAACGCAGCAGGTTGGGGGCGAACACCAGCACGGCAACCGTATTGGCTGTGGCCACCAGTTCAGGCGTGATGAATGAGGGCCATGGCACGGTGTAACCGACCAGCCAGGCAGCGCCCTGAACAATCCAGTATATGGAATACAGGTGCCAGCCCACCCAGAACACGGACGCCAGCGGGAAGTTACCGGCGGCGCCGCGCAACAGGGCCTTCAAACGCAGGTGGCTGGGCACTTTGAAAATGCGCAGCACGATGGAAAGTTCAAGATCCAGCATCATCAACAAACGCAGCGGGGTAAAGCGCTCACCGTTGGTGATCGCACGCTCCTCAAGATCAGTGGCCGTGCCGGAGTGTTTGTGGTGGTGCAGGTGCAAGTGGCGACGCGCCCAGGGGTTGATGGTGCTTGGGCGGCAGATCCACACCAGTGCCATCATCAAGTTGTGCATGAACTTGTTTTTGCGGAAGTACATGTAATGGATCAGGTCGTGTTCCAGCTCGTGCGTGAAGCTGAGGAAAATTGCGATGACCGGAATGGTGACGTACCAGGCCAGTGTGCCCTGCAAATACAACCAGGCGGTGCCCACAACACCGGCAATGGAGGCCAGCAAAATGGCCATGCCGATGAAATCCTGATGCTGAAGGATGGGGTACTTGGCGCGAATGCGGTCGCCCTCGGCCAGCACGGCGGTTTTGATTTTCGCAATGCGCACCTGATCTTCTTTGTTGATCAGGTTCTGCTTGATGCGGGTGTTGGGCTGATCGGCCTGGGTGGCGGTCTTCAACTTATCCGACAAATTAGACATGGGGTCTCCGTTTTGTTATTCACTATGGCTTTAGTATTGCGTGTAAGCACTGGCCATGCATGACACACCACGACAACAACATGACTTTGCACGCCAAATGAACAAACTCGGCAACACCCCCACCGCACTTTCTAGCTGGATGTGGGGGCTGGCTCAGGAACTGATTCAGCGCGGGCTGGACGCCAAAACGCTGTTTGAACAGTGCGGGCTGGACTTCGCCCTGCTGAACCAGCCCGAAGCACGATACACCGTTGCAAAAACCACCGACCTCTGGAACAAAGCTGTTGAACTGACCGGCGACGAGGCCCTTGGGTTGAAGGTGGTCAAACACATTACACCCGCCACCTTTCACGCTGTGGGGCTTTCGGTTTTGGCCAGTGAAAACCTGGAGCAGGCCTTTCAGCGCATGAGCCGCTTTATCGACCTGATTACAGACGCCAGCCAGATGAAGTTGGGCTTTACCGTGCAAGGTGAGTTTGTCGTTGAAATTCTGCTGCGCGAAGGCGCACTGCCCGCCACGCAATCCATCGACGGGTTCATGGCGCTGTTGGCCAATTCAGGCAAAGGCTTGGGCGACCCCACGCTAACGCCACTGCGGGTTGAATTAAAGCGGGCAGCGCCCAGCGCCGATCTTCTACCGGTGTTTGAACGGTATTTTGGTGCACCCGTGCAATACGGCTGCGACCATTTGCGCCTGACCTACACCAAACAGGCCGTGCAAACCCGGCTGAAAGGCGGCAACGCTTTTGTGGCTGAGCACCTGGACCAGGCCAGCCAGGCTGCAATAGACCGCATCAAACCCAGCGCGTCGCTGGCGATGCAGCTTAGCCAGTGGGTGCGTGCGCAACTGGCCACAGGCACACCGGGCATTGAAGACGCGGCCAGCCACCTGAACATGAGCGCCCGCAACCTGCAACGCAAACTGGCAGAAGAAAACACCACGCTGGGCCAGATCATCGACGAGGTGCGGCAAGTGGAGGCGAAAAACCGCTTGAAGTTGACGCAAGACCCCATTTTGAACATTGCGCTGGACCTGGGCTTTTCAGATTCATCGTCGTTTAGCCGGGCGTGCAAGCGTTGGTTTGGCAAAAGCCCGAGTGAACTGCGCCAATAAGACAGGGAAAAGGCTTTACACACCGAGGCCCGCGTCTAAAACTGTGCTTGCGCAGACAAGGGGCAGGGTCAACAATGGGCGCATTACTATCCCATAGGAGACTTCAACATGACACTTTGCCCCATTGCACTGGCCGTAACCTGCAAAGGCTGTCCCGCTTTCAAGATTTGCCCGGCCAAATCCATTCTGGGCGATCAGCCCAAGCAGGCCGATAAAAAAGAAGAGTCCAAGAAAAAAAGCTGACACCTGAAATACTGGCTGAGTCCTCGGCTACCTTGCAAAGGCCGAGGACATTAACCCACTTTTATCTTCTCGCGTTTATCATTAGCGCGTTGGCACTGGCAATGAGAAGGTCGGCATTAAGATCATCGATCTCTCGCTGTCCACGGGACCGAACACCATTCAAGATCACAACGTCTGATTTCAATTGATCTCGGTCAACTCCCTCTACCAAGCTACTTAGTCGATTTGCGATCTTGTCCCTTTCCTTGGCAGTGAATCGAGCCTTGTGCTCATAGGGAACAAAACACATCGACCACGATCCCTTCTTCATCAATTTGTCTTGGTGTTGAGTCATGAATTCGGCCTCTCTTGCAATGCCTTGCGCATTCTTGCCAATGCGCTTGAATTCATCTTTCACTTCCTTGGCGCAGTTAATTATCACGTCGATGGGGACAGCAAACGTACCCGATCCATCGCCAATCCTTTGACATCCACTTTTGTGCATACTAATTAAAGACGCCTTGATTTCTCGTGCACCTTGGGCAGAGGCAAATGCGGATACTGCCAAGCCTTCAGCTGCACGATTTAAATTGACTAGATCAGCGCGAGTTTGGTAGTAGCTGCCGCGAACGTCGCGTGAAAGGTGATTGGTTGAAACGGCTTGAGAAACTGAACCAGTCATAGAAAAAGCTCCTTAAATGAACAAAAGGAGCTCTTAGTAAACAGTTCAACCAGAAAGTTTCCTGACAGGCTTGATCTGTACTGTTGGTTAGACAGCGACCTTAAAATTAGCCCGCAGGTGGTCCCCGCTGGTCAGCACCAGCTCATCCCCACTGTTCAATGGCCCCACCCCTTCTGGCGTGCCGGTAAAAATGAGGTCGCCCGCCTGCAAGGTGAACACAGTGCTGAGGTAGTGAATGATGAAAGGAATCGGGAACAGCATTTTGCGCACATCGCCATGCTGCTTCAACTCGCCGTTTTTGTGCATGCTGAACTCAAACAATTCAGGCGACTTCACTTCACTGGCTGCGATGAATTCGGACACACAAGCGGCACCGTCAAAGCCTTTGGCGGGTGTCCAGGGCAGGCCACCGGCTTTGCATTTGCTTTGAATGTCGCGCGCGGTCAAATCCAGGCCAAGGCCATAGGCCTCGATGTGACCCAAGGCGTCCAGCTCTTCAATGTTTTTGCCGCCCTTGCCAATCAACAACACCAATTCGGTCTCATAGTGCACATCGTTGGAAAACGTGGGCAGCACAATCGGTGAGGGTTCATGCAACAAAGCAGAAGTGGGCTTCAGGAACACAATGGGGTCTTCTTCCGGTCGATTGCCCAGCTCCGCAATGTGGGCTGCGTAATTGCGGCCAATGCAGAAAATATTGCCAACCGAGCGGGCCTGGCGAGTGGGTCGGTGGATGATGACTTCAGCCATTGAGAATCCCCTTTTGCTGTGTTGTTGTAATCCTCCAGCCTAATCCTGTTCAGGCAAAAGGCGTATGAGGGAAAATCCGGTCTGTTGCAGACGGGTACTGCGCGACTGGGGTCGGCCCTAAGTGCCAACGGCGCGGCCAAAGGGTATGGTAAGGTCCTGTTTCAAATAACCCATGCCATAGGCCACATTACCCATGAACACCAAACCCTACCTTTCACAAGCCGAAGTACAAACCATTCTGGCGGCCGCCCGCAAAGAAGCCCAGCAAAACAGCTGGGCGGTTACCATTGCCGTGGTGGACGACGGTGGGCACTTGCTCGGCCTGGAACGACTGGACAACGCCAACACCATCAGCGCTTACATTGCCCCTGAAAAAGCACGCACAGCCGCATTGGGCAAGCGTGAATCCAAGGTGTATGAAGACGTGATCAACAATGGCCGTGTGTCATTTTTGTCAGTGCCCGTGTTGCAAGCCACGCTGGAAGGTGGCGTGCCCGTGCTGGTCAACGGCCAGTGCGTGGGCGCGGTGGGTGTGTCTGGCGTGCAAAGCAACCAGGACGCTCAAATTGCCAATGCAGGCATTGCTGCACTGGGCCTGTAATAGCGAAAGCAGCCCGCTGCTGTTGCAAAAACCCCGCCACGGTGCGGGGTTTTTTATTGGGCAATTGTTTTATATTGTTGCTTTAGCAATTGTTTTAAAATAAACTGTAGCCATTGCAACGTTAAAGCATGGCCATGAAAAACGATCCCGCAGCACTGTACGCACTCACCAACTCCATCCAGCCCTTGCGCAGGGCCTGGCTGCAGGCTGTTTCAAACACGCTGGGGCAATCGGGCATTTCCAATTCACTGGCCACGGCCGTCTTGCTGGTGTCACGCCGACCTGAAGGCACGCAACAAAACACACTGGCCGAAGACATTGGCATCAACCCGGGGGCGCTGGTGCGCACGCTGGATCAAGGTGAGGCCGCAGGCCTTCTGGAGCGGCGTGAGGTCAAGGGCAACCGCCGCGTCAAAGAAATTCACCTTCTGCCCAAGGGCAAAGCGCTGGCGCAGCAGATGGAGCAACGGCTCAGCGAACTGCGAGCCCAATTGCTGGGCGATTTGCCCGCCGCGCAAATTGAACAAACCACCGCCACCCTGCGCCTGTTTGAAGAGCGCATCAACCAGTACCTGCGGGGCAAAAATTGATTCGCCTGCAACGCCATCAGTGGATATTTGCGGGCAAGCTGTTTGTGGCTGCCATGCTGGCCTTTGCGCTGGCGGTTCATCTGGGTCTGCCGCAGCCCTACTGGTCGTTGGTCACCTGCGGCGTGGTGATGAATCCGCTTTCAGGCGCCATTCGATCCAAAGCCGTGTACCGGTTTGCTGGCACTTTCTGCGCGGGCATTACCGCCCTGTTCTTGACCAGCCTGTTTGCCAGCACGCCCTACCTTTTGCTGGCCGCCAGCGGGCTGGCTGCCGCAACAGCCTATGCGTTTTGTGCGATGGAACGCACCCCCCGCAGTTATGGCTTTCAGCTGTACGCCATCACCATGATGCTGTTGACCGTGGCCGGGATTGACCACCCCGAGCGAATTTTCGACACCACGCTGGCCAGGGTGACCGAGATCAGTCTGGGCATCATCGTGACCACACTGGTGGACAGCGCACTGTTTCCCGCCTCGATGAAGTTGACCTTGCGGGGCAGCCTGCGCCGCTGGCTAAACGACATCAACGCGTGGATGCTGGATGTGTTTTCTGCGCAGGCGCGCGAGGCGGGTGTTGAACACGACCGCCTGAAAACATTGGCTGACATTCGGGCGCTGTCGCAGTTGACCGTGCAGTTGCGTTACGACCCGCAAATCAGCGCGGGCGAGTTGAAACACGCCTTGGCCATTCAACACCGCCTGCTGCGGCTGGCCCCAGTGTTGTCGGCCATTCATGCCCGCGTGCATGGCATGACCGAACGCGAACGCGATGCCATTTTGCCGGTGTTTGAACCCTTGCAAAAGGCCACCCAAAACCACGAGGCCTTTGACGAAGGCACCCTAAACGCCATTCGGGAATTGCCCAAGGCGCTGCACATTGAGGCCCCGTGGCAGCAACTGTTGCACGACAACCTGGCCGACCTGGTCGAAGAGGCGGGGCGGATTTGGGCAGAAATTGGCGCCATCGACGAATCGCTGGAGCAGCGCAAAGCGCTGCCCCCCGCACTGCGCGACAGCGTAGACAGAACCGTGGCCGCACCACTGCCACCCGACTTTGGTCTGGCTGCGCAATCCTTCCTGGTGCTGCTGGGCACCTTCGCCCTGTTGTGTGGTGTGTGGAAACTGACCGGTTGGACGCAAGGCGCAGGCGCCGTGCTGCTGGGCGTGGTCACGCTGACCTTTTACGGCACCAGCGACGAACCTGGCCCGGCAGTGGCGCAGTTTGGCCGCATGGGCCTGTTCGCGATGTTTGCCGGGGGTGTGTTTTGCTATGGCTTGCTGCCCATGGCGGCCGACTACCCCACCTTTTTGCTGGCCATGGCGCTGTTTCTGGTGCCGCTGGGTTTGTGGAGCACAGTCAACCCGGGTGCGGTGCTGGTGATCATTCTAGGACTCAGCTCCATCAACCTGCAGGGGCAATATGCGCCGCCCGAATTCTCGACCTATGTAGAAGGTTCGCTGGAAGGCTTGTTCGGCATCTACATGGGCTTTCTGGGCGCCAGCATTTTCCGAAGCACAGGCATACGCGCCGCGCTGCAGCGCTTTATTCAGCAGGAAACAGGCGAGATCATTGCGCTGACCCAGGAATCTACGCACGAACTGCGCGAAGCGTACATGAACCGCGCGATGGACCGGATTTCATCCATGACGACCCGACTGGCAGCCGCCGGTGAGGTGCAGCGCAGTGTGACGTTGCTGACACGCCTTCGCCTGGGCCTGAACATTGCCAACCTGAAGATGTTGAGCCTGAACAGCTCGATGGCGATGCGTGCGCACATTGAGGATTTGCTGAACACCCTGCGCCAGGAATTGAGTCGCCCAACCCCTTCGGACAGCCTGCTGGTGAAAATTGACCAAGCCCTGCGAACCGCCTGGCATGAGGGTCAGCGACAGTCGCACCGCGCCACCGTGCCCGGCTCACTGGTGGGGCTGCGTGTGGCCCTGTTTGAAAACGCCCCTGAATGGAGACCCAACCCATGATCACGGAATTGAATCTGGCGGGGGTGTTCATGTCGCCCCTGGTGCTGTGCATCGCGATTGCATTTGCGGCCCGACTTGGCATTTCCTGGGTGCTGCAAAAAACCGGCTTTTACGAGTGGGTCTGGCAACGCCCCCTGTTTGACACCGCCCTGTTTCTGGTTCTGACCGGCCTTGTTTTTTCACTCGGCTTTGGTCCCTTAATACACTGAGTTCATCATGACCCAACCCAAACAAACCGCCAACCTGATTGTTCGTTACAGCATTACCCTGCTGCTGGTGCTGGCCGCAGCCGCCGTGGTGTGGCACCTGTACGATTACTACACCTACGCGCCACAAACCCGCGACGGCAAAATTCGCGCCGACGTGGTGGCTGTGGCAGCCGATGTGTCTGGCCGGGTGGACGCGGTGCATGTGAAAGACAACCAGATCGTCCACAAAGGCGATGTGCTGTTTACCGTGGACCGTGCGCGCCTGCATTCTGCAGTGGAACTGGCCCAGGCGCAGGTGGCCACAGCGCAAGCGGCCCTGCGCGCCGCCCAGCGTGAAAACACGCGATACGCAGAATTGAAAGGTGTGGTGTCAGCCCAGCAGGTGGACACCCGTCAGTCTGCCTTTGAAGAGGCGCAGGCCCAATACAAACTGGCCATTGCCAACCGCGACCTGGCTGAATTGAACCTGAGCCGCACCGACGTGGTGGCCCCAGTCAACGGGGTGGTAACCAACCTGACCCTTCGGCCAGGGGCCTACGCGGCTGCAGGTCAGCCCATGCTGGCCATCGTCGACAGCGACAGCTTTTACATCGACGGCTACTTTGAAGAAACCAAGCTGAGTCACATTCACCAAGGCGACGCTGCCATCATCAAAGTGATGGGCGAGAGCAAAGACATTGAAGGCCACGTGGCCAGCCTGTCTGCCGGCATTGACGACCGCGAACGCAGCTCGGCTGCGGGCACCATGCTGGCCAACGTGAACCCGACCTTCAGCTGGATTCGCCTGGCGCAGCGGGTACCCGTGCGCGTGGCCATCGACAAAGTGCCCAAGGGTTTGAACCTGATCGCAGGCCGCACTGCCAGCGTGATTTTAAGGGGTGCGCAATGAATGCATTGCTTCAAACAGCCATTCGGCGGGCCACCCCTTGTGTGGGCGTGGCCGTGTTGTCGGCAACGCTGGCGGCCTGTTCCACAGTAGGGCCCAATTACACCGCACCCACCACACCCGCGCCCACCTTGCAAACCGCTGGCAATTCAAAGGTGAGTTCTACCCCGCTGCCCGCGCAATGGTGGAAACTGTATAACAACCCGAAGCTGAACGCCTGGATCAACGAGGCCTTGCAAGCCAACCGGCAACTGCAGGTGGCCCAGGCCAACCTGGAACGGGCGCAGGCGCTTGAACAGGGTGTACAGGCATCCACTGGCGTGCAAACCACCCTGACCGGCGGCGCGACAGTGGGCCAAACCAGCAACCTCGGTTTGGGCCATGCTGCGGGCGCGCACACCACCTTCGATGGGGGCTTGGGCGTGTCGTATGAAGTGGATGCCGTGGGCAGAATCAAACGGCTGCTGGAGGCATCAGCCGCCAGCACCGAAGCACAGGCTGCTGCAACCGACCTGGTCAAAATCACTGTGGTGGCCAATACGGTGGGGGCGTACAGCGACGCCTGCAGTTTCGGGGCGCGGCTGAATGTGGCCAAGCGCCTGATTCAGCTTCAAGAAAACAACCTGGCACTGTTGCAACGCGGCGTGCAGGGTGGCATTTACAGCGAACTGGATTTGACGCGCAGCCAGGCGCTGCTGGCGCAGTTGAAATCGGCTGTGCCCGTGCTGGAAAGCGGACAGACGGCTGCGCTTTACCAATTGGCTGTGCTGATGGGCAAACAGCCGGAGCAATACCCGCCAGAGGCCGCCCAATGCGACACCCCATTGGATGTAAAGGCGGCACTGCCCGTGGGCGACGGCACCGCACTGATTGCGCGTCGGCCCGATATTCGACAGGCCGAACGACTGTTGGCCGCCAGCACCGCCAACCTGGGCGTGGCCACAGCCGACCTTTATCCACGTGTCACCTTGGGTGCAAGCGTGGGCAGCACAGCACGCCAGTTCAGTCAGCTTTCTGAGAATTCTGCGGTGCGTTTCAGCGTGGGGCCTTTGATGTCATGGCAGTTTCCGAACACTGCTGTGGTGCGTGCCAACATTGCGGCCAGCAACGCCCAAGCCAAAGGCGCACTGGCCCAGTTCGACGCCACTGTGTTGAATGCGCTGCGTGAAACAGACACCGCTTTGAACAGCTACGCCAAAGACCTGGATGAACACCAGCAATTGCAGATTGCACTGGATGAAAGCCGAAAGGCCACCGAACAGGAAAACCGCTTGTTCAAGGGCGGGCTCGCCTCAGGGCTGGAGTTGCTGGACGTGCAGCGCAGCCTGGCCACGGCCGAAAATGCACTGGCCGTGTCAGAGGGGAAGTTGTCTTCAGACCGAATTCGCCTGTTTCTGGCGTTGGGTGGGGGCTGGGAACCGACTCAGCACCCCTGAGCCGACTCATTCACAGGCAAGCGCCACAACGGTGTAGGCCAGCGCTTGCACCCCCAACACGAGGTCTTTTAAATCGGTCTCCTCGGCGGCGTTGTGGCTGATTCCATTGACGCTGGGTACGAAAATCATGGCTGTTGGGCAATGGTCTGCCAGGTACATGGCGTCGTGAAAGGCACCCGATGTGAGCCGCATGGGCGGGTGGCAACCGGACTTGCCTGACGCGCGGGTGCAGCCCTTTTCAATGACTTGCAACATGCCCTCTGGAAAGTAAGTGGGCGCGCGGTGAAAGAACTTGCTGACCACCGCTGCCTCACTCTCGCCACTGTGTTTTTTGCAAGCGGCATACAGGGCTTGTTCGGCGGCATCCAGTTCACTGTCGTCCAGGCTGCGCATGTCGACGGTGAATTCGACACGGCCGGGGATGGTGTTGACAGAATTGGGCTCCACCTGCCAACGGCCCAGGGTCATTCTGAGTTCCGGGGTGCCCGGCGCTGTGGCTGTTCGGGGTGCCAGGGCATAGAGTTCGTTGGCGATGGCATTGGCGATCACCATGGCGTCGCGGCGCACACCCATGGGCGTGGTGCCTGCATGCGCCATGGTGCCAGTGCACTGCACGGTAAACCAACGCACCGCCTGAATGCCGCTGACAACGCCTAGGGGGGTGCCTGCACTTTCAAGCACTGGGCCCTGCTCAATGTGAAGTTCCACACAGGCCGCCATGGGTCGAGCCATGGCAACACGGGGTACATCCGCGCATTCGGCCAGCGCTTCGTCTAGCGCGTTGCCGAAGCGAATGCCTTGTGGGTCGACAGATTGGCGGTATTCAGCAAGACGATCCGGTTGTACGAATGCGCTGGAGCCCATGGCCCCAGGCCCAAAACGGCTGCCTTCTTCGTTCGTCCAGGAGACCACTTCAATGGGGCGCTCGGTTTGCACGCCAGCCTCGTTCAATGCCGCAATCACTTCAAGCCCCGCAAGCACGCCGTAGGCCCCGTCGTATTTGCCACCCACAGGTTGGGTGTCAGCGTGGCTTCCGGTTAATACCGGGGGCAGGTTTTGCAGGCCTTCACGACGGAAAAACAGATTGCCACAATCGTCGATGGACACTGTGCAACCCAGACTGCGGGCGTAGTCAATCAGATACCGGCGTGAAGCCTTGTCGATGTCGGTCAGTGTTTCGCGGGAAACGCCACCATCGGATCGGCCACCGAATTGGGCCAATTCAACCAGCGTGCGATTCAATCGGTCTTTGCTGACGTGGTCTTGTGCAAGTTCTGCAATGTTCACAACAAATTCTCCAAGTGATGCGCCACGGCCAATACACGAATGTCCGCATAGCGGGCACCGGTGACTGTGACGCCGACGGGCAGGTTGTACGCCCCAAGGCCGGTGGGTAGGTGCACACAGGGCGTACCCAGCAAAGTCCACATGCGGCAAAAAATGGGGTCGCCGGTGGCCTCCAGACCAACGGGGGCCACCCCTTCGGTGCTGGGTGCGATCAGGGCATCAAAACCTGCCACTGCGCATTGAAATGCGGTTCGAGCCTCTTCAGCCAAAGCCAGAGCCGCACGAAAACGCACCGCGCCCACAGCCTGCCCGGCCTGTAGAAAACGCGCAAACGCTGGACTGAAACCCGAGGGATTGCTTTGTGCCTCTGCCTCAAAAGCCGCTGCGGCTTCAAACGCCATGATGTCAATTTGCGCCTGAGTCAGCCCTTCGCAGGCCGTCGGTAATTCAAATTCATGCACCTGCACACCCTGCTTTTGAAGGGTCTGCACGGCCACTTGAACGGCAGCCCGTGTGTCCTCATCGGCTCGCTGCCAATGCGGCGTTCTACACACCCCCACTTTCAAAGACCCGATCGCCGGCTGTTGTGCGGCTTCCATGAGTGCAGGGTCACTCATCAAGGCACCCGCCGTGTAAGCCGCATCGTCCACAGTACGGGCAAACACACCCACGGTGTCCAGGCTGGGCGACAAGGGCTTGATGCCTGCCAGCGGCAACAAACCGTGCGTGGGTTTGTAACCAACCACTCCACAATAGGCTGCAGGCCGAACAATTGAACCGGCGGTTTGGGTACCGAGCGCCACTGGCACCATGCCCGCAGCCACGGCGGCAGCGGAACCGCTGGAGGATCCGCCGGGCGTGTGATTTGCGCCGGCCGGTGACCGCGGATTGCGGGTTTTGCCAGGATGAAAGGTGGCAAATTCAGTGGTAACCGTTTTACCGGGAAACACGGCGCCCAGTGACCGGGCCTTGGCCACCACCGCCGCATCCAGTTTTGGGCGATGACCTGCGTAAATGGGCGAACCGTACTCCGTGGGCATGTCGGCTGTGTCCATCAGGTCTTTGATACCCAGGGGCACGCCTGCCAATCCACCTTTTGGTTGATTGCTGGTATCCAGTAAACGGGCAGTGCCAAGGGCTGCCTGCGCAGCCAGATGCTGCCATGCCCGCACGTCCGGGTCACGCTCAGCAAGTGTGGCCAGACAACTGAGCATCAAGGCCTCGGCGCTTAGCCGACCACTTGAGATTTGCAGCGCTGTGTCACGGACAGAAAGGTTTATGGGGTGGGTCATTGTTGACTTGCTCAATCCAGTTGCTTAAGCGTACTGCAAATGCCGCTGCGTGACAGTTCTGGATGACCCTGAGACAAGCTGGCCCGCATTCAAACCATAAAAAAAGCGCCCCGCAGGGCGCTTGTGAAGGTCATGCAAAAAGTTTCAGTGACTTGCGGTTTCAGACACAATCAACCACTTGCCGTCCACCTTTTTCCAGGTCAGCAATTTCTTGGACTCGTCTTTGAAGTGATCGGAAGAATAGGATTGGTCAAAGGCAACCACGACCTTCTCACCCTCCATGTGCACCTGAACATTGCTCATTTCGATCTGGATCGACTTCTTGCCCTCGATCAAACGCTTGCGGGTGGCATCCCACTTGGGGCGGGCTTCGCCGTTGGCAGCCTTGAAATCGGGCGCATAAAAAGCCAGGTACGCGTCCACGTTTTTCGACTCCCAGGCTTGCGCCCACTGATCGGTCAAAGCCTGAACTTCAGCCATGGCGTTGCTGCCTGCGGCAGCCGGGGCTGGTGCAGGTGCTGCGGCAGAAGCGGGTGCACTGGCAGGTGCTGCGGCGTCCAGTGCAGAGGTGTCGCTGCTGGCTGGCGCAGGGGCTGGCGTTGCTGCCGGGGCTGCTGGAGCGGGTGCGGGCGTGGCCGCGCTGCTGGTGTCAGCCGGTGGTGCAGACCCACCCACGTCCGATTCAGCAGGCGCAATGATGTGCGCCAGCGGCTTTAAGGCATCGAACCGCTCCACAGCCAAAGGCAGGTAGGCTGTCACCAACAAGCCCACCGTCATCACGGCAGTGGGCAAAATCCACCGCTCATAGCGCCAGTAAAACGACTTGTTGCGCACCTCGTGGTCGGCCTTGCTCACCTCGTCCTCACCAATGACCAACCGGGTCAGCAACTGGTTCAGGGCCACAGGCGGCATCAAATAACCCAACTCAAAGGCGACCAACACCATCATCCAGAAGTGAATCGGGTTGATGCCATTGCTGTAAGCAATCGGGGCCAGCGTGCCAGACACCAAAATGACCGCACCAAACGGATCCATCACCATGCCCAGAATCACCTTGGTGATCATCAGGAAGGTCATTGCAGCCCATGGGCTGGAGAAGTGGGTTGGAGCCAGGCTCATGACGCCGGAACGCTCGACCAGACCACCCACCGCCAGCGACATGGCCATCAGCATGATCAGGGCGCCGATGTGGCCGATGGCCTCGTTGGTGGCGTAGCGAATGGAACGCTCAACACCTTCCTGCCTGTGGTCGGAGTGGTCTTTGTGAATCTCGGCTTCCAGAGTGGCCAGCTTGGGGTCCTTCTTGGCGCGCAGTTTGTCAAAAACCAACAGGAACAGCATGATGGTCGGCATGATCACGGGTGCCGTACTTTCGTTCAGCTTGCTGTCCAGCAAGTATTCGTAACCCAGCACGACCAGTGCAATCCCCACGAAGAATGGCACCACGGGCACCATTTCGCGCATCATCTTCGGAATGGCCACCAGTGGGCGTTCAACTGCTGCGCGCTTGCGGCGTGTAATTTGTGAGAACACCAAAAACAGGGTGGAAGTCAGCAGGAATACGAAGAAGCCCCAGTGATACAAGGCACTCGACGTGACCTGCTTGTTCAAAGCGGCAATCAAGACCACCAGCAAACAGGGGCGCAACACCACACCCAGAGAGCCTGACATGGCCGTTGCGGCCAGCGCGAACTGACGTGTTCCGCCCGCCTGACGCACCTCGTGATACACAATGCCGCCGGCGGCAATCACGAAAATACCGGACGCGCCCGTGTAAGCCGTTGGCAAGGCCGCAATCAGCAAAATGATGTAAGTCAGCAATTCAGGCGACAGCTTCCAGGGGCGAAGCGTGTTCATCAACAGGTCAACGATCGAGCTTTGTTTGAGGAGCATGCCCGCCCAGATGTACAGCGACAGGCTCAGGAAGATGCTGGGCAATTCCAGCAACTGGTTAATGTAAATCGCCAGCTCGGGCCAGTTGCCGTGGGCAAAAAAGTATCCACCGGTGATCATGCCCATCATGCCAAACAGCGGGATGGACAGCAGGGCTTGGCCCAGGCTTCCGCCGCGCTTCAAATGTGCCGGCGGAAATACGATTTGCTTGAGGCTGATGCCGGCCAGCACCAGAAACAAGGTGATCCAGATGTAGTGCGTCAACGGGTGTTCAATCGCAATGCCCGCCTTGCTGGAAAGCCGGTAATACGAAATCGAAGAGATCTCGGCAAACACGCTGGCAATGCCGATTGCGGCGGACGAGACTCGATAGTCGAGCACAGTTGACGGGGGTCGAATCACGACGTGGTGAGACCCGCGTGTCGTGATGATCGCAGCCAGTGCCACCATCAACAGCAAGGTCAATGGCCGGTTTTCTGTGCCCACGCGGAACACCTTGAAAAAGCCGGTTTCAAACGCCCTGTAGGCTTTCAAACCTGTGGTTTGAAGCTTGGCCACCTTGTTGTAGTTGTCAATTTCTTCCTGACACAACTGGTTGGCAGACACGATCGAGCTTTTGATTTCCTCGGGCTTAAGCGGGGCCTGATCGCCAAAAAGGCTGTCCATGTCCTTCTCGGACTGACTGGGCGCTGCGGTCAACTGCCGCTGAACCTCGGCGTCCACATCGGTGATCAATTTGCAGGTGGGGGGTGTGGGGTTTGAATCCCGCAGCATGAAATACTGAACGCCAACCTCTGGATGGCCAAACATGGCCTCGCCCATCTTGAGCAGCTTGCCATGCAGCATTTCACCTGTGCCGACCAGCAAGGTGAAGGCCAGCAAAATGAAAATGGGCAAGCCGAACAGCCATTCAGAAATTGAACGGCCGAGCAGCAAACGACCTTTTGTCTCCATGGATTTCCCCACGCAATTTGGATTGTTATGAATTTGTGATTATTTTGGGAAGCAATGTAATCACAAAGCGTGTAAAGAACGCGTAAAAATCCAGCGGGGTCAGGCGGGTGGAATCGGAGGATGCACTCTAAAAAGAGGCGTTCAGACGGTAGCCAACACCGGGTTCCGTCAGCAGCATGACGGGCTCGGACGGGTTTCGTTCCAGCTTCACCCGCAGCTTGCTCATCAGGATTCGAAGGTAGTGGGTGTCGTTGACGTACTCGGGGCCCCACACCGACTGAAGCAGCTCACGCTGGCGAACCAGCTTGCCCGGCGAGCTGGCCAGCACGTACAGCACCTGAAATTCTTTGGCAGTCAGGTGCACCTTTTGCCCGTCACGCGTGATCAATCCTTGTTGAAGGTCAATCACGACCGAATCACAAAACAGCTTGCCCCCCGCACTGGCGTGTGGCTGGTAACGTCGCAAAGTGGCCCGCAGCCGCGCCAGCAATTCGGGCAGGCCAAACGGTTTGCAAAGGTAATCATCGGCGCCGTTGTTCAAGGCATTCACCTTGTCATGCTCTTGCGACCGGGCAGACAGCACGATTACGGGGGCTGAATGCGCCACCCGAAAACGGCTGAGCCATTCAATGCCGTCGCCGTCCGGCAAGTTCAGGTCCAGCAGCACCAAACCGGGCGACTGCTTGCCCAAGGCCATCCAGGCCCCCGCCAACGTGGTTTCGCAGGCCACCCTGTAGCCTTCCACCATCAAGGCCCGTTCGATCAGGCCTGCAATGGCCTCGTCGTCCTCAACCAGCAAAACATCCAGCTCAGACAAGGTGCTCCCCCAACTCCGGTTCAAAAGCCTCAAAACGCAACACCACCCGCGCCCCGCCCTCTGGCCGGTTTATGCAGCGCAGCTGCCCGCCGTGCAAGTCCATGATGGTTTGAATAATGGGTAGCCCCAAACCAAACCCGCGGTGATAACCCGGGCGAATGTGCTCAAACATTTTCAGGTTGCGCGGTGAAAAATTGTCAGGAAAGCCCGGCCCTTCGTCCAGCACGGCCAAATCCACCCACATGCGCCCTGCCTCCTGCGTTTGGCGAATTTCAACCACAATCGGCGTGGGTTTTTTGTGCACAGCAAAAGCGTTGTCCAGCAGATTGCTCAAAGCCTGTGTCACGCTGCCCACGTCGGCGCGGATCAAACCCACGTCCTGCTGACAATCGGCCACAATCGCGGTTTTCAGGCGGCGCAGGCGATAACGGCGCACCACCTGCTCCACCAACTCCTGAGGCGCCTGCCAACCCAGCGGCTTGGGCAGTGCGGGCAAATTGCGAAGCGCAATCAGGGCGAGAATGTTTTCAGAGGACGACACCAAGTGAAAGGCCTCTGACTCAATTGACTCGACCAAGGCGCGCCGATCCGCGTCGTTCAACCGTTCAAATTGCTCGCTCAAGGCGGTGGATGCCGCAAGAATGGCCGTCAAAGGCGTGCGCATGTCATGAGAAAACGAGGCCAGCAGGCGGCTGCGAATTTCGTCGTCCCTTTCCTGGCGCAACTGACGCATGGCGGCGATGGCCTCTCGCGTCTTCTGATTCAGGCGATACACCAGTGAATTCACCAGCATGGACACCAGCAAGTAAGACACAAGCACACTGAGCGATTGCCAATCGTTCACGTGCAGGGAATAGCGCGGCTCAACCACCAAATAGTGGACCACACAAAACGACACCACCGCGATGAAAAAAGACACCTTGGGCGAGGCAAAGTAGGCTGCAGCCACCACCAACACCAAAAACAGCAAAATGGAAGTCAGCGGGCTGAGGTCGAGCAAAAAAAACTCAACACAGGCCGTGGCCAATGCAAGCGCCAGCGAGAACACCACAGTCTGTAAAAATGCCGAGCGCTGAAAGGCCGCACCCCACTCACGAAGATAGAGAACGCGAAAATGGCGAAACCGGCGCGCGAGTGTGTTTGACAAGTTTTACCCGGGGCTTTGACTGTATTGAATGGAGGTGACTTTGCCGGACCTGAACTTCACTGTGGCCACGAGATTGCCCTCCCCCCTGTTGTAAATCCAGGTTTCGACCGGAAAGCAAGGCACATAGGCCCGACCAATGGCGTCGGGCACAGGCTGATAGCTGCCTGAATAATACACATCGTCGCAGGCACTGTCTTTAAAAGCGGGTTCGCCACATTTGTAGAGCACAGAAACGCGCGAGTCTCCTTCCGTGGCGCTGCCCTTGGTGCAGCGAAGCGATTCGGCGTGCGCAGGCAGAGCCAGCCACAACAAGGCACCGACAGCGATCCATCGCACAAATGCACGCATAGCGAAACCACACCCGCCCAAATACTCTATGGGCCATTGTAACAAAATCAACTGTCGGCAGATGTGATAACTTGAAGCTTGGCCTCAACCTCAAGCACCCGCCTTTGTTGCATGAAATTCAAATTGCCCAATCCGTTTGAAGTGATGTTGGCCCTGTGGGTGTGTGCTGCACTCAGCAACACTGCCCATGCCCAAACCACCGCAAAAAGCCCGCTGGATGACAAACTGCAGGCCTGCACCACTTGCCATGGCGCACAGGGCAAAGCCACCCGCGACGGCTACTTTCCGCGCATCGCCGGCAAACCGGCGGGTTACCTGTACAACCAACTGCTGAACTTCAAGGAAGGCCGCCGGCAATACCCGCTGATGCAACACATGGTCAGCGGCATGTCGGGCGACTACATGCACGCCATTGCCGACTACTTTGCCGACCAACACCCGCCCTATGCGCCACCCGTGCCGGGCACAGCCACGGCGGCTGAACTGGCCTTGGGTGAACGCATCGTCAAGCACGGCCTTCCCAATCAAGAAATTCCTGCCTGCAGCGCTTGCCATGGTCAAAACCTGACGGGCAGGCTACCGGCCATACCCGGACTTGCGGGCATGCCCAAAGACTATCTGAACGCTCAAATCGGTTCATGGCGCTCTGGCAAACGCAAAGCGCAAGAGCCCGATTGCATGGCCCACATCGTTCAAAAACTGGGCAATACGGAGTGGAATGCCATTGCCAGCTGGCTGGCCAGCCAGACCGTGGCCGACCAGGCACAACCCGAGCCGCCATCGGACAGCCCATTGCCCATGGAGTGTGGCTCGTTAAAGCCAACCCAGGTGCCCAAAGCAACCGCCGGGGCAAACATGCCCGGCGAATACCTGGCCAAGGCCGGCAATTGTGCCGCCTGCCACACCGCCCAGGCGTCCAAGCCTTTCGCCGGTGGCGTACCCATTGAAACCCCCTACGGCACCGTGTACAGCAGCAACCTGACGCCGAGCAAAACCCATGGCCTGGGCCGCTGGACAAAAGCCGATTTTTGGCAAGCCATGCACCATGGCAAATCCAGAGACGGGCACCTGCTTTACCCGGCATTTCCGTACACCAGCTACACCAAGCTGACACGGGCAGACACCGATGCCTTGTTTGATTACCTGCAGGCTCAAACTGCTGTCGACAAACCGACACCTGAAGCGGACATGCGCTTTCCGTTCAACTATCGCCCCCTGCTGGCCGTGTGGCGTTGGGCGTGGTTCAATCCCGGAGAATTCACACCCAACGCACAACGAGGTGCCGCCTGGAATCGCGGAGCCTACTTGGTGCAGGGCCTGGGCCACTGTGCGGTGTGCCACAGCAGTTATGACACCTTGGCGGGTCAGGCTGAACCCTTGCAACTGGCAGGCGGGCTGGTGCCGGGGCTCGGTTGGTATGCGCCACCACTCACAGCCCGCGCCATGCAACAGCAAACCAGTGAGGAATGGCTGCACCTGCTGCAAACCGGAGCCAATTCCGACAAAGCCGTGTACGGCCCCATGGCCGACGTGGTTGCTCACAGTCTGCAACACCTTCGCCAAGCGGATTTGCAAGCCATGGTGGTTTATCTACAAAACCCGGGCGTTAAAGCCACAGCAAGCGACGATGCCACTTTAAAAGCCCTGCCTGACACAGCCTTTGGCATGGCCCAGGGCCAAGCGATCTACAACGCACACTGCGCCACTTGCCATCAAAAGGACGGCAGGGGCCAAGCCAGCGCCTACCCCAGCTTGCGATACAGCACGCCACAGAACGCAGACACGGCGGTGAACATGGTCAACATGGTGCTGTACGGCGGATTTGCCCCCAGCACAGTGGGCAATCTACAACCCTACGGCATGCCGCCCTACAGTTTGGTGCTGAACGACGACGAGATCGCCAATGTGCTGACCTACGTGCGTAACACCTGGGGCAACGCTGGCACGCGGGTAAAGCCCCATGAGGTCAACGCACTGAGAGGACGTTGAACAAACAGGCGGTGCCTAGCGCTTCAGCTCTTCGACGATCAAGTCTTCCAGTGGACTCCCCAAGGGCGGCACCTCAGACGGGAAGTATTTGATGCGGGTTTCGTCTTTGCTGATCAGGTACTTGTTGAAGTTCCACTGAACAGTTTGCCCCGTGGCTTTTTGCAGCGCCTTGAACAGGGGCGCGGCATTGGGCCCTACCACTTCCATGTTGGCGAACATTGGAAATTTGATGCCGTACGTGTTCTTGCAGAAATCTGCAATTTTGGCGTTGTCGCTGTATTCCTGACGGAATGAGGTCGACGGAAAACCCAACACCACCAAGCCCTTGGCTTTGTACTTGGCGTACAGCTTCTCGAGATCGTCGTACTGATTGGTAAAACCGCACTTGCTGGCCGTGTTGACCACCAACACCACCTTGCCTGCATAGCTTTTCAGATCAACAGGGGCATCGTCTTGAAGTCGCTTGTATTGGCCCACCAACACTGGGGCTGAAGGGGCTTGCTGCGCAGCCCAAACAGGCCCAACGAACGCCATGCACAACACGCTCAAAACCGGGGTAATCGACCACTTCATAGCTGCATCCTCCTACTGCTGAAGCCTTGATTCTAACTGCACGATAACCCGATTTAGGCATGCCCCAAGCCACTTTTTGCCCAGCGCCATACGCTGCCCTACACTTCAGGGTTTAGCACTGAATCAACCCACATGCGCGCGCGTTACCTTGTACCTGTCGTACTGCTTGCCGCAATTAGCCACCACCCCGCAGCCGAGGCTTTCATGTTCTTCAAGGAAAACTACTACTGCTCCCCAGTGCAAGGGCGAATTGTGTTGAACGGAAAGCCGTTGGGGGGAATCACCATCAAGCGACGAATCCTCAACAATGGTCTGCCAGGTGGCCAATTACGAGATCAAACAGAGACGGACAAAAACGGGAATTTCTCGCTCCCTTCCGTTAAAAATCGAACGTTTCTTCAACCCGACCTATTCGCCAGCGCAACCCTTATCGATCAAAGGTTGGAACTTGTTTACGAAGGCAAAGCCGTGTTGATTTGGGATCAAACCAAATCCGACTTCGATCCGTCTTCTGACGCCAACACGCCCAACGGCTTGATTAGCCTGAAATGCGAATTGGCCCACATTGAAGAAACAACCATTCCAGGTGTTATGCCCTTCGTCAAATGCTCTCCTGAATAAGCTATGCAAAACCAAAATCAAGTCTTAACACCCACTGAAGTGTTCGAATTCGCCATGTCATCATTTTCAAGTCATCCGTGTATGAGCTGACGGGCATCCTGTCGAGCATCATGCGGTTTTTGGGCAGACCCGCTGTTTCGGTCCAGCAAATGGGAATTACGCTGCTGAAATGGGCTTTTCACTTGCTGGCCCACGCGCTTCAGGCCATGGCGCAAAAAGCGATTGGCCTCTCAATGTTCAAAATGTGAATCCTATTTGAAGCGCGCGAAGTAACACTTCTAATTAACACCCTCCGAAGTGAAGCAATGCGCGCCAATCCCCACCCACTTTTAACCGCTCTGGCAGCGGCCAGCCTGCTGCTGAGCGCCTGTAACAGCCAGAATGACTCGAACTCTGCCAATGCCGTCTCGCCCAGTGGCGCATCGGTCAGCAGTTCCGAAGTAACAACCAGCAATCCAAATTTGAAACTGGATTTGAGTTGTGACGACGCAACTTTCCCTTCGACCCTGTTTGCACAATGTGAGCAAACCAACGTTGCACACACCTTTGAAGCCACGCAGGAACAGCTGAACCCCGCTTTTCAACAGCGCTTACAGGCCCAAAACGCAGCCAATCTGCAGGCCTCGCTTGAACGCTCAATCAACGACCCCAGCTGGAATTTGCCGCCTGCGTATGGCAACACGGGGGTCACCCCGCTGTGCGCCGCTGGTTTTGGTCCTTGCGTGGGTGACCCGTTTCGCTACCCTGGCGTAGACGGGCCCGATGGCAACACCTTCTACCAGAAAGAGGCTGAAGTGGTGCCCGTGGTGTATTACGACCAGGGCTGCGCGCGCATTTCCGGGCATGTGTGGCGGCCACGCAATGCGGGCAACAAAAAGCTGCCCGCGATTGTCGTGAAAAACGGGTCGGTGCAGGCCAGTGAACAACTGTATTGGTGGGCCGTTCAGGCGCTGGTTCGCGATGGTTATATGGTGCTGACCAGCGACCCGCGCGGGCAAGGTCAGTCTGATGCCGCCACCCCCACTGGTGAGCAGGGTGGCAACCTCAACGGCGCTGTATTTTTTCAAGGTCTGGTCAACGACATCGACTTTTTATTGTCCAGCCCCAACAAGCCCTACCCGCATCAAGCCCAATGCGCGGGCACCTACCCCACCAAAACGGCAAGCTTCAACCCGTTCTACGACAGTCTGGATGCCAACCGGATTGGCTTGGCTGGGCATTCCTACGGTGCAGGCGGTGTGACCTGGGTGCAAAGCTACGACGCGCCCGACAGCAAACCCTGGCCCGGGCTGCTGACCAAGAAAAACCCGGTCAAAGTGATTGTGGCTTGGGATGCGTTGGGTTCGCGTGAAACGCCCAACGCGGCCACACTGACCAGCCTGGCGGGCTCGGGTAGCGCTGGCGCATTGCCATCCAACCCTTTGACCGCCCCTACCGATGCGCCCCCAGTGAGCGCAAGAGTTCCAGCCCTGGGCTTTTCATCTGAATATGGCTTCACGCCGGTGCCCTTTGTCCGAAAGCCACCGCGTGAAGAGCATCTTGCAGCTTTCAATCAGTGGAGTGCCGCCAACGTGCCAGTGATGCAGATCACGATTGCAGGCACCACGCACCTGGATTACTCGCCTGGTTTTGGTTTGCCCGCCAGCTCTTGGTGCCCGAAGATCGAGAACAACGCCTGTGTGGGCGGCTGGGCCAAGCCCATGATTTTGCATTACACCTTGGCCTGGATGGACCGCTACCTGAAAAACCCGGATGAGCCAGGTTACGCCGATGCCGATGCCCGTTTGCTGGACGACACCGATTGGGCCAGCCGATTGAGTTTCCACTTCGCCAGTGCGCGCAAATTCACCACGCGCAATGGGCAACTCATCCAGAGCGACGACATTCGGGCTTTGTACCGCTAGGCAAACCGCGAAATCAGGAAAGCCACCGCCACCCAGGCAGCCCCCAGGGTGACGGGTATAAAACCCGCGTGTAACAGCACCTTCTCAAAGGTGCTTTGCGGGTTGGCTTTCTGGGGTGCAAACGCCAGCACGATAAAACCGGTCGGGTTGTACACCGCCCCCACGCAAAAAAGCACAATGACCCAATCGGGAATGCTCAGATCAACACCCTGAATGATGTAGTGCGCAAAACCCAACAAGAAGGTCATCATCAAAAAATCGATGTGGGCACGAATAAGCTGCCGGGGCGCTGCAATGCGGCGCTTGAGCCATTCCACCTTGCCGTAAATCACAAAGGCACTCACCCAGGCCAGCACCAGGGAGATCAAAATATTGAAGCAAGCCGTGCCCAGCAATGCGTTGGTTTGAAATTCGGAGGGGTTCATGGTTTGCCTTTGTTCAAAAAAAACCCGCCAGCCGGCGGGTTCGTTGCATCACATTCTCGATTCAATCAGAACGGAATATCGTCGTCCATGTCGCTAACGCCCATGGGCTGCTGCGGGGCCTGGCGTGCCGGGGCAGAGCGCATGCCACCACCAGAGGACTGCCGTGGGGAACCCATCGCTGGTGCGGAGTCGAAATCGTCGCCGCCCCCCATGGAGGACGATGAACCACCGCCACCACCGCCTTCACGACCACCCAACAACTGCATTTGATCAGCCACAATTTCGGTGGTGTATTTGTCGACACCACTTTGGTCCTGCCACTTGCGGGTTTTCAGGCGACCCTCGACGTAAATAGAGCGGCCCTTGCGGCAGTATTCGCCCGCAATTTCAGCCAAGCGACCGTACATCACCACGCGGTGCCATTCGGTTTCTTCGCGCTTTTCGCCTGAGGTTTTGTCACGCCAGTTTGAAGTGGTTGCCAAAGACAGATTGACCACGGCCCCGCCGTCTGGCAAATAGCGAACCTCTGGGTCTTTGCCGAGGTTTCCAACGAGGATGACTTTGTTTACAGACGCCATTAAGCACTTACTCCTGAATGAATTTGATTTATGAACTGGCCTTGGCCTGTTGCACGGCCTGTCCGCGGGGTGGCAATGCCTTGATTCCAGCCGCAGCCAAAAACCACAATGCGATCAACAGCAGCACCCCTTCGAACACGCCATCGGCACCGAAGTTGCGCAAGGCCCAACCCCCAAGGGCACCACCTGCAAACAAGCCCAAAGCCTGAGACGTATTATAAACACCCAGTGCCAGGCCCCTGTGACTGAGGGGTGCCACGCGTGATACCCATGAGGGGAGAGTCGCCTCCAGCAAATTGAAGCCCACGAAGTACATCAACAGCAAAGCCACCACACCCCAGCCCGAACCTGAAAACTCGATCAGACCAATCAAGACCAGCGCCATCAGGCCGATGGCAGCCAGTTTAACCACTTTGGTTTTGGCCTTTTTTTCAGACCAAACCATGGCTGGCACCATCATGATGAAAGAGACGATGACCACTGGCAAGTAAATTTTCCAGTGCTCGGCCAGCGGCAACCCCAGGTCTTTCACCAACAAACCGGGCAGCACCACAAACAGCGCCATTTGCGTCAAGTGCAAGCTGAAAATGCCAAGATCAAGACGCAGCAAATCGGGCTGAACCAGCACCTTCAAGGTGGACTTGAAGCCCTTGCCCCGCATTTCCTGATGCGCCACAACCGTCTGCTTTGGCAAGCGCCAAATGACCACGCCGATTGCAAACAGACTGAGCACAGCCGTTAGCCCAAACAGGCCGTTCAACTTGAAAAAACTGTACAACACCGGCGACAAAACCAGCGACAGGGCAAAGGTGACGCCGATGGACGCACCAATCATGGCCATGCCTTTGGATCGAACTTCATCCCGCGTTACATCGGCCAAAAAAGCAGACAGTGCGGCGGAAACGGCCCCTGCACCTTGCAAGGCACGTGCGGCGATGAGTTGCGGCACCGTGTTGGCTTCAAACCCCAGCACACAGCCCAGCGCAAAAACCAGCAGGCCTGCAATGATGACGGGCTTTCTGCCCAGTTTGTCGGAAGCCCAGCCCAAGGGAATTTGCATGACCGCCTGGGTCAGTCCATAAATGCCCATGGCCAGACCAATCAATTCCGGGTTTTTGCCCCCAGGCATGGACGCTGCATGCACAGCGAACACGGGCAGAATCATGAACATGCCAAACATGCGCAGGGCATAAATGCTGGACAGCCACGCGGCCGATTTGCGCTCAGCTGGCAGCATTTTGAATGCGTCAGATTGCGTAGTTGTGCTCATAGGGTCTGGCTAATCGTTGTGTTGTTGACCTCTGGAAGACCGGTTGAAGGTGCAACAGTTCCCGAAACCATCTATAGTAACAGGTTGCCTGTTGTTTCCTTAAGTTGTCACGTATGAACTCCATTCGCATTCGAGGTGCCAGAACACACAACCTGAAAAACGTGTCGCTGGACCTGCCGCGCGACTCGCTGGTGGTGCTGACCGGGCTGTCTGGGTCCGGTAAATCGTCTCTCGCATTTGACACCCTGTACGCTGAAGGGCAGCGCCGTTATGTGGAAAGTCTGTCGGCCTATGCGCGGCAGTTTTTGCAGCTGATGGAAAAGCCCGACGTGGACATGATCGAGGGCTTGTCGCCCGCCATCTCGATCGAACAAAAGGCAACCAGCCACAACCCCCGTTCAACAGTGGGCACAGTCACTGAAATTCACGACTACCTGCGCCTGTTGTTTGCGCGCGCCGGTACACCCTGCTGCCCAGAACACAATCTTGAGCTCAGCGTTCAAAGCATTTCAGAAATGGTAGACACCGTGCTGAACTGGCCCGAAGAGACCAAGGTGATGGTGCTGGCCCCGGTGATCAGCCAACGCAAGGGCGAGCACACCGACTTGCTGAATTCGCTGAGGGCACAGGGTTTTGTGCGCATCCGCCTGAAAAGTGGGCCACAGGCCACGGCAGACATTGTTGAACTGGACCGTCTGCCCGCCTTGGACAAGCACCACAAGCACGACATCGAAGTGGTGGTGGACCGCCTCAAAGTGCGCCCCGATGGACGCCAGCGCCTGGCCGAAAGTTTTGAAACCGCAACGCGCTTAAGCGACGGCAAAGCCATCGCGCTGAACCTGGACAACAACACCGAAACCGTGTTTTCAAGCAAGTTCGCCTGCCCGGTGTGCGACTACAGCCTGACCGAATTAGAGCCGCGCCTGTTTTCATTCAACAACCCGGCGGGCGCCTGCCCGGTGTGTGACGGTTTGGGGCATGAAACCTTTTTCGATCCGCAACGTGTGGTGGCTCATCCCGATTTGTCGCTGGCGGCAGGTGCCATTTCAGGCTGGGACAGGCGCAACGCCCTGTATTACCAGATGATTCAAAGCCTGGCCGAACACTACGGTTTTGACGTTGAAAGTCCCTGGAACGAATTGCCCGCAGATGTTCAACACGTGGTGCTGTGGGGGTCTGGCAATGATGAAATTCAATTCAGCTATGCCACCGAGCGCAACAAAAACGTGTTTAAAAAGCACCCTTTCGAGGGCATTTTGCCCAATTTGTCGCGCAGGCACCGAGAAACCGATTCACAAGCCGTACGGGAAGAGTTGGGCAAGCTGATGGCCAGCCGCCCTTGCCAGGCCTGCGAAGGCAGTCGCCTGAAAACAGGCGCACGCCACGTGTTTGTCGGTGAAGGCGAGCAACGCAAGGCGCTGCACCACATCACCGAGCTGCCCATTCACCGTGCACTGCAGTACTTTCAAACCCTGGCACTGAAGGGTTCAAAAGCGCAGATCGGCGAGCGAATCATCAGTGAAGTGCGGGCCCGCCTGCAATTTTTGGCCGATGTGGGCTTGAATTATCTGAGCCTGAACCGCTCGGCAGACACACTCAGCGGGGGTGAAAGCCAACGTATCCGCTTGGCCAGCCAGATTGGCTCAGGTTTAACGGGCGTGATGTACGTGCTGGATGAACCCTCCATTGGCCTTCATCAGCGCGACAACGACCGGTTGATACAGACGCTGTTGCGGCTTAAGCAACTCGGCAACACCGTGCTGGTGGTAGAGCACGACGAAGACGCCATTTTGCACGCCGACTACGTGGTTGACATGGGCCCAGGCGCGGGTGAACACGGTGGCCAGGTGGTGGCGCAAGGCACGCCCGCCGAAATTCTGAAAAGCCCAGAATCGCTGACTGGCCAGTACCTCAGCGGCAAACGCAGCATTGAACGGCTTACCCCGCTGAGAAAGCCTGACCCGGCGCGCATGTTGACCATTCACAAGGCCACAGGCAACAACCTGAAGAACGTCACTGCCAGCATTCCGGTGGGGCTGTTTGTGTGCGTCACCGGTGTGTCTGGTTCAGGCAAATCCACCCTGATCAACGACACTTTGCTGGCGCAAGCGTCACACGACCTGAACCGCGCACACCGCGAAGGCGCGCCGCACGAGTCCATCACCGGGCTGGAGCACTTCGACAAGGTCATTGCCGTGGACCAGAGCCCGATTGGCCGCACCCCGCGCAGCAACCCGGCCACCTACACAGGCCTGTTTACACCCATTCGTGAATTGTTTGCCGGCGTGCCTGCGGCCCGTGAACGTGGCTATGACGTGGGTCGTTTTTCATTCAACGTGAAAGGTGGGCGCTGCGAGGCCTGCCAGGGCGACGGCGTGGTCAAAGTGGAAATGCACTTTTTGCCCGACCTGTACGTGCCCTGCGACCTGTGCAAAGGCAAACGATACAACCGTGAAACGCTGGAAATTCAATACCGCGGCAAGAACATCGCCGAAATTCTGGAACTGACGGTGGAACAGGCCCTGGACGTGTTTTCCGCCGTGCCAACGATTGCGCGCAAACTGCAAACACTGATTGATGTGGGCTTGGGTTACATTCGTTTGGGGCAAGCAGCCACCACGCTGTCAGGTGGCGAGGCACAACGCGTCAAACTGTCGCTGGAACTTTCAAAGCGCGACACCGGCAAAACCCTGTATATTCTGGACGAGCCCACCACCGGCCTGCACTTTCACGACATCGCCATGTTGTTGAAAGTGCTGAACCCGTTGGTGGAACAGGGCAACACCGTGCTGGTGATCGAACACAATCTGGACGTCATCAAATGCGCTGACTGGATTCTGGACATGGGGCTGGAAGGCGGTGACAATGGCGGGCAGTTGATTGCGCAAGGCACACCCGAGGACCTTGCCTCGAATCCGGACAGTCACACAGGCCAATATCTGGCCAAAATATTGCGTACTTCCAAATGCTGTAAAATGGGTGGCCCCAGTTAACCCAAGGAGTGACATGAACCAGAAGTTGGAAACACTGTTTAAATACATCGAGCCTGCCAAACTGATTGAATGGGGCTTCATGGCCGTTCAGTTTGTCGCAGTCATCGTCATCGCGGTCGTCTTGCTGAAAGTGGTGAAAAAGAGCATTCACCGCATCGGTGACAGAATGCAGAACCGCACCGCAGACACCGGCGAGAAAAAGCGGATTGACACCCTGATGCGGGTGTTCGATTACCTCGCAAACGTAGTCATTTTGCTGTTGGGCACACTCATCGCCCTGGGCACCATCGGCATTTCAATTGGCCCCATCCTGGCCGCGGCCGGGGTTGTTGGTCTGGCGGTCGGCTTTGGTTCGCAAAGCCTTGTGAAAGACTACTTCACTGGTGTGGTGCTGTTGCTGGAGAACCAGATTCGTGCCGGCGACTTTGTTGAAATTGCGGGCAAGGCCGGCACTGTTGAAAACGTCACACTGCGGTATGTTCGTTTGCGCGACGGCCAGGGCAACGTGCACTTTGTACCCAACGGGCAAATCAGCTCGGTCACCAATTCCACCATGGACTTTGCCTACGCCATGATCGATGTCGGGATTGCTTACAAAGAGGACGTGGATTCCGCCATTCAAGTCATGCAAAAGGTCGGCACCGAACTGGCTGAAGACGCCGACTGGAAAGTCAAAATAACCGAACCCATGGCCACCTTTGGCGTGCAGGAACTGGGCGACTCAGCGGTGGTGATTCGCGTCCGCTTCAAAACCTTGCCCGGCGAACAGTGGGGCGTCAAGCGCGAGTACAACAAGCGCATCAAGGCGGCCTTTGACAAGGTGGGTATCGAGATTCCGTTCCCCCATATCACGATGTACAAAGGCGATGCAGAGCCTGCAAAGCTCGAAAACGCTTAAAGCATTGCGCGGTTGCCGGCGCGACGGATTAAAACCACATCCTAACGCCTGCAACCACTTTGGTTTCACCAGTTAACTTACCACCAGCGGCCAACATATCAGCAGTTTGGCCAAAACGCTCAACTCGCTCTATGCCAACATACGGTGCAAATTGCCGAGTAATTTCATAACGCAGTCGAAGCCCAATCAATCCATCGGACAAACCGCTTCCAATTTCACGTTCAGTATCTTGCTTGCCGTAGTAATTCATCTCAAAGCGAGGTTGCAATATGAGATGCTGCGTGAGTAGCAAATCGTATTCAGCGGAAGCGCGCGCAGCAGAACGTCCCTCAGTGCCCAAGTACACGGTTGCCTGTACATCAAACCAATAAGGTGCAAGGCCCTCTACGCCAAAGGCCAACCAATTCCGATTTGGGCCAACACCACTGTCGTTTCGAACACCAACCTGTGAATCAAAAAAACTGGAAATTGGATGCCCCCAAAGTGCCTCGGTGCGTGCCTCCTGAAACTTGCCTTTTGAATAGTCGCCCTCTGCCTTCAAAACCAGACGATTGTGATCGTTACCAAACCACCCCTGAAAATCATAGGCAGTTGATAAGTCGCCTGCGTTGTTTCTGCTGCGCTCCAAACGATCAAATCGAATGCTCTTGTAATTGTTGCTGTCTCCCAGCTTGATGGTTTGGTGACTTGGAAGTGCATATTCACCGCTGCGCAACGTGTATCCATCTGAGTAAGCATTCGGGTCTCTCCCGTCCACCGGGTTCTTGCTATTCATGTCTTGCTGCATCGCAAAGGCGGAGTGCAAACAGGCGGCCGTTAAAACTCCACCCAATGTAATTTTGGATTTTCTCATTGTCGTCTATGTCCAATTCTTGAATTGATGTCGATTCCTCAGTTCAGGAAACCACGATTTCCCTGAACATGCCTGCATGCATGTGAAAGGCCAAGTGACAATGCCAAGCCCAGCGCCCAAGCGCATCGGCAGTCACAAGGTAGCTAACGCGCTGCGCAGGTTGCACGGGGATCGTGTGCCTGCGAACCTGAAATTCGCCTTGATCTGTCTCCAACTCGCTCCACATACCATGCATGTGCATCGGGTGGGTCATCATGGTGTCGTTTTGTAAGATCACGCGTAAACGTTCGCCGTGTCTAAAATGCACCGGTGTACTTTTAGAAAACTCCAACCCATCGAAAGACCAAGTGTAGCGCTCCATGTTGCCCGTTAAATGCAACTCGATTTCCCGACTGGGAAGTCGCTTGTCCAAGGGGCCACCGATTGTAGAAAGGTCGGCCAAGGTCAGCACCTTTCTGCCATTTTTACGTAAACCTACACCAGGGTCATCCAAATTTGTTCTGGGTGTATTCACACGCATGTCGGTGCTAGGCCCATACTCAGTGCTTGCGTGGTGTACTGCTTCTGAAGGCTTGGCAAGTGGATTCGACATTGCACCGCCATGACCCATGTGCATGTCGTGCTTCTGCATGTCCATCTTCATATCCATAGGCATGTCGCCATGGCTCATACCACCCATCGACATACCACCCATCGACATACCACCCATCGACATACCACCCATCGACATACCACCCATCGACATACCACCCATCGACATACCACCCATCGACATACCACCCATCGACATATTGCCCATCATGTCGCTCATGCTCAGCCACTGCACGGCATCCAAAGGTGGCACCTCGGCTGACAGCCCTTCCCTCACAGCAAGGGTGCCTTTCGCGTAGCCAGTTCGATCCATTGTTTGAGCAAAAATAGTGTGCGCCTCATCGCGTGGCTGCACCAATACGTCATAAGTTTCACCGGGACCAAATCGAAACTCGTCCACAGAGACTGGCTCAACAGGCGTGCCGTCCGATTGAACCACCGTCATTTTCAAGCCAGGAATTCTCACATCATAAAATGTGTTGGAAGCCCCGTTAATAAAGCGCAAGCGTACCCGCTCACCCGGCTTAAAAAGTCCAGTCCAATTGCCGGCAGGCGTGGTGCCATTCATCAAAAAGGTATAGCCCATTGAGGACATGTCCGCCAGATCTGTGGGATTCATTCGCATTTGATTCCACATCTCTCGCTTCTTCACCGCTGAAGACAAACTCGAATGTTCAACATCGTCCACAAAGCTTCCCGCAGTGGGTTTAATAATATTGTAGTAATCGCTTTGAATTTTGAGCTTTTCAAAAACACGCTCGGGGTCTTCATCTGTCCAATCCGAAAGCTGAACGACATAGTCTCTGTCTGTGCGAATTGGATCACCGTGCTTGGGTTCAATGACAACCGCACCATACATGCCAGTTTGTTCTTGAAACCCCGAGTGCGAGTGGTACCAGTAGGTTCCACTTTGCTGTACTTTGAAGCGATAAACAAACGTTTCGCCTGGGGCAATGCCTTTGTAGCTAATGCCTGGCACACCATCCATCTGATAGGGAACGACAAAACCATGCCAGTGTATTGAGGTGGGCACCGACAACTTATTGGTCACGCGAATGATGACATCCTGACCCTCTTTCAATCGCAAGGTAGGGGCTGGAATTGAGCCATTGATCGCGGTGGCCACTCGACCGTTGCCGGTGAAGTTGACCGCTTTTTCCTCTATCACCATCTGAATGTCGTTACCAGACAAAACAGGCACTGGCAGTCTTGATCGCGTTTCAGAAGCCATACTGGCAGCCTGGGCCAAAGGCCCCCATGCGGCCGCTACCCCACCGGCGACCAAGCCCTGCACGAATCGACGACGGGGCGAACTAATTGATTTCGGATATTCCAGAAAAAACTTATTCATTGACTACTCCTGAACAAATTAATGTTGGTGGTGGTGACCGTCGCTGGATTCCACCAACGCGTCATATTGAGTTTTCGAAAGTGTCGGGGCTTTGCTCAAAAATGCGACCAAATTCCAAGCGTCGTCGTCGGACAAGCCCGCCTTTGACCAAGCGGGCATTGCCGAGCCCTTGATGCCGTGCTTGATGGTCCAAAAATGCATAGCCATGTGCTCGGGGGTTGATTCATGGCCTTCGCCTTCCATCAAATTGGGCGGCTGTGGGTATAAACCCAGGCTTAACTCAGTGTTTTGCTGGCCCGGTGCAAGATGACACTGCGCGCACATTGCAGCGTAATTGCCAGCACCTCTCACAATACGGGCTTGGCTGCTTAAGTCGCTGGGTGGCGTAATGCTGGCTGAGGCATTGGCCACAAACTGCTCACGCGACTCGTCGATTAAATTAAAAACAAAGGGTGAATGTGGGGTGTCTGCAGAGAAATCAATATATCCAAGGCGTAAACCGAGCAACATGGCCGAACCCAATAACAGCGCACCTAAAACAACGCCCAATACAAAATTTTTCATAAAAAAGTATGAGAAGAAGTGGATATTGACGTTGAGGTTAAGGCATTGCACCCAACGTCAGAATGACAGCAACATTACATTTTTGTCAGCTTGCCTTGATTCACAGCCTTGGAAAGCGAAAGTGCGCAATAATTCATGCGGACGATACTAGGCACACCATGAAAATTCTACTGATTGAAGACGAACCCAAAACGGGCAGTTATTTGCAAAAAGGATTGTCGGAGGCGGGGTTTACTGTCGATTTGGTGAGGGATGGCATAGACGGCTTACACCTGGCATTGACAGAGAACCCAGACATGGTGGTGCTTGATGTCATGCTACCCAGCATGGATGGCTGGCAAGTTTTAAAGCAAATTCGAGTAGCAAAAAAAGAGCTTCCGGTCATGCTGCTGACCGCCAAAGACGCGGTGGAAGACAGAGTCAAAGGGCTCGAACTTGGGGCAGACGACTACCTCATTAAACCCTTTGCGTTTTCTGAGTTGTTGGCGCGAATAAAAAACCTTTTTCGTCGAGGCAGTAAAACCAAAGAACCCGACGTGTTGACCTTTGCAGATTTAGAGCTCGATCTCATTCGAAGGCGAGTCAACCGAGCGGGCTCACGCATTGACCTAACATCCAAAGAATTCTCTTTGCTTGAACTGTTTATGCGACGGCCTGGCGAGGTCATACCCAAGTCCATTATTGCCTCGCAAGTGTGGGACATGAACTTCGACAGCGACACCAACGTGATAGAAGTGGCAGTTCGACGACTGCGCGCCAAAGTAGATGACCCTTTCCCCACCAAGTTAATAAGAACTGCCCGAGGCATGGGTTATGTTTTGGAGCAAGAAGCTTGAGCACATTCAACCGTACATCGCTCACCCTGCGCCTCACGCTGCTTTTTACTCTAATTTCGACGCTGGTGCTGCTCACGCTGGGTGGCACAATCAATTCGCTTGTGGAACAGCACTTTGTTAAGCTGGATAGCGAACTGCTCAACGGAAAACTCAGCCTGGTTCGTGCAGCACTTGCTGAATGTAAAAGTGCAAAAGAACTGCAAAAACTGCCCCCAAGGCTAAACGATGCACTCATCGGTCACCATGGCCTTTCTGTTGAAATTTTAGAGCCCTTATCTGGCATTGTGATATTTGCACACCGCCCAGAGGGCTTGCCGGCCAATATTGCTGCTCTGCCACTGAACAAGGTCATGAAAAAAGAAACGACCCGCAATGGTGAGCCCATTCGGTACTTGGGGGGCCAAGCAAACGCGGCCTATGCCAATTCACCAACACTTATAGTGGCCCTGGCCAGTAACTTAAACGAACACGAAGCCTTTATGCATTCATTTCGCATCACCCTTTGGGTAATCGTTCTGAGTGCCGCACTCGTAAGTGGTTTGCTGGGTTGGGCTGCGGTGCGGCGCGGGCTTGCACCGCTTAATGAAATCCGTAAAAACACCGCAGCGATCACAGCCAATAAGCTCAGTCAACGGCTGCTCACCGCCCACATGCCCGCAGAACTTGCACAGGTTACGCTCACTCTGAACGAGATGTTTGCACGCTTGGAGGACTCGTTTCAGCGTTTGTCACACTTCTCATCCGACATCGCCCATGAACTGCGAACGCCCGTTAATAACCTACTCACGCAAACTCAAGTCACGCTATCGAAAAACAGGTCAATTGAAGAATACCGCGACGTGCTGGCGTCTAACGCAGAAGAATTTGAGCGACTGTCTCGCACAATCCGCGACATGTTATTTTTGGCAAAAGCGGACCACGGGTTGGTGATCCCAAACCCACTGCCCGTTCATTTACACGAAGAAGTCCAGGGCGTATTGGATTTTTATGAACCCCTTACAGACGACAAAAAAATCACCGTTACACTGACCGGCGAAAGCACAGTGCGCGGCGACAGTGCCATGCTTGGCCGAGCGATCAGTAACCTTATTTCCAATGCGGTAAGACACACACCCGAAGGTGGTTACATCAATGTGTCGATCACCAGTGAGCGCAACCGTGTTTGCCTTTCAGTGATCAACAGCGGCCAAACCATTGCACAGGAACACTTAAAAAAACTGTTTGATCGTTTTTACAGAACAGACGCGTCTAGGCAACGTGACTCGGAGGGCTCTGGACTAGGGCTACCCATTACTCGATCAATCGTTAAAATGCACGGAGGAGATGTGTCAGTTCGTTCTGAGAACGAAAACACCCAGTTCGACATTTGGCTTCCAACACATACCCCCGATTGACAGCTAAAGCGACTACATCGCCTCTTTGATCCCCTTGCGCACCAACCACCAATTCACTGGGTAGCTGGTAGCAAACCCAGCCAGCATGGCGATTTGCATCATGAACCAAAAAACCGCGCTGCCTTTATCAAGTTCGTGACCAAAAATTACAAACGTAACGACAGCCATCCAGCCGTACATACCCACCTGCCATGCAGACAATGAAAGCGCATCCACTTTAAGTGCATCCAGAAGGACTTTACCGGCTGACATCTTTTTCATCGCAGCGATTGAAAAATACTGAAAAGCCACACCAAACAGGAATGCAGCCACAAAATCGACCAGCCAAGTGGCAAATATCGCGTGACCAAACAAGGTGAATGGAATCCAAGAAATCAGAAAACCTTCAACCACCAAATCGCCCAATGTACAGCCACTGCCGCAATGGGTAGTGGCCAGGCCCACCGACTGCCAAAATGGCCTTGAATGGCCCGAATGATTGTGATGAGCCTCGTTATGACCGTCATGATGATGCGTTGGCTTGGCAGCGCGCCCGATAGCCCAATATGCCCACAAACCAAGCGGTCCCGAGTAAAGCGCGGTTATGGGCCACACCACATTCATAATCCACATGTGCTGGCGACGACCAACGGCAATATCCAGCGTAATCACAAGTGCACAGACCAATGCCAGCACGAGCGAAACCACAGAAACGGTGCTTAACCACAAGGGCGGATTCATCAACATCAATATTCCTCCATACTATTTCAGCACTGTTTATGTTATCAGCCGAAATACGCCTGAAGGCCTAAGCAATAAAAAACCCCCAACCCTGTTGGGGGCTGGGGGTTTTCCGAGTGGTCTTAAAGTATGAATTAGCGCGGTAGTACAGTCGCACCCATAAGGTACTGGTCAACCTCACGCGCAGCCTGACGGCCTTCGCGAATGGCCCAAACCACCAGTGACTGACCACGGCGCATGTCGCCTGCAGCAAACACTTTGTCGACGTTGGTGCGGTAGCAACCTTCACCATCGGTGGTGGCTTTGGCGTTGCCACGGTTGTCTTTCTCAACGCCAAACGCGTCCAGAATACTTTTCGCGGGGTTGGTGAACCCCATCGCAAACAGCACCAGGTCGGCTGGAATTTCAAACTCGGACCCAGCCACTTCCTGCATCTTCATCTGGCCTGTGGCTTCGTCTTTGACCCACTCCACCTTGGCGCACTTGGCGGCGCGCACATTGCCTTTGCCGTCGTCGATGAATTCTTTGGTGGTCACGGCCCAATCGCGCTCTACACCTTCCTCGTGGGAAGACGAGGTGCGCATTTTCATGGGCCAGTATGGCCACACCAAAGGCTTGTTTTCGTGCTCGGGTGGCTGTGGCATCAGTTCGATCTGAACGACCTGCTTGGCGCCATGGCGGTTGGAGGTGCCCACGCAATCAGAGCCGGTGTCGCCACCGCCAATGACCAACACGTTTTTCTTGGTGGCCAAAATCTGGTCTTTCAACTTGTCGCCAGCATTCACGCGGTTCTGCAGGGGCAGGAAGTCCATCGCAAAATGCACGCCTTTCAGCTGACGGCCCGGCACGGGCAGGTCACGCGGCACTTCAGAGCCACCGGTCAACACCACCGCGTCAAACTGGGCCATCAATTCTTTCGGGCTGATGCTTTCTTTGGCCAGGTTGGTGATGCCACCCTCGACCAGCTTTTCTCCGACAAACACACCGGCCTTGAAGGTGACGCCTTCGGCCTGCATTTGTTCAACACGGCGGTCGATGTGCGTTTTTTCCATTTTGAAGTCAGGAATGCCATAACGCAGCAAACCGCCGATGCGGTCGTTCTTCTCGAATACGGTTACATCGTGACCCACGCGGGCCAGTTGCTGTGCAGCGGCCAAGCCGGCAGGGCCCGAACCGACCACAGCCACTTTCTTGCCGGTTTTTTGTGCAGCGGGCTTGGGCACGACCCAACCGTTGGCCCACCCTTTGTCGATGATGGCGTGCTCGATGGACTTGATGCCCACTGGATCTTCGTTGATGCCCAGCGTACAGGCTGCCTCACAGGGTGCAGGGCAAATACGGCCCGTGAACTCTGGGAAATTGTTGGTGGAATGCAGTGTTTCCAGCGCATTCTGCCAGTCCTGACGGTACACCAGGTCGTTGAAGTCGGGGATGATGTTGTTAACAGGGCAGCCGTTGTTGCAAAACGGAATGCCGCAGTCCATGCAACGCGCGCCCTGAATTTTGGCTTCGCTGTCAGTCAGCGTGACCACAAACTCTTTGTAATGCTTTACGCGAGACTCGGGTGCCTCAGAGGCTTCCTTCAGTCTCTCGAATTCCATGAAACCAGTAACCTTTCCCATTTTTTGAATCCTTTTTAAACAGGTGGTTAATCAAGCGGCAACTTTGCCAGCGGTTTGTGCAGCCACGTACAGCTCTTTCAGCGCGCGGCGGTATTCGGTCGGGAATACCTTCACAAACTTCTTGCGTTCAGTTGTCCAGTTTTCGAGAATTTCCTTGGCGCGTTCGCTGCCGGTGTAACGGGCGTGGCGCTCGATCAGGCCTTTCAAAATGGCCTCATCAGTCATGCGCTCCCCACCAGAGGTCAGGCTGTGCCAGATTTCGCGGTCGCCGCGGGCCTCCTGCTCAACGGCTGACACCACTTCCTCCAGCTCAACCTGCGCCAAGTTGCAGCGCTTGGCGAACAGGCCATCAATGTCGTACACATAAGCCATGCCGCCGCTCATGCCGGCTGCGAAGTTGCGACCGGTCTCACCCAGAACAACCACGGTACCGCCAGTCATGTATTCGCAACCATGGTCACCCGTGCCCTCGATCACAGCCGCTGCGCCCGAATTGCGAACCGCAAAACGCTCGCCTGCCACGCCACTGAGGAATGCCTCACCGGCAATCGCGCCATACAGCACCGTGTTGCCGACAATCATGTTTTCCTCGGACAGGCCACGGAAGTCGTTGGTTGGACGCACGATGATGCGGCCGCCGCTCAGACCCTTGCCCACGTAGTCGTTGCCTTCACCCACCAGGTCGGCGGTAATGCCGTGTGCCAGGAAGGCGCCGAAGGACTGACCCGCCGTGCCAGTGAACTGGATGTGGATGGTGTCGTCAGGCAGACCTTCGTGGCCGTACTTCTTGGCCACTTCACCCGACAACATGGCACCTACGGTGCGGTTGACGTTGCGGATCGGTGTAATGAAGGAGACGCGCTCGCCTTTTTCAATGGCGGACGCAGCCTGCTTGATCAGCTTCTGGTCCAAGGCCTTTTCAAGACCGTGGTCTTGTGAACCAGTGTGGTAACGGGGTTCGTCACCGCCCTCTGGGGCCCACAACAGGCGGCTGAAGTTCAAGCCCTTGGCTTTCCAGTGTTCAATGCCTTTCTTCATGTCCAGCAGGTCGGAACGGCCAATCAGCTCGTCCATCGTGCGGATGCCAAGTTGCGCCATGATTTCGCGCACTTCGTTGGCGATGAAGAAGAAGTAGTTCACCACGTGCTCAGGCTTGCCCTGGAACTTCTTGCGCAGTTCGGGGTTTTGCGTGGCCACGCCAACCGGGCAGGTGTTCAAATGGCACTTGCGCATCATGATGCAGCCTTCAACCACCAGCGGTGCAGTGGCAAAGCCGAATTCGTCGGCACCCAGCATGGCACCGATCACCACGTCGCGACCTGTCTTCATTTGGCCGTCAACCTGCACGCGAATGCGACCACGCAGGCCGTTCAGCACCAGCGTTTGCTGGGTTTCAGCAAGACCCAGTTCCCAAGGGGTACCGGCGTGCTTGATGGAGGACACCGGTGATGCACCAGTGCCACCGTCCTGACCCGCGATCACCAGGTGGTCGGCCTTGGCCTTGGACACACCCGCTGCAATCGTACCCACGCCGACTTCGGACACCAGCTTCACGGAAATGGAAGCGTGGCTGTTGACGTTTTTCAGATCGTGAATGAGCTGCGCCAGGTCTTCAATGGAATAAATGTCATGGTGCGGGGGTGGGGAAATCAAGCCCACGCCAGGCACGGAGTAACGCAATTTACCGATGTACTCGGACACCTTGCCACCCGGCAACTGACCGCCTTCACCCGGCTTGGCACCTTGTGCCATCTTGATCTGGATCTGATCGGCAGAAGTCAGGTATTCGGCAGTAACGCCAAAGCGGCCAGAAGCCACCTGCTTGATGCGTGAACGCAGGCTGTCACCCTTTTTCAAGGGGAAGTCAGCAACCACCACGTCACCCAGGAAGCTCTTCAGGGTTTCGCCTTCCTTGATCGGGCCGTTGCCGGGCGTGAAGTTTTCCAGGCCACCACGCAATTCGGCGCGGTAACGTTTCTGGTCCTCACCGCCTTCACCGGTGTTGCTCTTGCCGCCGATGCGGTTCATGGCCACGGCCAGTGTGGAGTGGGCTTCTGTTGAAATAGAGCCCAAAGACATCGCACCCGTTGCGAATCGCTTGACGATTTCTTCAGCAGGTTCCACTTCCTCAATCGGAATGGCTTTGCTTGGATCAATCTTGAACTCAAACAGGCCACGCAGAGTCATGTGGCGCTTGCTTTGATCGTTGATGATCTGCGCGTACTCTTTGTAGGTGCTGTAGGAGTCTGAGCGTGTGGAGTGCTGCAATTTGGCAATGGCATCGGGGGTCCACATGTGCTCTTCACCGCGGGTGCGCCAGGCGTATTCACCACCGGCATCCAGTGAATGTGCCAGCACGGGGTCGGGGCTGAACGCAGCTTGGTGAATGCGAATGGCTTCTTCAGCCACTTCAAACACGCCAATGCCCTCAACCTTGCTGGATGTGCCTGCAAAATAAGCGTCTACGAAAGCCTGGTTCAAACCCACGGCTTCGAAAATTTGCGCGCCGGTGTAGCTCATGTAGGTGGAAATGCCCATCTTGGACATCACTTTCATCAGGCCTTTGCCCACCGCCTTGATGTAGTTGTAAACGGCTTTGTCAGTGCTCAGTTCACCAGGCAGGCCTTTGCTCATCTCGGCAATGGTTTCCATGGCCAGGTAGGGGTGAACGGCTTCGGCACCGTAACCCGCCAACAGGGCGAAATGGTGGGTTTCACGGGCAGAACCGGTTTCAACCACCAAGCCGGTGGACGTGCGCAAGCCCACCTTCACCAGGTGCTGGTGAATGGCAGAAGTCGCCAACAAGGCAGGAATGGCCACGTGATCGCGGTCCACCAGGCGATCGGTGATAATCAGGATGTTCACACCCTGCTTCACAGCGTCGCGGGCTTCGGCACACAGTGACGCAATGCGCGCCTCAATGCCTTCCTTGCCCCAGGCAACCGGATAACAGATGTTCAATTCGTGGCTCTTGAACTTGCCGCCAGTGAATTCTTCAATGTTGCGGATCTTGGCCATGTCCTTGGAGGTCAGCACAGGCTGATGCACTTCAAGACGCATGGGCGGGTTGATGTTGTTCAGGTCCAGCAGGTTGGGCTTGGGGCCGATGAAGCTGTTCAGGCTCATCACCAGGTTTTCGCGGATCGGGTCGATCGGCGGGTTGGTCACCTGGGCAAACAACTGCTTGAAGTAGTTGTACAGGGGCTTGAGCTTGTTGGACATCACAGCCAAAGGGCTGTCATTGCCCATGGAACCCGTGGCCTCTTCGCCGTTTTGCACCATTGGCGCCATCAGGAACTTCAGATCTTCCTGGGTGTAACCAAAGGCTTGCTGACGGTCCAGCAGCGATTCACGCGGCTCGATCGGCTCAGGCTGGCCATCCACTTCATCCAGCTTGATGCGAATGGTGTCGATCCACTGCTTGTAGGGCTTGGCGTTGGCCAGCTGGTTTTTCAGCTCGTCGTCGTTGATGATGCGGCCGGCTTCCATGTCGATCAGGAACATCTTGCCGGGCTGCAGACGCCATTTCTTGACAATCTTGCTTTCAGGAATCGGCAGGGTACCGGATTCAGAGGCCATCACAACCAGGTCGTCTTCAGTGACGATGTAACGCGCGGGGCGCAAGCCATTGCGGTCCAGCGTGGCGCCAATCTGTTTGCCGTCGGTGAACGCCATGGCGGCGGGGCCGTCCCAGGGTTCCATCATGGCGGCGTGGTACTCGTAGAAGGCGCGACGGTTGTCGTCCATCAGGGTGTGCTGTTCCCAGGCTTCCGGCACCATCATCATCATGGCTTGGGAAATCGGGTAGCCTGCCATCACCAGCAGTTCCAGACAGTTGTCGAAACAAGCGGTGTCTGACTGGCCTTCGAAAATCAGGGGGTACAGCTTCTGCAGGTCGTCACCCAGCACGGCGGACTTCATCACGCCTTCGCGGGCGCGCATCCAGTTGAAGTTGCCCTTAACAGTGTTGATCTCACCGTTGTGGGCCAGCATGCGGTAGGGGTGGGCCAGGGGCCACTCGGGGAATGTGTTGGTCGAGAAACGCTGGTGAACCAGTGCCAATGCAGAAATGCAGCGGGGGTCTTGCAGGTCGAGGTAGTACTCGCCCACCTGGTTGGCCAGCAGCAGGCCTTTGTAAACCACGGTGCGCGCACTCATGGAAGGCGTGAAGTATTCAGTGCCGTGGGCCAGATTCAGGTTTTTGATGGCGTGCACAGCGCGTTTGCGGATCACATACAGCTTGCGCTCAAGTGCGTCGGTCACCATGATGTCGCGGCCACGGCCCACAAAGACTTGGCGGATCACCGGCTCTTTGGCGCGCACAGTGGGGCTCATGGGCATGTCGCGGTTGATCGGCACATCGCGCCAGCCCAACAGCACTTGACCTTCAGCCTTGATCGCGCGCTCCATTTCCTGCTCGCAAGCGATGCGGGAGGCGTTTTCTTTCGGCAAAAACACCATACCCACGCCGTATTCACCAGCGGGGGGCAATGTCACGCCCTGCTTGGCCATTTCTTCGCGATATAGCTGATCCGGAATTTGCACCAGGATACCGGCGCCGTCACCCATCAGTGGGTCAGCACCCACCGCGCCACGGTGGTCCAGATTTTCCAGAATCTTCAAACCGCCCTGAACGATGTCATGGGTTCGCTTGCCCTTGATGTGCGCCACAAAGCCAACGCCACACGCGTCGTGTTCGTTTTGGGCGGAATAAAGGCCTTTGTCTTCGGCAACTTTCCGAATGTCTTGCATCTGCATTCTCCGTTGGGAAGGGGCTGCGCAGCAAAAAGGCGCAAAAACCCCGTCAGTTCAGTACGGGCATACTGTACTGCAGTGCGTCAATCAAGACAAGGAAAATAATAGGGGTCTGACCCTATTTAGTTTCAATCAACCAAGTCTGCGATAAATAAATAGGGACAGACAAAAATACCGATCTTTCACAAACACTTGCAAATCAATCGCGTTGCAACCTGGGTCGTCCGCGCGGCTTGGGCCCCACACTTCGGTTTGCCAAGGCCTGAACCGCGTCTGCAAAGCCGGGGTCACTCCACAGCCAGCCTTTCTGCAAACAGAATTCAATGCCCTGCACGTCTTTCGACGACAAGCCCTGCTCGCTGAACTGACGGTATCGCGCCTGACGTTCAAAAGGCGTGTTACCCAACTGCCAGTAAACCGGCAGATCGGTTAGCCAAGGCTCATTGACTGCGCCGGTGTGCGCCGCGAAACTGGACCACGGGTAAGTGGTCAAATCTTGCGACTGCCCAATGCGCAGGGCCAACTGCTCAGTGAACAGGCAAGCTTTCAGACTGTGCTGCCCGGGCTGAATTTCAGTGGATTTGAACCGAGGGGTCCAGAGGCTGACCATGTCGGTTGACTTGATCAACTTGATGACTGGGGAGTAATGCCGATTGAGATTTTGCACAAAGCGCCCCACTTGGGCAGCCTCACGGCAGTTAATCAGCAACAGGGCCTGCCCGGCTGTCAGGCAGTAGGCATGAACATCCACGCCCTCCTCCTGCGCACTCAGTGGCAAACGGTCACGAAACGACGAGAATGCGCTTTTGTTGGGAAAGACAACCTGTCCTGCAACCCCTTGCAGCAAGATCAAGGTCGGGCAATCGGGTATGAACAAGCGTGCCTGGCGGGCCATTGCAACTCACCTAAACACTGTGACCAGGTACAGTCAGCCGCTGGTGCTCCTTCATGGCGTAGCGGTCTGTCATGCCGGCGATGTAATCGGCTATCGCACGGGGCACATCGCTTTCGGCCCGCTCAAAAAACTGGGGTGGCAACAAGCGGGGGTCGCCATGGAAGGTGTTGAACAGGTCTTTGACCACCATACGGGCTTTTAAGGTAGCGCGCAGCACTTGGTAGTGCTGGTACAAACCTTTGCGCAAAAAAGCCTTCAACTCGCGATTGAGTTCGTTCATTTCGTCACTGAAACCGATCAGCGGAGGGGCGTCCTGAACTTCAGCCACATTGGCTGGTTTGTGACGGGCCAAACGTCGTTCTGATTCCCGCAGCAAATCACCCACCAGGGCATTGATGATGCCTCGCACTGTTTCATGAATCAGACGACGGCCACTCAAACCCGGATGACGGTCTTTCACGCGATCCAGATGATGCTTGAACAAGCGAACCTCTGCCGCCTGTTCAAGCGTGATCAACCCGGAACGCAGGCCGTCGTCCATGTCGTGGTTGTTGTAGGCGATTTCATCGGCCAGGTTGGTGACTTGCGCTTCGAGCACGGGCCGCCGCCGGTCCACAAACCGCCTGGCCACGTCACCCAATCGCTGGGCATTGGGCAATGAGCAATGCTTCAAAATGCTTTCACGCGTCTCGAAACACAAATTCAGCCCATTGAAGTCGGCGTACTTTTCTTCAAGATCATCCACCACCCTCAGGGACTGCAGGTTGTGCTCAAACCCCCCGAACGGCTCCATGCATTCGTTCAACGCATCTTGCCCCGCATGCCCGAAGGGCGTGTGCCCCAGATCGTGGGCCAGGGCGACCGCTTCGGTCAATTCTTCGTTCAGTGCCAAATTGCGTGCAATGGAGCGGGCAATCTGCGCAACCTCAAGGCTGTGGGTCAGACGGGTGCGATACAAGTCGCCTTCCGTGTTCACGAATACCTGGGTTTTGTACTCCAGGCGCCTGAAAGCGGCGCTGTGAATGATTCGATCCCGATCGCGCTGAAATTCAGTGCGCCCCTGAGGTGCAGGCTCGGAAAACGCCCTCCCCTTGCTGTTTTTGGAAGTCACCGCGTAGGGTGCCAAATTGGCTTCGGGGTTGAAACTCATCAGGCACCCGCCCCCAGGTCAGTCAGGGTTTGCCGCACCAGCGCCTCATCGGCAGGCGAGGTGGACGCTTTGCCCAGCCCACTGAGCAACACATACTTGATGGCACCGGCGTCGTTCTTTTTGTCGTGGGCCATCAATTCCAGAAAGCGGTCAACGCCCAGCGCGGGTGGTATGGCCGGCAGTTTGGCCTCGATGACGATTTTTTTTAATCGGGCCGCCTCGTCAGCGGACAAGCGCCCCATGCGCAGGCACAGTTGCGCGGCAATCACCATGCCACAGCCCACCGCCTCGCCATGCAGCCATTGGCCATAGCCCATGCCTGCTTCGATGGCATGGCCAAAGGTGTGTCCGAAATTCAGGATGGCCCGCAATCCGCCCTCGCGTTCGTCTTTGGAGACCACATCTGCCTTGATTTCACAGGAGCGCTTGACCACAAGGGCCAAAGCCTCCGCGTCACGCGCGAGCAAGCGGGGCATCCATTGTTCAACCTGCAACAGGTAATCCGTGTCGGCAATCGCGCCATGCTTGATGATCTCGGCCAAACCGCAGGAGAGCTCTCGATCAGGCAACGTATTCAGGGTGGCGATGTCGGCCACCACCGCCTGCGGCTGGTAAAACGCGCCGATCATGTTTTTACCCGCAGGGTGGTTGATGCCTGTTTTTCCGCCGACGGAACTGTCCACCTGCGACAGCAGGGTGGTCGGCACCTGAATAAAAGGTACACCCCGCATGTAAGTGGCCGCGGCAAAGCCAGCCATGTCGCCGATCACACCACCGCCCAAGGCGACGATGACGGTTTTGCGGTCGCAATGCTGAGTCAGCAAGGCGTCAAAAATACGCTGCAAAGTCGGCCAGTCCTTGTAGGTTTCACCGTCGGGCAACACCACGGAATGGGCAGCTTTGGCTCCAGCCAACTGCAAGGTTCCCAGTATCCTTTCCAGATACAGCGGGCCTACGGTGGTGTTGGTGCACACCATGACGGTTCTGCCAGCGACATGCGGCGCAAACAGACCCTGCTGTTCCAGCAGGCCTGCACCGATGTAAATGGGGTAACTTCGATCACCCAGATCGACTTCTAAAGTGTGCATCATTCGGATGTTTGAACCTTACGATTGGCAGGATGGCCAGATTCCAGGCCCAGTGCCTTACAAATTTTCTGAACAATCAAGTGTACAGGCTGACGCCCGGTTTCGACCACCAGGTCGGCACAGGATTCATACAGGGGTTTTCTTTGGGCCAGCAACTCTTCAATGCGCTGGCGCGGATTCGGCGTTTGCAACAGGGGTCTGTTTTTATCGAGCTTTGTGCGTTGAAAAAGCTCTTGAACGGATGCCTTGAGATAAACGACTGGGCCAATTTGCTTCAGCAGGCGCCGGTTTTCCTCGGCCAGCACAATGCCCCCGCCCGTGGCCAGAACGACCGCAGACTTGTTCGAAAAATCAATCAGGCACTGGGTTTCTCGCCTGCGAAAGCCCGCCTCACCCTCAATTTCGAAAATGACTGGAATGGACACCCCGGTCTGATTTTCAATCACGTGGTCCGTGTCTGAAAACTCCCAGGACAAATGTCGGGCAAGTGCTCTGCCCACTGTGCTTTTTCCGGCGCCCATCATACCGATCAGCACAATACTCTGATTTGACACGGCAATACTTCATCGTTCTTAATCAGGGCATTGTACGGTATGACAGGCAATTTTTATTGATCTTCCATAACCTGCGGGGTGAGGAAAATCAGCAACTCGGTTTTGCGGTGATTGGAGCTGAGCGTTTTAAACAGATTACCCAGCACAGGGATGTCGCCCAACACAGGAATCTTGCCATTTTCATCGGTGTTTTGATCTTCAAAAATTCCGCCCAAAACCACGGTTCCGCCATCTGAAACCAGTACTTTGGTCTTGACATGACGCGTGTCGATGGCAGGGCCGTTGCTGGTATTTTGCCCCACCGAATCCTTCGCGACGTCCACGTTCAACAGAATGGATCCATCCGGCGCAATTTGTGGCGTGACTTCCAGTTTCAAATTGGCGGACTTGAATTCAGTGGCCGTGGCTCCGCTACTTGTGGCCACCTGATAAGGAATTTCCGTGCCTTGCTCGATCAAGGCGGTTTCCTTGTTTGAAGTGATCACACGTGGATTGGAAACCGTCTTGACCTTGGTGTCCTTTTCAAAGGCCTTCAACTGGAGATTAATCAACCTTGTGCCGTCGGCATTGAACAGGGTGTAGGCAAAATTGGTGGCGGCGTCCCCCCCACTGTCCACAAAAGAACCCCTGCCGAAATTGTCGCCCACAGTGACGTAATCGAGTGCCCGGCTTGAATCAACCTTCAACCTGACACCGATGTCTTTGGCAATCGTTGCATCAGCCAGAACCACCTTTGCCTCAATCATGACCTGCTTGACCGGTTTATCCAGGCTCTTGATGACCGAGGCGATGCGCTCCACCCGACTCAACGTGTCCTCGACAAAAATCTGGCTGGTTCGCTCGTCCGAAATCAGGGTGCCTCGACTTGACAAAAGCTTTGACTTGTCTGATTCAATTAACGCCACAAGATCCGCTGTTTTTTGATAACTGATGACAAACGTCTTTGAAACCAGTGGCTCCATGTCGTCGCGTGCCCGAATGGTGGCCTGAATGGCCTGATCATTGACCACATCGCTGGGCGTAGACACCAACAACACATTGCCCGACTGCGTACTAATCAGATTCTTCGACTTAAGCACGATGTCCAGCGCCTGATCCCAAGGCACGTCGTTGAGGAACACGGTCACTTTGCCTTGTACCTGATCTGTCAACACCAGATTCATGTGGGTAAAGTCGGCAAAAACACGCATCACAGTACGAATGTCTGCATCCTTGAAATTCAGCGTAATCGGTCTACCCGTGTATCTGGACACCTTGAAATCGTCGACTGGCGTCACAGACTTGGGTTTGGCGGGTTCCGCAGTCTGGTTTTCTTTCGGCGTCAGCACCACCTCAACCATGTTGCCAAGCTGTCTGACCATGTGCGTTGCATGCACCAGCGTTGCTGTCAGCACCAGGTTTTCCTCTCCCCCCTGAATTTGTACATTTGACACAAGGTCACCGTCTTTCGTCATCAACGCCTCGGAGACGCCATCGGCCAAAAGTCCATGGGAGAAGCGCACCCGCAATCGATCATTGTTAAGCAAGGCATCGGCCTTGATGTCACTCCGGTCAAACTTCAACCGGATCACCTCACGTCCATCCTCTTTGTGACCCAATGTCCACGACAACAGCTTTGGGCCCTCACTTGGCACAACTTTCACACCCAGTGCCTTTTCAGCCTCTTCCTTCAGACCGCTGTTGGCAGGCAAACTCACCGGATTGCTCATCTTGGGGTGAAAAGGCGCAGGGCCAGCCACTCGAATTTTCAGCGTATGACCCTGCTGTTCTTTGGTAATTTCATAATCAGAGGCCACCTGCAGCACGAGCCGTGTGCGGCCCTGCCCCTGAACCAATTCAGCCTTCACCAAACGGCCACCTGGGTTCAAAGTCAAAGGCAAGGCTTCATTGTCCAGCCGGACTGGAAAATCGACAATTTGACGAGCGGGCGAAGTCACCCGAAAAAAGCCCAAATGATCGGGAACTGGCCCATCAAACTGTAGAGTCAGTTCGGAGTGGTCGTTGTCGCTCTCAAGTTTCGCCGAGGTCACATCAAGTGCCCAAGCCGTTGATACGACAGAAGTCAAACCCACAAGCACCAGGAACCGCCCCATGCATTGAAATGCCTTTTTCATTGTGTACCCCCCGAGACTGACTCCCCGCTCAGTTGCAGCTCTGTAATCTGCCCCGTGCGGTCTTTGTTGATGCTGCGCAATTGCACCGATGTGCCCTTGACATCAACAACCTGCATTGATTTAAGAACGTAGCTACCTTTGGCAACCACAAAGTCTTCCGAACCGTTGTTTAATATCGCCACCAGCTCATGGCCGACCCGCAACACACCGGTCAAAACCAGTGGGTTTTGAGGTTGACTGTCCTCGACCCCAGAAGAGTCATGCGCAGCAGCCAATCGTTTGGGTGCGATCAAATCCTGAAGCAAGCGACCGTTGATGGGTTTGACCTGCACGCCCTGCTCATCCTCTTGATCTGCCTTGGCTTGCGCATTTGCAACCGCATCAATCTCCGCCTGGGTGGGAGGTGCACTGTCCTTTTCAAGTTGTTGAACAACCACCGACAACTGATTCGAGTAAGTGAGCTGTGGATCCGCCAATTGAGGAAAAAAGGGACCCAATAACAGCCCCAGCAAGAAGGACATCATTGACCTGTACTCCCTGTCAAAGGCGCCGATTTTTCAACAGCAGGCGGCGCACTGAGTCGAACCCCCAACTGTGCAAAGGCTGAAATCTGACCCGACAGAACCCATGCCTTTTGCTCGGCTTGATAGTTCATTTGAAAATTGGTGAGACTGACCTTTCGGGGAAATTCAGCCAGGAAGTTGGGAATTCTCGACACATTGCTTGAATCGCCTTGAATTCTCACTTTCACGGGAATAACCGTCATCACGTCGCGATCCATGGGCGACAATGGCTTGAACTCGCCCAAGGTCAGTGAATGACTCAGAATGCTGGCATTTAGACGATCCAGCAGAGCAGGCATTTCCTTGTCGTTGGGCAAGGCACTCTTTAGCTTGGGCAGTTGCCTTTCAAGTTGCGCCAACTCAATTTCCATGCGCGACTTGTCCTTGAGGGCAGTCACCTGACGATTCAGATCGCCCAATGTGGACCGTATGGTCTGATCCAGTTCAATGGCATTTTCAACAGCATCCACCCAAAAGACCATCGTAAAAATGGCCATGCAAACCCCCACAATGCCCAAATGAAGCGCCAGCTTGAACCTCCTCGGCTGTCGGTGCAGACCCTTTACGAAACTCTCCAGACTTTCCTGATCAAGTTCTATCACTGCCATCCTCCGCGGGTTGTCCCAAATCAAGCGAAGGGGCCGCCACCTTCAGCTGCAATTCAAAATCGTGGAGCGCATCTGCCGGTGCTATTCCTTTGTCGTTGGTCTTGGTGTCTTGGGCCAAGGTGACACTGATCAACGAAGCATCGCTGTACACTTTGGGAAACCGCTTTAGGTAGGCAACCCACCGTGCCAAGGTGTTGACATTGTCGGTACGCCCAATCAAAAACACCTTGTCTCGACTCACCACAATTCGCTTCAATGCCATACCTTGGGGAATGGACTGGTCGATGACAGACAACAGTTCACTGGAAAACCTGGAATCCGATTCAATCGATTTCAGGACACTCACCTGCCGACGAAGAGTGGTCAGCTTCTTCTTGATGCCATCCACCTCAGCCACACGGTCTGCCACAGTTTGTTGAAGGGCATGAATTCGATCCAGATACGCCTGTTTGGCGTTCACCTTTTCATCGAGAACCGAGTTCACTGACCAGCAAAGCAACAAGGCGCCGAGCAACACCAACATCGACTCACCCAGAAACAATTGCCGCTGCAATGCCTCGCGACGTTCCCGATAAGGGGTCAAATTGAAAAGGATTACGCGCATGGCATGCCCTCCAGCGCGCCATATGCAACCACATCGGCATGCCAGTGTTCCCGGATTTGTGGCAATGGACGAATTTCGAACAGCTTGTCAGCCAGTAAGCGACTGCGTTTGATGGTCGATATTGCAGTTTTGGATGCCATCAAATCGCCACCGACAATCAATCTGACTGTGCCCTCGCCCTGGTCTTGATCACCGCGAGCCCACACACCGACGAGCTTCTCCAGCGACGCTACAGACTGGACGACCGAAAAGCCCTGATCGCTGAAATCCTGACTTTCATGGCACAAAAAGCCCTCAATAAAAACCGCCAAGCGAACCCGGTGCTTGCAAATTTCTCCATACAACAAAAATTTGGGATTGCCCGTCTGGTGATGTTTGCTTGCAGCCTGTAAATAGCCGTTCACGGCCGCGATGTTGTCGAGTGTGACCCCCAAACATTTCAACTGGCTGGCCTTGCTGGCCTGCAAAATCTCATCCAGCAATTTTTTGAGAACTGCGGCCACAACCAGAGGATCGCCCTGATCATTTGTCGAAGTATCCAGCTTGGTTTGCCAGTCGTAGACCATCTCATCAGTCTGGTCGCCCACCGCTGCTGCCAGCAAATCTTCAATCTGAAACCGGAGGTCCTCCTCTGAACTTCCCGACTCAGAGACCAGCTCGCACATGAAGGCCCGACTTGCGGGTATTGAATAGACCACTGCGGAGGGCTTGACCAGGCCACAGGATGAAATCTTTCCCAGGGCATCTTGGATGAAACCACCCAATAGACCTGCGTTCAATGAATCACCGGAAATGCTTGTTCCCGATTCGAGATCAGATCCCCCCGAACAACGAATGGCATTGAATGACAATACGTTGGATTGACGCACCATTCCGTAGACCCATCTGCACCCATGCTCATGCACGGACATCGACAGGACAGGAACCAAGGGTTTTAACTTCTGTCTGAGATCAAGCAGATAATTTTTCATAACCAAACACTGGGATTGAAGACCTTCAGGTTAGTCAAAAAGCGGATTGATCCTAACCCTCATGCGAGGGTCAATCCGTTAGGGTGAGGAAGCAGCGCACCCCCACCTTGAGTCACCCCTCGGTTATTCCATCGGTTTGGCGATTACAATGTTGCAACCTTACTCACAGACAAACAGCCCGTGATCCATTCAAAATCATCCACGAAACAGGCCCAACAAGGATTTGTCACCAAATTGCTGATGGTGTTGGTCGGCCTGGGCCTGGCTGGTGCACTGCTGGTCGGCACCGCACTGGCCCTTGTGTACCCCAAGCTGCCCGATCTGGCCTCGCTCACAGACTACCGCCCCAAGGTGCCGCTGCGCGTGCTGACCTCCGACGGTGAACTGATTGCCGAGTTCGGAGAAGAAAGGCGTCGCCCGGTGGACATTTCCCAGGTGCCGCTGGTCATGCAGCACGCCATTCTGGCTGCTGAAGACGACCGTTTTTATGAACACGGGGGCATTGATTACCTGGGCGTGGTTCGGGCAGCTTTGTCCAACCTGATTCACGGCGGCAAAGGCCAGGGTGCCAGCACGATCACCATGCAGGTTGCGCGCAACTTCTTCTTGAGCCGCGAGAAAACCTGGACCCGCAAATTCTATGAAGTGTTGCTTTCTTACAAAATCGAAGCCGACCTTTCCAAAGACAAAATCCTGGAGTTGTACATCAACCAGATTTACCTCGGCCAGCGTGCCTACGGTTTCTCTGCAGCCTCACAGATTTATTTTGGCAAGCGTCTTCAGGACATCGACCCCGCCGAAGCGGCCATGCTGGCAGGGCTGCCCAAAGCGCCATCGGCATACAACCCGATCGTTAATCCAAAACGGGCCAAGCTGCGTCAAGAGTACGTGCTCAACCGCATGCACGAACTGAAATACATCACTGACGACCAATACAAGCAAGCGCTGACTGAAAAACTGGTTTACCGCGGCAAGCGGTCAGCCAGCCTTTATCCGGTTGACGCTGACTACGCCGCTGAAATGGCGCGCCAAGCCGCCGTCGAAATGTATGGAGATGAAGCCTACACAGCAGGCATCACCGTGATCACCACTTTGAAAGCCAAAGAACAGAACGCGGCTCAAACAGCCCTGCGTGATGGCCTGGAAGAGTATGAAACCCGCCAATACTATCGCGGCCCTGAAGGCTTCATTGAATTACCGGATGACGCTGCGAAAGCCGAAGAAGTGATTGCGGACAGCATCGGCGATTACCCGGACTACGACGAACTGCAGAGTGCCGTGGTTCTGTCAGCCACTCCACAGGAAGTGGACGTGTCACGAGGTGCAGGTGACGTCATCAAGCTGACTGGCAAAAACATCAAACCAGCCGAAAGCTGGTTGAACCCACGTGCCCCTTCCAACAAACGGCTGAAACGCGGTGCAGTGGTTCGTATTTTGGTCAAAGACGGGCAGGATCCGATTCTGACCCAGATCCCCGAAGTGCAGGGTGCACTGGTTTCACTAGACTCCCACAATGGCGCAATCCGGGCATTGGCAGGCGGTTTTGAATACAGTCTGAACAAGTTCAACCACGTGACGCAATCCACACGTCAACCCGGTTCGTCGTTTAAACCTTTTGTGTATTCCGCGTCGCTCGAAAAAGGCGTCACACCGACCACCATCATCAATGACGAGCCCATCAGTTTTCCGGCCAACACGCCAGGCGGCAAAGACTGGAATCCCAAAAACTACGACAACAAATACGATGGCCCCATGCTGATGAGGGACGGCCTGGCCCATTCAAAGAACATGGTGTCCATCCGGATTCTGCAATACATCACACCCGCCTACGCCCAGCAATGGGCAACCCGCTTCGGCTTTGACCCGGCAGACGTGCCCCCTTACCTCACCATGGCACTGGGTGCGATCACAACCAACCCGCTACAAATGGCCAGTGCTTACTCGGTCTTCTCCAACGGGGGTTATCGAATCAAGCCTTACCTGATTGAAAAAATCAAGGACGGACAAGGCCGCATTGTCGCCCAGGCTCGCCCAGCGGTCTCAGGCGACGAAGCCAACCGCGTGATCGATGCGCGAAACGCATTCATGATGCAACGCTTGCTTCGCGGTGTTGTTGAACACGGCACTGGCGTCAGGGCAAAGGCACTTGGCCGAGACGACATCATGGGCAAAACCGGCACCACCAACGACAGTCACGACGCCTGGTTCGCCGGATTTAACCCCGACCTGGTGGCCATTGCATGGGTGGGTTACGATCAACCCAAAAACCTGGGCAATCGCGAAACAGGTGGCGGTCTCGCCCTGCCGATCTGGCTGGACTACATGAAGGTGGCACTGAAAGATGCACCCGTGAAACCCCAGGTGGTGCCGCCCGGCGTGACCTTTGTAAACGATGAATACTATTACTCGGAATTCACACCAGGCAACGGTGGCATTGAAAAACTAGGTGTCAAGAACGATGGCGGTGACATTCCCAGCCTGTTCAATTTCCTGAAAGGGCTGGGCAATGCCATCACCGGGGGGGATGGCGCGAAAACCTCACCACCAGCCCCCCACAGCGACAACAACACGCCGTCCAAGTTTGACAAGCAAGGGCCAGATCAGATCGAAAAACTGTTTGGACGATGAAACGTCAGCTCAGCGGGGGGCATTGCTGCCCCAGCTGGCCTGACAAAATTTCAACGAAGTGGCTTGCAAAAGGCTGGCCCGTGCGTGTGTTGACCCATTCGTTGTCGGTCAGACGGTAGTGAAATCCACCCGATTTTGCGGCCACCCAAAGCTCGTGATTGGCAACCTGACTGTTCAGAATGATCTTTCCGAACCCATCGAAATCCAGAGTGAGTACGTTGCCCGCACGGCTTGAATCCGCATCAATATCAAGCGCATCCACAAGAGATTCAATATACTCTTCAACTTGAACTAGTGTGTTGTCAACCCGGTCGCCAAATTCTGAATCTGTCATGTCACTTAAACCTCTAAAAACTGTTGCCCTGATGATTGGGTTGCTGCTTGGCCTCAGCGCTTGTGGCCAACGTGGGCCGCTCTACCTGCCTAATCCGCCAGCACCTATGCAGAAACCGGCTGGCTATGATTCTCCGTCGCAACAACAGCAACCATCCAAACAGCCTTGAAACCTTTACAATCCGATTCTACCGTGCAAAACAACCAAGTCGCCCCAAGCAGCCTGTCGCGTCACCTTCAATTTCTGGGCTCGCCGGCCAAACTCCATATCGAACACGCCGACCTGCAGAGCCTGGCGACACAGTTCGGTACGCCTTTGTACGTGTACAGCGGGGCGGAAATTCGGGACGCCTTTCAGAGTTATGCCCAAGCCTGCAAAGGCCTGGCCGAGGTCACCATCTGTTACGCGGTTAAAGCCAACTCCAATATTCACATTCTGAAGTTGCTGGCCGATGAGGGTGCGGGTTTTGACATTGTCTCCGCCGGTGAACTTGCCCGCATCATCGCGGCCGGGGCTTCGCCAGCCAAAGCGGTGTTTGCCGGGGTTGGAAAAACAGTCGAAGAAATTACCTACGCCCTGAACCAGGGTGTGGGCTGCTTCAATGTCGAATCCGAACAGGAAATGCACCGCATTGCCGAGGTGGCTGAGAAGCTGGGCAAGCCAGCGAAGGTCTCTCTGCGTGTCAACCCCGATGTGGATGCCAAAACGCACCCCTACATTTCCACAGGCCTGAAAGAAAACAAATTCGGCATCAGCATGCAGCTGGCACCCCGCGTGTACGCTTTTGCAAACGCACACCCCTTCCTGCAGGTACACGGCATCGACTGCCACATCGGGTCTCAATTGACCGATGCCAGTCCCTACTTCGATGCCCTGGACCGTGTGTTGGCGCTGCTCGACCAATTGGCCACACAAGGTATTCACATTCACCACCTGGATCTTGGCGGTGGCATTGGTATTCGGTACCGAGACGAAACTCCCCCCAAACCAGCGGACGTGCTGCCCAAACTGATCGAAAAAATCCGGCACTGGGCTGCACAGTCCGGGCGCGCCATGCCCAGCCTTTCGTTCGAGCCCGGCCGCTCGATTGTCGGAAACGCAGGCGTGTTGTTAACGCAGGTTGAATTCTTGAAGCAAAATGAAGACAAGAATTTTGCCATTGTGGATGCAGCCATGAACGACCTGATGCGCCCCGCCATGTACGAGGCTTTCCACGGCGTCACACCACTGATCATCGAACAAGACAAGCCAAGCGCCGTCTATGACGTCGTAGGACCAGTGTGCGAATCGGGAGACTGGCTTGCACGCAACCGTGAACTGGCCGTCGCACCGGGCGACGTGTTGGCAATCCTGTCTGCGGGTGCCTACGGGCAAACCATGGCATCCAATTACAACAGCCGGGGGCGTGCTGCCGAAATACTGATCGACAAGGGTCAGGTTCGCTTGATCCGCAAGCGCGAAACCATCGAGGACCAGCTGCGTTGCGAGCAAAACCTCTAAGCTGAATCCAGTGCCGATCGCGAGGCTGACCGGCGCAGCCTTGCGACTACTCGGTAGCCCAGCAAACTGGTCAACACCGCTGCATAAATCAGCGGATCCTCCAGCAGGTTTTTGTCCCACTTCAACCACAGGTAATGCCCCACCGCCAAAGGCGCGGCCAGATAAGCCAGGCGATGAATCACTTTCCACCTTTGCGCACCAAGCCGCCGAACCACGCGCTTCGGCGATGTACAAGCCAACACCAGCAAAGTCAGCAAAGCGGCCATACCCAGCATCACATAGGGACGCTTGGTCAAGTCTTTCAATATCTCTGACCACAACAAAGACCTGTCCAAAAACAGGTAGATCGAAAAGTGCAAAACTGCATAGGAAAAGCCAAACAAACCCAGCGTTCTTCTTAAGGGGGCGAGCTCATGACGACCGGTGAGCGTCCGCAGAGGCGTAACCGCCAAACTGGCCAACAGAAAATTCAGCGCCCAGCTGCCGGTTTCGTGCTCCAGTGTCTCAACGGGGTTGGCACCCAGATTTACCGTGAATGCCCCTAGCAAAAGCCACAAAAAAGGCAGGCTGCACAACAGCCATGCCAGCCGTCTCACATTCAGAACCACTTTCGCAAATCCATTCCTTTGTAAAGGCTGGCCACCTGTTCACCATAGCCATTGAACATCTCGGTTTTACGTCGCGGAGTGAACAGGCCACCCAAGGCCCCCTCGCCCAATCGGCGCTCTGTGGCCTGGCTCCAGCGTGGGTGATCCACCGTCGGATTGACATTGGAATAAAAGCCGTACTCTCTGGGATTGGCGGCATTCCAGCTGGTTGCCGGTTGCTGCTCCACCAATCTGATTTTCACGATCGACTTCGCACTTTTGAATCCGTATTTCCAGGGCACGATGAGCCTGACGGGCGCACCGCTCTGATTCGGCAATACCTTGCCATACTGGCCAAAGGTCAGAAGGGTGAGTTCGTTGTATGCCTCGTCAATGCGAAGCCCTTCTTTGTAGGGCCATTCCAGCACGGGCGAGGCCACACCAGGCATCTGTTTGGGGTCGGCCAGTGAATAAAAGGCAATGTACTTGGCCTTGGATGTGGGCTCAACCGCCTTCAACAGGGCAGACAGCGGAAAACCAATCCAGGGCACAACGACAGACCAGGCTTCCACACAGCGCATCCGGTAAATGCGCTGCTCCATGGGTGCCAACTTCATCAGGGAGTCGATTTCAAATGTTCGGGGCTTTTTGACTTCACCCTCCACAATCACAGACCATGGCCTGGTTTGAAGGGTGTCGGCGTACCGAGCGGGGTCTTTTTTGTCGGTTCCAAACTCATAAAAATTATTGTAGGTGGTCACAATTTCAGAAGGGGTTGGCTTCTCGAGAGTCGACAAAGGACTGGGCCGAGCAGGCAGGTCGGGCAACTCCTCAAGCTTGGTGGACGACGCAAACGCATTGGCTGACCACAAGGTGCCTGCGGTGGCAGTGGCAGCCGCACCGAGGGTTGCACCCAAGCCAGACAACCCTTCCAAAGGCCCAGCCACAGAACCGGCACCCAGCGCCTGAATGAATTTGCGTCGCTTCATGAACACCTCCTCGGGTGTCACGTCCGACTCCTTCAGAAAATCCCAGCTGTGTCTGTTTGCCATAAAAAAACCCCCAAATGAACAACATCTAGGAGTTAGTCTAGCCGAAATACAATTTGTTCAATCGAAATTCACAGCTCACCGTAGGAATGCAAGCCCGACAGGAACATGTTGACCCCCAGAAACGCGAAGCCCGTGACCAGCAAACCGACCAGAGCCCAATAGGCAGCCACATTGCCCCGCAATCCCTTGACCAAACGCATGTGCAGCCAGGCTGCGTAATTCAGCCACACCACCAGCGCCCAGGTTTCTTTCGGGTCCCACTGCCAGTAGGCACCCCAAGCGTCAGCCGCCCACAGTGCGCCCAAAATGGTCGCTACAGTGAAAAACGCGAAGCCCACGGCAATCGACTTGTACATCAAGTCATCCAGCGTTTCCAGGGGCGGCAGTGCCTCTGCAATTCGACGCCTCATCAACAAAATGCCGCCTACAATCACGCACCCAATGCCGAAATACATACCCCAATAGACCGAGATGCCCTTGCCATGAAACACCAGAGGCTCGATGAACATCAATACGCCCAACGAACCAACCGGCACCAGGGCTTTCATGCTTGAGGTGTTGGCATGCACCTTTAACAGGTAAGCAAAAGCCACCATGGCCGCCAAAGAGAAAGTGCCATAACCAATAAAGTTTGCAGGCACGTGGATTTTCATCCACCAGCTTTGCAAAGCGGGCACAAGGGGCTGAATGGCATACGCCTGCCTTTCAACGCCATACCAGGCCAAAAAACCAACCGCACCGACCACCACCAGCAATACAAAAGCACCAAGCTGGCGGGTCTTGTAAACCTGTTCATAAAACAGATAAAACAAGCCAGTAATCAGCGAGAACAGCACGAACACTTCATACAGGTTTGAAACTGGAATGTGCCCCACATCCGCGCCGATCAGATAGCTTTCATACCAACGCACGAACATGCCAGTAAAGCCCATGCCAACAGCGCACCAGGTCAAGGCCGTACCCACAAAAGACGCCGTGGGTGACCTGCCCAGCAGCCCGAGCCAGTAACAGACTGTTGCGCAGACGAACATCACGCCCATCCAGAGAATGGCCGACTGACTGGACAACAGGTATTTCAGGAAGAACTTCTTTTCCCCGTTCTGCAAATCACCCGCATACGAAGACACACCGAGCAAACTGAGTGCAGCCACCACCAAGACGAGAATCTGCAAAGACCGCCAACGGTAGCCCATGTAGCTGACCACGGGCACAACAGCCCACAAAATGCCCATCTCATAGTAATTGATGGACTGCCCGTAGCGGTGCGTCACATACCCCGCAGCGGCTGCCATCAGTGCCGCAAACAGCACATCAAACCAACCCACCGATTTGCTAAACAATCCGGATCCCCGCGGATTTCCGCGTTCGCCACCCGCACCAGGTCCCGTGCCCTGTGCGTCAATCCAAGTTGAACTCATTCCTGCTTGCCTCCAGACTTCCCTTCATCCACGCCGTCGGCTCGTTCGTCGAGCTCTTTGACAATGCGCTGATATTCATTTTCAAAATCCATGGTCTTTCGCGTCGTCGACATTCCCATCCATACTTTAGACCCCTGCCCCTCTGGTGTCACCCAGAAAAACAAACGGCGCTCACGAATGTAAAACATCGAAAAGACCCCAATCACCAGCAGCAAACAGCCAGCGTACACCACCCATTGACCGGGTGCTTTGGCCACCTGAAATACACTGGCCTTCACTTCGTTGAACTGATCCATTTCGAGCAAAACAGGTGCACCGAAAAATGCGATGTCCGACAAACCCAATTGCGCATCCTGCACAAAGCGCCCCTCAAAGGCATTGGCTGCCACATCCGGCAATCCCGCTTTCTCGCGGGAAATCTGGTACAACTCCCACATGGAACCCTGAATCAGGCGAATCAACACGCTGCCAGCGGTTTCCCGATCCTTCTCAGGCACCGTTTTGTCAATGAAGCTGGCAATGGCGGCCAGACCACCAGGCTGACCATCCACGCCTGCAAATCGGTCCAATGCCTTGCTCGCACTGTCGGCAACTTTCGCCCGCAAATCTGGCGAATCGCCCTTCTGTCCAAAGGCCTGTGCCGCAAAACGCTCGGCGGCCTGACGCCGCAAAGCAGGGTCTTGCAACGCTGCCCGCAATCGCATGAATCCGGTGATTTGACCATCTTCATCCACAGGAATGCGCAAGTATTGAAAGTTGTCAGCGGGCGTGTCACGCATTCCCGCCAAGTAATACTGGGCACCATCCAGGGAGACCGGCAGCATGTAAGTCTTGAACTCTTTGGCCTGACCCGCCTTGTCCCGCAGTTTGTAAGTCACACTGGGCCCGATGTTCGTGAACCGATTTTTCTGATCGCGCTTAACCCCCGGGCCAACCACACTGGCCAGGTTTTTTTCAAACGCCTTCATGTCATCAGACAAGGCCACCGGGGCCGGGTTCCCCCCGTCCTTCGCACTTGCTTCCTTGTCGCTATTGTTGACCGGCATCGACTCCACGTTAATGGATTTAAAGCCCGTCAATTCCAGCGAGTACCGGTCATCGAACCCCTTCAGAGGCAGCGTGTCGCCAATCACACCGTTTAAAGACCCGGCGGTCGTGCCGGTTCCGCTCAGTGGAATGGCATTCAGCTTGACCTGCGTGCCACCATCGTCAAAGCTGGACTGATAGATGGTGACTCCGCGATAAACAAGCGGCTTGTTAACCTCAATGGTCGCATCAAAGCGCTTGTTGCGTTCAGGATCAAACACCTCAACATCGCTGGCAAACAGGCGCGGCATGCCAGTGCTGTAAAAATCAATCCTGAACTTTTTAAGCGTCAGCGAGAAGGGCAAATCCTGAATCAACAAACCATTGTCCGTGTTCAACACAGCCACTCGGCTGCTCTGGCCCTCCGGCAGCAGCAAGTTGGCCCGGTAACTTGGATTTGACACACCCAACCTGCTTTCTTGCGGAATCTGGTTAGAAATGAAACCACCCTGAACCGGCTTCTTATCCAGCGCCCAGATGGCCACTTTCAGGGGGACACCACTGTCCAGCAAGCCGCCAATGCAAATCACGATGATGGCCACGTGCGTAAACACATAACCGAGTCGATTCAGGCTGCCAGCCTTGGCAGCCACCATGGTGCCGCCATCCCTCTTGGACAATCGGACACGATAACCCTTGAACTTCAGCCATTCAGTGATTGTGTCAGGCAAAGTACCGGGCGATTGGGAAAACGTCCCCTGCCAACGGTGTGCAAAAGCATTCAGACTGCCTTCCCGGATGTTTTCGCGATAAACACGCATTTCCCGAATCATCTTCGGTGCGTTTCTCCACACACACAAAGAAGTAGAAGTCACCAGAAAAGCCATGACCGCGATGAACCAAGGGGCGTTGTAGATCTTGAAAAGCCCCAGAGACTGAAAAAACCCGGCCCAGAATGGTCCGAATTGATTGACGTAGTTCACCCATGGCTCGTTCTGGCGAACCATGGTGCCGATCGCGGATGCGACACAGATCAAAGTCAACAAGCTGATGGCAAAACGCATGGAACCCAGAAGTTCCATCCAGTTGGCCAACATGGATTGGCTTTTTCGGTGCTCTAGTCTGGGCTCACCCAAGGCACTGTTGCTTGCACTCAAACCCGGTCTTCCTCCAAAAAAAAGGGGCTAATCAGCCCCCTTTTCGACACTGTTTATACGCATTCGTTCAACGAAGGCCTGCCACATAATCAGCGACTGCTTTCATTTCCTTGTCGGACAGACGGGACGCGATCATGGACATGGCTTCATTGTTGTGACGTGTGCCCTGACTGAAAGCCACCAACTGGCTGTCTGTGTATTGCGCAAACTGACCACCAATGCGCGGATACTGTGACGGAATACCGGCACCAGTGGGCCCGTGACAACTGGCGCAGGCGGGCACCTTCTTCTCGGCGATTCCGCCCCTGTAGATACTCTGACCCAATTCAATCGTGTCTTTGTTCTTGGCTGAATCAGGCTTCATCTCCACGCTTGAAAGATAGGCTGCAATGTTGTGCATGTCCTCATCCGTCAGCGCCGCAGCCATGCCGTTCATGATGGCATTTTCGCGCTGGGGTTTTTGTTTGCCTGGCTCAACCTTGAAGTTTGCAAGCTGCTTGTACAGGTATTCAGGATGCTGACCAGCCAACTTGGGGTACATGGGTGAAGCGCTGTTGCCATCGGCCCCGTGGCACGCTGCGCACTGCGCAGTAAAAACGGTCTTGCCTTTGGCTGCATCATACTTTGGCATGCCGGCGGATTCCGCAGCATTTGCACTGGCACCGACGAAAAACAACGACGCAAAAATCGCAACGACATGTCGCATAGTTCAACCCATTTAAAAGTTAGCGAACCGCACCCGGACGAAATACCTGACAAAGAATTCTACAAACCTCAGATTATAAACACGCAAAATCATGATATGCATCTAAAATGCCGGTATGACACTCAATTTCCACAACACTCAGTTTGAAACCAGCGCCTCAAAAATGAGCGAATGCCCAGGCGCGATCGTGCCCGAAATCGTATTCGCGGGCAGGTCCAACGCAGGCAAATCAACGGCCATCAACACACTGTGCAAACAGCGCCAACTGGCCTACGCCAGTAAAACGCCCGGGCGCACCCAATTGCTGAACTTTTTTACCCTGCAGCTTCAAGGGCAAGTCATCGCCCGGCTGGTCGATCTGCCAGGCTACGGTTTTGCGCAACTGGCGCAAACAAGCCAAAGCGCCTGGGACCGCGAGCTGGGTGGTTATCTCGCCGAACGAGGCAGTCTGAAAGGCTGCGTACTTATTGTCGACAGCAGACGCGGACTGCAAGAACTGGACTTGGCCCTTCTGGATTGGGTGTCAAAGCGTCAACTTGCTGTTCACATTGTGCTCTCCAAATCAGACAAGCTGACCCGTCAGGAACAGATCCTGTGCAAGAGAAAAGTGGAATCGCAAGTCAAACCTTACGTTGAACTCGGACAGGCCGTTTCAGTCCAGTTGTGGTCTGCCTTGAAAAAATCCGGCATCGAAGCACTTGAGCTTCGCCTAAGCCACTGGATCTCACCAGAACAGTTTCCGCTGCCTGAAGTGCCACCTGCAACCAAACCCGTGACATCATGAGTCAAATTCTTCCCCATCGTCCCCGCAGACTTCGTCGAACCGATGCCTTGCGCCAGCTGGTCACCGAAAACCGATTAAGCAGCAGCGACCTGATTTATCCAGTGTTTCTGCTGCCAGGCTCAGGACAACGGCAAGCGGTGTCTTCCATGCCAGGCGTCGAGAGACTCTCGCTTGACCTTCTTTTCGAGCAGGCCGAACGCTGCCTGAAACTGCAGGTGCCCGTCATGGCGCTTTTTCCAGTCATCGAAGCCGAGAAAAAAACGGAAGATGGACGTGAGGCCACCAATCCGGATGGACTGGTTCCCACCGCGGTTCAAGCACTGAAAGCGCGGTTTCCCGAACTCGCATTGCTCACCGATGTGGCACTCGATCCTTTTACCACGCACGGACAAGACGGGGTCATCAATGATCAGGGTTATGTGCTGAATGATGAAACGGTGTCCATGCTCGAACAACAAGCGCTGGTGCAAGCCCAGGCAGGTGTCGACATCGTTGCGCCCAGCGACATGATGGATGGCCGAATTGGTGCCATTCGCCTTGCACTTGAGCACAAAGGCCTGATCCACACCAGCATCATGGCGTATTCCGCCAAGTACGCCTCCGGGTTCTATGGACCATTCCGCGACGCAGTGGGCTCTGGTGGCAATTTGGGCAAGGGCAACAAAAAGACCTATCAAATGAACCCGGCCAACAGCGACGAGGCCCTCCTTGAAGTCGGGCTCGACCTCGAAGAAGGGGCAGACATGGTCATGGTCAAACCCGGTATGCCTTATCTCGACATCCTCTGGCGCGTCAAAGAACACTTCGGACGCCCCACTTTTGCCTACCAAGTCAGTGGCGAATACGCCATGCTCAAGGCCGCTGCACTCAATGGCTGGCTAGACGAAAAATCCGTCGTGCTTGAATCGCTGCTGGCTTTTAAACGCGCAGGCGCAGATGGTGTACTGACCTACTTTGCACTTGACGTTGCCCAATGGCTTCGTGAGGGCTGATTAGGCATGGCATTCTGGTACCACCTGCAAAGCGGCGCAATCACGGCCCTGCAGCAGGCACCGACCGCACTGCCTGAGCAAGGGTTTTACTGGTTCGACTGCACGCTCGACGAAGATCTTGCCTGGGTGCCCGCCGTCGAATCGCTGTCCGGGTTGAGCATCGACGAGCTTCATCTTGAAGATCTCGCCAACCTCCAGCACCCCAGTCATTTCGACGTGGGGCCTGGCTACACCCTGCTGATCATTCGGTCACTGTCAACCAAACCCCTGTTCGATGACAACAACCGACTGAGCATTAAAACCCGTCCCGCATTCTTTGTGCTCAGCGACCGGCTTCTAGTCACCTATCGCTCTCAAGACAGCAAAACCTTTGAGGCGCTGCACCACTTCATTGAAAGTGGCACCATCCAGACCTCCAAGGGCGTCCGGTTTGCGGTCTCTGACCAGTTTTTAAAATTCAAAAAGCAACCCAAAAATGCCGAAGAAATGCTGATTCAAACCGTCAGCGGATTAATCGACCGGTATCTGGACATTCGTGCTGAAATTTCTGAGAAGCTAGATCGCTGGCAACGCGACCTATTGAATACACGCAGGCGCTTCGAAGACTGGGAGGCTCTTCTTTTTGCCCGAAACGAACTGATTCGTCTTGAGACAGTGGCAGAAGACCAAACAGACGCCCTGAGTGACTGGCTCGACTACCACTGCAAGAAAAGCAAATCCGACTCAACCATCGTTTTGAAGGCGAAAGACTCACTGGAGCATCTAGAGAGGGTGTCGGGCCTCGCTCGCAGACTGGGGGAAAGCACAGAAGCCGCCGTCCAGCTGCACTTTTCGGCAACTGCGCACAAGACCAATGAAATTGTCACCGTGTTGACCCTGCTGTCCGCCGTATTCATGCCCTTGACCCTGTTCACAGGTCTCTTTGGCATGAACTTCGACGACATGCCATTGCTGAAATCGCCTCATGGATTCTGGATCGCAGGTGCCATGATGGTTGCTTCCAGCCTTGGCCTGGTCATTCTGATCTGGCGTATACGCAACAAAGGCACTCGAAAGTAAAGGCTCTACAACTTTTGCTTCACGTCGCCCAGGGTTTTCAAAAACTTGTTGGCGTCTTCAAACCCGATCATCTGATGAACCGGATCCACCTGCCCTGGAGCAAAAAACAGCAAAGCGGGCGGTCCAAACAAGGAGTACCGCTTCATCAACGCCTTGTCGGCCTCTGAGTTCTTGGTCACATCGACGCGGTATCTGGCGTATCCCTCCAGACCCGCAGCCACCCTGGGGTCGGTCAACGTGAACAACTCAAACTCCTTGCAACTCACACACCATTCGGCGTAAAAATCCAAAACCACAGGTTTGGTGGATGCCTTCAAGGCTGCATCAACAGCGCTGCTTTCAATCGGCTGAAACTCAATGGCATGCCCGCTTGAAGCAGGTCCCGACTGGCCATACTTGGACGCCCCCAACCCAGCCAAAGGCGAGAGCAAACTGTTGGCCTGGGAAGCAAAACCCACCAAATAAATGGCAGCAGCCGCCGCCGCCAGCATCGCCAATGCTCGGGCCACTACTGCGCTACCGGCTTGTAGACTAATCGTACTTGGCAAACCAACCCACAAGGCTGACGCCACCGCAAAGCCAAGAACAGACCAGGCCAGCATCATCCACTGAGTGGAAGCCACAGGGGTCACAGTCCACAAGGCCACGCCGATTAGCAAGAAGCCAAAGGTTACCGAAATGACGTTCATCCATTGACCTGCTTTCGGCAATGCGCTGCCTGCGCCTGCGGCCACAAGAACCATGGGTAGCCCCATCCCCAAAGCCAGCAAAAACAGCGCCGCACCGCCTAACAACGCATTCCCGGACTTGCCAATAAACAGCAACGCACCTGCCAACGGGGGTGCCACACAGGGGCCCAACAACAAGGCAGACAGCACTCCCATCAACAACACGGGGGCGAACGAGCCACCCTTGAGTGCTCCAGTCTTGTTCTGCAACCAGGTCTGCAAACTCGCGGGAATCTGTATGGAATAACCAGCCAACATCGCCACGCCCAAGGCGGCCAACAATGCGCCAAAGCTCCAGAGCACCGCTGGTGTTTGCAGGGCTACAACCAGGCTTTCACCCGACAATCCGGCCACTACCCCCAACACTGAATAAGTGAGGGCCATGCCCAACACATAGACCAGCGCCAGCAAGACTGGCCGCCATCGACTGCTTGCCCTCTTTGCATCGCCCAACACAAGGCTGGTCACGATGGGCAGCATCGGAAAGGTGCAGGGCGTAAACGCCAGCAACAGTCCCAATCCAAAAAAGCTTAGCAAGACCACCCAAGCGGACTCTGTTGCCAGCTGATCTGCCAGTTGGCTTGCTGAATCTGTGGAAATGGCAGACCCGGAATCGGCTATCGGGAGAGGCTGAGGTCGAGATTTTTCGACAGTGGCGCCATCCAGCAATACATCTCTTGACGGACGATCTCTTTGAAAAAGCTTGTCCATCAATCCGGCCGACCGGAATGGAATCTCAACTGGCATGGGCGGGTAACACAAACCAGCGTCGGCACAGCCTTGCACCACCAGCTTCCCGGCAGGCTGATTCGTCGATTTGCCGAGGCTGTATTTCAACTGAAAGGACAACTCGCCCCTGAGCGCCTCGATTTCATGATTCAGATTTTTATCAAACTTCACCTGCCCATGGGGCAATCCAACAAACTCCAGTGCCTCAACACCATTGCCAGGTTGCAGGGCGAATCGCTCACGATACAGGTAATAGCCTTCATGCACCTGAATGCTGACATCGGCCAGACAGTCAGTCGTACAACTTGCATCCTGTGGCTTGATTTCCACCTTGAATGCCTGATCTGGCGGCAAGAAATCTTCCGCATGGGCAAGCCAGGCAGTCCCTGCCAACACGACCGCAAAAATGCTTTTGATCCAAAACCTGTCCATCTGCTTACCCCAATTTCACAAACCGCTTTCGGGTTAGATATACGGCCAGAGCCAAGCCAGCGACCATGTATGCAAAAACCCAAAACAACATCGACACACCATAAAGCCATTGCCCCTGATAAACGGCGCGCAGTGCATCCACCACAAATGACAAGGGTAGAACCTCCGCCACGGCATGTAACCAATCGGGCAAGCGGTCCCTCGGGAAGAATGCGCCCGACAGAAAGGTCATCGGCGTCACCACCAGCGTGAAATAGAACATGAAAAAATCATATCCCGGCGCCTTGGCATTGACACACAAAGCCAGGGCCGAAAACATCGCTCCTGCCACGATGAGGAACGGCCAAGCCATCAACCAGAAGGATGGTGTCCCAACCCCCAACACGGCAACCACCAACAACATCAAACCGGTGCTGATGGCGCTTTTGGTGGCTGCCCAAGCCCATTCACCCAACACCACTTCATGAAGTCGGACCGGTGTGTTCATGATGCCATTCCAGGTCTTTTGAACGTGCATTCGTGAAAACGCCGAGTAAAGTGCCTCAAACGTTGCGGCATTCATGGCACTGACACCCAATGCACCCACAGCAAGGTAATGCAAATAGGGAAGCCCCCCTACTCTGGGCAACATCGAGCCAAGACCCAACCCAAAAGCCAGCAAGGCCATCACAGGATCAATCACATTGCCCAGCAACGAGGGGACTGCCAATTTCCGCCAGACCAGTGAATTTCTGGCCCACACCCTGTACACAGCGAACCAATTAGTCATCGCGCAAATCTCGTCCGGTCAAATGAAAAAACACGTCCTCAAGGTTACTTGGACGGAAAAGGTATTCGATTCCATCGGGTTTCAGCGCATTCAACTTGTCCAGAAACTGCCTGGCAAGATCACCAAACAGGTAAAAGGTCTCACCGCGCTGCATCGGTGCTTCCTCTGCAGCGACCAAGCGAGTAACCCAATGCTGGGCCTTCATTCCCCAAACCTCCAACACAGGTCCCTTGACGAATTGCTCAATCAACTCCACGGGGGATCCTTGGGCCACAATGACGCCGCGATCAATCACAATCACGCGATCCGCTAGCCGCTGTGCTTCATCCATATAATGGGTGGTCAGGAAAAGCGACAAGCCTGCACGCTTGAGCTGGATTAACCGCTCCCACATCAAATGCTTGGCCTGTGGATCAAGCGCAGTGGTCGGCTCATCAAGAAACAACAACCTGGGTGTGTTGATCAAGGCACGTGCCAAAGTCAGTCGACGCCTCATGCCCCCCGAGAGCACGCTAACGCCCTCGGCACGTCTCGACTTGAGCGCGGCAAAGTCGAGCAGCTCCTCAGTGCGCTCTGCGAGTTGCGGCTTGCCAACGCCAAAATACGTGCCGAAAACCCGCAGGTTTTCCTCAACCGTAAAATCGGGATCAAGGGCATCATACTGGGGCACTACACCGACTTCATAGCGAGCCAGATGGGCGTCAGACTGATCGCGGGAGGCCAGCAAATGCACCTCGCCGCTGCTTGGGGTCATGAGCCCCAAGGCCAGTTGAATGATGGTGGATTTTCCAGCGCCATTGGGGCCCAACAAGGCAATGCATTCACCTTCTTGCAAACGCAGGGAAATGTCCTTCAATACTTCACGATCACCAAAACGCTTGGAAACAGAAGTGAAACTGAGTACATCCAAGATATCTACCTATCCAAAATACCTACAACCAAAATGGCCGACCGAGCTCATCATACAGCCCAAAACAAAAAGCCGCGCTGACCTGAAGTCAACACGGCTGATTGAATGCTTTCGCGAAGCCTACGTCAGATTGTCACTGAACGGCAATCAAACACGGGCAATCCGAATTTAAACCTCTTCGGAAGCTTCTACGACTTCGCCACCTTCTGGACGGTCAACAAGCTCAACAAGAGCCATAGGCGCATTGTCACCCTTGCGGAAGCCAAACTTCAGAACACGCATGTAGCCACCAGGACGGGTTGCGTAACGTGGGCCAAGCTCATTGAACAGCTTAACCACCATGTCACGATCACGCAGACGATCGAATGCAAGGCGCTTGTTGGCCAAAGTAGGCTTCTTGCCCAAGGTCAGGATAGGCTCAGCAACCTTTCTCAACTCTTTGGCCTTGGGGAGCGTGGTTTTAATGACTTCGTGACGCAGCAAGGCGTTGGTCAGGTTTCTGAACATGGCCAAACGATGGCTGCTTGTACGATTTAGTTTACGTAATCCGTGACGGTGACGCATTTCTCTATTCCTTCAATCTATCAAAGGCAAGCTCAAGGCTTGTCCAAACCAGCGGGCGGCCAGTTTTCTAGTTTCATACCGAGTGTCAGACCGCGTGCAGCCAACACCTCTTTGATTTCATTCAATGACTTGCGACCCAGGTTTGGAGTCTTGAGCAACTCATTTTCGGTGCGCTGAATCAAATCGCCGATGTAATAAATGTTCTCAGCCTTCAAGCAGTTCGCAGAACGCACTGTCAATTCCAGATCATCCACAGGACGCAACAGGATCGGATCAACCTGAGGTGCACGTGTTGCCACCTCTGGCTCTGCAGTATTCTCAAGGGCAGCAAACACAGACAGCTGCTCCACCAGAATACGGGCTGCATGGCGAATCGACTCTTCAGGAGACAGTACGCCGTTGGTTTGAATCGACATCACCAGACGATCCAGATCGGTGCGTTGCTCAACCCGGGCACTTTCCACCAGATAAGACACGCGCTTGACCGGACTAAAAGAGGCGTCCAACACGATGCGACCGATTGCCTTGCTTGGCTCGTCTGGGAAACGACGAACGGAACCCGGCACATAACCCCGACCTTTCTCAACCTTGATCTGCATATCAAGCTTGCCGCCTTGGGACAAATGAGCAATCACGTGATCGGGATTAATAATCTCGACGTCGTGCGGTAGCTCAATGTCACCAGCGGTGACAACACCCTCAGTTTCCTTTTTCAGAGTCACAGTGACAACGTCCCGTGATTCCAGTTTGAAAACGATCCCTTTCAGGTTCAACAGCAAATCGACTACATCTTCCTGCACGCCGTCCAGCGTGGAATACTCGTGCACCACACCCGCAATTGACACCTCAGTGGGCGCGTAACCGATCATTGAAGAGAGCAACACACGACGCAGTGCGTTGCCGAGAGTGTGGCCATAACCACGCTCAAACGGCTCCATCACGACCTTGGCACTGCCAGGACCTGTGGTTTCAACTTCAACAATCCTGGGCTTTAACAAGCTGGCATTAAACATCAAACATCCTCATCAATACCCTCGGCTCGTTACACCGATAAGGCTGGTTGGACCATTAAAAATCTGATTAGCGTGAATACAATTCGACGATCAAGCTTTCGTTGATTTCCTGAGACAAATCAGCACGATCAGGAACGCTCTTGAATGAGCCTTCCAGCTTCTTCGCGTCAACAGAAACCCATGAAGGGAAACCGCTCTGTTCAGCCAGAGACAGTGACTCTTGGATGCGCGCCTGCTTCTTGGCTTTTTCGCGAACACTCACGACGTCATTGGGCTTTACTGAGTAGGAAGGGATGTTCACAACCTGTCCATTCACAGTGATCGCCTTGTGGCTGACCAATTGGCGTGCTTCAGAGCGAGTCGCACCGTAGCCCATGCGGAACACCACGTTGTCCAAACGGGACTCGAGCAACTGAAGCAATGTTTCACCAGTATTGCCCTTGCGGCGTGAAGCCTCGGCAAAGTAGCGGCGGAACTGCTTTTCCAACACACCGTACATGCGCTTAACCTTCTGCTTTTCACGCAGTTGAAGGCCGTAGTCGGATGTGCGCGCACCAGAGGTGCGACCGTGCTGACCTGGCTTGGAATCGAGCTTGCACTTGGAGTCAAGACTACGACGTGTGCTCTTCAAACCCAGATCTGTCCCTTCACGGCGGGACAACTTACATTTTGGACCAATATATCTAGCCACTTGAAACCTCTTTCATTACGCGGATGGAACCGCTTCAGTTCACTGATGTGAACAATGGTCTTAAAAAATCAGATGCGACGACGCTTGGGAGGACGACATCCGTTGTGTGGTACAGGAGTAACGTCGCTAATGCTAGTCACTTTGATACCCAAACCGTTCAAGGCACGAACGCTTGACTCACGACCGGGACCAGGTCCCTTGATACGCACTTCAACTGTTTTAATGCCACATTCTTGGGCCGCTTTACCAGCAACTTCTGCAGCCACCTGTGCCGCAAATGGAGTGGATTTACGAGAACCCTTAAAACCCTGAGCACCAGAAGTTGACCACGCCAAAGCGTTGCCCTGACGGTCAGTAATTGTGATGATGGTGTTGTTAAATGAAGCGTGCACGTGCGCGATGCCGTCAGAAATATTCTTTTTGACTTTCTTGCGTCCACGTGAATTGGCTTGTCCTTTGGCCATGTCCTTAACCTTCCCTTATCTACGGATTATTTCTTCAAAGCGATACCAGCGCGCTTTGGTCCCTTGCGGGTGCGAGCATTGGTACGCGTACGCTGGCCTCGAACTGGCAAACCCTTGCGATGACGGAAGCCACGATAACAACCAAGGTCCATCAATCGCTTGATGCTCATGGTCACTTCGCGACGCAAATCACCCTCAACAACGTACTTGGCAACCTCGTCACGCAATCTTTCCAGATCGGCGTCATCGAGGTCCTTGACCTTTTTGTTCTCAGCAATTGAAGTCGCTTCGCAAATCTTGCGTGCGGTTGAGCGACCAATACCAAAAATAGCGGTCAGACCGATTACGGTGTGCTGATGGCTTGGAATGTTAATGCCGGCAATACGAGCCATATGGAATACCCCTTAAATTAACCTTGACGTTGCTTATGACGTGCATCTTCACAGATGACGCGAACAACGCCCTTGCGCTTGATTACTTTGCACTTCCTGCAAATCTTTTTTACAGAAGCCTGAACTTTCATGGCTAACTCCAATAAAGAGCGATTTACTTCGCTCGGAATACAATACGAGCTCGAGACAGATCGTATGGCGTTAATTCCACAGTCACCTTATCACCAGGCAAAATCCGGATGTAATTCATCCTCATTTTCCCTGAAATATGTCCGAGCACCACATGACCATTTTCGAGCTTCACTCGGAAAGTGGCGTTGGGAAGGTTTTCAACAACCTCACCCTGCATTTGGATTACATCGTCTTTAGACAATCATTACCTCGTCAACCCAGAACCCTTGAAGTTTGATTTCTTCAAGAGACTGTCATACTGCTGCGACATCACGAAGGCTTGTACCTGAGCCATGAAGTCCATAGCAACCACAACAATGATCAGCAAAGATGTACCGCCAAAATAAAACGGCACGCTGAGCCCCAAAACAAGAAACTCGGGTAACAAACACACCAAGGTGATGTAAACAGCGCCGACCAGCGTAAGCCGAGTCAGTACCTTGTCGATGTATTTGGACGTCTGTTCGCCTGGACGAATACCTGGCAAAAACGCTCCGCTCTTCTTCAAATTGTCTGCAGTCTCTCGGCTGTTGAACACCAAGGCCGTATAAAAAAAGCAGAAAAACACAATAGCGGACGCATACAGCAACATGTAAAGGGGATGCCCAGGCGACAGGGTCTGGGACACACCCTTCAGAAACTCCACAACTCTACCCGTACCTGTGCCGAACCAGCTTGACAGCGTAGCGGGCAACAAAATAATACTCGAGGCGAAAATGGGTGGGATGACCCCAGCCATGTTCAATTTCAGGGGCAAATGCGACGACTGACCCTGATAAACCCGATTTCCGACCTGACGCTTCGCGTAGTTGACTGTGATCTTTCTTTGGGCACGTTCAACGAAAACAACCACGTAGGTAACGCCAGCAGCAAGCACACAAATGAACAGGGCAACAAGCGCACTTAAGGCACCTGTGCGCACCAATTCAAACAACCCACCCAGCGCACCCGGCAAACCAGCTGCAATACCACCAAAAATCAGGATCGAAATGCCATTGCCCAGCCCACGTTCCGTGATTTGCTCACCCAACCACATCAAAAACATGGTCCCCGTGACCAACGAAACAGCAGTCGTGAAACGAAAAGCCATGCCGGGGTCAATCACCAAACCAGCCTGGGACTCCAGCGCCACAGAAATACCAATGGCTTGGAAGGTTGCCAGAAAGAAAGTACCGTAACGTGTGTACTGAGTAATCTTTCTGCGTCCCTGCTCGCCCTCTTTCTTCAGCGCTTCCAGAGAAGGCACTACAACGCTCATCAATTGCATAACAATCGACGCGGAGATGTAGGGCATGATCCCCAAAGCGAATACCGTGAACCTAGACAGCGCACCACCCGAAAACATGTTGAACATGCCGAGAATTCCGCCCTGCTGGGAGTCAAACAGACTCTTCAGCTGAACTGGATCGATTCCAGGCACTGGAATGTGTGCGCCCACTCGATAAACAATCAAGGCAAGCAGCAAGAAAACCAATCGTTTACGCAGATCGGAAAACTTGCTTGACCCTGCTAATGTTGACGGATTAATTGCCACTGGCTGCCCTTTACGCGCTTACAGAACCACCGGCTGCGGTAATCGCTTCCAGTGCGCCCTTAGTGGCTTTGATACCGTTCAGCGATACTGCCTTGGAAATTGTTCCGGCCAGAATCACCTTGACCGCCTGAGCACGCGCTGGAACCAGACCGGCACTCTTCAAAGTCAAAAGATCGATTTGATCAACAGCCAATTCCTGCAGATCACCCAACCTCACCTCAACTGAAAAAGGCGCAATACGAGACTTGAATCCACGCTTGGGAAGACGACGATGCATTGGCATCTGGCCGCCCTCAAAGCCGACCTTGTGAAAGCCACCAGCCCGAGATTTTTGACCCTTGTGTCCACGACCTGCAGTTTTACCGAGACCAGAACCAATGCCACGACCTACACGGCGCCTATTGAATTTACTGCCTTCAGCAGGCTTGATTGTATTCAGTTCCATCACGCAGCCTCCACCTTCAACAGGTAGCTTACCTTGTTGATCATCCCGCGAACTTCAGGCGTATCAACCAAGACGCGACTGCTGTTCAGTTTACGCAAACCCAAACCTTTAACGGTGTCTCTATGGGCCTGCTGGGTACCAATTACACTCTTCACAAGTGTTACTTTGACGTTAGCGCTCATATCAAGCCTCAAATAACTTTTCCACAGACAGACCGCGCTTCGCAGCAATCTCTGATGGAGTTTTCAACTTGGACAGCGCGTCCAGTGTGGCGCGCACAAGGTTGTAAGGATTAGAAGAACCGTGACTCTTGGCCACGATGTTTCTAACACCAACCACCTCCAAGACGGCACGCATGGGTCCACCAGCGATAATGCCAGTACCCTCTTGAGCGGGCGCCAAGAAAACCTTGGACGCACCATGACGACCAAACACCGTGTGGTGAATGGTGCCGTCTCTCAAAGACACGCCAGCCATTTGCCGACGAGCCTGCTCCATGCCCTTTTGAACAGCGACAGGCACTTCACGAGACTTGCCCTTGCCCATACCGACCTGACCATCGCCGTCACCAACTACTGTGAGCGCTGCGAAGCCCAGAATACGACCACCCTTCACCACTTTTGTTACGCGGTTAACGGCGATCATCTTCTCTTTCAGACCGTCATCGCGAGCCTCTGGAGCAGCATTCTTACCTTGCATTCTTGCCATGATAACCTCTTAGAATTTAAGACCGGCTTCACGAGCCGCTTCGGCCAATTCCTTGACCCGACCATGATAGGCAAAGCCAGAACGGTCAAACGCAACCTCAGTCACACCAGCCGCCAAGGCACGCCTCGCAACGGCAGCACCGACCAGCGCTGCAGCAGCTTTGTTGGAACCTGGCTTTCCGCCGAGTTCAGCCTTGATCTCTTTGTCGGTACTTGAAGCAGCGACAAGAACCTTTCCACCATCAGCCGAATGAACCGCCGCATAAATGTGCGAATTGGAACGGAATACACACAGTCTGCTTGCGCCAGCAAGCGCAATCCTTCTGCGAGTTTGCTTGGCACGACGAAGGCGTGCCTCTTTTTTAGTTTCCATGATTTATCCTTCGGAGCCTTATTTCTTCTTAGTCTCTTTGATAACCACACGCTCGTTGGCATAACGAACGCCCTTGCCCTTGTAGGGCTCTGGCGGACGATAACCACGAATCTCTGCTGCGGTCTGACCAATTACCTGCTTGTCTGGACCCTTCAAGATAATCTCAGTGGGAGTCGGGGTTTCCGCCTTCACTCCGGCCGGAAGCTGATGCTTGACGGGATGCGAGAAACCAAGAGCAAGGTTGAGCTCATTTCCCTGTACGGCGGCTTTGTAGCCAACGCCTACCAGTTGAAGCTTGCGCTCGAAACCCTTGTCCACACCCTGGACCATATTCGCCAGCAGAGCACGACTTGTACCTGCCTGAGCCATGGCGCCGGGAAGATCAGAAGATGTCGAAACTGACAGCACACCATCCTCAAACTTGGCGATAACCTGCGGATGCAAGTTCAGCTTTAGCTCGGCGGTAGACGATTTCACTGTAACCAACTGACCAGCCACTGTTACCTGGACAGACTTTGGCACCGCAATCGGAGCCTTCGCAACTCTTGACATTGCCCTCTCCTTAAGCGACGTAGCAGATGACTTCCCCACCGATACCGGTAGAGCGAGCCTTTCTGTCTGTCATCAAACCCTTGGATGTTGAAACGATTGCAACACCAAGACCATTCATTACCTGAGGAATGTCATTCTTGCCCTTGTAGATCCGGAGACCAGGCTTTGACACACGCTCAATCTTCTCAATGACTGGACGACCAGCATAGTATTTAAGCTCGACGCTCAAAACTGGTTTTGCAGCTTCGCCGATCACGGAGAAATTCTCGATATAACCTTCATCCTTCAACACTTGGGCAATGGCCACCTTCAGCTTTGAAGAAGGCATCTGGACAGACGTCTTCTCAACACCTTGCGCGTTGCGGATACGGGTCAACATATCGGCGATTGGATCACTCATACTCATATCATCAACCCCTTACCAACTTGCCTTTGTGAGCCCTGGAATTTCGCCACGCATGGCGATTTCACGGATCTTGTTTCTGGCCAAGCCAAACTGACGGAATGTGCCGCGTGGACGCCCTGTCAAGCCACAACGATTGCGGACTCGGGTAGGACTGGAATTTCTTGGAAGGGCCTGAAGCTTCAGACGAGCTTCATAACGCTCCACTTCGCTGACGGATTGGTCAGCGATAACGGCCTGAAGCGCCTTACGCTTTGCTGAGTACTTTTGTACGAGCTGAGCGCGCTTCTTCTCTCGATTAATTAAAGACAGTTTTGCCACAACTCACCTCAGTTACGGAAAGGGAACTTAAACGCAGACAGCAATGCCTTCGCTTCGTCATTGGTCTTTGCAGTCGTGGTAACACTAATGTTCAAACCACGCAGAGCGTCAATTTTGTCGTACTCGATTTCCGGAAAAATGATCTGCTCTTTGATACCGATGTTGTAGTTGCCTCGACCATCAAATGATTTGCCAGACACACCACGGAAGTCACGAACCCGAGGAAAAGCAATCGTTACAAGACGATCCAAGAATTCGTACATCTTTTCACCACGCAAGGTGACCATACAACCAACAGGATAGCCTTCGCGAATCTTGAAACCCGCAATCGCTTTTTTGGCCTTGGTTACAACGGGCTTTTGACCGGCAATTTTGGTGAGATCACCCACCGCCAACTCAATTACCTTTTTGTCATTGACTGCCTCACCGACGCCCATATTGAGGGTAATCTTGGTGATTCGGGGCACTTCCATGACAGACTTGTATGAAAACTGCTTGGTCAACTGACCAACGATTTCATTTCGATATAAATCTTGAAAACGTGACACGAAAATCCCCTTAAGCCAATTCGGCGCCAGTGGCGACCAATACTCTGACAGACTTGCCGTCTACCTTCTTAATGGCGACACGTGAAGGTTTACCAGTGGCCTTGTCGAACAGACTTACATTGGACTGGTCAATAGGCATGGTCTTTGTTACAACACCACCAACCTCACCCTTCATTGGGTTTGGCTTCTGATGCTTCTTCACTTCATTCACACCTTCAACCAGAAGATGCGTATCGTCTACGCGCGCCAAAACCACACCGCGCTTACCTTTGTCACGGCCACTCAGGACCACAACCTCATCACCTTTGCGAATTTTGTTCATAGCTTCCTCACAATACCTCTGGCGCCAGAGAAACGATCTTCATGAACTTCTCTGTACGGAGCTCACGCGTGACCGGGCCAAAAATACGGGTGCCGATTGGCTCAAGCTTTGCATTCAACAGCACTGCTGCATTGTCATCAAATTTGATCAACGCACCGTCAGGCCTGCGGACGCCTTTGGCAGTACGCACGACTACAGCGTTGTAAATTTCGCCTTTTTTAACTCGACCGCGCGGCGCCGCATCTTTTACGGAGACCTTAATGATGTCGCCAATTCCAGCGTAACGACGCTTGGAACCACCCAACACCTTAATGCACATAACTGCACGCGCACCTGTGTTATCGGCTACCTTGAGCCTAGATTGCATTTGTATCATTGATTTCTAACCAACTTAACCATCAGAATGGCCAGTTTTGGTCCCGCATGGGTTGAAAGGATAGCCTGCTATAGTAGCAGGCCGAATTTCATTTAACAAGCAAAAATTAGATAACTTTTGCTTTTTCCAACACTTTAGTCACACTCCAAGACTTGGTCTTGGAAATTGGACGGCCTTCAGAGATTTCAACCAGATCACCAGCCTGCACTTCATTGGACTCATCGTGCGCTGTGTATTTGTGTGACTTCACAATGTACTTGCCATAAATGGGGTGCTTGATGTTGTTCTCAACCTTCACCACCACTGACTTCGTCATCTTGTCACTGACAACGCGACCAACGAGCACCCTCTTCAGAGCTACTTTACCTTCTGTACTCATACAGACCTCTTCAATTCAGTCATCACAGTCTTAACGCGGGCGATGTCCTTGCGTACCTTCTTCAACTGTGAAGTGTTTGACAACTGCTGTGTTGCCACTTGCATTCTCAATGAAAACTGGGCTTTCAAAAGAGACTCCAGCTCCGCAGTCAATGCTGCCTTGTCTTTACCCCGTAATTCAGAAGCGTTCATCATTAACCTCCAATTTGACGAGTGACGAACACGGTGCGCAAAGGCAACTTTGCAGCCGCGAGGCGGAATGCCTCACGAGCAAGCTCTTCCGACACACCGTCCATTTCATAAAGAACCTTTCCAGGCTGGATTTCTGCAACGTAATACTCGACGTTACCTTTACCGTTACCCATACGAACTTCAGCGGGCTTGTTGGTAATTGGCTTGTCCGGGAACACACGAATCCAGATCTTACCGCCACGTTTAATGTGGCGGACCATGGCACGACGTGCTGACTCAATCTGACGGGCAGTCAAACGACCACGGTCCGTAGACTTCAGACCAAATTCACCAAATGAAACACTGGCGCCACGAGTGGCCAGACCGGTGTTACGACCCTTGTGTTCTTTCCTGTACTTGCGACGTGATGGCTGTAACATCATGCGCTCCTAACTACTGTTCCGAGGAAGATCCAGCAGCGGATGCTTCCTCCTTGTTAGACCCGCTAGCTGCTGCGCTAGCACCATCGGACTTCTTGCCACGACGAACGCCAGGACGACCGGCTGGACGACGAGGGCGACGATCTTCTTTTTCAGCTTCCGGGGCGGCGGCCAAAACGTCCGTGCGTCCCAAAGTGTCACCTTTGTATACCCAGACTTTGATACCGATGATCCCGTAGGTCGTAGAAGCTTCGCTGGTGGCGTAATCAATGTCTGCGCGCAGTGTGTGCAGAGGCACACGACCTTCGCGATACCACTCTGTTCGAGCAATCTCAATACCGTTCAAACGACCGGATGACATGATCTTGATACCCTGTGCACCCATGCGCATTGCATTTTGCATGGCGCGCTTCATAGCACGTCGGAACATAATCCGGCGCTCGAGTTGCTGAGAAATTCCATCAGCGATCAACTGAGCATCAATTTCAGGCTTGCGAACTTCTTCGATGTTCACATGCACAGGCACGCCGACCAACTTTTGCAAATCGGCCTTCAACAACTCGATGTCCTCACCTTTCTTACCGATGACCACACCAGGCCTGGCCGAATAAATGGTGACACGCGCGTTTTTCGCTGGGCGCTCAATCAATACACGTGCGACAGATGCGTTTTTCAACTTCTTCTTCAGAAAATCGCGGACCTTGATGTCCTCGATCAACATCTTAGAAAAATCGCGGTTTGAGGCATACCAACGAGAGGCCCAGTTGCGAGAAACTGCCAAACGGAATCCGGTTGGGTTAATTTTCTGACCCATGAAACCCCCTTAGTTACCAACGGTCACGTAAACGTGACAGGTTTGCTTCAAAATGCGGTTACCGCGTCCCTTGGCTCTGGCTGTGAATCGCTTAAGTACGGGACCCTCTTCGACGTAAATGGTCTTGACCTTCAGCTCATCGACATCAGCACCATCATTGTGCTCGGCGTTGGCAATAGCGCTCTCCAATACCTTCTTGACGATGAAAGCACCTTTTTGAGGAGAAAAAGCGAGAATATTCAACGCTTGGTCGACCTTTTTGCCACGGACCAAATCAGCTACCATTCGGCCCTTTTGTGCGGAGAGGCGCACACCCTTCAATACTGCACGAGTTTCCATGCTGCCCCCTTACCGCTTGGCCTTCTTGTCCGCCGCATGCCCTTTGAAAGTGCGAGTCAACGCAAATTCACCCAGCTTGTGGCCAACCATGTTTTCATTCACATAAACAGGAACGTGCTGACGTCCGTTATGCACCGCAATTGTCAAACCAATGAACTCTGGAAGAACAGTGGAACGACGAGACCATGTTTTAATTGGTCGCTTGTCCTTGGCTGCTACCGCGGCCTCAACCTTCTTGATCAGGTGGGCGTCGCAGAAAGGACCTTTTTTTAATGAACGTGACATATTAAATTCCCCGCTTAGCGCTTGTGGCGACGCTGAACAATCATGGAGTTGGTACGCTTGTTACTGCGCGTACGGTAACCTTTGGCAGGCACACCCCAAGGACTAACTGGTACACCACCTTCGCCGGTTTTACCTTCACCACCACCATGTGGGTGGTCAACCGGGTTCATGGCTGTACCACGGACTGTTGGGCGAATACCGCGCCAACGTGTCGCACCAGCCTTACCGATCTTGCGCAGGCTGTTCTCTTCATTGCTAACCTCACCGATCGTGGCGCGGCATTCAATGTGAATACGGCGGATTTCGCCGGAACGCAGCCTTACCTGAGCATAGGATCCATCTCGGGCCAGCAGCATGGCTGAACCACCTGCGGAACGAGCAATCTGCGCACCCTTGCCTGGCAGCATTTCGATACAATGAATTGTTGTACCAACGGGGATGTTACGGATAGGAAGCGTATTGCCGATCTTAATCGGAGCCTCGGAACCATTGACCAAAGTTTGCCCAATTTCCAGACCGCGCGGAGCAATAACGTACGAACGCTCACCATCAGCGTAACAAATCAGAGCGATGTGTGCTGTGCGGTTTGGATCATACTCAATACGCTCAACCTTGGCAGGCACACCGTCTTTGTTACGCTTGAAATCAACAAGACGATAGTGCTGCTTATGACCACCACCCATGTGGCGAGTGGTAACGTGACCATTGTTGTTACGACCGGCTGTCTTTGATTTCTTTTCAAGCAAAGGTGCGTATGCATCACCCTTGTGGAGATGCGGATGCACGACCTTGACCATGGCGCGACGGCCAGGTGATGTCGGTTTCAGTTTTACGAGTGGCATATTACGCTGCCTCCGAGAAATTGATTTCTTGACCGTCCTTCAGCGCAATATAAGCCTTGCGCACGTCTGAACGACGACCAATTGATTTGCCGAAACGCTTTTGCTTGCCTGCCTGGTTTAACACTCGGACAGACTCCACTTCCACTTTGAACAGAAGCTCAACAGCAGCCTTGATCTCCTGCTTGGTGGCAGTCGAAGACACTTTGAAAGCAATCTGGCTGTGATTATCGGCCAACATTGTGCTTTTCTCTGAAACCACAGGGGCCAACAGAATTTTCATTAGACGCTGGTTATTCATGCGAACATCTCCTGCAGTTTCTCAACAGCCGCACGAGTCACCACAATCTTCTTGAAATGAATCAAAGAGAGTGGATCTACATAGCGCGGTTCAACCACAGCCACGTGAGGCAAATTGCGAGAGGCGAGATACAGGTTTTCGTTGAAATCCTCAACAACAACCAGTACAGACTCAAAGCCCAAGGACTTGATTTTGTCATTCAGCAACTTGGTCTTGGGCGCCTCGAGATTGAGACTATCCACAACAACCAAACGCTCTTCACGACCCAGCTGAGACAAAATTGAACAAATACCTGCGCGGTACATCTTTTTGTTCAGCTTCTGCGTAAAGTTCTCATCAGCAAGGTTAGGGAACGTTTTACCGCCTCCGCGCCACAATGGGCTTGACGACATACCAGCACGGGCACGACCTGTACCTTTTTGCTTCCAAGGCTTACGTGTGGAGTGCTTAACGTCAGCACGACCCTTTTGGGCACGAGTACCTTGACGGGCATTGGCTTGATAAGCCACCACAAGCTGATGAATCAAAGGTTCATTGTATTCCCGACCGAAAACCACGTCGGACACCTGAACAGTCTGAGAGGACTGCCCAGAATCATTAATCAGTTTCAATTCCATCTGGGATCCCCTTAAGCCTTCGCTTTAATAGCTGGGCTAACCAACAACTGCCCACCCTTTGAACCGGGTACGGCACCTTTGATCAGCAGCAAACCGCGCTCAGCATCAACCCGAACAATTTCAAGGTTTTGAGTGGTGCGGTTTACATTACCGAGCTGACCGGCCATGCGCTTACCCGGAAATACACGACCCGGGTCCTGAGCCATACCAATGGAACCAGGCGCATTGTGGGACACAGAGTTACCGTGAGAGGCACGCTGAGAGCTGAAGTTGTGACGCTTGATGGAGCCGCTGAAACCCTTACCCTGGGTAACACCACTCACATCAACCTTTTGACCAACTTGAAATAGCTCGGCTGAAACAGCGGCGCCGGGGGCATACTGAGAGAGTGCATCTTCTTCAACGCGGAACTCAACGAGGCTGGAGGCAGCCTCGACTCCAGCAACAGCCAGATGCCCGGCGGCTGGTTTGCTTACACGACTCGCCTTGCGGGTGCCGTATGCAAGCTGAACGGCGGTGTAACCGTCTTTTTCTTTGGTTTTGAGCTGCGCAACACGGTTTGATGAAACGTCTACAACGGTCACCGGGATTGAAACCCCAGCTTCACTAAAGACGCGCATCATGCCAATCTTGCGACCAATAAGGCCTAGACTCATGATTTCTCCAATTCCAGCTACGATTGGCTGGATGATAAATTCACTGTTTGATAACTGGCCAATTCAAGCCAGCCAAGGAGTATAAACTAAAACAACAACTTATTGCAATCTTATTGCAGCTTAATTTCCACATCCACGCCAGCCGGGAGATCCAGCTTCATCAATGCATCAACGGTCTTGTCTGTAGGATCAACGATGTCCATCAAACGCTGATGGGTGCGAATCTCAAACTGATCACGTGATGTTTTGTTGACGTGAGGTGAACGCAAAATATCAAAACGCTTGATGCGGGTTGGCAGCGGAACCGGACCGCGCACAACGGCGCCTGTTCTTTTAGCGGTCTCTACGATCTCCAGAGCCGATTGATCGATCAACTTGTAATCGAAAGCTTTCAAACGAATTCGAATTTTTTGATTGTTCATGTTTATTCCAAAAAGAGCGACTGAGTATGCCCGGTGGTTTTCGGCGCATCTCAATAAATTCTCCGGTTACCGACTGGCAACCGGAGGCATGCATCAATTACTTAGTAATCTTGGCCACAACACCGGCACCAACTGTGCGCCCGCCTTCACGGATCGCAAAGCGCAGGCCTTCTTCCATCGCGATCGGTGCAATCAATGACACATTGATCGACACGTTGTCGCCTGGCAGTACCATCTCTTTGCCTTCTGGCAGAGAAATTGAGCCTGTTACGTCCGTTGTGCGGAAGTAAAACTGAGGACGGTAGTTGTTGAAGAATGGCGTGTGACGACCACCTTCGTCTTTGCTCAATACATACACCTCAGCACTGAAGTCTGTGTGCGGGGTGATTGTACCGGGCTTGGCCAGAACCTGACCACGCTCAACGTCTTCACGCTTGGTACCACGCAGCAACACACCCACGTTGTCACCAGCCTGACCCTGATCCAACAGCTTGCGGAACATTTCCACGCCTGTACAGATGGTCTTCACGGTGTCTTTGATACCCACGATTTCAATTTCTTCGCCAACCTTGACCACGCCGCGCTCGATACGACCTGTGACCACTGTACCGCGGCCAGAGATTGAGAACACGTCTTCGATTGGCATCAGGAACGCGCCATCAACCGCACGCTCTGGCGTGGGGATGTAGCTGTCCAGCGCATCGGCCAGTGCCTTGATGGCCACTTCACCGAGCTCGCCTGTGTCGCCTTCCAGCGCCAGCTTGGCTGAACCCTTGATGATGGGCACATCGTCACCTGGGAAGTCGTAGGAGCTCAAGAGCTCGCGCACTTCCATTTCAACCAGCTCCAGCAATTCGGCGTCATCAACCATGTCGCACTTGTTCAGGAACACGATGATGTAAGGCACACCAACCTGGCGGGCCAACAGGATGTGTTCACGGGTTTGTGGCATGGGGCCATCAGCGGCTGAACACACCAGAATCGCGCCGTCCATCTGCGCTGCACCGGTAATCATGTTCTTCACGTAGTCAGCGTGACCTGGACAATCTACGTGGGCGTAGTGGCGGGTCGCTGTTTCGTACTCAACGTGCGCTGTGTTGATCGTGATACCGCGCGCTTTCTCTTCGGGCGCTGCGTCAATCTGGTCGTAACCCTTGGCTTCACCTGAACCGTTCAGGCGCGCCAACACGGTCGTGATCGCCGCTGTCAACGTTGTCTTGCCGTGATCCACGTGACCAATTGTTCCTACGTTTACGTGCGGCTTGGTCCGCTCGAACTTTCCTTTTGCCATTGCAAATACCTCTCAATCTTTGATAGTTAAATTAACAATTACTTGCCGCGAGCGCTAATGACTGCATCCGCCACGTTTTTAGGCGCATCCGCATAGTGCTTGAATTCCATGGTGTAGGTTGCGCGACCCTGAGTCAGAGAACGCAGCGTTGTGGAATAACCAAACATTTCTGCAAGAGGAACCTCTGCGCGAATGGCCTTTCCGCCGCCCACCATGTCTTCCATGCCCTGAACCACACCACGACGTGAGGACAAATCGCCCATCACCGTACCTGCATAATCTTCGGGTGTTTCAACCTCAACAGACATCATTGGCTCAAGAAGCACAGGGTTTGCGCGACGCATACCTTCTTTGAAACCCATGGAAGCCGCGATCTTGAACGCAGTTTCGTTGGAGTCCACATCGTGGTAAGAACCGAAGTGCAAAGCAACCTTCACGTCAACCACTGGGTATCCAGCGATCACACCGCTTGTCAAGGCCTCTTCAATACCCTTTTGAACAGCAGGAATGTATTCGCGAGGAACTACACCACCCTTGATCTCATCAAGGAACTCAAAGCCTTTGCCAGCCTCGTTAGGCTCGACGCGCAGAACCACGTGACCATACTGACCGCGACCACCGGACTGCCGAACAAACTTGCCTTCCACCTCATTGACAGTTCCGCGAATGGTTTCGCGGTAGGCCACTTGAGGCTTGCCGATGTTGGCTTCAACACCGAATTCACGCTTCATCCGGTCAACAATAATTTCAAGGTGCAGCTCGCCCATACCTGAAATGATCGTCTGGCCGGTTTCCTCATCAGTGCGAACTCGGAAAGAAGGATCTTCCTGGGCCAGCCGGCTCAGCGCAATACCCATTTTTTCCTGGTCTGCCTTTGATTTAGGCTCAACGGCTTGAGAAATCACTGGCTCAGGGAACTCCATGCGCTCAAGCGTGATGATGCTTGCAGGATCACACAGGGTTTCACCGGTTGTTACTTCTTTCAAGCCCACACAGGCAGCGATGTCACCCGCGCGAATTTCTTCGATTTCCACACGATTGTTCGCGTGCATCTGCACGATACGGCCAATGCGTTCTTTTTTGCCACGCACAGGGTTGAATACGGAGTCACCCTTACTCAAAACACCGGAGTAAACGCGCACGAAAGTCAATTGACCCACGAAAGGGTCGCTCATCAATTTGAAGGCCAGCGCGGAGAATTTCTCCTGATCGTCGGCCTTACGAACGGCAGGCTGCTCGTCGTCATCAAAGCCTTCAACCGGTGGCACATCCACAGGCGAGGGCATGTAGTCGATAACCGCATCCAGCATGGCCTGAACACCTTTGTTCTTGAAGGCGGAGCCACAGAACATAGGCTGAATTTCACCCGCGATGGTGCGGTGACGGATGGCCTGCTTGATTTGCTCTTCTGACAGATCGCCGTTCTCAAGATAGGCGTTCATCAACTCTTCGCTGAACTCGGCTGCCACTTCCAGCAGGTTTTCGCGCCACTTGGCGCAGTCTGCCTTCAATTCGGCTGGAATTTCGCCGTATTCAAATTTCATGCCCTGTGAAGCTTCATCCCACCAGATGGCCTTCATTTTGACCAAGTCAACCACACCCTTGAAGTTCTCTTCAGCGCCGATTGGCACCTGCATAGGAACCGGATTGGCGCGAAGACGCAGTTTCATCTGGTCATAGACCTTGAAGAAGTTTGCACCTGTGCGGTCCATCTTGTTGACGAAAGCCAAACGTGGAACACCGTACTTATTGGCTTGGCGCCATACGGTCTCAGACTGTGGCTGTACACCACCCACTGCGCAATAAACCATACAAGCGCCATCCAACACACGCATTGAACGCTCTACCTCGATGGTAAAGTCAACGTGCCCTGGGGTGTCAATGATGTTGATACGATGCTCGTCGTAACCCATGTCCATGCCTTTCCAAAAGCATGTAGTGGCAGCGGACGTAATCGTAATGCCACGCTCCTGCTCCTGCTCCATCCAGTCCATGGTGGCAGCACCGTCGTGAACCTCACCAATCTTGTGACTTACACCGGTGTAGAACAGGATTCGTTCTGTCGTGGTGGTCTTTCCAGCGTCAATGTGCGCAGAAATACCAATGTTTCTATACCTTTCAATAGGCGTCTTACGAGCCATTTGACACTCCAGTTAAATTTAGAATCGGAAATGAGAGAATGCCTTGTTGGCTTCTGCCATACGATGTACCTCGTCGCGCTTCTTCATTGCGCCGCCACGACCTTCTGCTGCCTCAAGCAGCTCACCAGCCAAGCGCAAGTCCATTGACTTTTCGCTACGCTTTTTGGCTGCTTCACGCATCCAGCGCATGGCCAAAGCGAGACGACGTGAGGGACGAACTTCAACCGGAACTTGATAGTTCGCGCCACCTACACGACGTGACTTCACTTCTACCACTGGCTTGACGTTGTTAATCGCGGTGTTGAATACCTCAAGAGGATCTTTGCCAGTTTTCGTGGTGATGCTTTCAAACGCACCATAAATGATCCGCTCTGCAACAGCCTTCTTGCCTGACAGCATGATGACGTTCATGAACTTGGCTACTTCTACACTCTTGAACTTTGGATCGGGCAGAATGTCTCTGCGCGGTACTTCGCGACGACGTGGCATACTTCTATTCCTTTTTCTTCAGCGTAGGACAATTCCTACTTTTGCATCTGCTTACTCGACTCCCGCTAATCAGGGAGCCGCACGGAATGCGTTAATAATGGGCTCAAAACAAAACCGGCTTACTTGGCCTGCTTTGGTCTCTTTGAACCATACTTCGAACGAGCCTGCTTACGGTCTTTAACACCTTGAAGGTCCAGTGAACCGCGTACGATGTGATAACGAACACCGGGCAAGTCTTTGACTCGACCGCCGCGGATCAGAACCACTGAGTGCTCTTGAAGGTTGTGGCCTTCACCACCGATGTAAGAAATCACCTCAAAGCCGTTGGTCAAACGCACTTTGGCGACTTTACGCAGGGCTGAGTTGGGCTTTTTTGGAGTTGTAGTGTAAACACGGGTGCAAACGCCACGCTTTTGAGGACAGTTCTCAAGCGCTGGGCTCTTGCTTTTCATGGTCACACTGGTGCGTGGTTTGCGCACAAGTTGATTAATGGTTGGCATATTTCCAGTTCCGGTTAGAAAAAACAAAAGGGCTGCAAGATCACTTGCAGCCAATTTAGCCCGCGATTGTAGTCTGAAATACAACCGCAGGTCAATCCTGTTTCAGAATAATCTCAACGAGTTAGGACTCATCTGCAACATTGTTGCTGTCATCTGAAGGCATGTTGAACAGTGCCTCGGCCTGGGCGCGGGGATCCTGTTCGGCTTCGATTTGACGCAACTCTTCGGCCTCTCGCAACTCTTTGGCTTTTCTTGCCTTGTGGAAGGCAAGGCCAGAGCCCGCGGGAATCAGACGGCCGACAATAACGTTCTCTTTCAAGCCACGCAAATCGTCCCGTTTGCCCATGATCGCGGCTTCTGTAAGCACGCGCGTGGTTTCTTGGAACGACGCCGCAGAAATGAAAGAGTCTGTGGACAAGGATGCCTTCGTAATACCCAACAACACGTTTTGGTAGGTAGCAGGCTGCTTGTCTTCTTTGATTGCCAGATCATTGGCATCCAGCAACTCAGACCGCTCGACCTGCTCAGCAGGAATAAAGCCTGTGTCACCTGGATTTTCGACGATTACACGACGCAACATTTGACGAACAATCACTTCAATGTGTTTGTCGTTAATCTTCACGCCCTGCAATCGATACACGTCCTGTACTTCATCGACAATGTAGCGAGCCAGTGCTTCGATACCTAGCAGTCGAAGGATATCGTGTGGGTCTGCAGGACCATCAACGATCGATTCACCCTTGTTGACCACTTGACCATCGTGGACCAGTACGTGCTTGTCTTTGAGAATCAGGAATTCGTGAGAAACCCCATCCAGATCGGTGATCACCAAACGCTGCTTGCCCTTGGTGTCCTTACCGAATGAGACGGTGCCTGTGACCTCGGCCAGCATACCGGCATCTTTCGGAGAACGCGCTTCAAAGAGTTCAGCCACGCGAGGCAAACCACCTGTGATGTCACGGGTCTTCTGGCTTTCCTGCGGAATACGGGCCAGAACTTCACCCACAGACACCTGCTGACCATCACGCACGGTAATCAACGCACCCACTGGGAAGCTGATGTTCACAGAGTGATCACTGTTGGCAATTTTGACTTCATTGCCGGCTTCGTCAAGCAACTTGACCTGAGGACGCTCACCTTTACCACCCGCAGTACGGCGTTTGGCATCGATTACCACCAGGGTGGACAAACCGGTCACTTCGTCAATCTGCTTGGCGACTGTTGCACCTTCCTCAATGTTTTCAAACTTGATTTGACCACCGTACTCCGTCACGATTGGACGAGTCAGCGGATCCCAAGTGGCCAGATTTGTACCGGCCTTGACCTGGTTGCCATCCAATACGGCCAGTGTTGCACCATAAGGCAGTTTGTGGCGCTCACGCTCACGACCGAAGTCGTCGGTAATCAACAACTCACCAGATCGAGAGATGACAATCTGCTCGCCCTTGCCATTCGTCACATAACGCATGGTTGCGGTAAAGCGCACGATGCCGTTTGACTTGGCTTCAATGCCTGACGCTACAGCAGCACGTGACGCGGCACCACCGATGTGGAAGGTGCGCATCGTCAACTGGGTACCAGGCTCACCAATGGACTGGGCGGCGATCACACCGACAGCCTCACCGATGTTGACCAACGTTCCGCGTCCAAGGTCACGACCGTAACACTTGGCACACAAGCCATAACGGGTTTCGCAATTCAGAGGGGTACGAACACGCACTTCGTCAATGCCGTAATGGTCAATCAGTTCGACCGCAGATTCGTCAAGCAACACGCCTGATTCAAACACGGTTTCCTGGGTCTCAGGGTTGACCACCTCGGCAGCGGTTACACGGCCAAGAATACGATCACGCAAGGCCTCGATCACTTCACCGCCTTCCACCAAGGCCTTCATCGCGACACCGTTGCTGGTGCCACAATCCTCTTCAACCACGACCAGATCTTGGGTTACATCGACGAGACGTCGGGTCAAGTAACCGGAGTTGGCTGTCTTCAGGGCCGTATCGGCCAGACCTTTACGTGCACCGTGGGTTGAAATGAAGTACTGCAGAACGTTCAAGCCTTCGCGGAAGTTCGCAATAATCGGCGTTTCAATGATTGAGCCGTCGGGCTTGGCCATCAGACCACGCATACCGGCCAACTGGCGAATCTGTGCGGCTGAACCACGAGCGCCAGAGTCAGCCATCATGTAAATGGCGTTGAATGACTCTTGACGGACTTCATTGCCATTGCGGTCAACCACTGGCTCAGTAGAAAGCTGCTCCATCATGGCCTTGCCGACCTGATCGCCAGCACGACCCCAGATGTCCACAACTTTGTTGTAGCGCTCGCCTTGCGTAACCAGACCTGAAGTGTACTGAGCCTGAATCTCTTTCACTTCCGCTTCAGCTGCGGAAATGATGGTGTGCTTTTGCTCTGGGATAACCATGTCACCCATGGCGATGGAAATACCACCACGTGTGGCCAGACGGAAACCCATTTGCATGAGCTTGTCAGCAAAAATCACCGTCTCACGCAAGCCGCAGCGACGGAAAGAGGCGTTGATCAGACGGGAAATTTCTTTCTTCTTCAATGGTCGATCAATGAAGGAGAAAGGCAGACCTGGAGGCAGGATTTCAGACAACAGGGCGCGACCAACCGTCGTTTCATAGCGGTTTCGCTTGGTCGACTTCTCGCCAGTTTCTGGATCCACCGTCACTTCATCGATACGCACCGTGATTTTGGTGCTGAGCTCGACTTCCTTGTTGTCGTAGGCACGGTTCACTTCACAAACATCAGCGAAAACCATGCCCTCGCCACGTGCATTGACTCGCTCACGGGTGGTGTAGTACAGGCCCAGCACGATGTCTTGCGACGGAACAATTGAGGGCTCGCCGTTGGCTGGAAACAGAATGTTGTTCGAAGCCAGCATCAGCGTGCGGGCCTCAATCTGAGCTTCCAGTGACAAAGGAACGTGCACAGCCATCTGGTCACCGTCGAAGTCGGCGTTGAAGGCAGCACAAACCAAAGGATGCAGTTGAATTGCCTTGCCTTCGATCAGCACGGGTTCAAATGCCTGGATACCCAAGCGGTGCAAAGTTGGGGCGCGGTTCAGCAGAACCGGATGCTCACGGATCACCTCTTCGAGAATGTCCCAAACAATCGGCTCTTGGTTTTCAACAAATTTCTTGGCCTGCTTGATGGTTGTCGCGATACCCATCACTTCCAGACGGTTGAAAATGAAAGGCTTAAACAGCTCAAGCGCCATCAACTTCGGAAGACCGCATTGGTGGAGCTTCAATTGTGGGCCAACCACAATCACTGAACGACCCGAATAGTCAACGCGCTTACCCAGCAAGTTTTGGCGGAAACGACCACCCTTGCCTTTGATCATGTCTGCCAAGGACTTCAATGGGCGCTTGTTGGCGCCTGTCATTGCCTTGCCGCGACGACCGTTGTCGAGCAGTGAATCAACAGCCTCTTGCAACATGCGCTTTTCGTTGCGGACGATGATGTCTGGTGCAGCCAGTTCCAGAAGACGCTTCAAGCGGTTGTTACGGTTGATCACGCGACGGTAAAGGTCATTCAGATCAGAGGTCGCAAAACGGCCACCGTCCAGAGGAACCAATGGGCGCAACTCAGGCGGCAGTACAGGCAACACCTCTAGAATCATCCACTCTGGCTTGATTCCGGATTTCTGGAACCCTTCCAGCACCTTCAGACGCTTGGCAATCTTCTTGATCTTTGCTTCGGAATTGGTCGCAGCCAGTTCGTCGCGCAGGGTGTTGACCTCACGATCGATGTCGATGGACTTCAACAACTCACGAATACCCTCAGCACCCATCAGGGCACGGAAATCGTCACCGTACTCTTCCTGCTTGGCGAGGTAGTCCTCTTCGGTGAGCAACTGACAACGCTTCAAAGGGGTCATGCCGGGATCAACCACCACGAAACCTTCGAAGTACAGCACCCGCTCGATGTCGCGAAGTGTCATGTCGAGCACCATACCCAGACGGGATGGCAGTGACTTCAAAAACCAAATGTGGGCAACGGGTGAAGCAAGGTCGATGTGACCCATACGTTCACGACGCACCTTGGACAGCGTGACCTCGACGCCGCACTTCTCGCAGATCACTCCACGATGCTTGAGGCGCTTGTACTTGCCGCACAGACATTCATAATCTTTGATCGGGCCAAAAATTTTGGCACAGAACAAACCATCTCTTTCAGGCTTGAAAGTTCGATAGTTAATGGTCTCAGGCTTTTTGACCTCTCCAAAAGACCATGAACGGATTTTGTCAGGTGATGCGACCGCAATTTTAATTGCGTCAAACTGTTCGTCCTGCTGGACCTGTTTAAACAGATCTAGTAATGCTTTCATCTAAATACCTCCGTCTAGGTCGCTCAGAAGCGATCCAGATCAATGTCAATGCCCAACGAACGGATTTCTTTCACCAACACGTTGAATGATTCCGGCATTCCAGCATCGATTGTGTGATCACCTTTGACCAAATTCTCGTACACCTTGGTTCGTCCATTCACATCGTCTGACTTCACGGTCAACATTTCCTGCAGAACGTAGGATGCACCGTAGGCCTCAAGCGCCCACACTTCCATCTCACCAAAGCGCTGACCACCAAACTGGGCTTTACCGCCCAACGGTTGCTGAGTAACCAGCGAGTATGGTCCTGTTGAACGCGCGTGCATCTTGTCATCAACCAGGTGGTGCAACTTGAGTACGTGCATGTAACCCACCGTCACCTTGCGATCGAATGCTTCCCCTGTGCGACCGTCGTACAACGTCAATTGGGTTTTGTCTTCGTTGAAACCAAGGGCCTGCATGGCGGGATCATCGCTTGGATAAGCCAGATTCAGCATGGCTTTGATGTCGTCTTCCGTCGCACCGTCAAACACCGGCGTTGCGAAAGGCATACCCTTCGACAGGTTTTTGGACATGGCGACGATTTCGTCATCGGACAGCGAATCAAGATCAACCTTGGTGCCGGTGCTGTTGTACACACGGTCCAGATAGCTTCTCAACTTGGCCACACCTGCCTGCTGCTCAAGCATCTCGTTGATGCGATCACCGATGCCCTTGCCTGCCCAACCCAGGTGGGTTTCCAGAATCTGACCCACGTTCATCCGCGAAGGAACACCCAGCGGGTTCAGCACGATGTCAACCGGACTTCCGTCCGCCATGTAGGGCAAATCTTCAACCGGCACAATTTTGGACACAACACCCTTGTTACCGTGACGACCGGCCATTTTGTCACCGGGCTGCAGACGACGCTTAACGGCCAGGTACACCTTGACCATCTTGAGAACGCCTGGGGGCAGCTCGTCACCTTGTGTCAACTTCTTCCGCTTCTCTTCAAACGAAAGGTCAAACTGGTGGCGCTTGTCTTCAATGGACTTCTTCAAGCTTTCAAGCTGGCTGGCAACTTCCTCGTCTGCCAGACGAATGTCAAACCAATGGTGCTTGTCGATGCTGTTCAGATAGTCCGCTGTGATGGCACTGCCCTTGGCCAAACGACCAGGACCGCCATTGGCGATCTTGCCTGTCAGGAATCGCTCGATACGACTGAATGCGTCCATCTCCACAATTCGCATTTGATCGTTTAGATCAAGGCGATAACGCTTCAGCTCGTCATCAATGATCGACTGTGCTCGCTTGTCTCGTGTAATGCCTTCACGTGTGAACACCTGAACGTCGATCACCGTGCCGGTCATGCCGGAGGGCACACGCAGTGAGGTGTCCTTCACATCTGATGCTTTTTCACCAAAAATGGCGCGCAACAGCTTTTCTTCGGGAGTCAGTTGTGTCTCGCCTTTTGGAGTCACTTTACCGACAAGCACGTCACCCGCCTGCACTTCAGCGCCGATGTACACGATGCCGGACTCGTCCAGACGCGACAGCTGAGCCTCAGACAGATTGGAGATGTCACGCGTGATTTCCTCAGACCCCAATTTGGTGTCGCGGGCAACCACTGACAGTTCTTCGATGTGAATGGAGGTGTAGCGATCGTCTGCAACAACTTTCTCAGAAATCAAGATTGAATCTTCAAAGTTGTATCCGTTCCAGGTCATGAAGGCGACCTTCATATTTTGACCCAGAGCCAACTCACCCATGTCGGTGGATGCACCATCGGCAATCACGTCACCTTTGGCAATCACATCGCCACGATTGACGATAGGACGCTGGTTGATGTTGGTGTTCTGGTTGGAACGTGTGTACTTGATGAGGTTGTAAATATCAACGCCCACGGAACCCGGTTCGACCTCATCGTCGTTCACACGGATCACAATTCGGTTGGCGTCTACGTAGTCCACGACACCACCGTGATCGGCAACAATCACAGTGCCTGAGTCAACCGCCACCGTGCGTTCAATTCCAGTACCGGCAAAGGCTTTCTCTGGACGAAGACAAGGCACAGCCTGACGCTGCATGTTGGCACCCATCAACGCGCGGTTGGCGTCGTCGTGCTCAAGGAACGGAATCAAAGAGGCCGCTACAGAGACGATTTGTCCGGGCGCAACGTCCATCAACTCGACATTCGCGGGGTTCACCAATTCAAATTCACCAGCCACGCGGCAGGACACCAGATCGCCCACCAGGCGCTTGTCCTCTCCGATCTCTGCGTTCGCCTGGGCGATTACATAGCGACCTTCTTCAATGGCAGACAGGTATACGATTTCATCGGAAACCACCCCGCCCTCAACCTTTCGGTATGGAGTCTCGAGAAAGCCATACTCGTTCAGGCGAGCATACATGGCCATTGAGTTGATCAAACCAATGTTTGGACCCTCAGGCGTTTCGATTGGACACACACGGCCGTAGTGGGTTGTGTGAACGTCTCGAACTTCGAAGCCGGCACGCTCGCGGGTAAGACCACCAGGACCGAGTGCAGAAACGCGACGCTTGTGCGTGATTTCTGACAGAGGGTTGGTTTGGTCCATAAACTGGGACAACTGAGACGAACCAAAGAACTCCTTAATGGCAGCAGAGATTGGCTTGGAGTTGATCAGATCGTGGGGCATCAGGTTTTCCGCTTCAGCCTGACCCAAACGTTCCTTAACAGCGCGCTCAACGCGCACGAGGCCAGCACGGAACTGGTTCTCAGCCAATTCGCCGACACAACGCACGCGACGGTTTCCAAGGTGATCGATGTCATCGATTTCACCCCGACCGTTGCGCAGATCAACCAGAATCTTGATCACGGACAGAATGTCGTCGTTGGTCAAAACCATGGGCCCTTCAACTTCTGGGCGACCTACGCGACGATTAAACTTCATGCGCCCGACACGAGACAAATCGTATGAGTCTTCGCTGTAGAACAGGCGGTTGAACAACATTTCAACGGCTTCCTCGGTGGGAGGCTCGCCTGGGCGCATCATTCTGTAAATGGCTACGCGCGCAGCAGTTTGATCAACAGTTTCATCAGTTCTCAGCGTTTGAGAAATGTACGGACCATGATCCAGTTCATTGGTGAACAGAGTGAAGATTTCTTTCACACTGGCCTCACGAATCTTGGCCAGAAGGTCTTCAGTGATTTCATCGTTCGCGGAGGCAACAACTTCGCCTGTGTCCTTGTCGATCACGTTTTTGGCCAATGTGCGGCCAATCAGGAAATCTTCAGGCACAGAGATCTTCTCGAGGCCAGCGGCCTCGATGTCGCGTACATTCTTTGCGTTAATGCGCTTGTCCTTTTGGACAAGCACTTTTCCAGCCTTGTCCAGGATGTCGAACTTGGCAGTCTCGCCTTTAAGGCGGGACACGACCAAATCCATCAAGGCACCCTCTTCTTTGACTTCGAAACGATCGAAATCGAAGAAAGAGGAAAGAATTTGCTCCGAATTCATGCCGATTGCTTTCAGCAGAATGGTGACCGGCATTTTTCTGCGACGGTCGACACGGAAGTACAGAATGTCCTTTGGGTCAAACTCGAAGTCGAGCCATGAACCGCGATACGGAATGATTCTGGCGGAAAAGAGCAGCTTACCTGAGCTGTGTGTCTTACCGCGATCGTGCTCAAAAAACACGCCAGGAGAACGGTGCAATTGAGACACGATGACACGTTCGGTGCCATTGATCACGAAGGATCCGTTCTGGGTCATCAGGGGCAGCTCGCCCATGTAGACTTCCTGTTCTTTGACTTCCTTGACGGTGGGCTTGCTGGCCTCACGGTCAAGCAGAACCAGCCGCACGCGAGCACGCAAGGGCGAGCAGAAGGTCAGGCCGCGCTGTTGACATTCCTTAACGTCAAAAACCGGGTCGCCCAAGGTGTATTGAACAAACTCAAGCCGGGCGTATCCATTGTGAGAAGTAATGGGAAACACAGACTGAAAAGCAGCCTGCAAACCCTTCTCTTCACGGGAGACCACTGGGGTGCCCAGTTGCAGAAATTCTGTGTAAGAGTCGAGTTGAGTGGTGAGAAGGTAGGGCACATCCAGAACTGGAGGCCTTTTCGCAAAACTTTTACGTATGCGTTTTTTCTCGGTGGCAGAGTAAGACATATTTTCTGTCCTGATGTCGAGCGGATTAAGCGATATGCATTGTTACACACATGGCTTAAATCACTCTCATAGAGCGGGCGATTTAAGCGCAAAAAGCCCAGGAGTAAACTCCTGGGCGCAGGGGAAAGCGAAATTACTTAACTTCGACCTTCGCACCAGCTTCTTCAAGCTGCTTCTTGATGTCTTCAGCTTCAGCTTTAGATACACCTTCTTTAACGGGCTTTGGTGCACCGTCAACCAGATCCTTGGCTTCTTTCAGGCCCAGGCTAGTGATTGCACGAACAACCTTAATCACGTTAACTTTGCTTTCGCCAGCAGCTGTCAGAATAACATCGAACTCAGTCTTTTCTTCAGCGGCGGCAGCGGCACCACCACCAGCAGCAGGCGCAGCAACTGCAACAGCAGCGGCGGCAGCAGAAACGCCAAACTTCTCTTCCATTTCTTTGATCAGTTCGGACAGTTCGAGTACGGTCATGCCAGCGATGGCGTCAAGGATTTCGGCTTTAGTTGCCATTTTGATTTCTCCAGTAAAAATTTGATTTCAGCTATCTTTAAAAGTTCAAGCGCCTTGCGTTTCTTTCTGGTCACGCACAGCAGCCAAACCACGAACAAATTTGGACGGCACCTCGTTGAGGGTACGTACAAAAGTCGCGATTGGGGCTTGCATGGTGCCCAGCAATTTGGCGAGCAATTCTTCACGACTTGGCATTGTGGCGAGTGCTTTCACACCGTTCACGTCCATGACTTGACCGGGCATTGCACCGGCAGTCAAAACCAACTTGTCGTTTGATTTCGCAAAATTGACCAACACTTTCGCTGCCGCCACGGGATCAGCACTGATCCCATAGATGAGCGGGCCTACCATTTTGTCGGACAAAGCCTCAAATGGTGTGCCAACCACAGCACGGCGAGCGAGCGTGTTTTTCAAAACGCGCAGATAAACACCTGATGAACGGGCTTCTTGACGAAGCTTCGTTACACTTTCCACAGATAGACCACGATATTCGGCCACAACAATTGCTTGAGCATCCTTAAGCTTCTCGGACAGCTCTTCAATTACTGCAGCTTTTTCTTGGCGATTTAGTGCCACGGTCTTTCTCCAAAAAAGCGCTTATTGCACTGTTTAAAACAGGCGACCGAAAATGAAGTCAGGAAATCAAATTCACAACTTTTCTTCGGGACCGCCATCTACGCTGGATTGTGTTTTAAAGCACTAAGCTTCCAACGGTCTTTGATAACCCGAAGTGCATTGGCAAATAGCCATTGCACCCCGGCCCAAAGTTCTTATTGACCAAGCACGCTGGCTTGATCTACCCGAACACCACCACCCATGGTGCTCGACACGGCGATCTTCTTCAGGTAAACCCCTTTGGAAGATGCAGGCTTGGACTTGTTCAAAGCCTCGAGCAGTGCGTTCAGGTTTGTTTTCAATTGCTCCACTTCGAAAGAAGCACGACCGATTGTGCAGTGAATGATACCGGCCTTGTCGGTCCGGTATTGAACCTGACCAGCCTTGGCGTTCTTCACTGCAGTGGCAACGTCGGGAGTCACTGTACCGACCTTGGGGTTTGGCATCAGACCACGTGGACCGAGGATTTGACCCAAAGTACCTACGACACGCATGGTGTCAGGTGAAGCGATAACCACGTCAAAGTTCATGTTGCCAGCCTTGACTTCGGCAGCAAGGTCTTCCATGCCCACGATGTCAGCACCGGCTGCTTTGGCCTCTTCGGCTTTTGCACCCTGCGCAAATACCGCAACCCGAACAGACTTACCGGTGCCCGCTGGCAATACCACTGAACCACGGACAACTTGGTCAGATTTACGCGCATCGATACCCAGCTGAATTGCCGCATCGACCGACTCGTCAAATTTGGCTGTGGATGTTTCTTTCACCAATGTCAATGCCTGCTCAACCTGATACAGGGCATTGCGATCAATTTTGGCGCGCAGAGCCTGCACGCGCTTGGATACTTTAGACATTACAGACCCTCCACCAGAATACCCATGCTACGGGCAGAACCCGCGATGGTACGAACAGCTGCATCCATATCGGCGGCAGTGAGGTCGGGCATCTTGGTTTTCGCGATTTCTTCAGCTTGTTCACGTGTGATCTTCCCGACTTTGTCGAGGTGTGGACGTGGTGAACCCTTGGTGATTTTCGCAGCCTTCTTGATCAGAACTGTTGCGGGAGGCGTCTTCATCACAAAGGTGAAGGACTTGTCCGCAAAGGCAGTAATGACCACTGGAATTGGCAGACCTGGCTCCATGCCTTGTGTCTGGGCGTTAAACGCCTTACAGAATTCCATGATGTTCAAGCCGCGTTGACCCAAAGCTGGACCAATGGGAGGCGATGGGTTGGCTTTACCTGCAGGCACCTGCAGCTTGATAAAGCCGATAATTTTCTTTGCCATGATTTTCTCCGTGAGTACAAACGCAGCTTAAGCTGCTCCTCGTATTGCTACAAAGCGAATTCCCCGCCGCAATTAAAACGGGGCGCCAGAACTTTTAAACCTTTTCGACTTGATGAAAGTCGAGCTCAACTGGAGTGGCACGACCGAAAATGGTGACCGACACGCGCAGTTTACTTTTCTCGTAGTTGACTTCTTCAACGTTGCCATTGAAATCTGCAAACGGACCGTCTTTGACTCGCACCATCTCGCCAACCTCAAACAGCACTTTCGGACGGGGCTTTTCGGCGCCTTCCTGCATTTGCTGCATGATTTTGTCCACTTCTTTCTGGGAAATCGGCGCAGGCCTGTTGCCGGTGCCGCCCACAAAACCGGTCACTTTGGAGGTGTTCTTCACAAGGTGCCAAGAGTCGTCTGTCATCTCCATTTCAACGAGCACATAGCCCGGAAAAAAACGACGCTCAGTGATGGACTTTTGCCCACCCTTGACTTCGACAACCTCTTCAGAGGGAACCAGAATGGTACCGAACAAGTCGGAAATGTCTGACCTGTCGATCCGTTCCTGCAAGGCTCGCTGCACACTTTTTTCCATTCCGGAATAAGCATGTACTACATACCAACGCTTTGCCATTAACGAGTCCACCCCAAAATCAAGTCGTACAGTACGTATTCAAGCGTTTTGTCAACCACGAGCAAGTAAACCGCCATGATTGCCACGAACGCAAAGACCACACCAGTCATCTGAAGCCCCTCTTTTCGAGTAGGCCAGACCACGCGCTTGGCTTCGTTGATCGAATCTTTTGCAAAACCCACAAAACGCTTTCCGGTTTGGGACAGTACAAAACAAACCACCGCAAGCACGATGCCGAGCAATACTACGCCGGTTCGGATGAAAAAGTCTTGGGCGGAAAGAACCTGGAAGGCAATTGCCCCACCGACCGCAAACACAACCGCCAGGGCAAGCAGCGCTTTGTCCTGGAACGTTGAGACGGTTTGAATATCGTTTTGAGCCATATTGCTTAAATGTAATCCGCCGCTGAACAAGTTCAGCGGCGTAACTCCTACCAAATTTGGCAGGGCAAGAGGGAATCGAACCCCCAACCTTCGGTTTTGGAGACCGACGCTCTGCCAGTTGAGCTATTGCCCTAAGTAAACCACTAATTACTTAGTAATCTTGGCCACAACACCGGCACCAACTGTGCGCCCGCCTTCACGGATCGCAAAGCGCAGGCCTTCTTCCATCGCGATCGGTGCAATCAATGACACATTGATCGACACGTTGTCGCCTGGCAGTACCATCTCTTTGCCTTCTGGCAGAGAAATTGAGCCTGTTACGTCCGTTGTGCGGAAGTAAAACTGAGGACGGTAGTTGTTGAAGAATGGCGTGTGACGACCACCTTCGTCTTTGCTCAATACATACACCTCAGCACTGAAGTCTGTGTGCGGTGTGATTGTACCGGGCTTGGCCAGAACCTGACCACGCTCAACGTCTTCACGCTTGGTACCACGCAGCAACACACCCACGTTGTCACCAGCCTGACCCTGATCCAACAGCTTGCGGAACATTTCCACGCCTGTACAGATGGTCTTCACGGTGTCTTTGATACCGACGATTTCAATTTCTTCGCCAACCTTGACCACGCCGCGCTCGATACGACCTGTGACCACTGTACCGCGGCCAGAGATTGAGAACACGTCTTCGATTGGCATCAGGAACGCGCCATCAACCGCACGCTCTGGCGTGGGGATGTAGCTGTCCAGCGCATCGGCCAGTGCCTTGATGGCCACTTCACCGAGCTCGCCTGTGTCGCCTTCCAGCGCCAGCTTGGCTGAACCCTTGATGATGGGCACATCGTCACCTGGGAAGTCGTAGGAGCTCAAGAGCTCGCGCACTTCCATTTCGACCAGTTCCAGCAATTCGGCGTCATCAACCATGTCGCACTTGTTCAGGAACACGATGATGTAAGGCACGCCAACCTGGCGGGCCAACAGGATGTGCTCACGGGTTTGTGGCATGGGGCCGTCAGCGGCTGAACACACCAGAATCGCGCCGTCCATCTGCGCTGCACCGGTAATCATGTTCTTCACGTAGTCAGCGTGACCTGGGCAATCTACGTGGGCGTAGTGGCGGGTCGCTGTTTCGTACTCAACGTGCGCTGTGTTGATCGTGATACCGCGCGCTTTCTCTTCGGGCGCTGCGTCAATCTGGTCGTAACCCTTGGCTTCACCTGAACCGTTCAGGCGCGCCAACACGGTCGTGATCGCCGCCGTCAACGTTGTCTTGCCGTGATCCACGTGACCAATTGTTCCTACGTTTACGTGCGGCTTGGTCCGCTCGAACTTTCCTTTTGCCATGACGACCTCTTTACAAGCACCCACGACGATTTCGCAAGCGCGGTTATCAAAACGGTTGGTGCCCATGGCGGGAATCGGACCCGCGACCTCTCCCTTACCAAGGGAGTGCTCTACCACTGAGCCACATGGGCGCTATCTTTTTCTGGAGCGGGTGAAGGGAATCGAACCCTCGTCTTAAGCTTGGAAGGCTTCAGCTCTACCATTGAGCTACACCCGCGACCGACACGCCCCTTTTTAGGGGCTTGCTCAGTTAAACTTCAGATTCTTGGTGGAGAGAGCTGGATTCGAACCAGCGTAGGCGTAAGCCAACAGATTTACAGTCTGCCCCCTTTAGCCACTCGGGCATCTCTCCAAAAGAGAACCACGGATTATGTCTTCTTTTTAATTACCCGTCAACCCCATGCCACCATTACGCCTTATTTCAATCCTTATTCTCGGTTTTTCCAGTGGTTTACCGTTGGCTTTAAGTGGCAGTACGCTTCAAGCATGGCTGTCTGTCGAGAACATTGACATCAAAACAATTGGTTTGTACGCCATAGTAGGCATGCCCTACACCTACAAATTTCTATGGTCACCCCTGCTGGATTACCTACAGCCCGGATTTCTAGACCGGCGTAGAGGCTGGATCTTGATCATGCAACTGGTTTGTGCCGGCTTGCTGTGCGTGATGGCCACTCTGGATGTGCACAACGCCTGGCAAGTTGCTGCTGTCGCCATGGGCGTTGCACTGTGCTCGGCAACGCAAGACATGGCCATTGATGCCTATCGGACTGAATTGCTGCCGGAAGAAGAACGTGGGCTGGGGGCCGCTTACTACGTGGCGGGTTATCGCGTAGCCATGTTGACCTCCGGAGGGCTGGCGCTGATTTTGGCAGGCCAATGGCTCGGCTGGCGTGGCACCTATTTCCTGATGGGTGCTTTGATGGTTGCCGGCGCTGTGGCCACGGCCTTGAGCCCGGCGGTTTCGGGCCAGACCCACAGCAACACACGCGGCCCTAGCCTCTCGGAAATCGTCAAGGACTCCACCAAGGATTTCCTGACCAAGGATTCGGCGATCTGGATATTGATTCTGATCGTGCTCTACAAGATAGGCGATGCGTTTGCTGGCTCTTTAAGCACCGCCTTTTTGTTGAGAGGTTTGGGTTTTACCCTGACGGAAGTCGGAACGGTGAACAAGACGGTCAGTCTGGTGGCCACCTTGGGCGGTGCATTCATTGGCGGGCATTTGATGAAAAAAATGGGCCTGTTCAGATCGCTGCTCGTGTTCGGCATTTTACAAGGCCTGTCCAACCTGTCGTTTTGGGCGCTTTCCCTGTTTCCTGCCCATGTGTACAGCATGGCCGCTGCGGTCTTTGTGGAAAACCTGTGTGGCGGCATGGGCACTGCGGCCTTTGTCGGCTTGCTGACCACACTGTGCTCCAGACAGTTTTCAGCCACGCAGTACGCGCTTTTGTCTTCTTTGGCTGCGGTTGGTCGCGTTTATTTGAGTGCACCCGCGGGCTACCTGGTGGCCGCCACGAGCTGGGGTACATTCTTTCTCTTTTCAACGGCCGCAGCCGCACCCGGTCTGTTGCTGCTGGTGTATTTGAAGAAAAGCATCGACAAACTGACAATACATCATGCCTGAATTTCAGAATGCATTCCGAAACGTCTACACTGCTGGCTGATGGGTATTCAACAACAGGGGATAGACAGTGAAAGACAAAGTGGTGTTCATCACGGGGGCTGCTCGCGGCCTGGGCGCCGGGCTGGCTCAAAAGGTGGTTGAAAACGGCGGCTCTGTTTTTGTGGTCGATCTGAATGCCAAAGCAGTTGAAGCGCGAGTGCTGGCTTTGGGCAACTCTGCCGACGGCTGTGCGGGCGATGTGCGTTATCTGGATGACATGAAAAGGGCGATGCAACTGTGCATTGATTCATTTGGACGAATTGACGTGGTGGTGGCCAACGCAGGCATTTTGAGAATGGGCTCCATCGAAAAGATGGACCCCAAGGATTTTCAGATGACACTGGATGTCAATGTGGCGGGTGCGTTCAATACCATTCGGGCTGCCGTGCCCCATTTGCGGGCAAGCAAAGGGTATTTGCAGGTTGTTTCTTCACTGGCCGCCGCGATTCACACGCCATTGATGTCGCACTATGCGGCCTCGAAGGCGGCCGTTGAAGCCCTGGCCGATGTGGCAAGGCAAGAGTTGGCACTGGATGGCATCGGGGTTGGATGTGTACACCCCACGTTCACGAAGACGGCCATGATCGAGGAGGCCAAACCGGGGCAACTGTGGGGCGGTCACAAAGGCGCATTTGCAGCCATTGAACCCGAGCAGGTGGTCGAGGCCATGTACGAGGCGATTGTGAAGCGAAAACGCAAAACCATTGTACCCAAGCCCATCGCCCCACTGGTGCTTGCCCCAGGCCTGTTTCACTGGGCCGCCGAGCGCATCAGCAAAATGGAGGGCTCGGACAAGGCCATTCGGGCATTTCAGTCCACAGAGCACAATGACGAGTGAAAAAACCCGGCCTGAGCCGGGTTTTTTCATTCAACCGTAACAGACTTGGCCAGATTGCGCGGTTTGTCGACATCGGTGCCCTTGACCAGGGCCACGTGATAAGACAGCAATTGCAGCGGAAGGACATGCAATATGGGGGACAGGTGGCCTGCATGGTCCAACAAATTGATGACGTGTACGCCCTCTGAAGCCTCAATGCGGGTGTCTCTGTCCGCAAAGATATACAGCTCGCCGCCCCTGGCTTTCACCTCTTGCAAATTGGACTTGAGCTTTTCGATCAGGGTGTCTTTGGGTGCGATCGCCACCACCGGCATGTCGGCATCCACCAGCGCCAACGGACCGTGTTTGAGTTCGCCCGCTGCATAGGCTTCTGCGTGGATGTAGCTGATCTCTTTGAGCTTGAGCGCCCCTTCCTGCGCAATCGGAAAATGCACACCACGCCCAAGGAACAGGGCATGGCGCTTGGACGCAAAACGCTGGGCAAGGGCCTTGATTTCCGGTTCAAGGGAAAGCACATTTTGAATCGCCAAAGGAAGGTGGCGAAGCTGGGCCAACAGCGTCTTTTCCTGCTCAGCGGTCATCGTGGCACGCAACTTGGCCATCACCATGGTCAAGGTAAAGAAAGCAGCCAGCTGCGTGGTGAACGCTTTGGTGGAAGCCACGCCGATTTCAGGGCCTGCACGGGTCAAAAAGCGCAGGTTGCTGGCGCGGATCAAGGCGGACTCGGGCACATTGCAAATGGAAAGGGCGTTGGTCATGCCCAGACTTTTGGCATGCTCCAGTGCAGCCAGTGTGTCCGCTGTTTCACCGGATTGCGACACGGTAATGACCAGTGTGTCAGGGATGGGGACACTCTTGCGATAGCGATATTCGCTGGCGATTTCGACGGTGGTGGGCACGCCCGCAATGGATTCTAGCCAGTAGCGCGCCACCGATGCGGCGTGGAAGCTGGTTCCGCAAGCCAGAATGAGAATGTGCTGAACATTGGGCAGGATGGCTGCAGCCTCGGTGCCAAAGAGTTCTGGAGTGACTGCAGAGGCGTTGCTGACCATTTCCAGTGTTGCGGCAATTGCGCCAGGCTGCTCGAAAATTTCTTTTTGCATGTAATGGTCATAGGGCCCCAATTCGACCGCGTCGGCCGACAACTGGCTTTCGATGACCGGGCGCTCAACCACGCGCCCCTGTGCATCCTGAATGGCCAGACCCTTGGGGCTGATGCAGACCGTATCCCCGTCTTCGAGATAGGTGATCATTTTGGTTTGACTGACCAGCGCAGACGCGTCGGAGGCAAGGAAATACTCATCTTGCCCCAGCCCGACCAGCAATGGCGCACCCTTCTTGGCAGCCACCAAGGTGGCGGGCTCACGATCGCAGATGAGCGCGATTGCAAAAGCGCCTTCCAGCTGGGCAACGCTGGCTTGCACCGATGTCAACAGTGACAGGCCTGACTTGAGGTGCTTGTGGGTGAGATGGGCGATGACTTCGGTGTCGGTGTCCGAGTTGAACTGATAACCATCCACGCGCAACTGCCGACGAATGTCTTCATGGTTCTCAATGATGCCGTTGTGCACCACCGTGACAGCAACGCCCTGCCCGGTGCTGATGTGGGGGTGGGCATTTCGCTCACTGGGCACACCGTGGGTTGCCCAACGGGTGTGAGCGATGCCCAGGTGGGCTTCCAACCCCTTGGAAATGGTTTCAAGCTCTGCGACACGCCCAACACTGCGCGCGCGTTCAATGGCGTGGCTGTCATCGAGCTGAATGGCAAGACCCGCCGAGTCATACCCGCGGTATTCCAGTTTTTTCAGACCATCGATCAGGATGGGCACACAATTTTGCCTGGACAGGACGCCGACAATTCCACACATGAGGAGCCTACGCTTTCTTGGGTTGTTTAACGGGACGGACCCAACCGGTCACGGTGACCTGCTTGGCCCTTGAGACGGTCAGCGCATTGGCTGGCGCTTCTTTGGTGAGCGTGGTGCCGGCACCCAGCGTAGCCCCCTTTCGCACAGTGACTGGGGCCACCAATTGCGTGTCAGAGCCGATGAACACATCGTCTTCAATGACAGTGAGGTGCTTGTTGGCTCCATCGTAATTGCAAGTGATGGTGCCGGCGCCGACATTGACCCGCTCGCCAATGACCGCGTCGCCGATGTAGGCCAGGTGATTGGCCTTGGAAGCACGCGCAATGGTGGCGTTTTTGACTTCAACGAAGTTGCCGATGTGCACCTCGTCACCGAGCGTTGCGCCAGGGCGCAGACGGGCATACGGTCCGATGACGGCGGCGTTTCCAACTTGCGCATCTGACAGGCTGGAAAAGGCCTCGATTCGGGTGTTGTTGCCGACGCGCACATTCCTGAGGACGCAATTGGGTCCGATTTGAACACCATCACCCAACTCAACTTGGCCCTCGAATACGCAATTGACATCAATACTGACGTCTTGACCACACACCAGCGAGCCGCGAATGTCGATGCGGGCTGGATCCATCAACTGGACACCCCGATCAAGCAACACGCTGGCTTGATGGCCTTGCCAAATGCGCTCGAGTTCGACCTGCTGCGCACGAGAATTGACACCTGAGACTTCCCAGGCGAACCGTGGTTGACTGGTGCGAATGGTCACACCCTGTTGGTGGGCCATCGCGATGATGTCGGTCAGATAGTATTCACCCTGAGCATTTTGATTGCCGAGGGCACCGACCCACTCCACCAGCTTGTCAGTGGGGCAGGCCATGATGCCCGTGTTGATTTCCTGGATGTTGCGCTGCGCCTCTGAGGCGTCTTTGTGTTCGACGATGCCGCACACTTCACCGACCTGATTGCGCACAATACGGCCGTAGCCGGTGGGGTCATTCATGTTGAGCGTCATCAAGCCGATCGAGCCTTCTTCGGCAGCCTGAACGAGTGGCGGAAGACTTTCAGGCTGAAGCAGGGGGACATCGCCATACAGAATCAGGGTCACCGCGTGTTGAGCCAGCTCGGAAACCGCACATTGCACCGCGTGACCTGTGCCCAATTGTTCAGCCTGTTCCGCGAAATGGACGCCTGTTTCTGCGGAGCCAAAATGCTTGCGGATGTCCTCTGAACCATGCCCAATGATGACGATGACTCGGGCATCGGGAAGGGCTTTTGCTGTATTGACCACCCGCTGAACCATGGGAATGCCGCCGACAGGATGGAGCACCTTGGGCAGACGGGATTTCATTCGGGTGCCTTTGCCGGCCGCGAGAATCAATACGTTCATGGTTCAGAAGAACAGAGCCAAAACGCCAGTGTAACCGTAAAGCTCACTCTTGAAGATTTCACCATTTGCGGAAAAACCGATTAGAGGAATGTCTCCCAATTGTTCACGGACAATTTGCAACTCCACCCCCTGCTGACCAAACAGGGCTGCCCCTCTGCCATTGCAGGCGATGTAGACTGCGCCGCGAGGCCTGCGAACGGCAGAGATACCGCCAAAACCAGCGGCTTGAAGGGAGTTCAAGCGGGGAGCGGGTGCGTCCAGGTCTTCACGAAGCTCTGCGCACATGCGCGTGAGGTCGATGCGAGCGGAGTTTTCATCGCGGGTACAGAAGGCCAATCGATCGCCGACCTTGAAATCTTCCGCAATCGCGATGGCTCGATTTGCAGGGTCCATGCCCACAACGGGCCTGACCTTTAGCTGATGGGGCTCGGACCGCATGCTGGAAAAACGCAACAGGTCAGCAGACCGGGCAAGTGCCCCTTCGGTCAGTCCGACAAACAAACCGTGCGAAAAACGCTTGGCCAGCAAATCGGTCGCTTGGTCCAGCATGGCGTCTTGGCCGTCGCCAGCCGGCAACTCCAAATCCGACAACAGCACTTCCAGCGCAGGCCGTCCATCCAGCCCCATCACAAAATTGCCTCGCGCCTCCGTGATTTCATGCTCACTGCCGACCATTTCAACCCCTTGGGTCATTCGGACCTCAATGGGAATGTTTTCAGAAAACAGCACCCCCGAGACACCGCCGGCCAATGGCTCCATGGCGATGTGGGTAACCGGGGCGCCCGCACTGACCAGCCCCCCAAAGGTTTGGTTAGAGCCCAGCTTCAGGGCGAGATCTTCAAGCAGATCGTCAATTTCGTCGGTGAGCGGATCAATGTGCACCAAGGCCGCGGACATCGCGTTTCGACCCGCTGCGTTGACCTTGCCCGCCTTGGGCAGTGGGCGCTTGCCGGAGAAAACCTGTGCAGACTGCGCGGGAAGCTCCATGAGCATGATGGCGATTGCAGGTTCTTGATAGTACTCGACACCACTGCTGCATATGCCAGGCACCACCGCCCCCACCCAGTCCGGAAAACCGGTGCGTCGCTTCAAGGTGGCGAGAATGGCATCGACGTGCTCGCTGTAAGCCTCTGTGCAATACATGAGCCCCAGACGTTGGGGACGAGTCAGGTCGGAGGCAAATTGCTCAAGCTGCAGCTGCCCCTCCACCTGCACGAGCACCAGCTCAAGTGCTTCTCGCCAGTCGGGGTGTGTGGCATGACCGAATCGGAACATCAGGAACGGCCTGTGGAAGACTTTCGGGCAGCAGCGCGTCGCGGGGCAGAGGACTTCGAAGCAGCGGGCTTTTTCTCGGTGGCCGCCTTGCCTGCCGAGGACTTGGTCTTCTTGGCGGACTTGTCCGATTCAGCCCCACCCGAGGAAATGGCAGCGGCGGCGACTTTGTTGAATTGATCCTGCAGCAAGCCCCACCAGGCCGTTGCATTCGAGATCAGCGCTTTGGACGCCTCGGGCGTGGGGTCGCCTGAGGTTGTGCCCGGCGTCTTGCTTTGACTGGAAACCGAGGGCACCGGTGGCGGTGAAGCCTCGCGAACAGCCTCGGTGACTGCCTTGCGAAGGATTTCTTCGTCCATGTAAGAGGACACGCCGCTGAGATCAAGCTCACCGGCCTTGTCAACGGTGGCCCCTCCTCGCCCCAGGCTTGCGCCGAACGATTTGATGGTGGCAATGGTGCCGCGCTGAACCTCCAGGCCCTGGATTGTGGCGCGCAGCATACTCAGGTTGACGTTAAGCCATTGCTCAACAGCCTTGAGATCGGATATCCGTTTGTCCAGCTCTTCAAGATCGGTGGTGGGGGTCATGACGCTTGGCAGCGGCAGACTTCCCCAGATTTTCTTCACAAAATCGACACCATCGGTCACAGACAAACTTGGAATGAGCTTATTGGACATGGGACCTCTCAGGTTTGGTGAGCAACAAAGGCTGTCAATGGCTTCGGATCATTGTTCCAACGCCTTGATCAGTCAGGATTTCAAGCAATAAACAGTGGGGCACTCGGCCATCAACCACGTGAACGGAGTTCACGCCGTTTTTGGCGGCCTCAATGGCAGACGACAACTTGGGTAACATGCCGCCCGAAATGGTGCCGTCTTCAAACAACTCATCGATGCGTTTCGCAGTCAGGCCGGTCAGCAGGGTGCCACTTTTGTCGAGTACACCCGGCGTGTTGGTCATCATGATGAGCTTCTCGGCTTTGAGTACTTCCGCAATTTTCCCGGCCACCAGGTCTGCATTGATGTTGTAGGCGTGCCCGTCTTCACCGTAGCCGATGGGAGAAATGACCGGGATGAAGGCATCGTCCTGCAACGCTTTAACAATCGAGGGGTCGATGGATTTGATTTCACCCACGAAACCAATGTCGTGAAATTTGCCGGGTTCGGACTTGTCGGCCATCATCAGCTTTTTGGCCTGAATCAAGGCACCGTCTTTGCCGGTCAACCCCACCGCCTTTCCGCCATGTTCATTGATCATCATCACGATGTCTTGTTGCACCTGGCCGCCGAGCACCCACTCCACCACTTCCATGGTTTCCTCGTCGGTGACCCGCATGCCCTGCACGAACGAGCCTTGCTTGCCCACGCGCCGGAGCGCTTCGTCAATTTGGGGTCCACCCCCGTGGACAACAATCGGATTGATGCCCACCAGCTTGAGCAGCACGACGTCGTGCGCAAATGATTTTTGAAGTTCGACGTCGGTCATGGCGTTGCCGCCGTACTTCACCACCACGGTTTTGCCGTGAAACCGGCGAATGTAAGGCAGCGCCTCGGATAGGACTGTCGCCTTGACAGTCGGATTCAATGCTTCGGATGTCATGAAATGCCCGGTAATGTTCGTCTTCGGGAGTCAGCGAGCGATCAGACCACGCACCGGGGCGTTGAATTCACGCTCGACTATTTCCCCTTCCTTGCTTTTTATTTTAAGACGAATCTGAACGGTTTGCCCTGAGTGGACCCCCGAAGGTTTCAAATTCATCAGCATGATGTGATAGCCCTGATTGGCCAGCACGTTGACCTCATCGGAAGTAACGGGAATTTGCCGGAGTATTTTATTGGTGACGAAACCGGAGGGATGGCGCTGCACCTGTGCCAGCAATGCGCTTTTGGACACATTGGAAGAGGCCGCCACGATGGCGGCATCTTCATCGGCGCGAAGGGTCACGAATGCGGAGGTGACTTTTTCGCCACGGAGACTTTGCCTGACCCAGGCGTCAGTGATCTGCGGATCAAACGCGAAGGCTTGTGTGGCAAAAGCACACAACAAGGCCGTAGCACTGAAAGACACCCACCCACGCATGGCCGAAGCCCCCACGAACAATCGATTTAAAGGATGAATTGTGCCAGATCCTCGGACTTGGCCACTTCACCAAGGCGAGACTCGACAAATTCAGCCGTGATTTTAACGGTTTGGGCCTTTCCTGAGGCCTCAAAACACACTTCCTCCAATAAACGTTCCATCACCGTGTAAAGTCTACGCGCACCAATATTTTCTGTTTTTTCGTTCACGGAGTAAGCGATCTCGGCCAGCCGCTGCACGCCATCGTCCGCAAACTCGAGTTCAACTCCATCGGTTTTGAGAAGCGCGATGTACTGCTCGGTCAGGCAGGCGTCGGTGCTGGTCAGAATGCGCTTGAAATCGTCCACGGTGAGCGATTCTAGTTCAACCCGGATCGGAAAACGGCCCTGTAACTCGGGAATGAGGTCAGAGGGCCTCGACAGGTGAAACGCGCCACTCGCGATGAACAGGATGTGATCTGTTTTGATCATGCCGTATTTTGTGTTGACCGTGGTGCCTTCGACCAAAGGAAGAAGGTCTCGCTGAACACCCTGCCGGGAAACGTCACTGCCCTTGGCGTCGGTGCGGGTTGCAATCTTGTCGATCTCATCCAGGAAAACAATGCCGTCCTGCTCCACCCGCGAGAGAGCACTGGCTTTGATGTCATCTTCGTTGACCCGCTTGGCCGCCTCTTCTTCCTGAAGTACCTTCAAAGCCTCGGCCACTTTCATTTTTCTGAGCTTCTTTTTGCCGGATGACAGATTGGCAAACATGGATTGCAACTGGCCAGTCAGCTCTTCCATGCCTGGGGGGCCGACCACGTCCAGAGACGGATTGCTTGCCAGCACTTCAATTTCAATTTCCTTGTCATCCAGTTCACCCGCGAAGAGCTTTTCGCGAAATCGCAACCGGGTCTTGTTTTCTTCCTGACTGACCGAGCTTTCCGTGAAGCCAAAATCTCTGGCTGGCGGCAAGAGCGCATCAAGTACGCGATCAAAAGCAGCGTCCTTGGCCTGTTCGATCACCGCCTGCTGGGCCTCTTCACGCACCTGCTTGATTGCGATTTCCATGAGGTCGCGAATAATGGTGTCTACATCGCGGCCCACATAGCCCACTTCCGTGAATTTGGTCGCTTCAATTTTGATGAACGGGGCATTGGCAAGCCGAGCCAATCGGCGGGCAATTTCTGTTTTTCCCACACCTGTGGGGCCGATCATCAAAATGTTTTTGGGTGTAATTTCATGACGAAGCGGCTCGGCCACCTGCATGCGACGCCAGCGATTACGCAGGGCAACTGCCACTGCCCGCTTGGCGGCAGCCTGGCCAACAATGTTTTTGTCCAGTTCTTCAACGATGGTTTGAGGTGTCAATTGAGTCATTGTGTTTAATCCGGTTTATTCAGGGGCGCCCAGCGTCTCGATGATGTGATTCTGGTTGGTGTAGATGCACAGGTCGCCGGCGATCGTCAGTGCCTTTTTTACAATTTGATCGGGCGGCAGATCCGTATTTTCGAGCAGCGCCCTGGCGGCTGAGTGGGCATAAGAACCACCGCTGCCGATGGCAACCAGACCCTGTTCAGGCTCCAGTACGTCACCATTGCCCGTAATAATCAGGGAATGCTCTGCGTCGGCCACCGCCAGCATGGCTTCAAGTTTGCGCAACATGCGATCGGTCCGCCATTCTTTGGCCAGCTCGACCGCAGCCCTGAGCAGGTGACCTGAATGCTTTTCAAGCTGAGCCTCAAAATGCTCAAACAAGGTAAAGGCGTCGGCTGTGCCGCCCGCGAAACCGGCCAGGATTTTACCCTGATAAAGGCGTCTGATTTTGCGGGCAGAGCCCTTGACCACAATGTGTCCGAGCGTGACCTGGCCGTCGCCGCCGATGGCCACGTGGTTGCCACGACGCACAGAAAGAATGGTTGTGCCGTGATATTGCTCCATGATTGTCCTTTGGATGAGAAGCGCCACATCGAAGTGGCCAATGAGACAGATGGTGGGGGCGATCAGGGAAGAATCAAGTCTTCTTTGATGACCGGTTTGGCGGTGACGCTGGCAGTCAGCTGGATGGCCGCCTCGTTGGCTTGTTCTACAGATTGAAAAGGCCCCACTATGACCCGGTACAGCCCTTCTTTCATGAGTACCTGCGTGTTTTTTCCAAGTTCCGCATTGCTGGTCAACACGTCATTTTTCAAGGCCTGCGCATTCACCTGCTGACCAAATGCACCCAGTTGCAAAAACACATTCTTTGATGCGGAGGCGGTGCCAGCGGCTGTGGACACAGGCATGACAGGCTTGGCCACGACTTGACCAGCAGCTTGCCCCGCAGAACCAGAAGGCGGAACGGCGACCGCTTGCGCCGCTGCAGCCTGCGCCGGAGCAACTTGCTGGCTTACGGGTGTGGCATTGGCGACGGCTGTGGCTTGGGCGGGGCCCGACTGGGGTTTGGCCTGATATTGAGCAATCAAATCCGGGGTTAATTTTTCAACCTGCACCTCTGCGCTGCCGTGTTTGATCAAATCAAGTTTGAGGGCGGCTGCGTAACTGAGGTCGATGATTCGGCTGCGTAAAAACGGACCACGGTCGTTGACCCGGACGATGACCGACCTGCCATTGGTCAAATTGGTGACTTTTGCATAGCTGGGCAGCGGCAGGGTGGGATGCGCGGCCGTCATTTGATACATGTCGTAAATCTCGCCGTTGGCCGTTTTTGCACCATGAAATTTTCGACCGTACCAACTGGCGCGACCTGTTTCCTTGTAGTTCTCGTCCAGAGAACTCTGTGGCGTAAAGGTCTGCCCCATCACCTCATAAGGCCGGGTGTTTGCCGGATTGATTGGCTCGACATCGGGCACAGGATCGGGCATGTCGGCAAGATTGACAGGGCGTTGATCGCCGGGGCCGTCGTCGAGGTAATAGCCACCGCCTTTCTGAACGGGTTCCCAGCCGTAGGGGGCATCGCCTTTGCCGGCTTTGGCTGTGGTGCTGCCTTTGCTGGAGCGCTCAACCTTGGAGGGACCCAGCGGCACGCTGGAACAGGCACCCAAGACCAGGCAAAGCCCCAAAACCATCGCTGTCCAGAAAGGTTGCGAAACTTCGGGGGCTTTTGCGGATACTGGCATGGGAGTGTCTCTCAAGGCTGTCAGGTTTTGGAGGCTTGGCGCTCACGTTCAATGAGGGCGCTGGCCACGCGCAGAGCATTCTCTTCAGAGCCTGCCACTGAAGCCGAGGTCGTGAATTTGCCATCGATACCGAGGGTTGGCACACCGTCAACACCGTAAGCCGTGGCCAAATCGACGGCCTGTTTGCACTTGGCATTGACCGAGAATGACTTGAAAGTATTGGCAAATTGTTCGCGGTTCAAACCGAAAGACTGGGCAAGATCAAAAATTTCGGCGTCGCTGTCCAGGCGCTTTTTCTGAACGTGCATGGCGTCAAACACTTTGTCGTGATACTGGTCAACCAGCCCCATGGCTTCAAGGGTGAAATACAGCTTTTGATGGCCTGCAAAATTGACCCGTTTGCTGGGCCATGCCACTGGAATTCGGTGAAAATAGACATCCGCAGGCAGCTTCTTGACCCAAGCATTCAATGCAGGTTCAAAATGGAAACAGTGCGGACACCCGTACCAGAAAAATTCGATGACCTCAATTTTATTGGGCTTGCTGCGGGGAATGGGGCGCTCCACCTTGCGGTAGGCGCCTGCATCTTGAGACCACGCCATGGGCAATCCCATTTTGGCCATGGCACCCAGCAAAATTCCGTTTTTGATCCAGTTCCTGCGATCCATTCTTACTCCTTGATTGTAATTACTCCTTCACCACGGTGGCCTCGAATCCACCTTTGGTGAGGGGTGCGCGCGCGAGGTAGGCGTCGTTGGCTGAAGCAAACGGCCCTACGCGAACTCGGTTGACTTCGGTGCCGTTGGAGTCACCGACCACGATTTCAGATTCGGTGCCCACAAAGGCCAGTTTTGCACGAAGCTGTTCGGCGTCCTCACGATTGCGAAAACTGCCCAACTGCAGGTAATAGACCGTTTGAGCCACGGGCTGGTTCCCCGAGTTTCCGGCTGCAGCGGGCGCAGTGGCATCGGGTGGCGTGCTTGAGGTGACCGGGGCAACCGCATTGGCGTCACCCGAACCAGTTTTGTTGTACAAGGCTGAATTGGGGTCCGGGGGAATGTTGCCAGGGCCGGGATTGACATTGGCCACGGCACCTTGCGTGTCCACACCCGAAAAAGGCAGCTTGGCTTTGCTGACATACATGGCCACACCAAATGCGATGACCAAGCCAAACACCATTCCGAATACGAAGGCCACAATGGTGTTTCCACCCTGTCGCTTGCCGGGCTTCTTGGCGGATTTTCCGGAGGATGGGTTAGATTTCGCTTTTGCCATTGAAATGACCTGTGTGTCCAAAATAAAAGAAGATTATGCCCCATCCAACGCCGGGTAAACGCCGCAATTGTGCGTGAGCCCTTTTGAAATCCCCGGAACGCCTCGGGACAACATTCAAAATCAGCCAGTTGCGGTAAAGTGTAGCCTTCATCAGCCGGAAGGAATTTGTTGTGGGCCTGGATTACCTTAAACGCATTTTAAACGCCAAGGTTTACGATGTGGCCATCGAAACGCCACTGGAGCACGCCCACGCCCTTTCAGAGCGAACAGGCAACCGTGTCTACCTGAAGCGCGAGGACATGCAAAAGGTGTTCAGCTTCAAACTACGTGGGGCCTACAACAAAATGGCACACCTGACACCGGCCCAACTTGAACGCGGTGTGATTGCCGCCTCGGCAGGAAACCATGCACAGGGTGTGGCTGTGTCGGCGGCACGCCTGAAATGCATGGCCACCATCGTCATGCCCACCACAACCCCTTCGGTCAAAATCGAAGCGGTGAGGCGATTTGGAGGTGACTGGGTAAACATCGTGCTGCACGGCGAAAGCTACAGTGACTCGGCAACACGCGCATTCGAATTGGCCGCGCAAGAGGGTCTGACTTTTGTACACCCCTTCGACGACCCGGATGTGATTGCCGGACAGGGCACCGTGGGCATGGAAATTCTGCGCCAACATCAAGCGCCCATTCATGCCATTTTCGTGGCCATTGGTGGCGGCGGTCTGGCTGCAGGCGTGGCCGCCTATGTCAAGCAGTTGCGACCCGACATTCGGGTCATCGGCGTGCAAACCGCCGACTCAGACGCCATGGCGCAAAGCATCGAACACCACCGACGCGTCACACTCAATGACGTGGGGCTTTTTTCAGATGGCACGGCAGTCAAGCTGGTTGGTGAAGAAACCTTCAAATTGTGTGAGCAGTACCTGGATGGCGTGGTGCGTGTCAGCACCGACGAAACCTGCGCTGCCATTAAAGATGTCTTTCAGGACACCCGCAGTATTCTGGAGCCTGCTGGCGCACTGGCTGTGGCTGGGCTCAAGCAGTATGCAGAACTTCATGGTTTGAGCGATCAAACCTTGATTGCCGTCTCTTGTGGGGCAAACATGAATTTTGACCGGCTGCGTTTTGTGGCCGAACGGGCTCAGGTGGGTGAGCAGCGTGAGGCTGTTTTTGCCGTAACCATTCCCGAAGAGCGCGGCAGTTTCAGGCGTTTTTGCGAACTGCTTGGGCCACGAAATGTGACCGAATTCAACTACCGCATGGCTGACGATTCAAAAGCCAACATCTTCGTGGGTGTTGAAACGTCGCATCGCGGTGAGGCGGATGAGCTGTTGAAGCTGTTCACAGGCGCAGGATTTGACGCATTGAACCTGACCGACGATGAGTTGGCCAAGGCCCATCTGCGGCACATGGTGGGTGGCAGGTCGACTTTGGCCGACCACGAACTGCTGCACCGCTTTGAATTTCCGGAACGCCCGGGCGCTTTAATGCGGTTTTTGTCCAGCCTGAACCCCGGCTGGAACATCAGCCTGTTTCATTACCGGAACCACGGCTCAGACTACGGACGCATTTTGGTCGGCATCCAGGTGCCGCCAGATGACCGCCAGGAATTTGCGGACTTCCTGAGCAAGCTGGACTATCGCTTCTGGGACGAAACCGACAACCCCGCCTACAAGCTTTTTCTGAAATAAGCTTGATACGGCTTAATGAGGTTCAGCAGGCCTCGTCGTCGTCGAAAGCCTTGTCGCCGTCGGGTGCGGGCTGCCCCTCGGGCTGAATGGTTTCAAATGGAAACAGCTTCCTGTCCATCAAGTGCGAGGGCACCACGGTGGACAGAGAGGTAAACAGGTTGGCAATCCAGCGAGGATTGTGCTTCTCCCACTGCTTCAACAGGGCTGACATTTCTTTGCGCTTCAGATTTTCCTGACTGCCACACAGGTTACACGGAATGATTGGAAACTGTTTTTCTTCGGCATACCGGGCCAGATCCGATTCGCGACAGTAGGCCAGCGGCCGAATTACCGTGTGCTGGCCGTTGTCGCTGACCAGCTTGGGAGGCATGCCTTTGATGCGCCCACCGTAAAACAGGTTCAACAACAACGTCTGCAGAATGTCGTCTTTGTGGTGACCCAAGGCAATTTTGGTGGCGCCCAACTCAGAGGCAACGCGATAAAGAATTCCGCGACGCAGACGGGAGCACAGCGAACAGGTGGTCTTGCCTTCGGGGATGACCCGCTTGACGATGGAATAAGTGTCCTGTTGCTCGATGTGAAATGGCACGCCCAGCGCGGTCAGGTATTCAGGCAACACCTCTTCAGGAAAACCAGGCTGCTTCTGATCAAGGTTCACCGCGATGATCTCAAAATCAATGGGCGCACGCTGCTGCAGGATGAGAAGCAGATCCAGCATGCTGTAGCTGTCTTTGCCGCCAGACAGGCACACCATCACCTTGTCACCGTCCTGAATCATGTTGAAATCACCAATGGCCTCACCCACCTGCTTCAAAAGACGCTTTTGCAGCTTGTTGAATTCAAACGCCTCTTTCTGTTCCTGACGGGTCGGAAAAATGGTGATGGCCTGTACAGCAGTGTCTTGCATGGTATTTCTCTGAATGGAAGGTCAGGACTGACTTTTAAAACGGAATACTTCTACCCCAGCCGATTCGCAATCGGGATAGACCTCTGATTTTTCGGCCCGCACCCGGGCTGCCAGCACCTTGGGATGATCTAGCACCAGCGCAATGGTTTGATCGACCAGCCGTTCGAGCAGGCCAATGTGACCCGACTGAATCAGCCGATGAATGCCGGGCCGGACGAAGTCGTAATCGACCACGTCTTCAAGCACATCGCGATCAGATGGCGTGTCTGCACACTTCACCCAGAAATCGATGTTCATGCGAACAGCCTGGGTACGCCCCAACTCTTGAGGAAAAACGCCGATGGCCGCGGAGACGTCGAAATCGCGAATAAAAACCCGGCGGCAGCCCGCAAGGCGGGAATCAAAGAACCAGTCTGTCATGAATTCATCATACTAAAGTCGCGCGCCATGGGCACAAGGTGCTGGCCACCATCGACCAGCAGGGTGGTGCCGGTAATGGCTGGGCTGTCGACCAGAAAACACACTGCGCTGACAATGTCTTCTGGCTGGCTTGAGCGGTTGATCGGAGAAATTTGGTGAGCCTGTTCAAACTCGGCCTGGGTTTGCAGGTGTGAAATCAGGGTTAGACCGGGGGACACACCAACCACTCGCAAACGAGGCGCCAGTTCGGTGGCCAACAGGCGCGTGGCGGTGTTTAGACCGGCTTTGGCCAGCGTGTAACTCAAAAAATCGGGATTGAGATTGTCCAGCTTCTGGTCGAGCAGATTGACCACGACGCCCTGCTCGCCATCCGGAATGTGCTCATAGAGCTTGCGGGTCAGTACAAGCGGCGCCAGCAAATTGGTGGCCATGTGCCGATTGAAACTTTCAGGCTCAATGGATTTGCCACAATCAAACTCAAACAGCGAGGCGTTGTTAACGAGACAACGCACCGGACCACTTTCAATGGCACAGCGCATGAGTTTGTCCAAGTCTTCCGGTTGACTCATGTCGGCCTGACAAATGACGCATTGCACACCCAATGCGCGAACTTCAGCCGCCGTTTGTTCCGCCTCGGCTTGCGAATTGCGGTAGCCCAGTACAATAGACCAACCGTTGCGCGCAAGCCCCAGGGCAATAGCGCGCCCCAGGCGGCGGGCCGCGCCGGTAACAACTGCAAATCGTGGGGTGCCGGGGTTCATGGGTACAATCTTGATTTTTAAAGAAATTAGCCCGCCATTGTAAACCACTCACCGACACGACGACAGCCTTTCTGATGATGAACGCAACCGATGCCTTGAAGGAACGCTTGAAAAAACAAGGGCCTATGCGATTCGACGCCTTCATGGCCTTTGCACTTTACGACCCGGAATATGGCTACTACACCTCAGGACAAGGTATTTTTGGCCGACAGGGCGACTTTGTTACCGCGCCGGAACTGACTCCGCTTTTCGGCCAGACCCTTGGCCAAGCCATTCTCGAAGTGCTGCCATTGTGCAAGCCAGTCATCTATGAATTCGGGGCTGGAAACGGCAAGCTCGCCAGTGATTTGCTCAATACCCTTGGGGACACGGTCGAGCAATACAACATTGTGGACGTGTCCGGGGGTTTGAAGCAGGTACAAAGCGAAACCATCCGGGCCAGCGTGCCCGGGCATCTTGCAGATCGCGTGCAATGGCTTGAGCAATTGCCAGAAGGGCTGGAAGGAGTATTGATCGGCAATGAGGTGCTGGACGCCATGCCTGTGCGCGTGTTTGAGTACCACCACGACGCAAGCCTTGAATGGTGGATCAGTGAAGACATCACCCTCGAAAAAAGGCCCTTGCAAGTCAGTGACAGGGGCATTTTAGAAACCTTGCACACCCAACATGGCCCTTGGCAAGACGGTCACTTGGTCGAATGGGCCGAGCAAGCCCATGGTTTTGTGAAAACATTGACAGAACGCCTGAAAGGCCTTGCACTGATGATTGACTATGGCGACTGTGCCGAAAAATTGCTGCACCCTGCAAAGCGCCAAGGCACGCTCAGGGCGCACAAAAATCACGTTGCACACGATGGTTTTCTGACCGACATCGGAGAACAAGACCTGACGGCCCATGTGAACTTCAGTCAGATCTACGAAGCCATGCATTCTGAAGGTGGTCAATTGGAGGGCTACTGCACCCAGGCTTCCTTTCTGCTGGCCCACGGCATTCTTGAGCTGGCTGGCCAGAACCCCGCCCTCACTGACCCGGTGGCCGGTGCACAGACCCGCAAGGCCTTGAACACCTTGTTGTCAGAAGCGGAGATGGGTGAAAACTTCAAGGTGTTTGCATGGTCTCGCGGTGTGGATCTGGACGCCACCCGCTTGAATACCCTGTTTTTGATGAATGACCGCAGCGGCGAACTGTAGATTCAGGAAGCGGGACAATCGTCCAGACGCCCTAATCGGATTGAGGTCTGAATGCGTTCCAATTGGTTTATCTGCTCTGCAGTGCCTTTGGCGATGTAATACACACGGGGTGGCCCAGGTCTTTCGGCAATTTCGACGCCAGGTATGCCTTTGCTCGTCAGATTGTCCTGTTGCTGTTGGGCATGCTCACGGTCACGAAAAAGCCCCAGCGACACGGCGCCTTGCAGAGGCCCCGGAGAAGCCATGAAATACACCTCGGAAACCCCCTTGGCCTGCAATTGAGGAATACCCAGGCCCTTGGCGACCAGGTCTTTGGGCAAATAGACCACATACCCCACCGGCACCTGCTTTTCGGTTTGCTCAAAAGTACCCGACCACCCTTTCAGGCTGTCTGCGACCCGCCCCGACTCACTGGCCAGCAAGGGCCCCCAAACGCGGCAAAGCAAGGGGGCCGGTGTGCTTTTTTCAACCACGGCGGAACCTGTGCCCATGGCCTTCTCAAGTGCGGCCTGCCCCGATTTCAAGTCAATTCTTGGTGCTGACGGCTGAATGGTCTTCTGTGGCTCAGGCTGGGCCTGAGCGGTCTTGGCCCAGGGACGATCAACCTCAATCAGATCTGCCCGCATCCCCGGGCTGGTGGAGACCTTTTGAACCTCAGATGCATGCCAATTCATGGCCAGTGCGGTGGCCAAACCAAGGTTGAGAGCCCCCAGCAGAGCGAGCACGAGGTTCAAGCGGGACACTTTGAAATTCATGGTTAACATCTGCCAGCAGGTTGCGCATGGAACTGGCTAAAAAGACCGAGCAATACAGCGTCTGACAACACCGTCACAGGGGGATCAAAAGCGCCAACAAAGGCGTCGGTTGAACCACCGGTCAACCACAGCGCTGCGGATTGCCCATTTTTCTCCGCCAGGCGATTGCGCGCAGCCTGGATCAACTGGTACTGGGACTCAAACACCCCAGCCCCGATTGCCTTGGTGGTGGATGTGGGCCAATCGGTCTGGCACACAGAGGCCAAGGGCAATTGGGCAGTTTGCTGATGGAGACTTTGCAGCATGGTTGCCACGCCGGGTGCAATAAAGCCACCCAGATGGAGAAAAAAAGACCCGTCGCTGTGGTCAGAATCAAGTCTTACAACGGCATCCACCGTGGTGGCGGTACCCAAGCTGACCACCAGATTGCTCGCCTGGTCTGTTTGACAAGCCACGGCGTAGCAGGCCGACCATCGGTCTTGCCCAAGGGCGGCGGGATTTTGATAGGCAGTCACCAAGCGCGCCCCGACCTGCCCGACTGCCTGAGCCACAGGATTGAGAAAGCCAAGCCCCATGCGCAGGGCGAAACCACGGCAATCATCCACAACCCCATTCCCCCGAACCGAAGACACGGCGATGGCCTCGGGCTTGATGACACACCATGGAAACACCACCTGAGTGAGCCAGTCGGACACCCCCAGGGACTCCACATGCGCAGTGATCTCAGCCCCGGCTTTTAGCGTGCTGGCCCGTCCATCAAACAAGGCCCACTTGACGCGGGTATTGCCAAAATCCAGACACAACAAGGCTTGGGTTGAAAGGGAAGCCATGCCTACAACTCCTCGGCAAGTCTAAGCGAGAGATCGCCAACCACCATGGACTTCAAGGAACCGTCAGCCAAGGCAAGCAAATAAGTGCCATCGTCCGCAACACCCATGGCCTGGCCTTCCGCCAGCGCGTGCCCATTGTCGATGAATCGAACCGCCTGCCCGGCGAAGGCATCTCGCGCTCTGAAGCGTGCGGCAAATGTCTGGAACCCGTCTTTTGAAGCCCGATAGACTCCAAGTATCACCTGCTCGACCAGCGCCACATACAAAGCCTGTAAATGGTCAGCCTCCATTGAGAAACCAGCCTCGGAGAGAGACACCGGCGCCAGCCCACTGACGGAGGGCATCCCGCCGACTGGCTTTGTGTTCAGTCCAATGCCGGCAACCAACCAGGGCCGGCCCCCGACGGTGGTGGACTCACACAAAATGCCACCCAACTTTGCGCCATCGAACACCAGATCGTTGGGCCATTTCAGCCGCACGTCCAGCCCGGCTTTTGCCAGCGTGCTGGCGCACTGAACACCGACCACCAAAGACAACCAAGGCATGGTAGCCGCAGCCACCGGCATTCCGATGGAAAACCACAAACCCGCGTCTTGCGCACTTTCCCAGCTGCGCCCCCGCCTGCCACGCCCGGCCGATTGTGCGCGGGCACGCACAGCCACGGCCTGAGCCGAGAGCCAGCGGTCGTCAACCTGCTGAAGCAGAAAGTCGTTAGTGGAAGGGACTGTGTCCAGATCAATCCAGAGGACGTCGCCTTGGGTTACCATACCTGATGCCCGAATATGCCAGAGGCCCTCAGTTTAACGCCTTACCCCCATTTCCGGACGCTTCACACACACGCTGCATGAACACAATTCACCACACCCTGGCGAAAAACAGGCCATACCAAGGCATCATGATGGCCGCCTGGATGTATGCATTTTTAATTGTGCACCTCAGCCTGTACCCCTACAGCGACTGGCGCAACATCGGAATCGGCCCTTTTGAGTTTCTGTGGGGTCCCTGGATTCCCGTCTACCAAACGGTGCTTTGGAGCGACATCGGAATCAACATTGCCGGTTACATGCCACTTGGCATGCTGCTGACGGTCGGGCTGAATCTGAAGAACAGGAAACTGGATCAACTGGGCGCTTTTTTGGCGTGTGCTTTGCTGTCTCTGTCGATGGAGGCCATTCAAACCTATTTGCCCAGCCGAGTACCCTCCAAGATGGATTTGCTGACCAACGCCCTGGGTGGGCTGATTGGCGTGGTGATCGCGGGCAGGCTGATGGAGAAACGCGCCGCAGTGGCGCGCATCAACCAACGCATTGAACACTGGCTGATCGACAGGGCCTGGTTGGGCATGGCCATTCTCGGACTCTGGTTTTTGAGCATTTTGGCCCCACAAAACCCCGCTTTCGGCACTGGCCTGTGGCTGGGCAACCTGATTGATCCGAATTCAGACATGGTGTCAGGCACCCTTTTTGGTCTGCCGGGCAGCTTGATCTTGTGGATTGAAAATGCAGGCCCGGATCTGATCAACTACTGTTTTTTGATGTGCGCCTGGATGATCGGACTTGCCCAGACCCAATCGGGTGCCCCACGCACCCGCCTATTGGTCGTGCTGGTCACACTGACCATTTTCATTCGCTTGCTGGACAGCATGGTGGCCAACCCGCCGGGAGCCTGGCTCTATCAAATCAACCTTTGGTTTCAGCAAAACTGGGAAGGATTGCTGGCAGCCATTCTCATTGGAGCGCTGGTGGCACTGGTTCGTCTTTCCCATCGGACACTGGCCAGAATTGGAATAATCCACCTGTTGGCAGGCTGGGCAACCACCGCATTGATACCCGGCGTTTATTCGCCAGACATCGACACCCACGGCAGCGGAATGCTCCGTATTTTCTTTGTGTTGCAGGACGCTGGGCGCTGGGTCAGCGAGGTTTGGCCCCTGGCCGCACTGGCCGTTTTGACCTTCATCGCCAAGTCGAAGCCGCATTTTAGACGATAATGAGGCTTAGACGCTTTTAACGCCAAAACCCATGAGTTACTTCGAAAAACACGTCTTTTTTTGCACCAATCAGCGCGACAACAACGAACAGTCATGCGGCCAGTGCAATGCAGCCAGTCTGCACGCCTATGCCAAAAAGCGCATCAAGGACCTGGGACTCAATGGCGCAGGCAAAATTCGCATGAACAAGGCAGGCTGCCTGGATCGCTGCGAACTCGGACCGGTGCTCGTGGTGTATCCCGAAGCAGTCTGGTACACCTATCTGGATGAATCTGACATTGACGAAATCATCGACACCCATCTGATTGGCGGGCAAGTCGTCGACAGGTTGCGGTTGCCATGAACCCCAAAACACAGCACGAAATCTGGCAGGGAAAGGCTGGCCGGATCGAGGTTTCCATTGATCGGCCGGACCACAACCCAAAGGGTTTGGCAGTGATTGCGCACCCGCACCCTTTATTTGGCGGAACCAAAGACAACAAAGTGGTTCAAACGCTGGCCAGGGCTTATTTGCAATTGGGCTACATCTGCGTTCGGTTCAACTTCAGAGGCGTCGGAGAATCGGATGGTGTTCACGACCATGGCAATGCCGAAACACAGGACATGGTCGATGTGGTGCTGCGGGCGCACCAGGAGCTGCCCGCTGAGTTGCAGGCCGAGCCCATTGCACTGGCTGGGTTTTCGTTTGGCACGCACGTGTGTTCACATGCAGCCCCAGTGCTGGCGCAGGCGGGCCTGAAGCTTGGAAAAATGACCCTGGTCGGCACTGCTGCAAGCCGATTCAGGGTGGCCAATGTGCCTGAAGACACCCTGGTCATCCATGGGGAACAGGACGACACCGTGCCTTTGCAGTCGGTGCTGGATTGGGCTCGCCCGCAAGGTCTGCCCGTGCTGGTCATTCCCGGTGGAGAACACTTTTTTCATGGTCGCCTGCCTCAACTAAAACAGCTGGTTGTGCGTTACTACCCCAGCTAGTTTGTTTAACCTTTATTTACACAGGAGCTTTTTACTTGTTTACAACAGGCACAATCCGATTCAAAAACCACTTCAACCGCTTCTTCACCACCCTGGGTTGCGGCCTTGCGCTGATGACAGCGCAGTTGCCGGCCGCGCAGGCGCTGACACCCGTGCCCCCACCCGAAATTGCGGCCAAGGCGTATGTGCTGTATGACGCAACCACCGACCAAACCCTGGCGGAATTCAACAGCCATGAACGTCTGGAACCCGCGTCGCTGACCAAACTGATGTCGGCTTACCTGATTTTCGGTGCCATTGAAAACAAGCAGATCTCATTGAACCAGAACGTACCGGTCTCAGTGAACGCCTGGAAAGCCGAAGGTTCGCGCATGTTCATCGAGCCCAACAAACCAGTGACCGTGGCAGAACTCTTGAAAGGCGTGATTGTAGATTCGGGCAACGACGCAACACGCGCACTGGCCGAGTTGTTGGCGGGTGACGAATCGAATTTTGCTGCATTGATGAATCAGCAGGCCCAGCGCCTGGGCATGAAAGAATCACATTTCGTAAATTCAACCGGGTTGCCTGACCCACAGCACTACACCACGGCACACGACCTGTCTATTTTGGCCCGTGCCCTGGTTCGCGACTACCCTGAGTTTTACAAGTTGTATTCCACCAAGGAATTCACCTACAACGGCATTCATCAGAACAACCGCAACCGCCTGCTGTGGATCGACCCCTCCGTCGACGGCATGAAAACCGGTCACACCGACGCAGCGGGTTATTGCCTGATCAGCTCCGCCAAACGGACCCTGCCCAACAAGGCTGAACGACGGCTCATTTCAGTGGTTCTGGGCACAGCCAGCGACCAGGCCAGATCACAGGAAAGCCTGAAACTGCTGAATTATGGCTTCCAGATGTTCGACACGGTCAAACTGTACGCAAAAGACCAAGTCATCAGCACCACCCCCATCTACAAGGGTGAGGACAAGGAAGTGAATCTGGGCGTTCAGAAAGACCTGCTGATCAACGTGCCCCGCGGAATGTCCAAAGAACTGAAAGCCACCGTGGTGCGCAAAGAAAACCTGATTGCCCCCATTAAGGCCGGCACTGAATTGGGCACCCTAAACGTGACGCTGGACAAAGACACCATCGCCAAGATTCCACTGGTGGCCCTGAAAGATGTCAAGGAAGCAGGCTTCATCGGTCGCATGATCGACTCGACTCGCCTGTGGTTCAAGAAAAACTGACGAGATCTGCAGATGCCAGCAGGTGAACAAAAAAGCTTGATTGAATTTCCTTGCCACTTTCCCATCAAGGTGATGGGAAAGCGGGTGGACGAATTCACCCAGGTGATTTGCGACCTGCTGGTCGAGATGAGCCCGCAATTTGACGCATCCACCGTTGAGATGCGCCCAAGCAGGTCTGGCAACTACATCAGCCTGACCTGCAAGGTGTGGGTAGAAAACAAAACCCAGTTGGACAATATTTACATTGCCCTGTCGGGTCATGCGTTGGTGTCAGTGGTTCTTTGAGACCGCTGATTCGCCACGCAACGCTTGGTCAAACGCCATAACGGGCACGATATTCCTTCACTTTTTCATACCAGCCAGCCAGGCGCACATTGGCCGCCTGACGGGTCAACAGGTAACGCAACAAGTCCTGAAGACTGGCGATTGAAATGACCGGAATGCCGTAGTGCTGTTCAACCTCTTGGACGGCGGAGTGAACGGTGTCTTCACCGTTGCGCACACCCTTTTCCATTCGATCCAGCGCAATCAGCACGGCGGCAGGCTCCGCGCCATTGTCACGAATGATTTGAACAGACTCGCGCACAGAGGTGCCGGCAGAAATCACGTCGTCAATGATCACCACACGCCCTTCGAGTGGTGCGCCCACGAGTGAGCCCCCTTCGCCGTGGTCTTTCACTTCCTTGCGATTGAAGGCGTAAGGAATGTCCCGCCCTTTGCGGGCAAGTTCAATGGAGGTGCCAGCCACAAGGGGAATGCCTTTGTAGGCAGGGCCGAAGATCATGTCGAACTGCAAATCAAGCGCGGCTGTCTTTTCGAGCAGGGTTTGCGCGTAAAATTCACTGAGACGTTGCAAAGAAGACCCGGTGTCAAACAGGCCCGCATTGAAAAAGTAAGGAGACATGCGCCCCGCTTTGGTTTTGAATTCACCGAAGCGCAGCACCTGCTTTTCGACTGCGAACTGCAAAAACTGGTCTGACAGGGTTTGACCTACAGAATTGGACTCGACCACGATAATTCCTTCACAAAGCACAAGCTAATCATGACTCGCATTATCTCAGCAAATCTAAACGGAATACGCTCAGCCCACACAAAAGGATTTTTCGATTGGATGGCGCAAAGCCAGGCCGATGTGGTGTGCGTTCAAGAGATCAAAGCGCAGATTCCTGACATTGTGCCGGCCCACACGCCTGAAGGGTACAAGTCCTGGTTCGCAGCGGCTGAGAAACGGGGATACAGCGGCGTGGGCATTTACAGCCGGAAGGAACCGCTGTCCATTCGGTTTGGATTGGACAACGCCGAGTTTGATGCCGAAGGTCGCATGATCACCGCAGAATTTGACAACTTGATTGTCGCATCCATCTACTTTCCCTCTGGCAGCAGCTCTGAAGAGCGGCAAGAGGCCAAATTCCGGTTTCTCGATCATTTCAATCAGGAACTGGATCAGTTCGAGAAAGCCGACAAACCCGTGGTGTTGTGTGGCGACTGGAACATTGCCCACCGTGAAATCGATCTGAAAAACTGGAAAGGCAATCTGAAGAATTCAGGATTTTTACCTGAAGAACGCGCCTGGATGGATGAAGTTCTGAAAAAACGAAACTGGAACGACGCCTACCGCTGCCTGTACCCAGAGGAAACAGAGGGCTGTTACACCTGGTGGAGCAACCGCGGGCAGGCGTATGCCAAAAACGTGGGGTGGCGCATCGATTACCAGATCACCAGCCCTGAACTGGCGCCCGCCATTCAACACGCCAGTGTGTTCAAAGATGCACGGTTTTCAGACCACGCACCCCTGATTGTGGACTACGACACCCCGCTGTAAACAGGCGGGGCCTTAACCCGCCAGTTTGTCTTTGAGGATCTGGTTGACCTGCGCCGGGTTGGCCTTGCCGCGCGCGGCGCGCATCACCTGCCCCACGAGGAAGTTGAATGACGCTTCCTTGCCAGCCTTGTATTCCGCAACGGGCCCCGGGTGGGCAGCCAACACCTCGTCAATCATCTTTTCAACGGCGCCTGAGTCTGAAATCTGCTCAAGGCCCTTGCCTTTGATACAGGCGTCCACCTCTGCGAACTCGCCAGCCCACAACGCAGAAAACACCACCTTGGCCGTTTTGTTGTTCAAGGTGCCATCCACCACGCGAGCAACCAAACTGCCCATCAACGCGGGCGGAACGGGTGATTGCGCCGGCGTAAGATCTTCCCGATTCAAGGTGGCTGAGAACTCGCCCAACAGCCAGTTCGCCAAAGGCTTGGCATGCGAGTGACCCAGGGTGGCCAGTGCCGCTTCGAAGTAATCCGCCATGGCCTTGGACGCCGTCAGTGTGATGGCGTCGTATTCACTCAAACCCAGCTCAGACTGATACCGTTGCTGCTTTTGACCGGGCAACTCGGGCATGGTGGCCGCAACTTCCTGGATCCAGGAGGGTGAAATCACCAATGGAGGCAAGTCGGGATCGGGGAAATAGCGGTAGTCCTCAGAGTCCTCTTTGCTGCGCATGGATCGGGTTTCGTTGCGATCGGGGTCGTACAGACGGGTTTCCTGACGGACCACGCCGCCGTCTTCAATCAGCTCGATTTGGCGCTGGGCCTCGTATTGAATGGCGGCATGCAAAAACTTGAAGGAGTTCAAATTTTTGATTTCACAGCGGGTGCCATAGGTGTCGGACCCCTTGGGCCGAACTGACACGTTGGCATCGCAGCGGAAACTGCCCTCTTGCATGTTGCCATCGCACACGCCCAGCCAGGTCACCAGAGTGTGCAGCGTTTTGGCGTAGGCCACCGCTTCGTCGGCCGAACGCATGTCAGGTTCAGTCACGATTTCAAGCAAAGGCGTGCCTGCGCGGTTCAGGTCGATGCCCGATTGACCGGCGAAATCTTCATGCAGACTTTTGCCGGCGTCCTCTTCCAGGTGCGCGCGGGTCAGTCGGACAGTTTTCATTTGGTCGCCCACCAGAAAACTGATCGTGCCGCCCTGAACGACAGGCAATGCAAACTGGCTGATTTGGTAACCCTTGGGCAAATCCGGGTAGAAGTAGTTTTTACGGGCGAACACGGAAAACGGCGCCACAGTCGCGCCAATGGCCAGGCCAAACTCGATGGCACAGCGCACGGCCTCGCGGTTCATGACCGGCAAGACACCGGGCAGGGCAAGGTCAACGGCACAGGCCTGGGCGTTTGGCTCTGCGCCAAAAGCAGTGCTGGCCCCGGAAAAAATTTTCGAGCGGGTGGCCAGTTGGGCGTGGGTTTCAAGACCCACTACGATTTCCCATTGCATGGTGTGCTCCAAAGAATCAAACGGGTGTGCGCAAATGCCAATCGGTGCCCTGCTGATACCAGTCAGCAGTCTGCAGCAATTCGCTTTCCCGGAAATAGTTGCCGATCAGTTGCATGCCAACCGGGCGATTTTTGTCACCGAAACCCACAGGCACCGACATGCCCGGCAAACCGGCCAGGCTTGCGCCCAGTGTATAAATGTCCGCAAGGTACATTTGCGTGGGGTTGGCGGATTTTTCACCCAGGTTCCAGGCAACGGTCGGGCTGACCGGGCCCGCGATGAGGTCACACTGGGTAAAGGCGGCCTGAAAGTCTTGTGCGATCAGACGGCGCACTTTTTGCGCCTGCAGGTAATACGCGTCGTAGTAACCGTGTGAAAGCACGTAGGCGCCCACCATGATGCGGCGCTGAACCTCCAGGCCAAAGCCCTCGCTCCGGCTGTTTTCGTACATGCTTTTCAAATCGGTGTACTGCTCAGCCCGATGACCATACCGAACCCCATCAAAACGCGACAGGTTGGAACTGGCCTCGGCCGGGGCAATGACGTAATAAGCGGGAATGGACAGCTTTGTGCGTGGCAGGGAAATGTCGACCAGTTCTGCGCCCAATTGCTTGAGGTGGGTCAGGGCTTCATCAATGGGTTTGCGTACATCGTCGGCAAGGCCCTCGCCAAAAAACTCGACGGGCAGCCCGATTCGCAAGCCTTTCAAGGGTTGATCCAAAGACGCAGTGGCGCGCGGCTGACCCAGTTGGGCTGCAAAATCTTCAGCGGGCCGCTCCACCACAGTGCTGTCTTTGGGGTCAAAGCCGACCATGTGGTTCAACACCAGCGCACAGTCTTTCGCGCTGCGGGCCATTGGGCCAGCCTGATCCAGGCTGGAAGCGTAGGCGATCATGCCGTAACGGCTGCAACTGCCATAGGTGGGCTTGATGCCGGTGATGCCACACAGCGAGGCGGGTTGACGAATCGAGCCACCGGTGTCGGTGCCAGTGGCAAACGGCACAAGCCCCGCAGCCACCGCCACGGCAGACCCACCGGACGAGCCACCAGGCACAGCCTGGGTGTCCCAGGGGTTTAAGCATGGGCCATGGGCGCTTTTCTCGTTGGAGGAGCCCATCGCGAACTCGTCACAGTTCAATTTGCCCAGACTGACCGAGCCTGCCTTGTTCAGGCGATCAACCACCTCGGCGTCAAACGGGCTGACATAGCCCTTGAGCATGTTGGACGCCGCGGTGCTGGCCCACCCGCGGGTGACAAAAATGTCTTTGTGCCCGCAAGGGATGCCGAGCAAGGCACCGGTTTCACCACGCGCAAGGCGCTCATCGGCGGCACGCGCCTGCGCCAGCGTCAACTCGGGTTGAACATCCACGAAGGCGTTGAGCTGTGCGCTGGACTGAATGCGCTGCAAGGCGTCTTGCGCAAGTTCGGTGGCGCTGGCCTTCTTGTGATCAAGCAGGGCGCGCAGTTCGGAAATTTGTAATGCAGAAAAAGACATGGATTTTGCCGTAATAGTCGGATCAGAACAGAGCAGTGCGGTAAACCTGAACAGGGTGGTCGCCGTTGTTTATGGGCCGGTGGTTATTCAATCACTTTGGGTACGAGAAACAGGCCGTTTTGAGTGGCAGGTGCATTGGCCAGATTGGCCTCACGCTGGTCAGTCTCGGTGACTTCGTCGGGACGCAGGCGCAAGGCCACTTGCTGGACTATCGCCAAAGGGTGCGCCAAAGGTTCCACACCAGTGGTATCCTGCTCGCCCAGTTGATCGACTAAGCCCATGATATCATTGAGCTGTTCTTGAACCTGAAGCAGTTGTTCACCCGGCAATTTGAGGCGGGCCAGTGCAGCCACTTTGGCAACTTGGTCGGCATTCAATGACATTTCAAGGACTCCACGGCAATTTGGTTCGAAGAACTGTTCTAAACCCCAAAAGGCTTTCTTTGAAAGCGGAAGGTGTTTAAGGTCTTCATATTTTATAGGTTATCATCATCGATTACGCCAACCGACTCTGAAGTTCAGGATTTAGTGAGCGCATCGATTAACAAAAACCGGCCCTGCCAGGCGGGTTTTATTCTCTAGTACAGGTCAGAAATTCACCATGTTCGGTTTCTTACGCAGCTATCTTTCTAATGATCTAGCCATCGATCTGGGTACAGCCAACACACTGATTTATGCGCGTGCCAAGGGCATCGTGCTCGACGAACCATCAGTGGTGGCCATTCGCCAGGAAGGCGGCCCCAATGGCAAAAAAACAATTACCGCAGTGGGCCTGGAGGCCAAACAGATGCTGGGCAAAGTGCCCGGCAACATTGAGGCCATTCGCCCGATGAAAGACGGCGTGATTGCCGACTTCACTGTAACCGAGCAAATGCTCAAACAGTTCATCAAGATGGTGCATGAGAGCCGTCTGTTTTCTCCAAGCCCCCGCATCATCATTTGCGTGCCTTGTGGTTCTACCCAGGTTGAGCGCCGCGCCATTCGCGAAAGCGCGCTGGGTGCCGGTGCATCACAGGTGTACCTGATTGAAGAGCCAATGGCGGCCGCCATCGGCGCTGGCCTGCCCGTGTCGGAAGCCTCAGGCTCGATGGTGGTTGACATCGGCGGCGGCACCACGGAAGTGGGCATTATTTCATTGGGTGGCATGGTGTACGCAGGCAGCGTGCGCGTGGGTGGCGACAAGTTCGACGAGGCCATCATCAGCTACATTCGCCGCAACTACGGCATGATGATCGGCGAGCCTACGGCTGAAGCCATCAAAAAGCAGATCGGGTCTGCGTTCCCAGGCTCGGAAGTGAAAGACATGGAAGTCACGGGTCGCAACCTGTCAGAGGGCATTCCGCGCCGCTTCACCATTTCTTCCAACGAAATTCTGGAAGCACTGACCGAACCCTTAAATGCGATTGTGTCCGCGGTCAAGTCTGCATTGGAGCAGACGCCCCCCGAGTTGGGCGCCGACATCGCCGAGCGCGGCATGATGCTGACAGGCGGCGGCGCTTTGCTGCGCGACCTGGACCGCTTGTTGATGGAAGAAACCGGTTTGCCTGTGCACGTGGCTGAAGACCCGCTGACTTGCGTGGTGCGGGGCTGTGGCATGGCACTGGAGCGAATGGACAAACTGGGCACCATTTTCACCAGCGAATAAGCTGTAGCGAACTGCAACCAGCCCGCCATTTAGACGCAATAACCCAGCCTCTGATTCAGGGGCTGGTCTGGAAAGAAACCTGCATCCGTCATGGAGTATTCGCCACCACCTTTGTTCAAGCAAGGTCCGTCTGCCAGAGTCAGACTGACTTTCTACGTGGTGCTTTCCCTGACACTGCTTGTACTCGACAACCGCTACGGGGCGCTGGAAGTGCTCCGCAAAGCAATTGGCACCGGATTGTATCCACTTCAATCGCTGGCCAGCATGCCGGTACAGGCGGCCAAAGACATTTCCTCCTACTTCACCACCCTCACCAAGCTTCAAGCTGAAAACGAAGAGCTGATCAAGCAAAGACTGTTCGACCGGCAAAAGCTGCTGGAGCTAAAAACGGTAGAGGCTGAAAACGAGAATCTGCGCAAACTCAATCACGTCGGCAAAACACTGGAAGTTCAGCACGCCATTCTGACGGAGGTGACCAGCGATGCCAACGACCCGTTTTCCCGAAAAGTAATTGTGGGCAAGGGTCTGATCCAAGGCGTTCGTGAGGGCATGCCGGTCATTGACGAACTGGGGCTGGTCGGTCAGGTTACACGTGCATTTCCAAGCCGTTCTGAAATTTCACTGATTACCGACAAAGACCAGATCATCCCGGTGGAGAACCTCCGCAATGGCTTGCGCAGCGTGGCTTATGGCGGGCTGGATGGTGGCTTGCTGGAGCTTCGCTTCATGGCGAACAACGCTGACATTCAGAACAACGACCTGATGGTGACCTCTGGTCTGGATGGCATTTATCCACGAGGAATTCCTGTTGCGCGGGTCACTCGGGTTGAACGAAACGCCCGTTACGCCTTCTCGAGCATCTTTTGCACGCCCATTGCCGGCGTTGAACAACATCGGTTTGTGCTAATTCTTGACACGGTGAAACCACCCGAGATCGCACCACAAGGTCCCATTCCACCCAATGTACCCGTGATGGAGCCTCCGCTTCAGCCAGCCAAACCCGAGGCCCCCGCCGATCCGGCTAAAAAGGCCGACAATGACGCCGTGAAGAAGCCGCACACCGAGAAGAAACCGGAGGGCAAAAAACATGGCGCTTAATCCGGTTGGAGCCTCTCCCATTCTGCGACCGGTCAAACTGTGGTTTGTCATCGTGTCCCTGATGGTTTCTTTGCTGTTGAAGTTGGTGCCAGTGGATCGCAATCTGGTGCTGCCAGACATACTGGTGCTGGTTTTGGTGTTCTGGAATATCCGGCAACCCCGACTGGTTGGCATTGGCGTGGCCTGGACTCTCGGTATGATCATGGATGTGCATTCGGCCAGCGTCTTTGGTGAACACGCGCTGGCCTACACACTGCTGTCCTACTTCGCCATTACGATTCACAGGCGGGTGCTTTGGTTTTCTCCAGGCATGCAGGCTGTGCATTTGTTACCCCTGTTTCTGGCTGCACAAATCATGACCATCGTCGTGAGAATGGCAGTGGGTGGCATGATGCCCAGCCTCTGGATACTGTCCGAAAGTTTTATGACTGCTGCGCTTTGGCCACTGGCCCAGTTCGTATTGCTCGCACCGCAGAAGCTGCCTGAAAACCGCGACAACGATCGTCCGATATGACGGAATTCAAGCACCCCGAACAAACACTGAAAGAATTCCGACTTCGGTTGTTGATCGGAGCCGCCGCCGTTTTTCTTTTTTTTCTGGTGTTGCTTGTGCGTCTAACCTGGCTTCAGGTCATCAACTACGACAAGTACCAGTCCAAGGCCGAGGACAACCGAATCACCATTGTGCCACTGGTGCCGAACCGGGGTCTGATTCTGGATCGAAACAGAACCGTTCTGACCGACAATTATTCGGCCTACACACTGGAAATTACCCCTTCTCGAGTGAATCATCTCGACAAATTGCTGGATGACCTGTCCAAGATTGTCGAAATCACCCCACTGGACAAACGCCGCTTCAAAAAATTGCGTTTTGAATCCAAGCGTTTTGAATCGATTCCCATTCGCACACGCCTGACCGACCAAGAGGTGGCTCGCTTTGCCGTGCAAAGCTACCGTTTTCCGGGTGTTGAAATTCGGGCCCGTCTGTTCCGTCAATATCCTTTTGGCGAGGACGCTGCGCATGTGCTTGGCTACATTGGCCGAATCTCAGAGCGGGATCAGAACGCGATTGACGACTCGGACCAAAGCGACAATTACCGAGGCACGGTCTACATTGGCAAAGATGGCCTTGAAAAGCGCTATGAAACCGAGCTGCACGGCAAGACTGGCTTTGAAGAGGTGGAAACGTCTGCCGCAGGTCGGGCCGTCCGGGTGTTGTCGAGATCGCCTGCCATTCCGGGCAAGAACCTGATTCTTTCACTGGACATCCGCTTGCAGGAAGTGGCCGAGAAGGCCCTGGAGGGCAAGCGGGGCGCTGTGGTGGCACTGGACCCCAACACGGGCGACATTCTGGCCATGGTCAGCCGGCCCAGCTTTGATCCCAACCTGTTTGTAGAGGGCATTGACAGTGAAAACTGGAAGGCCCTGAATGAATCGCCCGACAAGCCCTTGTTGAACCGCCCCTTGGCAGGCACCTACCCGCCGGGCTCAACATTCAAACCGTTTATGGCACTGGCTGCGCTTGAAAAGGGCTTCAGAACGCCCTCTTACGCCATTCATGACCCCGGTTACTTTGATTTTGGCGAACGCCGTTTTCGGGATGACAAACCGGGGGGGCACGGCCTGGTGGACATGTACAGATCGATTTCTGAATCCTGCGACACCTATTACTACATGCTGGGCAGTGAAATGGGGATTGATGTCATCTCGGATTTCATGCCGCAGTTCGGGTTTGGCCAGAAGACTGGTGTTGATCTGGATGGCGAACGCACCGGCACGCTGCCCTCTCGCGCCTGGAAGGCGAGGCAGTTCAAACGACCTGAGGCACAACGGTGGTACTCGGGCGAAACCATTTCTGTGGCAATTGGTCAGGGTTACAACCACTACACGCCCATTCAGGTTGCGCACGCAGTGGGCGTGCTGGCCACGGGCGGTTTGGTGGCCAAACCCAGGCTGGTAACGGCCTACCAAAACCCGGTGACGGGTGAAATTACGCCCAAACCCCTTGAGGACATGCACCAATTGAACCTGAACCCGAAAAATGTGGAGGTGATCAAAAATGCCATGCAGGGCGTGGTGCTGGACGGAACCGCCAAAGCCGTGTTCGCGGGTGTGCCCTATACTTTGGGCGGAAAAACCGGCACGGCGCAGGTTTTCAGTTTGAAAGAGGGCGAAAAATACAAAGCCTCCGAGGTGGCCGACCGCTTGAAAGACCACGGCTGGTTTGTCGCATTTTCGCCAGTGGAAAAGCCGCAGATTGCCATTGCAGTGATTGTGGAAAACGGCGGTTTTGGTGCACAGGCGGCAGCGCCCGTGGTGAAGGCCACGCTGGATGAATACTGGAAAATTCACCCCATTCCCGGACAGCCTGCTGCCAACCCCCAGGGAGTCAACCAATGAACAAAACCATGGGTCGCGAGCCCCTGTGGCCCCGCTTCAAGAAGCTGTTTACCGTGTTTGACCCAGTGCTCAGCATGATTTTGCTGTCGCTTGTGGTGCTGGCCCTTGTGACCCAATACAGCGCGGCATTCGATTACGAAGGGCGGTTTCTGGATCAGGTGCGCAATTTCGCAGTGGCCTTTCTGGTGATGTGGGCTGCGGCCAATATTCCGCCACAAACCCTGATGAAAGCTGCGGTTCCCCTCTACACACTGGGGGTGATATTGCTGATCGGCGTAGCGCTGTTTGGTGACATTTCCAAAGGCGCAAGGCGTTGGCTCAATCTTGGTTTTGTGCGCCTTCAGCCCTCGGAAATCATGAAAATTGCCATGCCATTGATGCTGGCCTGGTTTTTCCAACAAAGGGAGAACATTTCAGGATGGCGAGAATTTCTGGTCGCCGCTGTGTTGCTGATTATTCCTAGCGTGTTGATTTTGAGGCAACCCGACCTCGGCACGGCCATGTTGGTGTTGGCAGCCGGGTTTTTCGTGATGTTTTTTGCCGGTATTTCATGGCGGGTGTTGGCCTGGATGCTGGTGATCGCATTGGCCAGCCTGCCTTTGGTGTGGTCGATGATGCACGATTATCAACGCGAGCGGGTTTTAACCCTGCTGGATCCGTCCAAAGACCCCTTGGGGAAAGGCTTTCACATTATTCAGTCGACCATTGCAGTGGGCTCTGGCGGGTTGACGGGCAAGGGGTTTCTCAAAGGAACCCAGACCCATCTGGAATTCATTCCCGAACGCACCACCGACTTCATCTTTGCAGTGCTGGCTGAAGAATTCGGATTGTTGGGCTGTGTGGTTCTTCTGGTGCTGTACACCTGCCTGATCATTCGTGGATTGGTGATTGCAGCCAATGCGCCGACGCTGTTTTCCAGATTGATGGCGGGCAGTATTTCCTTGATCTTTTTCACCTATGCTTTTGTCAATATCGGGATGGTTAGCGGCATCCTCCCGGTGGTGGGTGTGCCTTTGCCCTTGATGAGCTACGGAGGCACCGCCTTGGTGACGCTGGGCTTGGGGGCAGGTATCCTGATGAGTATCCAGAACACGAAAAAGCTGGTTCAAACCTGATGCACCAATCTGAAAACTGGGCAGATCGATTGCCTGCAGGTTTTGAAGGGCTGAAAACGCGCCTAAGCCAGGCGGCCCAAACCCGACCTGCCGGCTTCTATCATCTGTTCATCAACGGTCAATTGCTGGGTCGCTTGCATGGTGAGCTGGGTGAAATTGTGCGTCAACAGTCGACCGCATGGACCAGCCAATGGAATGCCCAACGGTGCGAGCTGTACTGGAACCTGCCCCTGGATACGCTGGTCAGTGCCTTGACCGACCTGGGCCGCTGGCTGGCAGATCAAGGTTGGGTGCCCAACTGGCGCGGCGAAACCCAGACCCTCTTTGACCGAAATGGCGTGGCAATCGGAGAACTGGAACGCGCACTGTTCAAGGTGTTTGGCTTGCGCAGCCAGGCTGTGCATTTGCATGTTGAAACGGGTGAAGGCCTGATCTGGGTGGGCGTTCGGGCAGACAGCAAAAAGGAACATCCCGGGCTGCTGGACAATCTGTGCGCAGGCGGTGTTTCATCGGGAGAAACACCTCAAGGTGCAGCCTGGCGTGAACTGTTTGAAGAGGCTGGGCTTGACTCAACACACCTGAGGGGGGCCTGCTTGACGCCATTGGGTGGCGTTGAGGTCAGCCGCGCCCAGGGTAATGGTTGGCACCTGGAACAATGCCACCTGTATTTCGCTACAATGCGCGAGGGCGTTCACCCCCACAATCAGGATGGGGAGGTCTGCGGCTTTCAACTGATGACGCCGATGGCTTGCGCCCAAGCGGTGAACCAAAACCGCTTTACACCGGATGCGGGTCTGTGTTGCGCGCTCGCCATGCGCCGCGCCCATGCTGTTTAACAAAGGATACTCATGCTGTTGGGATTGAAAGGGGTGACCTACCGGATAGGCACCACCGTGTTACTGGACCAGGTTGAATTCTCTCTGGAAGAACGCGAACGCGTGGCTTTGGTGGGACGCAATGGCGCTGGAAAAAGCACCCTGTTCAGGATCATCAGCCGGGAAATTCAGCCGGAAGACGGGCAAGTCATTCAACAAGACGGCCTGAAACTGGCACGCCTTGAACAGGCTGTACCTGAAGGTCAGGATTTGACCATTGAAGATGTGGTGGCGCAAGGGCTCGGCGAGATCGGCTCGGCAGTACTCACCGCAAAAAGGCTGGCAGAACGGATGGATGGTCTGTCTGATGCAGACATGCAGGCTTTGCATGAGGCGCAGACCCTGCTGGGTGAACACAACGGCTGGCATCTGCAAAGCGAGCTGGACCAGATGCTGTCGCGCATGAACCTGCAAGCGGATCTTCAATTCGCCAGCCTTTCAGGCGGCATGAAGCGCAAGGTGATGTTGGCCAAAGCCTTGGTGAACAAGCCCGATGTACTGCTGCTGGACGAGCCGACCAACCATCTGGACATTCCCAGCATTGAATTGCTGGAAGAACAAATCCGCCAGTTTCCGGGCGCGGTCATTCTGGTAAGCCACGACCGCGCATTCATGCGCAGGCTGGCCACACGCGTGTGTGATCTGGACCGGGGCTCACTGAAAAGCTGGTCGGGAGGCTACGAGGGTTACCTGAAAGGCAAGGCGGAATTTCTGGCCGCCGAAGAAAAAGCCAATGCACTGTTTGACAAACGCCTGGCCGAAGAAGAGGTTTGGATACGCCGTGGCATTGAGGCACGCCGCACCCGCAATGAGGGCCGCGTGCGTGCCCTTCTGGAAATGCGAAAGCAATACGCCGGGCGACGCAACTTTCAGGGTAGCGCCAAAGTACAGGTGCAAGAAGCCGACCGAAGCGGCAAGGTGGTTGCAGAGATTGAGCATGTCAACCTGACGCTGGATGACTTTGTGGTGCTGGACGATTTTTCGGCCGTGATTTTACGCGGGGAAAAAATTGGCGTATTGGGACCAAACGGCATTGGCAAAACCACGGCCCTGCGGGTATTGCTTGGGCAGATCAAGGCCGATTCAGGCTCGGTCAAATTGGGCACCAAACTGGAAATCGCCTATTTCGACCAGTTGCGCAACCAATTCAATGAAGAAGACACGGCAGTGGACATCATTGGTGGCGGCAAGGAATTCATTCAGCAAGGGGGCCAATCCAAACATGTAATCGGCTATCTTCAGGACTTCCTGTTCACCCCGGACCGAGCCAGACAACCGGTCCGCAGTCTGTCTGGTGGGGAACGGGCGCGCCTGCTGCTTGCGCAACTGTTTGCCCAACCCTCCAATATTTTGGTGCTGGATGAGCCCACCAACGACTTGGACATTGAGACACTGGAACTGCTTGAAGAAAAGTTGTGCGACTACACGGGCACTGTCATCCTTGTTAGCCATGACCGTGAGTTTCTGAACCAGATCGTGACCCGCTGCCTGGTGTTTGAGGGCGAAGGCCGGGTTGGGGACTATGTGGGGGGCTACGACGACTGGCTGCGCCAGAGAACAGTGGACCCCTGGTCTGCGAAAAAGGCCGACAGCCGGCCCCGTGCGACTGCCGCAACACCTGGAACGCCAGCAGCACCAGCCACAGCGCCCAAAACCAGAAAACTGAGTTACAAAGAAACCAGAGAACTTGAAAGCCTGCCCGGGCTCATCGAGTCACTCGAAAATGAGCAGGCCGAGCTGGTCAAGACCATGAGCGAGCCCGACTTTTACAATTCAGACCCGGCCAATATTCAAAATGTGAATGCGCGAATGGCCAACATTGAAAAAGCACTGACGCAAGCATACGCTCGATGGGAAACCCTGGAAGGCCAGTAAGGTCGACTACTGCAAATTGTGCAGGCTGGCCCAAACGTCTTGCGCCTCAGGGTAAGCGCCTGCCATTTGCAAGGTAAGGGCGTACAACACCAGATCAATTTTGGGGGTGTCGGGCAAAACGGGCACCTTCGCGCTGTAGAGCTGGTAGGCCTGTTGCTCGGTGGCAATTTTGAATCGACCTTTCAAGAGCGAGCCACCCGTGAAATTGCGGATTTCCCAGCTGTAGTTTTCGCCCCAGTGAAATTCGGCAGCGGGCGGAAAAGTGACGTGTTTGTCTTCAAGGGGTTCGACCCAGAATCGGCGATTGTCTTTGTCGTAAATCAGCAATTTGGCGTCTCGTGGCAGCGTGCCAGTCAACAGGAATTCAGGCTGGCGCGACAGAAAAAGCGCGCCATCCAGTGGTTTGATCACATCAAAGGTGAGCTTGCCCAAGCCTGTGGGTTTTGGCATGTCACCCAGTCCATTGGGATGCAAATTGAGCCATTGTTGAATGACTTTCAGTTGCTCAGGGGCAACCGGAAACACCTCGGGTTCTGCACCAGATCGCAAAGACACCGTGTCTTTGATCACACGCAGACTGGCCGGGCCGGTGTAGTCGCGCCGCGTGTTGTTGGAAAACACAATGACCGAGAGCTGGTCGCCTTTTTTCAGGCTGATTTGACTGCCGAATGTGAGCGTTGCCAGCGTGGGTAGGGGCACTGATTTTTTGGCACCCGGCACCCAAATTTGAGCACCCTTGGAGTAGGCCACCCAGCCCACCGATTTGGCCACTGGAGTGGCTGCATTTGAATGGGGAGACACCCCGACCAACAACAACAGACCCAACAGGCCGGCAAGACGTTTGAACAGGGTGCACGAGGCAATCACGGCTGAACTCTCAAGTAACAATGTTGTTAAACAATGGCACTGAGGGTAACACAGCCTCAGTACCAGTCAACCAGAGATAGCCCCAGCCCAAAGTAATCCGACCGATGGTTGTAATCGATCAGGCTTTCACCATAGCCGGAGAAGATCTGCATGTGCCCTTTCAGGCTGCTGCTGATGGGAAATGCCCAGTCAAATTGAACAGCCCCGCGCGACACATCCCCGCCGCGCAAGTTGTGGCGCAACAACCACGACAACTCATGGCCATGGGTTTTGTGCACGATGAGCATGTCGGCACGCCCCATGTAATCCTCAATGTCCGGGTTGTCGTCATTCTCAGGCTTTTCAGGAATACGGACCCACGGCCTGAACAGCACCATGGTGTTTTCCCGTTCCATGCCGATCATGCCGATGACTCGGTTCCAGGAACGAGACAGTGGATTGGCTCTTCCATTGGATTGGTGATTCAGGCTCAAGCCCAACAGGCGAGGATTCCAGCCGGTTTTCTCGGCAAAATCGTTCCAGCTGGCACGCCAGGTGAAAATCATTTCTGGCTCGTAATTTGTTTCACGGAAAGGCCTTGACTGGCCTGCGTTGTAGACCTGCCAGCGACTGGACTGCGTGTAAGCAAACCACAGGTCGCCATTGTCGCCAAACATGTTTTCCCACACCTTGGTTTTCAGACTGAGCTGAAACTTGGCCTCGTTTTGATCAAGATCCTGGGAGCTGGTTACGACGTTTGCCGGGTTGGGACTGCTGGGCAGATTGTTCGGTTTGCTGTTGTGAAACAGAGGCAGAAGGTACACTGGCTTGTATGGGCTGATGCTGAAGGTGCCACGTTTGGATTCAGGTGCCAGTTCCCAGCGACGGTCAAACCAGGACAACGTGGTGTCGCTGGCTTTTTTGTAAAGCAGCAAGCCCTGACCCAGCTTTTCGACCACCTGGGGTGGAGCACCGTTTTTGGAAACCTCGCTGCGGCCAGTGGCGTCGTCGAAGCAGCGAAGTCTCAATTGATCGTCTTCAATGAACAGGCAGGAACGAATGGCCTGCGCGTCGAGCTTGGTGTAGTAGGCGTCTTGCGCGTGACCAATGTGGGTGAACAAAATGAAAACTGAACCAAAAACCAGACGTCGTTTCATAATCACTGTTGCCTCAACTTATCATTGGCAAGATACACGGACTCTTGGATAAAATAGTCGCATGGTTTCATTTCGATTTAAAAAATCGCCTTCCAAAAACCCTGCTGGCAATCAGGCTCGGGAATTCACGATTGACGAGTTGGCCCGATCGGCCAACACCACCGTCAGAAATGTACGGGCCTACCAGGATCGTGGCTTGCTTGCGCCGCCGGAAAAACGCGGCCGTGTGGGTGTTTATCACGAAGACCATCTTTCCCGACTACGGCTGATTGGACACATGCTCGGCAAGGGCTACACCCTGAACAACATTCAGGAAATGCTGGACGCCATCGAGAAGGGCTATGACCTTCGCCAATTGCTCGGTTTAACCCACGCCATCACCAGCCCCTGGACCGACGAAGTTCCCAAGAACTACAACCCTGTTCACCTTGCAAGTCTGTTCGGCACCAACCTGAGCCGCACCGCATTGAGCAAGGCCATCAATCTGGGTCTGCTCGAACCGGACGGTTTGAGATACCGGGCACCAAGTCCGAAAATACTGCACGCCGGTGCAGAAATGGCCAAAGCGGGTGTGCCTCTGGCAGATCTGCTCGATCTGATTGGGTCGCTGCGTGAACACCTTGAAGTGTTTTGTGATCAGGCGGTGTCACTGTTCGTAAAGGAATTGGACAGATACGGCGATGGTTTACCCCCTCAGGAAGAGCTGCCTCGCCTTTCACAGCTGATCTGGAAAATCAGGCCATTGGCCATGACGGCCATTGAGTCGGAGGTTTCCCGCGCTTTGCAAAAGTCAGCCAGCAAATTCGTGGATGAGCGCATTCTTAACCTGCTGGACAAAATGTCTGCAAACGACACAGACCCGCAAGCAATCAGTGTGGCCAACTGGATTACTCCGCTGGCGCCCACGGACGAACCGGGTCAATTGCCGTCCGACGGCAGCTCCACCCTTAAATAAACAGCGCCAACTGGTTGTACTCAGCGCCGTCGTGGTGGGCTGGTGTGTAGGCAAATCGCCTTGAGGACATCCGGATGAATGTCAAGCCCATTCCACCCTCTGGCAATTCCTGAAGAGAAAGCTTGTCCATGTAGGCCATGTCACTGCGGATTGAAGCCACCACACGTTCAGGAATTCGAAGGCCTGTGTCTCTCAGTAAAATGGCCACACCTCGCTCAAACAGAATCAGTGTGAGGTGAATCGGTGCGGGGTACTGATTGCGGAACCCGTGATTCATGACGTTGGTCATCGCCTCGGAGAGCACGAGATCCACTTTGTACGACAAGGTGTCGTCGCATCCGTGACTTTCAACCCAATTGCGCACTTCCGTGCTGATTTGGCCGATGTTGGCGGTGTCTGCGACCGCCTCGTAGCTTAGCCATGCCTTGGCTCGGCCCGCAGTCAAGGCTTGTTCTGAAGGCTCATCAGGTGCAGCCTCCCCCAATTCAAGCAAGCGATCCACTTCCAGCAAGATGGCCTGCTTTTCAGTGTCTGACAAGGCTGGGCGATGCACCGGAAAATACTCTCGCCATTGAAAACCCATGATCGCAATGTCATCGGTCCCGGCCTGACCTGACAGAGGTAACTCACTGACCTCTGACTCAATGCCGATGTGGGGTTCTAAATCAGAGCCGGACTGCATGCTCAAAGCAGACAGCCTGGAAAAATCGTTGATCAGGATGGAGCCGTCCTGCTGCTTGTCGAGCACCAGTTCCATCCATTTGGACTCCGAACCTAGCCCCATGCTTTGCAGGGAAGAGTCTGGCAAGGCAAACACACGAGAGCCCGGTCGAATGACATCCCGGTACAAGATGGCCATTGGCTTTTTGCCCGCCTCTGCCTGATCGACTGTTTTCAGAAGCACAGGCGGTCTGCCCGGCTCGGCCAACAGCAATGACCAGTGGCCCACACCGGCCACCAACAAGGTGCCCTGATCCAGATTGATCAGCCCGTACAGCAAGTCGAACTCGAGCAATTCACGGTCAATGGTGGGGGAAAGCTCGCTGACCTGATCCCAAACCGCGTGGGGCTCGGCCAGATAGCGCCGGAACTTGCTGCTGAACTCTTCCACTGGAAACAGCACCTGGGTGGCCCGCGCCATTGAAAACCACCTTGCCAATGCCATGGCCTGTAGCGCGGTTGAGGTGCCATCGCCTTGCAATGACAACATGAAAAATCCAAGTTCATTGGCCTGGGTTTGCAAGGTGCCCATTTGCTTGCCACACACATACCGACGTGGCCGATACAGAGTCTGAGTGGTAATCGGCCAGGACGAAGTACGCCCTTTGGGCAACAATGAGCGCTGGATACGGGACACCTCGCGCATGTCGCGCTGCAGTGAGCGATACAGGTCGGAAAGCTCAAGGTGCTTCCTCTCCAGGTCTTTGTGCAGACTGGAAATGCGAAGCGCGGTTTTTAACCGAACCTTCAACTCACTGGGGTTGACCGGTTTGGTCAGAAAATCGTCGGCACCCACCCGAAGGCTGCGCAAGAGCTCCTCGCGGGAAGCAAAGCCGGTGATCATGATGATGTAAATGTAATTGCTTTGCTGGGAACTTCGAACCTGTTCGCACAGTTCGATTCCACTCATGCCGGGCATGTCCCAGTCGGTCAATACGAAGTCGGGCTGAACCTCTTCGATCAGGCGAACCGCTTCATCACCACTTTTGGCCGGATGAACCCGATAGCCCCAACTGCTTAACATGGCCTCGAAGATACGCAAAAAGCTGCGCGAATCGTCTACGATCACGATGGAGGGCTCGAGCTGGGATTGTTCGTCTGCCTGCAGGGCCTGCTCATCCATGACCTGCCAGGCCTGGCTTCTGAACACCGGATCGCTTGCAGGTTCCTCTTCGCAAAGCGCGTCCAGATTTTCACACGAAGGGTTGATCACCCCTTTTTCAGGCGTCAGCATCAAGATGGACACGTCATCCTCAAAACCGCGATCCAGCACGGCTCGCCCGCCCCACTGCTGCACCGCATCCTGAAGATGATCAATCAAGGCCGGGGTGTTGCCACTGGCCAGCTCTTTCTGCAAAAAGCTCAGCAGTCGGTCTTCACCAAACGGTTCTCCACTGGCGTTCAGCACCTCGGTTACGCCATCGGAATAAAGCATCAATGCGTCATGTGGACCCAGGTCAAGTTCAATGTCCTCGTATTCGTCCACATCAAACAGGCCCACCGGATAACCACCGTTGCCGATGGCGGTCACTGAACCATCGGCACGCAGCAGCAGCGGATTGGGGTGACCTGCCTGACACAGGGTGACATGACGCAATGGGGCATCAAACACCCCGTAAATCAGCGTGAAATAGGAAAGATCCGAATCGGTTTGCTGGAACAGACGATTTAAGCGAGCCACCACGTCGCGCGGACGCGCCACGGAACGACCGCCGATGCTTGACAGGGGAGGGTCGTAAACCAGGCTTGATGCAGACTGATCCGAGAACATTTGAACAAGTTGCATGGACTTGACGGCGGCCGGAATGCCGTGCCCAGACACATCCAACACGTAAAAGCCAAATTTGCCGCCGCCCAGCGCAAACACACTGAGGTGATCGCCAGACACATATTGCGAGGGAATGGACAGCCACCGGTAATCAAGCTCGGGGGTTTCACAGATTGCATCGGGTAGATAGCTTCGCTGCAGTTTTGAGACGGTCCGAAGGTCTTGCGCGATCAGATCGTAGGCTTGAACGAGACGGTTGTTTTGCTGAGCCAGGCTGGCCTGAAGACCGATTCGACGCACTGCAGATTGCAGGCGTGCTTCAAGCTCATTGTTGTCGACCGGTTTACTGAGCACGTCGTCCGCACCCGCATCAAGGGCCTTGATCAAGAACTCTTCAGCATTTTGCGCCGACATCAGGATGATGTAGGTGTAATGAGAAAGGCCGAGTTTGCGCAACCGGATACACAGATCAGTGCCCATCATGCCGGGGATTTGCCAATTTGCAAGCACCAACTGAATACGCTTGCTGCGAATGATCTCGATGGCTTGCTCGCCATCAGAAGCCACTTCCACCGGATAACCCCACTTCTCGACCATATTTACATACAAGGTTCGATCGACCAAGGAATCGTCCACCACCAGAACGGTGGGCTTGGTCAGATCGCGTGGGGCGGGGCTTGACTGCACGTGGGGCCTTATTTCATCAATTCAATCGCTTGATCCACCGACTCGGCCATTTTGAACTGGCGATCCATTCGGGACAATTCAAACATCAACTTGACCGACTTTTGCATGCCGACCAGCACGAGACTGGCCTGCTGGCTGGTGATGTTTTTCAAAACAGCCACCAAGGCACCCAGGCCACCCGAGTCCACGAGCTTGACGCTGGTCATGTCAAGTGCGAACTTTGAATGCGAGTCAAATTTGGAGACGATTGAGTTGCGAATGACCGTACCCACTGAACTGTCGAGTCGCACCGTTGACAATCGAATGACGCACACGTCGCCAATGTCATCTAGAGAAACCATGTTGTACCTTTTTAAATTTCTATTTCAATGACTGAAATATCCAATGGTTGAAGTTGCAGACCCACCACCTAGATATCACCGGGATTGATTATGATTACCTTAATATGGATGATAGCAAGGCAGCAGAAGCGATTCAGCCAAGGCCCCTCAAAGGTGTCATAAATACTATCTCAGTATTTCTAGCAGGGTTCGTTCTATAAACGCCACAATTATTGATCTATTTTAATGTTCAAAAAATCGCTGACCGTTGCGTCCATGTTCTGGCTAGCCCTGACTTCCGTCCATGCACAGGCCCCTGAACTTTCCCAACCCACGGCAGCGCAGCAGGCGGCTGCGCCGGTTACCGCATCAGGCCTCAAATCGAGGGTGTTGACGCTTGCCGCGATGGGACAACCGAACGGGATCAAGCTGACAGGACTGGTGAAATCGGTCAACCTGTCAACCGGTGTGCGTCTGGATGAATTCATCACCTCAGCAAAGCTGGATTTGAAGGCGATTTACCCGCCGGGTATGCGCCATGACCAGTCTTTCATTCGGGTGTATGTGAATGACCAACTGGCCGGCATGGCACAACTGAAAAAAGAAGACGCTGGCGCATTGCATGACATGCAAATTGACCTGAACCCGAACCTGTTCAGCGATTTCACCAACCTGCGCATTGAATACGACGGCACTTACGATGCGCAGTGCGTGTCGCAGGAAAACCCGACCCTTCGTTTCGACATCAGCCCGGACAGCACGCTGACCCTGGTTTCAAAGCCGCTGACACTGGTCAATGATTTGGCGCTTCTGCCGGCACCGTTTTTTGACCCTCGCGACAACAGCAAATTGAATCTGCAGGTGGTGTTGCCTGCCTCACACTCGGCGCAAGTGCTGAAGGCCGCTGGCATTTTGACTTCGTGGTTTGGTGCGCAAGCCTTCTATCGGCAAGCTGAATTTCATGTGGTGTCCGCGCCCGATGATGACCACAACACGGTTATTTTGAGCCTTGGCGACCAGTTGCCCCAAGGTCAGACCAAGGCTGACATCCGGGGCCCCACCCTTGAAATTGAAGCGGATCCTGTGAAGCCCTGGATCAAGCGGCTTTATGTGATTGGCCGAAACGAAGACGAACTGACGCAAGCAGTGCTGGGCCTTGTGCTGGAGGCGCAAACCCTGAGCGGGCAAAAAGCCGAAGTGAAGAAGGTGGACCTGGGACCAAACCGGAAGCCTTACGACGCACCCCGCTATGTGCCCACCAGCAGGCCAGTGCGATTTGCTGAACTGATGGATTACCCACGACAACTGGAGGTCAGCTCTGACAACCCGACAGCAACCCTGAACCTGCGCCTTCCTCCCGATTTGTTCAGCTGGGCGGGAAAGAACATTCCGATGTCGCTGAAATACCGATACACCGCACCATCCCGGTGGAATGACTCCTTGCTGAACATCGAAATCAACAACAATCTGATTCAATCGTTCAGGCTACCCCCGAGAGAAAGCCAGAACCAGAATCGATTGGGCTTGAACCTGTTGGGGCAGACCGAACTGGCTCAGGAAGAATCTTTTCAGATTCCAGCGTTCAGGGTGGGCGGATCCAACCAGTTGAGCTTCGGATTTGCATTCATGCCGGAAGGCGAGAAAAACTGCTCGGGCACCACACTGCCCGCGCGCGGCTCCATCGATCCGGAATCCACGCTGGATTTCTCTGACCTGCCGCATTACACCCCCATGCCAAACCTGACTGCATTTGCCAACGGCGGCTATCCATTTACAATTTATGCGGATTTGTCGCACACCGCTGTGGTTCTGCCTGTGCAACCCAACACACAGGAGGTGAATGGCTTTTTGAATGTGATGGGACTGTTCGGACAATGGACCGGGCTGCCTGGTACGCGCGTCACCGTGCTGTTTTCAGATCAGCTTGGTCAAATCCAGAACAAAGACTGGCTCGCCTTGGGCACCACAGACCGGATGGGATGGCTGGACAAAAGTAAACAATCCTTGCCCATGGTTTTGACTTCCATGCTGCGCACCATGAATGCGCCTTTGCCCATTCGGTGGTTTGATCAGTTCAGCAAATCCAGAAATCGCCCCAACAACCCGGAACAGGGTCGAGCCCTGATCGAGGCCAAAGGTGAGCTGGGTGCAATCATGGGCTTCGAATCGTCGTTTGCGGCCAAACATGCGGGGCTGGTCATTACAGGCACTGACTCCACCAGCTTTGAAAGAGCACTGGGCGGTTTGTCGAACTACGACGACGTGGCAAAAATCAGGGGCAACGTCACCTTGTTCCGTGGCGAACAAGTGGAAAGCTTTAACCTCGGACATTCCTACGTCAGCGGCAACCTGCCTTGGTGGCTGCGCGTTCGAATTGCGTTCTCGGAATACCCTGCGCTGATTGCCGTGACAGGTGCAGTGGCTGGCATCTTGATTGCTGTACTGCTGTTTGGCTGGCTTTCAAAGCGGGCAAGCCGACGCATGCAGGGTAAATAATTGAAAGGCTGGCGCATCGTCTTCGGCATGCTTGCGATGGGGGTGGCTTTGGCAACCACTGCCCCAAGCGCACGTGCGGGGGTCATGGGGACCATTGAATCCCTGTTTGGTGCCCACTCCGACTGGCCCGACTGGGCGCACTTCAAGCGCGCTTATCTCAGTGAAGACGGGCGAGTCGTCGATCACAGCGAGAGCGATCTTCGAACGGTCTCTGAAGGGCAGGCCTATGCCCTTTTCTTTGCACTGGCTGCCAATGACAAAGACAGTTTCAACCGAATTCTGACCTGGACGCAGAACAATCTGGCCGCGGGCGATCTTCGGAAAAACCTGCCCGCATGGATTTGGGGCAAAAGTGACAAAGGTTGGGCGGTCATTGACTCAAACAGCGCTTCGGACGCCGACTTGTGGATGGTTTTTACGCTGGATCAGGCCGGGCGCCTGTGGTGCAAGCCCGAATACACAGCCACTGCGAAGGCCATGGGCATGAATTTGCTCAACCGCGAAACCCAGGTGGTGACTGGTTTGGGGCTGTCACTGCTGCCCGGTGAAAAAGGATTCAGCAATTCGTCCGGCGATGTCCGACTGAACCCGAGTTATGCACCTGCATTTATTTTGGGCTATTTGGCCCAATCACAGGCCGAAGAGCCACGCTGGGCTGAGCTGTATCTCTCAAATCAGCGCCTTTTAATGCAAATGGCAAGTCATGGCAGTTTTGCAGACTGGGTCACGCTGAAAAACGGCCAATTGGGCCCGGCCGAGGACGGACGCGGAGATTACGACGCCATTCGAGTGTATTTGTGGCTGGGCATGGACGGTGGTGCAGACCCGATGGAGAAGAGCCTGATTCAACAAATCAAACCCTTTACCCGCGAAATTGCCAAGCGGGGTGCCGTGCCCTTGTGGGCCAACCCCTGGCAAGGCAAGGTGTCAGAAGACAACGGTCCAGCTGGGTTTCAGGTGGCTGCAGCGCCCTTGATGATCAAGCTGGGCGACAAGACACTGGCCCGGCAACTGGAATCAAAAGGCTTGACAAGCGATTCAAGCAAAGCATGGCTGGATTACGGCTACTACAACAGCGTTTTAACTTTGTTTGCCCGCGGCAATCTGCAGCAACGCTACAGCGTGAGCAGCCAGCATGGCATGCAACCCAGGACGTGGAAAGGCGGACATTGTGGCTAAACAGATCTGGACTTTGAGCACTGCCGGACTTTTGCTTGCAGCCACGCAAGGGGGGGCTTATGCCGTTGCCACGCCCAATGCGGGTACCCCCACGCAAAGTGTGGCTGAACAAACCTTGCTCTCCAAAGGCATTTATTGGATTAACCAGTACCGATATGATCTCGCCGTTCAGGCGTTTAATAAAATTTTGCTGACTGACCCGCACAATTCAGAGGCATTGAAATGGCAGGGCCTGGTTGACATGGCCAAAGGCAACACACGGTCTGCACAGGTTTGGCTGAACCGACTGCAAAGCGAGGCAGGTGCTGACGACCCCAACACGATTGAGTTGCGTCAGACCATTGAACTGGCCACCACCAAGCGGCAAAAATTCGCAGAAATCAAGTTCAGGGCCAATACCGAACAAGCGCGAAGCGGCCGTTGGGCTGACGATCTCAAGTCTCTTTTTGATCGCCCACCGCTGGGGCAGGCAGCCGTGGAGTACTACAAGGTTTTGAATCAAGACGCGAATTCAAGACCCGCAGTGCGCCAGGCGGTAGAGGCTCTAATTCGACAATTCCCTGAAGACCCCAGGTACCGGACCCTGCTGGCCGATCTGGGATATGGAAAAGGCGAGTTGAACTCGCCACCACAGGTGGCCAATTCAGCGCCTGCGCTGACCAAACAGACACCAAGAACCAAGACCAAGGCGCCTGACACACCCAAACCACCCGCGGTGGTCCAGCCGCCTAATCCGGAAACTGCCAAAGCGGCTGGGAATCCCGAAAAGACACCTGAGCTGTCAACATTTGACCAGGCCAAACAGCTCAGCGACGATGCAGACCAGCTGCTGGTCAAAGGTGAAACAGCCAAGGCTGAAGACAAATGGCGAGCCGCCATCGCGAAGGTGCCTGACTACGCCTGGTTCAGATACAGCCTGGCATCGGCATTGAATGACCAGAAGAAGCCTCAGGAAGCGCGAGACCTGATGGAGACTGGCCTTGCGCTGAAGCCGAATGACCCGGACATGATTTTTGCCAGCGTCCTGATTGCCAGTCAGCAAAACCGCGATCAAGACGCCCTGGCCTTGCTGAATCGCGTACCCAAAGACCAGTGGTCTTCGGGCATGTCAGGCATGGAAAGGCGGCTGAGCTACAACCAATATCTGGACCGCTTGAGGGCAGCACAGCGGCGCGATGACTACAACCAGGTGGCGGGCATTATTTCAGAGACCCCTCGCTGGCGGGCGGAACCTGAAGTGCAGGCGCTTGAAAAAGAAATCCGAATGCGAACCAGCCCGCGCATCCAAATGTCCACCGCGTCTTCAAAAATCGACGGCAGTGCAGGCGTGTCGGGCATCAAAACACAGGAAATTCCACTGCAGGTTGATTTGCCGCTCGACGCCAATCAAACCCTGTTTGTGCGGGCCGACTCATTGAAGGCAGAGGCTGGCACGGTTGACCCCGCCACCGCCAACACCTTTGCACAGGTGGGCACCGTGGTGACCAACTCGCCTGCGGTGCAACAGAATCTTTTGAATCAGAATTTCAGTGGCCAAGTGGTTGGCATTGGTCTGCAACAAGACCGACTGAGGCTGGACCTCGGCACGACAACCGGCAACTTGCCGGTGAATGACTGGGTGGGCGGTGTTCAATGGAAAACCGATCTGGGGCCGGGTTCGCTACGCTTGGAGCTGGCGCGGCGCATGGTGTCGGGCAGTGTGCTCTCCATGACTGGCGCAATTGACCCGGTGTCTGGGCAAGCCTGGGGTGGTGCTCGCCGAAATGGTGTGTCTGCCGTGGTGTATGAACCCATCACACCAACACTCGATTTTGTCGGCATCGCGCGGGCCAATCTGATTACCGGACATCATGTGCCCGACAACACCGAGCTGAACGCACAGGGCATTCTGAGCAAAACCATCTACCAAAAGGCGGGGCAGAAGGTCGAGGTAGGCGCCTCACTTTTTCTGTGGAAATTTGACAAGAATTTGCGCTATTACACCTATGGGCAAGGCGGCTATTACAGCCCTCAATCCTTCGCAAGCCTGACTTTGCCGATCACCTGGACTGGCAGCACCGAAAAATGGTCGTGGCAAGCGCAACTGGGCATTGGCGCAAGCCAATCGCGCGAAAGTGACGCGAACCTTTACCCACTGGACCCTCAACTGGCTCAGCAAGCTGCGGCACAGGGCAACCCCACGGTGATCGCTGGTGGCAAAGGTGGAGGGGCCAGTACCAGCTTTAAACTGGCGTTGGAGCGGCAAGTTTTGCCCTCGCTGGCCTTGGGAACCACGATCAACATTGATCGATCACAGGGCTACAACCCGGATGTGTTTTCGGTGTATCTCAAGTATTCGTTTCTGGATGAATTCCCGATCAGCCGACCACCGGAACCACTGGTTCCCTATTCAAGGTTTTGATGGCATGGACGCGCTGAATCCAGGGGTTTATGTCATCCAGACCCGATCCGTTGAAGGTCTAACCAAGCATTGGTTGAGGCTTTGGCTAAACAACAAGCACAACGGGCAATTCAAAGGCTGCTTGTGGTTGACCGGGCAACCTGCACATGAAGTTCAGGACTTTCTGGCCCCATTTCTGAAAGGGCCCAAACGCAATACCCGAGGTCTGGACGTGATCTCCATTCGCCCCACATTGAAAAACGGCAAGGCAGACACAGACATTCGAGGCCTGTGCAGGGCGCTGGACACCCACCTGTTGTTGACGCCCAATTTGGTGCTGATTGAAAGACCGGATTTGTGGATTCACTGTGACCGGATTTCACTGACTGAATCCAGTCCATTGAGGCAGATGATGCTGCTGCAACGTTGGGCTGCATTCCACAAAGCCTCCGTCATTCTGCCGCTGGCAGGGCGATTGAGCTCATGGGCGGCCTTTGCGGATGGACTTGCCAATTGGGACGCTCAAGCGGAAAAAACCACGCGATCTTGGTGGACGCAACCCTGGGGCAAAGTGTGCAATCTGTGGGGCGATTTGTCGGAAGACGCGGATCCAGCTGTATCAAAAATCGGCATCCGACTGACCAAAGCCGAGCATCTACACTTTCTTGCACGACGCGTATACCAGCTTCGATTTCAGAACGCGGAGCCCTGCGACATTCATGTCGTCAGCAATGGCCTGATCAGCGAGGCAGATAACACCATGCTGCTGCGCATGGGCGCCAACACAATCATCACCGACGAAGCGCGTTGGCGTCAGTCGCATGCGGAATTGGCTGAAGAGCGAATTCAGTGGATACCCGACTACAGCCACGACGACGCAGAACAATCCAGTAGCCACTTTGCCCAAGACCTTCATGAGGCGCTGACGCCCGGTCAACTGGTGCTCTTGAGTTCACGTGATTTTTCAGTCAACTGCCTGCAGGTGATTCATCAGGCCGCACGCTGGGGTATTTACTGCACCATCACCCGGCTGTCGCTGCTGAACCACGTGACGGCCAGCCAGGCTGCACGCCTGCTGAACCCCTTGGAGACTCGCGCCAGCGCCCTGGCCACCCTGGATGGGGTGTATTTGTTTCGGGTTTGGGCAAGCCCGCCTGACACAACGGCCCTTGACAACTGGTTGTCCGAGTGCTTTCAGGATGACCGAGCCACGTTGTTTGGCGGCCTGGTTCATTACGACGAAAAGCAGGCCCAGATCGAGCTGTTGCGGGCGCTCTCCAAGGAGCGGGAAGCTTTAAGCGCGATTGACCTGGAGCCCAAAGACCTCGGGGAACAGACCTCGCTGATTGACGTGTGGCGCGACGACCCGGCGCGCGGAAGGCTGAAGCGTCCCTGGATGCGAAGACTGGAAAAACTACTGCAAATGGAGCGACAATCGTGATCATCCTCGCATTCCTTGTCGTTGGCTTGCTGCTTGGCCTGTGCGTCAGTATTGTTCTCTTCCGTCTGATGCTGGCAATTCCGGCCACCCGGATCTGGCTAAGCGACAGGGTGAACTGGAGCAACAACGAACTACCCGACAACACCTATCAACTGGTCCGCCACGGCAAGTGGATTGCGGCCCCTAGCGACAGCGACGATTAAAACAGATGATCACCATCAACCTCATTTCATCCACAGGCGGCAGCGGCAGAACGAGCATTGCACTCAACCTGGCGCTGCTGCTGCACGAACTGGGTCGTGATGTGCTGCTCGTACAGGCAGACCCTGTGAACATGATGACTTATCAGCTGGGTCTGGAACATCGTTCTGCACTGGGCCTCGCACACTGCCTGTCTGAAGGGCGGGCGCTGTCAGAATCCATCGTAACGGCCGACAGTGGTCTGCGCTTGCTGCCCTTTGGCGACATGCAGGGGCAAGACCTTTACAGCGTTCAGAACCTTCTGGCCCGCACCGCAGATCCACTTCTGAACCTGATGGGGCAGCCCCCCCTTCATGAAAAGACTGTGATGGTGGTCGACCTGCCAAGGTGGCCCAATGTGTGGTGTGAGCGATTCATGGCGATCTCGGACATGAACCTGATCACCATGACCCCGGATTCAGGGTCGGTTCTGTCCTGCAACGCGCTGCTGCCCGCACTGCAAAACAGTCGCGGGGCGTCCTATTTTCTGATGAACCGATTTGAATCGACCCACGTACTGCATCTGGACATCTGGACCTTGTGCAAAATCAAGCTGGGACATCGATTGCTGCCGTTTTACCTGCATCAAGACCAGGCCCTGCCCGAGAGTTTTGCCACAGGCTCGCCCTTGAAGGACTATGCGCCGCTGTCACAACTGACGGAAGATTTTCAAAAGCGCTCCAACTGGATTGATCTGGAGATCGGATGAACGAGGAGACCATCAACCGCAGTCAGGTGATTCTTCAGTGGCTGGAAGTCAATCTCGGCCTGCGCGCTTACCCCCAACTGAACAGCCGCCAGCGGCTGCTCCGAATTTTCAGGGCGATCTGGTTCAAACCCGACAACCTGAATAGCGCGGGCTCGTCATTCAAAACTGGGCGCAACCTGTTTTTCGAGCTGTTTCTGATTGCAGGTCACATCCTCAAAACCGCAGTAATGGACCTGCTCGGGCCGCCACTGCGGCTGCTGTGGTGGCTACTCATGCCAGTGCGTCTGCTTCGGCACAGGCTTGCCAAATCAATCGACCAGTCGGTCCGACAAATGGGGCTGGTCAACCGGCTGGTTGAATTCAGTCAATTGAGTGTGTCCTCCAGATGGCTGTTCTTTCCGATCTTTCTGGCAGGTCTGGGGCTTTTTGCGTTCGTCGCGCAGGTGTCTCTACCGCTTTACGGTCAATGGGTATTCATTGGGGTGTGTTATGTGTTTGCCATGCTGTTCAAACGCATGCCCAAGCGGTTTGCCCACCTGTGCCTGATGATGCTGACCATGCTGGTGCTGAGTCGCTATGTGTTTTGGCGTTTCACCAGCTCGCTGGACCTGAATTCGGGCACCGAGCTGTTCTTGGGCTATCTTTTGGTGTTTGCAGAGGCCTACACCTGGTTGATTCTGGTTCTGGGCTTCATACAAACAGCCTGGCCATTGAACAGAAGGCCATTGCCCCTAACCAGCGATGTTGGGGACTGGCCGCATGTTGACGTGTTCATTCCGACCTACAACGAACCCCTTTCTGTGGTGAAACCCACGGTGTACGCCGCACGGGGTTTGGACTGGCCACAAAACAAAATTTCGATCTACATTCTGGATGACGGGCACAGGCCCGTGTTTGAGGAGTTCGCCAAACAGGCTGGCGTTGAATACATTTCCAGGCCAGACAATTCTCACGCCAAAGCGGGCAACATCAACTATGCGCTGAAGCACACCCACGGCCAGTACATCGCCATTTTTGATTGCGACCACATTCCCACACGGTCGTTCTTGCAGACCAATATGGGCTGGTTTTCCCGAGACCCCAACCTTGCACTGGTGCAAACACCTCACCACTTTTTCTCGGCCGACCCCTTTGAGCGTAACTTCAACCTGTTTCGCCAAATGCCCAATGAGGGCAGTCTGTTTTACGGTCTGATTCAAGACGGCAACGACTTCTGGGACGCCTCGTTTTTCTGTGGCAGTTGCGCAATCATTCGGCGCGATGCGCTACTGTCTGTGGGTGGAATCGCTGTAGAAACCGTGACTGAAGACGCACACACTTCTTTGAAGCTGCACTCGAAAGGGTACACCAGCGTGTACCTGAACAGCATTCAAGCGGCTGGCCTGGCCACTGAAACGCTGGCAGACCACATTGGCCAACGCATTCGCTGGGCCCGTGGCATGGCCCAGATTTTCCGGGTGGACAATCCCTTCTTCAAAAAAGGTCTGAATCTGTTCCAGCGGATCTGCTATGGCAACGCGATGCTGCACTTTTTCTATGGCATTCCGCGGCTGTTGTTCCTGATCATGCCACTGGCCTACCTGTACTTTGAACAACACCTGATCAATTCAGCCGCGGTCACCATCTTGAGCTACGCACTGCCCCAACTCATCATGGCCAGTTACACCAACTCGGCCATTCAGGGCAAATACCGTCGCTCGTTCTGGTCAGAAGTGTATGAAACCGTGCTGTCGTGGTACATCATTTTGCCAACCACCCTGGCCTTTTTTAATCCCAAACTGGGCAAGTTCAACGTGACCTCCAAAGGGGGGTTGATCGACTCCGACTACTTTGACTCAAACATTGCACGCCCCTACCTCGTGCTGATGCTGTTAAACCTCATCGGCTTTTTTGTCGGACTCGGTCGACTTGCTTTCTGGAACACCTACGAAACCGGCACCGTGCTGATGAACCTGCTGTGGTGCTTTTTCAACCTGGCCATTCTGGGCGCAGCGGTGGGTGTTGCCACAGAAGTCAGCCAGAAACACATTCACCACAGGGTGCGCATGGTGATACCCGCATTTCTGAAGCTGCCTGGGGGCTACACGCTGAATTGCCACACCGAAGAATACTCAGCCGCATCCATCACTTTGGCCGTGGCGCAAACCGAGCAATTGCGCGAATTCAGCGATGTGCAGGTGGGTCTGAATCGCGGCGATCGGGAGTTTCTGTTTCCAGCCAAACTGCGCCACATTGAAAGTGGCCGGGTCGAGGTGCACTTCACAGACCTGCGGTCCGAACAGGAGGCCCAACTCATTCAGTGCACCTTCGGGCGTGCCGACGCCTGGTTAAACTGGCAAGAACTCGAAGTCAAAGACCGAGCACTGAATGGCTTGAAGGACGTACTCCAACGTGGTCTGATCGGCTACGGGCGTCTGTTCAAGTGGATTGGGCGCGGTGTGAACGCGGGCGTTGAACGCCTGGTGCGAGGAAAGACCTCAACCCGCAGGGAGTGGGAACTGTAATGCTGTTTTGGAACCTTTATTTTTTAGTCAAAATAGGCTTGCAACTGGGTGGCAAACTTCAAATGTCCCCCTGGCTCAATCTCTTGCTGTTTGTCGCCCTGCTGGCGTTCCAGTGGATGCCCATTCGACGCGCTGGCCTGAAGGTGGCCTTGTCATTGCTGATTTTCCTGCCCTTGGCGTTTGTACTCGCGCTGCACGAATTTGGACTGGTGTTGTCCACCCAACTGTTTGACGAAATTCTGGCTCTTCGCAACTTTTCAGGTGACTACCTGCTGGAGCTGGTTCAACGGTCGATCTCGCCCACCCTGCTTTGGGGCGTTGCCATTGGCCTGTTGGCTTTGCGGGTGTTGTATCGCTATTTACGCATCACTTCCTGGGTGGGCGGCACACTGGCTTTGGTCTGCATCGGCCTGCTGCTGCCAGGCAAGTCGCAAAACCAGGCCCCACTGCAAGCCGCGCATTACACACCGGTCAGAGATGGCGCCTTGGCGGCTGAACAAATCGCGCTGGGCCCGCAGGATTTTGCAAAGCTGCAAAAGGCCAGAAATCTGCTGGATGGTCAAGGTGCGCCCGGCAGCGAAAGCACAGACAGCCCGCAATCCATCTTGACCCTATTCTTCCAGGAGCAAAAAGCAATCGCGCTGAATCACTTCACCCGAGGCATCGGGCAGCCCGACTTCGATCTTGTGTTTTTGCACATCTGCTCGCTCGCTTGGTCAGATCTTCGTTTCGCCAAACAAACTCAGCATCCACTGCTCAAGCAAGCCAATTTTGTCTTCACGCATTTCAATTCCGCCACCAGTTATTCCGGCCCTGCTGCGCTCAGACTTCTGCGCAGCAGTTGCGGACAGCCTGAGCACAATGCGCTGTATCAACGAGCCGACCCATCATGCCTGCTGTTTAATCAGCTGAATCAGGCGGGCTACAAAATTGAAGTGGGCCTGAATCACAACGGCAGTTTCGACAATTTCAAGACTGAAGTGCTTGACAACATTGGCGCACCCTACACGCAGCCCATCCAGTACAACCAGGTGGCCTTGGGCACGGTGGCCTTCGATGGCTCACCGGTGGCCCGAGACGGCGACTACCTGAAAGCCTGGTGGAAACAGAGAATGGCCAAGGACGCTGGCCCTGTTGCTTTGTACTACAACACCATCACCATGCACGACGGCAATCAGCTGCCCAACCATCGCATGAGCAGTGTACAAAGCTACCCGATTCGACTCAGCGGTCTGCTTGACGACATTGAGAGCGTGATTGCCCTGATCAGGCAATCGGGCAAACGCGCCCTGGTGGTTGTTATTCCGGAACACGGTGCAGGCATGACGGGCGAGTACGGGCAACTGGTGGGTCTGCGTGAATTGCCCACCCCAGCCATCACAGAAGTGCCTGTGCTGGGCTACTGGATTGATCCACAAGCGACCGAACAATCGACCAACAGCGCACCGATTGAAATCAAGCAGCCAACCAGTTACTTCCAACTGACCCGGCTGATTGACAACTGGATGACCTTAAGCCCGACCGATCAAGACAAAAACAACTGGGCACAGGTTGCAGCAGGTCTGAAGACCACACGGTTTGTGGCACAACAGGGCGACATCACCATTCTGGAAAAGCAGAATCAGTTTTTGATTCACACCCCGGGTGAGCCCTGGAAACCTTTGGGAGCAGCCAAATAAATGAGTCAACCATTCGACCCCGACAGCCCACCGTTTATTTTTATGCCGCCGGTTGACACGGCACACGACATCTACACCTTGAGCGCGCAGCTCGAAGGTTTCGATCACAACATGTATCAAGACATCCAGTATGACCAGGCTGTGTTCGACTCATTCCAGCGCTGGCCATTCCTGTTTCAACTGGCCATGAACCCCCAAAACTAAGCGGCCCGCTTGGCCTTCACCCCCGTTTTTTCGGGAATGCGCGCTGCGGCCTCCAGCTCCTCAAGACCCTCTTCAAGAAATTGCAGCAACTTCTGCATCGAGGGCAGTGTTCGCCGGCAAGCCACCAAACCGAACTCCAGCTTGCCGTCGTAACTGTTCAAAGTAATGTTCAAGGCCTGACCGTCCAGCAACAGAGACACAGGATAAACGCCATCCACCCCTGCGCCGTTGAAATAAAGCTTGTGCTTCGGCCCGGGCACATTGGAAATGACAATGTTGAATGCCTGTAGCTTCGGGGCGATACCCGTCAACATGTTGACACCACTGATTCCCATCATCGTGGCCACATAATTCATGATCTCGGTTTGCGACATGTTGGCAAAGCGCTGCTTTGAGTCGTTCACGGATCGGGCCACTTTTTCAATGCGCTCCACAGGATCTTCCGTGTCTGTGGCCAGGTTGGCCAACAGCAAGGCCACATGGTTTCCGGTGGCAGAATCGTCGCGTCGCAGTGAAACCGGCACCATGGCCACCAAAGGGCGCGCGGGCAAGGCATCCAGTTCCAGCAAATACTTGCGCAGGGCGGCACCGCACATGGCCAGCACCACGTCATTCAAGGTCATCTCAAGCTCCAGCGCGCAAGTCTTGATCCGCTCCATGGACCAGGACTGCGCGGCAAATCGTCGTGAAGCCGTGATGCGCTGATTCAATACACTGCGTGGCGCTTGAATCACAGACACAAAATCAGGGTCAGCCACGCTGGTTTGCCAGATCGAGCGGGCAACCTCTTTGATGACCTTGGGCAAACTGCTCAATTGAGTCTTCGTGGTGTCCAAAGCGCGGCCCAACAAAGTCACCAGCCCCTCAGCCTGTGCTGATCGCTGAGAATGGCCACGCAACTCAGCGTTGGCCCAAAACGGGGGCATGTCGTGAATATCCGGGCTGTCAGCCATGGAACGCTGCAGCATTTTCATGCAGGCAACCCCATCGACCAATGCATGATGCACCTTCACATACAGGCCCACTCGCCCGTCTTCAATCCCGTCAATCAAATAGGCTTCCCACAGTGGCTTGGCCCGGTCCATCTGGCTGGCATGCAACTTGGAAACCAGCTCCAGCAGTTCACGAATTCGACCAGGCTTGGGCAGGGACAAATGAAAAAAATGCGCCTCAAGGTCAAACTCGGGGTCTTCGTCCCAAAACCACATCCCCAGGCGAGAAACCAGCCGCTGGTTGAATGGCGCCACTGCCTCGGTGTAGGTGCGCATTTGCGCCACCATTTTCCGCACAAACTGCTCGCCGCTGCTTCCACCGGGGGCATCCAGCAGGATCAGGCCACCCACGTGCATGGGTTGGTTGCGACGTTCCAGCCACAAAAAAAGCTGGTCGTTGGGGGTCAAAGCTTTCATGGGTCTGTCTCCTGATCAACCTGACTTTTTGCTGTCAGTGTATTTGCCGCCTTGCAAAGGCGATGTCTTTGTTTTCAGCCTTGGAATTTCGCATCACCGAGACGCGCTGGTTTTTAAAGCCCAACAAGCGACGTTGCCAGCGTCTTTCCTGCGTGAGATTGACCGACTCATCGAGGCCCCAAATGCGCTGAATCATGAACTTGCTGGCGGCCACCGAGTCGGGCGAACGTTGCAGAATCTCTTGCAACAAAGCGTCGGTTTTGCTTTCAGGATTGTCGCACACGTGACTGACCAGGCCCAGTTGGCCCGCGTCAGCTGCAGGCAGAATACGTCCCGTCATGGTCAACTCCTTGGCCACATCCACGGGCACCAACTCATGCAGCAGGGCAGCGCCACCCATGTCAGGCACCAAACCCCACTTGGCCTCCAGAATGGACAGTTTGGCGTCCGAATGACAAACGCGAATGTCTGCACCCAAAGCCAACTGGATGCCGGCGCCAAAGCAGTTTCCGTGGATCTGGGCAATCACAGGCACCGCCAGCTGGCGCCAACCCGTACTCCAGGTTTGAAAAATGTTTCTAAAGGGCATCCACAAGTGGGCATACATCACTGCCGCCGTTTGGGGGTCTGACAAAACAGACTTAAAATCCAGACCGGCACAGAATGAACTTCCTTCACCGCGAATAATCACAGCGCGAAGGCGCTTCATGCCCTGCAACTTTTTTTGAACCTGGCGCATCTCTTTCAACATGAGCCAGTCCACCCCGTTGTGTTTGTCGGGCCTGTTCAGAACCACATGTGCCACCGTGTCTTCGTGACTGAATTGCAACGCGAGTCGTTTCATGCAAGCCCTTTGAATTGAAATTGTTTGTGAATCAAGTATAGATCAAGTAACTTCCATGCATCATGAACGCAATCTCTAAATATTTCATCCTGTTGGGCCTGTTGGCGATGCACGCATTGGCGTGGCCAATCACAGCGCACCACATCGTGTCTGGGCACGTCGACCAGGTTGTTGACGGAGACACCATTCACCTCACAGACCAGCACGGCATGAAGCGCAAGATCCGCCTGCAGGGCATTGACGCCCCTGAAACCCAACAAGCCTGGGGCAAGCAATCGACCAAGTGGCTTGAAAAACAGATTGGCGACCACGTGGTGGAAGTCGTGCTAAAGGGCAGGGACGGTTACGGCCGCGATCTCGGCGTTGTGTTGCTGAACGGCGAAGACTTGAATCTGAAAGCGGTTCGGGAAGGACAGGCCTGGTGGTACAAGCATTACGCCAAAGACCAGTCCCCCGAGGACCGAGAACTGTATGCACGCGCACAACGCGATGCCAAAATTCAATACAAGGGCCTTTGGAGCCAGAAGCGCCCCGAAGCCCCCTGGCAATGGCGAAAATCACATCACATCGGCAAAAACAACAAAGCAGCATCATGAACTCCACCATTTACCAAACTGACATAGCCCTGCGCTGGGGCGACATGGACGCCATCGGCCACGTCAACAACACCGTCTACTTCCGGTTTTTTGAGCAGGCCCGCGTGGAGTGGATGGCCACCGTACCCGAGGCCCGCCTGGACCCCGAGGTGTACGTCGTCATCGTGCACACAGAATGCACTTTTCTGTCTGAACTGAAAGCGCCCGGTGCCGTGACCGTTCGAATCAAGGCAGGCACCATCGGTCGCACCAGCCTGACCCAGCATTACGAACTGGTGCGCACCGATGCACCCGATGCGCTGGTCGCCACAGGCAGCGCCAAAATGGTGTGGGTCGACTCCCGCACCAAAAAGTCCACGCCCATCCCACTGCCTTATCTGGATCTGGTCACGGTCAACACCTGAATTCGAACGGTCGTTCGCTTTAGAAGGGGGTCTCAGGAAAACCCTATTGTTCACTTACGCGTTTATTGTTACATTGAACAATGTCACCTTTAGTGATGACGCAAAAATAGAACGAGGAGTCAATCCATGAAAAACGTAATGCCAGTCCGCCGCGACGTCCGTTTGAACCTGCCCGAGGAGCGTGCCACCAATTGGCATGAAGCAGGCCCCCACGTGACGCACTTCCTGAACGCCCTGTCGCTGTTCTTCCCCGCCGGAGAACGCTTCTTCATGGACGCTGTTCGTGCCTATCGCGACGACATCAAAGATCCCGAACTGAAAAAGGCAGTGGTTGCGTTCATTGGCCAGGAAGCCATGCACAGCCGCGAGCACGCGGAGTACAACGAATTGCTGGACCGCGCCGGCCTGCCCGCCAGCAAACTGGACGCTTGGCTGTGGAGCTTTCTCGGATTCCTGAAAAAGCGCCTGGGCAAAAAACTGAATCTGGCCGCCACTGTGGCGCTGGAGCACTACACGGCCTTGATGGCCGACTCACTGCTGGGCAACAAAGACGTGCTGGGTAAAAACTCGGTGCAAGCCTACAAGGAAATGTGGTTCTGGCACGCCTATGAAGAGACCGAACACAAGGCCGTCAGCTACGACGTGTGGAATGAAGTGCTGCCAGACACCGCCTGGAACCGCTTTTTGCGTCGCCTGGCCATGGTGCTGGCCACTGTGATCTTCTGGCCTTTGGTGATGACCTTCCACGTGCGCCTGGTGCTGGCTGACAAAAACACCAAGGGCAGGCACCTTCAGGGATTCTGGACAGTCACCAAATTGCTGTGGCAGAAGGGCGGCGTGCTGCGCAAGCCACTCAGCAACGGCGAATTTCTGGACTTTTTCTCCAAAAAGTTTCACCCCTGGCAGCACGACAACAGCCACTACCTGCGTGAAATCGACAACTTTGTGGCGCAGGTTGAACAGGCCGGTCGCAAGCCCAACGACGAAATTGCAAATGCAATTCGCGCCCGCATGAACAGTCAGCTGAAGCAAAACGCCGCTGCAGCCTGATCAAATCGACAACCCGCCGGTTCAATCCACCGATTGACTGGCGGGTTTTTTCTGTGGGTTCAACACCCAATAAATACCCCCCAGTGTCAGCACCATAGACACAATCAATCGCACACCCAAAGCCTCACCCAACATCAGGGTACCCGCCAGGGTTGCCAACACCGGCACGGCCAGTTGCACAGTGGCAGCCGACGTGGCTGGCAGGGCTGGCAATACGCGGTACCACAGTGCATAACCCATGCCGCTGGCCAGGGCCCCCGACGCCACTGCCAACAACAGCCCGCCCCAAGTCGGCATCGGCCACACCACTTTTTGAAACACGTTGCCCTGCAGCGCAGTGACACCGGGAATGTGCACGCCCCTGCCTGCCAAAAAATACAACACCGCCCACACCAACAACATCAACACACCACCCCTGCAGAAATTGCCTACCGTGTCGGCCAAAGGCGATTTGGAACCCCGCCCAAGCAAGGAATAAGCACCCCACGCAGCACCCGACAAAGCCATGCTGAGTGCCGCCAGCAGTGAGTCTGGCGCCTGAAGCTTGGGCCACAACAGAACCAGTAAACCGACGACGGCCAGCAAAGCCCCCAAAAGCCGCAAGCCCTTCAGCACATCGCCCTTCATGGCGGCATAGCCCATCATGGTCAATTGCACCAGTCCGAACAGCACCAAGGCCCCAGTGCCGGTCGCGAGGTGAACGTAAGCCAGTGAAAAAAACACCGCATACGCCAGCAGGGCCAAAGCCCCAGCCCAACTGCCCGAAATCCGCCCCAAACCCTGCATCCGCAGCAACACGACCAGCGCCACCGCACCGCTGAGCAAGCGCACCAGCGTGTAAGTCAAAGGGTCGATCTGAGCACTGCCCAACGCGGCTCGCCCCAAAAAAGAATTGGCGGCAAACGCACACAGCGTGATGCCCGTCAGAATTAGTGGATTGACTTCAAACTTTTTCATTCGCCCAAGCTACCATGCACACACAATCAAAATTCAACGGGAGACCGAACACCATGACCAATCTGCTTCGCAGCCCCCTCACACTGCCCTGCGGTGCCACCCTGCCCAACCGCCTTGTCAAGGCGGCCATGAGCGAAGCCCTTGGCACGCGGGACAACCGAATCACCCCCGGATTGGTTCAAGTGTACAGGCGATGGGCCGCAGGTGGCATCGGCATGAACATCACCGGCAACGTCATGATCGACCACCGCGCCCGCGCAGAGCCTGGCAACGTGGTGGTTGAAGACGACCGCGACATGGCCATGCTGCGGGAATGGGCCAAGGCCGGCCAGATCAACGGCAGCAAAATCTGGGTGCAATTGAACCACCCCGGCAAGCAGTGCCCCAAAGGCATGAACAAGGAAACGGTGTCCCCCTCGGCCATCCCATTTCGCAAAGACCTGCAAATGATGTTCGGCACCCCACGGGCACTGACTGAAACCGAAATCCTCGACCTCATACAACGCTGGGGCAAAGCCGCCAAGGTGTTCAAGGACGCTGGTTTTGACGGCGTACAGATTCACGGCGCCCACGGCTACCTGATCAGCCAGTTTTTGTCGCCACACCACAACCAGCGCACCGATCAATGGGGCGGCAGCGCTGAAAACCGCCGTCATTTCGTATTGGCCGTCTACGACGAAGTGCGCAAGCAAGTCGGCCCCGACTTTCCCGTGGGCATCAAGTTGAACTCCGCTGATTTCCAGAAAGGGGGCTTCAGCGAGGAAGAGTCACTGGCCGTGATTCAGGCCTTGTCAGACCGCGGCATCGACCTGATCGAAGTGTCTGGTGGCACCTACGAAGCCCCAGCCATGACAGGCGCCACCCAGCCCGTGAAAGAAAGCACTGCCAAGCGCGAGGCCTACTTTCTGGATTTCACCGAAAAAGTGCGTGCACAGTGCAAAGTGCCGTTGATGCTGACCGGCGGTTTCCGCACAGTGGGCGGCATGAAGGAAGCCTTGAACACAGGCGCGGTGGATCTGATTGGACTGGCCAGGTCCATCGCCATTGAACCGGAACTGCCCAACCGTTTGCTGAACGAACAAGAGGCGCTTTACCCCGTCAAGCCACTGACCACCGGCATCAAAGCGGTGGACCAAACCGGCTTGCTGGAAATTCAGTGGTACACCCGGCAAATCAAGCGCATGGCCAAGGGCAAAAACCCGGTGCCCAACGAGCACCCGCTTGCCGTGTTGTTCTTCTATCTGATTGAAAGCAGCTGGGGCCTGTTCAGATCGCGCAAAATGCGCGCCTGATCAATCGGCATAACCGGGCGAGAGCCGGTCCAGTCTGCGCAACAATGCAGGCCAGGCCAGGTTTCCGCCCAAACCTCGGGTTACCTGCGCAGCCGCCTGTGCAATGCCATCCACAATGACCTTCGGCACCTGCACCAGCGGCGTGCCTCCGGCTTGTGCTGCAATCTGGATTTCACAGGCACGCTGCAGCAGGAACAGATTCAAAAAGGCGTTGGCCACGGTGTCGCCGCAGCTCAGCAGCCCGTGGTTTCGCAGAATCATGACATTGGCCTGCCCCAAATCGGCCTGCAGACGGACCTTCTCATCCTCACGCAGCGCAACACCCTCATAGTCGTGATAAGCCAGATTGGCCAGCGGGAACAGCGACTGCTGCGACAAGGGCAACAAACCTGAAGCCTGTGCCGACACCGCCACGCCGGCCACAGTGTGGGTGTGCATCACGCAGTGTGCGTCATGCCGCACCGCGTGAATGGCGCTGTGAATCGTAAAGCCAGCCGGATTGACCTCATGGGGGCTGTCCATCACCTTGCGGCAATCCATGTCCACTTTCACCAGACTGGACGCGGTGATCTCATCAAACATCCAGCCATACGGGTTGATCAGAAAATGGCCCTCTTCACCTGGAACACGGGCCGACAGGTGCGTGAAAATGAGATCGTCCCAGCCGTAAAGCGCCACCAACCGGTACGCGGCTGCAAGATCCACCCGCATCTGCCACTCTGCTGCACTCACCTTGTCAGCCCTCGCCATGTTCGTCCCTCCCGATTATTGCGCGTACGTTTTTTCAAGGTAAGCCAAAATGTCCCTGGATTCAAACAGACCTTTGCCCGTATTGGGGTCTTCCAGATAAGGCACCATCATCTTGTGGTGGGCATTGAGAAAACGCTCGCGCTTGCCGCCAGCCACTGGCGCGTACGGCCCCACACTGGCGTGAATGCCATTGACCCCTGCATCGGCCCACTGCTCTTTGCCCAAACTCACCGAGGTGTAGGGAATTTCAAGCTCGCACAAGCGCTCACGCACGGGTCGCGTGAAAGGAGAGGCCTCAAAACCGTACAGAATCAAAGGCTTTTCAGGCTGACGTGATGCACGCGCAGAAAACCCGTCTGCACCGCCCACCGCCGTGTTCAAATAGCTGCCCAGCAATTGCAGATTGCGCAAACGATGGCGGGCAGGCACCGGCCTTTTGGCGTATGTTGCATACAAATACTGCACAATGCGGTCCGATTCATACAGCTGGGCACCCGTGTTTTCATCGACCAAGAAGGGAAACTGTGCCTTGCCACCCAGCGCTTTCGCCTCAGGCCGAAACCGTTTGCCACCCTTGGGGCAGGGGCGAATGTTCACATCCAGCCCCAACTCGGTCAACACCTCGCGCACCAGTCGGCAATAAGGACAAGCCTCAAATTCGTACAACACGATCGGACTGGGCGGCTGCCCCACTTGCTGCAAGGCAACCATTCCCTGCCAGCCCCGAACGGTGGACGCTGCCGTACCCCGTGCCACCTTTAACCAATGCCGCCAAATCGACGTTTCACTGCGCTGTTTCATTCAATGTCCTTCCAAGGGGGCTTTTGCCCCGTGCAGGGCGCTCAACACCGCTGCAGTAAATATCAACAAACCACCCATGCCCACCTGCAGGGTTAGTCGCTCATCAGTCAGTGCGATGGCCGACAAGGTGGCAAACACCACCTCGGACAGCATCACCACGGCCGTCACATTGGCTGGCAATCGGGATGCACCGTATTGCAGCCCGTAATTGGCCAACAGCAACAGCACCGAGAACACCAGCAACACAGCAACACCCCACGCACCAGGCCAGTGTGGATAACCCACCACCACATTGCCGCTGCCAAGGCTGAGGGTCAACAAAAAAGCCACGGCTGCAGGCGCCACAATGCCACCCACAAACATGCCAAAAAGCCGACCTTGTGCCGATCTGGCTTCCTGATGCTTCAACATGACATTGTTCAAGGCAAAAGCAGCGCCACCCATCAGACCCAACCATTCAGCAAGACCAGAGGGCACCGGCATGCCGAGGTGACCAGGTGGACTCAGGATCAACACCGCACCTGCGAGGGCAATGGCGACCCGCACCAGTGCAGCAGGCGATATCGGCTCTTTCAACACCACACGGGCGATCAGCACAGCCCACACCGGCATCAGATAAAACAAAAGAACAACCCGAATGACCTCACCAATGGCCACGCCCCAGTTGAAACCCACCATGGTCGAGCCTGCCGCCAGCGACAGCACCCACAAAGCCGGGTGACGACGATATTCCGACCACAAGCCGGGTTGAACGCACAGCAGTACACTGGCACCCAACAAATAGGTCATCGAAGAAGCCCAAAGGGGGTGCAACCCGGCCTGCTGCATCTGGCGCAAAGGCCACCACGACATGCCCCACACCGCGGCATTCAAAAGGAGCGCCAGGTAGGGCCTGAAACCACGTTCAACCACAGTTCACAACCACCCTGCCTTGAATGGTGTTGGCCAGCAACTCACGTGCGGTGTCCAATGCCTGTGCCAGAGGCACCTCCTGAATCATCCAGTTCACATCGTGTTCACCAAAACAGGCGGCCAACATGGCCCAGGCACGGTCGCGATCTTCATGCGTGCGATACACGCAATTGATGCCTCGAAGCGTAATTCCCCTCAGAATGAAAGGGGCCACTGAAGACTGAAAATCCATGCCTTGCGCCAGGCCGCAGGCTGCAACCATCCCACCATATCGGGTTTGCGCACAGGCGTTGGCCAGCGTGTGGCTACCGACGCTGTCCACCACCGCGGCGAAGTGCTCTTTTTGCAAAGGCTTGCCGGGGCGGCTGAACGAATCCCGGTGAATCAGGTGCGTAGACTCCAAGCCCAGCGACTCAAAATGCGCCGCTGCACCAGGGCTTGAGGGCTCACCTGTTGCATCCAAAGAACCTGTCAACCCCACCACCTCATAACCCATGGATTTCAGCAACATGCATGACACCGTACCAACTCCACCGGTCACCCCGGTGACCAGCACTGGGCCATCCTCAGGTTTCACGCCATGATCCAGCACGGCCATCACACACAGGGCGGCGGTGTAACCGGCAGTACCCAGGCTGGCAGCCCATCGTGCGCTGCGGCCTTCCGGAACGGCAGAAAGCCAGTGCGCGGGTACACCCAACCACCCCGACAAGCCACCCCAGTGCGTTTCACCAAGCCCCCAATCATTCACTTGGCACAGGGTACCCACCGGCCAGCGCGCATCCGCGCTGCGATGCACCACACCCACAGCATCAATACCGTGCACCATGGGGTAGGTTCGCGCGATCGGGGCCGAGTGGGTCAGTGCCAGAGCGTCTTTGTAATTCAGGCAGCTGTATTGAACACGAATCAGCACCTCTTCCGAGTCAAATTCAACAGCTTCAACGTCGCACAGGCTTGCTTCCTGTTGATCGGCTTGCTCAGACTTCCAGGCTTTCAAGTGTTTGTCTCCATTCGATTTGCCCTAATGATCGCACAAAGCGACGCAAACAATTGCAGTCGGTCGCGCTGTTCAATACACTTGCACATTACACAACGTCATTGCCGCATTCCCGTGAAAAAGCCCACCGCCAAAAGTCTCATTCTCGACCTCTTGCTCGCCTCCAAGGGCCGCCCCATTTCAGCCAAGCAGGCCATTACCGCCTGCGGCATCTTCGACATCAGTGTCAACAACACCCGTGTCGCCTTGGTGCGCCTGTCGGCGGAAGGTCTGATCGAGGCCGCCGGGCGCGCCCTGTATCAACTGACGGAAGACGCCCACACGCTGGCCGACCACGTGGCTTCATGGCGATCCAGATCATTGGCGATTCGCCCATGGACTGGCGGTTACATCATGGTGCAGGCTGACAAATTGCCCCGCAATGAGGCCAAACAGCAGCGCACCCGCGACAGGGCCTTGTTGATGCGGGGGTTTCGCCCTCTGAATGAGCAGCTGTACATTCGCCCGGACAACATCGAAACCTGTGTGGCCGACGTTCGGGAAAGCCTGTACCGGTTGGGCCTTGAAAAAACTGCGCCGGTGTTTTTTGCCAGCGAATTCGACAGTGAACTGGAGAGCCGAATCAAAGGGCTCTGGAACATCACCGAAATTGAACGCAATTACGCGCACTTCCAGAAAAAAATGTCCTCATGGATTCAAAGGCACCACGAGCTGGAACCTGAAGTGGCTGCCCGTGAATCGTTTCTGCTGGGTGGCGCAGCGATCAAACACGTGCTCTACGACCCCCTGTTGCCAGAGCAATGGACAGACACGCGGGCGCGCGCTGAATTCCTGAACGTTGTGCAGGAACTCGACCAGACTGGCCAGGACATCTGGCTGAAATACTGGGAATCTTTGGACCTGAAAACTGCCAGTGTGGAGGCACTAGAGTAAATACTCATCCATCGCGGGTGCGGGCGGTGTATAAACTGCCAATCAACACCCATTTCCCTTGCAGCAGAAACAACCGTGAACAAACTCATCCGCTCCGCGCTTCACAAAGGCTTGCAAATCAACGAATTGATTGCAAGCACCGCCGTCAACGCCTCTGACTGGCTGTTCAGAAAGGACATTCTGATTCAGTCCGGAAAAACCGAGTACGAGGTGATCGCCGAAGAATCGCCGATGCGGGTGCGCTATTACCCGCCCCAGGAACACGAACCGACCGCAAGTCTGGCTGAGGGCGACGAAGAAACACGGCCGGTGCAGCAGCACAGCATTCCGCTGGTGCTCGTTCCACCCCTTGGCGTCACCACAGAAACCTTTGATTTGATGCCCAACCGAAGCCTTGTCAAATACTACCGGGACGCGGGTTATCGGGTCTATATGGTGGATTGGGGAACGCCAACCCGCGAACAGGCCCACCTCGGCTTGAACGACTATTGCAACCTCATGATGGGCAAGGCCCTGCAAGCTGTTCGGGCCCACAGCGGAACAGAACAAGTCACGCTGTACGGTTGGTGCATGGGTGGTTTGCTGTGCCTGTTGTACACAGGTCTGGGTGAAGACAAACACATTCAAAACATTGTGACCGTGGCCAGCCCGATCGACCTTCGCGATGGCAAGAATGTGATGGCACTGGGTGCCACCGCCTTGAACGTGACTGCACGCTTCATTCGCAAATACAGTGAATTTCGCCTGGATCAAATCAACCCCAGCCGGTTGGGGTTGCCGGGCTGGATGGTCAGCCTGGGGTTCAAATTAACAGCCCCAGTGGCCAGCGTGACCACGTATTGGGACCTGATCACCGGCCTGACAGACCGGGAGTTCATCGAGCAACACACAACCACGGCCGATTATTTGAACAACATGCGCCTGTACCCCGGTGGTGTCGTTCGCGACTTCATGGTGCGTTTTGCCATCGACAACCACATGGCCAGGGGCAAAGTGAAATTGGGCGAATCCGTGTCCCAATTGCAAAACATCAAGGCCTCCTTGCTGGTTTTTGCCGGGGAAACAGACCACCTTGTACCAGCCAGTATGGCCAAACGCAGTCTTGAACTGGTGTCGTCGACCGACAAAACCTTTCTGCGGGCACCGGGCGGACACATGGGGGTTATTTTGGGCAGCCGCGCAAAAAGCAATGTCTGGCAAATTGCTGACGATTGGCTACAAACCCGATCTGCGTTGAAAACAGGCAAAAAGCCCAAATCAGAAAAGGCCGCCTGAATAAAAAAAGCCGCTCACTTGAGCGGCTTTTTCAATGAAGCACCCAAGGGTGCTTCATCAATGGACCCCAATTACTTGCTGGCCACTACTTTGCCGTCGGCAGCTTTGATGCCTTTCCACTCTTTCTCGATCAACTTGACTGTTGCATCGGGCAGAGGAACATACTCAAGCTTCAACGCGATGTCGTCGCCGTGGGCATAAGACCAGTTGAAAAACTTCAGAACGTCTGAACCACGGGCTGGCTTGTCCTGCACCTTGTGCATCAGCACAAATGTAGCGCCAGTGATGGGCCATGCTTTCTTGCCTGGCTCGTTGGTCAGGATTTCATAGAATTCCTTGCTCCAGTCGGCACCGGCAGCAGCAGCCTGGAAGGCTTCGGCTGAAGGCTCAACAAACGCGCCGTCTTTGTTTTCCAGCTGTGTGTAGGTCAGGCCGTTTTGCTTGGCGTAAGCGTACTCAACGTAACCGATTGAACCTGGCAGACGCTGAACAAACGCAGACACGCCTTCGTTGCCCTTGCCACCCAGACCCACTGGCCACTTCACTGCAGTACCCATGCCCACTGTATCGGCCCAGTCTTTGCTGACTTTGGACAGGTAGTTGGTGAAGATGAAAGTGGTGCCTGAACCGTCAGCACGACGAATCGCGCCGATGTCTTGGTCTGGCAGGTTAACGCCGGGGTTCAGGGCAGCAATTTCCTTGTCGTTCCACTTGGTGATTTTGCCCATGTAAATCTTGGCCAGCAGGTCACCATTCAGCTTCATTTGACCTGGCTTCACGCCGGGCAGGTTCACCACAGGCACCACACCGCCAACCACGGTTGGGAACTGCACCAAACCTTTCTCTTTCAACTCTTCGGGCTTCAGGGGCATGTCGCTGGCACCGAAGTCCACTGTTTTGGCCAGAATCTGCTTGATGCCAGCGCCGGAACCGATGGATTGGTAGTTCAACTGTGTACCAGCCACTTTGGAGTAAGCGTCAGCCCACTTGGTGTAGATGGGGGCAGCAAAAGAAGAGCCAGCACCAGTTACTTCAGACGCATTGGCAGTTGCTGCTGACAGAGCGATTGCGCTCAATGACAGGGCAGCCACGATGGTTTTTACGTTAAACATTGTTCACCTCACTGATTAAAGTGACCGTATATTGCAACAGCAATGTTTCAGAATCATGACAGAAATATTTTTTGTCAGTGACATTCAGAAATCAACCAAAGCGGCCTGTGATGTAGTTTTCTGTTTCCTGCTTCTTGGGCTTCAGGAAGATCTGGTCGGTGATGCCAAACTCCACCAGCTCACCCAAGTACATGTAAGCCGTGTAATCCGACACACGCGCAGCCTGCTGCATGTTGTGGGTCACAATGACCACGGTGTAGTCCGATTTCAGCTCTGCAATCAATTCTTCAATGCTGGCGGTGGAAATTGGGTCCAGCGCAGAACAAGGCTCATCGAGCAACAGCACTTCAGGACGAATGGCAATACCGCGGGCGATGCAAAGCCTTTGCTGCTGGCCCCCGGAAAGGCCGCTTCCACTCTTGTGAATTTTGTCCTTCACTTCATTCCAGAGGGCGGCTTTGGTCAGTGCCCACTCCACCCGCTCTTCCATTTCGCCTTTGGACAGTTTTTCAAACAGGCGGACACCGAATGCAATGTTTTCAAAAATCGACATTGGAAAGGGCGTGGGCTTCTGAAACACCATGCCGATTTTTGAGCGAATCAGTGCGATGTCCTGTTTGGTGGTGATCAAATTCTCACCATCCAGCAAGATCTCACCTTCAGCACGTTGCTCGGGGTACAGCGAGTACATTTTGTTAAAGGTGCGCAGCAGCGTGGACTTGCCACAGCCGGAAGGTCCAATGAACGCAGTGACCTTTTTCTCGGGCACGCGCAGATTGATGGATTTCAGCGCATGAAAATCCCCGTAGTAGAAGTTGAGGTTGTTCACCTCCAACTTCACCTTTTCTGGCATGTCATTCATGTTCATAAACCAATAACCTTTGTAATTACTTAGAATTTTTCAACAGGGACCGAGCCAACACATTCAGGCCAAGCACACCCATGGTGATGATGAATACGCCCGCCCAAGCCAGCTCCTGCCATTCCTTGAAAGGACTAAGGGCAAAGTTGTAAATCACCACCGGCAAACTGGCCATCGGCTTCATCATGTTGCTGTTCATGAACTGATTGGACAAAGCCGTGAACAACAATGGCGCCGTTTCACCAGCAATTCGGGCAATCGACAACAACACACCCGTCAAAATACCGGCGATTGAAGCCTTGAAGGTGATGGCGGCGACCATTTTCCACTTGGGTGTGCCCAGTGCAAAGGCGGCTTCACGCAGCGCATCGGGCACCAGCTTCAGCATGTTCTCGGTGGTGCGGATCACAATCGGCAATTGCAGCAAGGCCAGGGCGACAACACCAGCCCAGGCAGAAAAGTGCCCCATTTTGGCCACCATGACCGCGTAGACAAACAGGCCAATCACAATCGATGGCGCTGACAACAAAATGTCGTTGATGAAGCGAACAAGGCCAGCCAATTTACTGCCCTTGCGGGACTCCGCCAGAAAAATACCAGCCAGTACCCCCAATGGTGTACCGACCAGGGTGGCAAAGCCCACCATCATCAAGGAACCGACAATGGCGTTCGACAGACCACCCCCGGCAGTACCTGGCGGCGGCGTGGTGTGCACAAACAAATTCAAAGACAGACCACCCACACCCAGACGGAAGGTAGTCCACAAAATCCAGATCAACCAGAACAGACCGAAAGCCATGGCAAGCATGGACAGGGTCAGCGCCAACGCATTGACTGCCTTGCGCTTGGCCTGCATCTTTTCCTTGTCAGTCTTTGAGCGCTCGATGGTTTGGATGTCAGCGGTACTCGGCGAATTGGGCGGCATAACAGGCGTACTCATGTTCAGCGTCCGTTTTGTGAAAGGCGATTCAACAGCAGCTTTGAGGCCACCAACACAAAGAAAGTAATCACAAACAGGATCAGCCCCAACTCCATCAAGGCCGAAGTGTGCAAGCCGGGCTGTGCCTCGGCAAACTCGTTCGCCAACGCGGAAGTAATGCTGTTGCCCGGTGAAAACAGGGAAATGTCATTCAGATAGTTGGTGTTGCCGATCACAAAGGTGACGGCCATGGTTTCACCGAGGGCACGCCCTAGCCCAAGCATCACGCCACCAATTACACCGACTTTGGTGTGGGGAAGAATAATTTTCCAGATCACCTCCCAGGTGGTGCAGCCCATGCCATAACCTGCCTCTTTGAGCATCACGGGGGTGACTTCAAACACATCGCGCATCACGGCAGCAATGTACGGAATGATCATGATCGCCAGAATAATGCCTGCGCACAGCAAACCAATGCCGATCGCAGGGCCATGAAAGAGCGCACCGATCACGGGCAGCTTGCCAACGGTGCTGCCCAGCGGTCCTTCCACGTACTTGGCAAAAATGGGTGAAAACACAAGCAGACCCCACATGCCGTACACAATGGAAGGCACTGCAGCCAGCAACTCAATGGCTGTACCCAAGGGCCTGCGCAGCCAGGGCGGGGCCAGCTCGGTCAAAAAAAGCGCAATGCCGAAACTGACGGGTACGGCGATAATTAAGGCAATTAAGGAGCTGACCAGCGTGCCGTAAATGGGCACCAAGGCACCAAACTGTTCAGCGGGGGGGTCCCAATCTGCCGTGTACAGGAAACTGAAACCGAACTTGGAGATGGAATCCCAAGACGCGAAAATCAGGGAAACGATGATTCCGCCGAGCAACATCAGGGTCAGCAGCGCAGCCCCTGTGGTGACGATCCCGAACACGACATCGCCGTTTTTGCCGGGAGGCTTGATTTCAGATTGCTTGGACATGTTGTTTACCAGCCCTATACATGCAGGCTACGTTGCAATAGACACAGGCATCGGGACGCCTGAGAAAAGATCGCCTCAGGTTACCCAAGAATTGTGACAATGATATGACAAAAAAAAGACTTCCAGTTTACTGACCCGCAGTCGGGGCCTTCAACTTTCGATCCATGAACACCACAGGCGCGACCGACGGTGGCGCACTTCTGAATATTTCAGGGCGAATTTTACCCATCACATGCATCTCACAGGGCTTGCAATCAAATTTCAGCGTGTATTTTTGATCGCCGTTGACCAAAGTCATGGGCTCGGCCTTCACCTGCCCTTGCACACCCTTGACCCCTTTGGCCTGCTTGGGGCAAAGGTTGAATGAAAACCGCAGGCAATGCTTGGTGATCATGACAGGCACTTCGCCTTTTTCCTCGTGGGCCTCATAAGCCGCCTCGATCATTTCCACCCTGTGGCGCGCATAAAAGGCGCGGGCTTTGTGGTTGTAGACATTGGCCAGAAACGACAGAGACCTTTCAGGGTATTGCGCCAGCGGCTGCGCCTCGGGTTTGCGAAGACCCCGAACCCAGACCTCCTGACGCTTTTGCTCAAGCTGGGCGATGGCCTGGCGACGCAAGGTGTTGAGCACTGATGCGGGCACAAACCAGGGCGCAGACCACTCGACCTGAATGCCCAGGGACTCAAAACGGGTTTCACCCAGCTTTCCGAGTTGACGATGTGCAGCAGTCTCAGCCTGATCGGCCTGCTTGGCAGGCTCCGGGCTGCAGGCGACTGTTTCCACGGCGACCACACCATCCTCGTCGGTCAACTGAAGCGCCAAACCCTCAGGACGATTGTTGGGTGCCCATTCTTTCAGGGTCATCCACACGCCGATGCGGCGCTCGGCGCTTTTTTTGCTCAAGGCCATGTCCCAGGCGTGATCCCGATTGCGATGAATGGGCAAACCGGCTTTCAAGCCTGTGTAAGTTTCAATCGGGTCTTTGGGAAATAGTCGGTACAGCGAAGTTTGCTGGTCATCGGCCTGCGCGCCAATTGGCTCAGCCCTGTTCACCTGGACGCCAATCACTTCACGCTTGTGCATGAAGTTCAGTCCATCGGCATTGTGCAAAGGCTCGGATGCCTGAACATCGAACCAATTGGAACCCACTGCAGCCACGTGACCCACTGGCAGGCCAATGAACTTCGGTGAATCAAACGCACCAATGTCTATTTGGCGGCCATTGGCAAAGTAATCCGTGGCTCCACGGTGAAAATTGCGGTCGGGGTCGGGCCTGAAATAATGACGGGTGGTGCCGCTGGAGGCCCGGGTAAACTCCCCCCGGCGCTCGATGATGTCGTCAAGCAGCAAACGATAATGGGCCGTGATGTTCTTCACATAGGCCATGTCCTTGTAGCGCCCTTCGATCTTGAATGAGCGCACACCTGCATCAATCAGTGTTTCAAGATTGTTGCTCTGGTTGTTGTCTTTCATCGACAGCAGGTGTTTGTCAAAAGCCACCACCGCCCCATTTTGGTCTTTCAAGGTGTAAGGCAATCGGCAGGCTTGCGAGCAATCGCCACGGTTGGCACTTCGACCAGTTTCGGCGTGGCTGATGTAACACTGACCCGAAAAGGCCACGCACAGGGCGCCGTGGACAAAATATTCCAGCGTGGCGTCTGTGGCCTGGCGGATCTGCGCAATTTGCTCGACTGTCAGTTCTCGGGCCAGCACCAGCTGTGAAAACCCGCTTTGCCCCAAAAAACGCGCTTTTTCAAGCGTGCGAATGTCGCACTGAGTGCTGGCATGAAGCTCAATCGGCGGAATGTCGAGCTCAAGAATACCCATGTCTTGAATGATCAGGGCGTCCACCCCAGCCTCGTACAGCTGAACGATCAGCGCTTGAGCCAGCTCCAGCTCGGAATCGTGCAGGATGGTGTTGATGGTGACGAACACCCGTGCGTGAAACAGGTGGGCAAACCGCACCAAAGCCGCAATGTCACTGACGGAATTGCTTGCATTGTGACGGGCACCAAAAGTAGGGCCACCGATGTAAACCGCGTCGGCGCCATGCAAAATTGCCTCTTTGGCAATTTCAACATCGCGGGCAGGCGCCAGCAATTCAAGCTCGTGTGCAAGCAAACTCATGATTTTTTTCAGACTTTTCGCGACAGGGTGCCCATTATTTCAAAAAGGCAGACGGCTGAAAAGGAAAAATGCACCAGGCGGGCATTTTGGAGACAAGCCTTCGGATTTAAGAACTGGTTTTCACTGTTTCAACACCAAAAACAGCGCCAAAGGAATAAACACCAGGCTCATCAGGTTTCCGACCATCACCAAAGAGGCCACCCGGTGCGGCTCCACCTGATACTTTTCAGAAAACACATAATTCAGGACAGCGGGCGGCAAACTGCCAAACACGATCAACATGGCCTTGTGCTCTGGCGACAAGGGCAGCAGATAAGTTAAAGGCCACGCCAGCAACAAGCCAGACACGGCGCACACCACGCCCCCAATGACCCCAAGCCGAAAATCGGAAAAATCCGATTGCGTTAAACGCACCCCCAGGGAAAACAACAACAGTGGAATGGAAATGTCACCCGTCATCTTGATGGCATACAGCAAAGGCGGCCACACCTCCATTTGCAACACACTGAAGAGCAGCCCCACGATGGCGGCGAAGATGACAGGCTCGCGCCACAGACGAGTCACTTTGGCCTGTTTGTCCAAGGCCCACGTGCCCAAGGCGTAGTGCAAGGTGTTCTCTGCCATGAACAGCATCACAGCCGCCGGCAGTGCCTGCTCACCAAACGCAAGCACAGCAAGGGGCAAGCCCATGTTGCCGCTGTTGGTGAACATCATGGGAGGCACAAACACCTTGGGATCGATCCTTAACCAGCGCGCCACCGGGTAAGCCAGCAAACCAGAGCCCAAAACGATGACAACCGCACCCACCGCCAACATGCCGTAGGCGTGCAAATCAAACGATTTGCTGGCCATGGCACTGAACACCAAGGCAGGCACAAACACGTCCATGTTCAGCTGGTTGGCAAACCGCATGTCTGGGCGCTTGTACCGACCATACAGGTAGCCCAAAGCCACAATGGCAAAGATTGGAAAAATGATCGAGACGATTCGGGCGAACATGCGGGTCACACGACTTTGAAAGAGAGGCAGTCTAACGAATTACCGCACGGCGATCGACTCAGACAAGCCCGCTCCGTACACAATTCAACTCAAATATTTCTGCTGTTGAGCAAAAGGTGAAGCGCAGGGTGATCCATGCTTCTGGGGTGAACAAAGGCAAAGCAACGCTCCTCAACCCCTTGGGCCACCCCCAAACACCGAAGGCTGCCGCCCGTGGCAATGTCTTCCACATCGGCGGCAGGCAGCGCGAACAAGCCCATGCCCTGTCGGCCGAAAGTCTCCATCAGCGCGAGGTCATCAAACTCGCCAACCACACGCACCTCGACATTCAGATCTTCAAGCCATTGCTCCAGCCGCGCACGCAGCATGTTGTTGCGCGAGGGCATCAGGAAGGGTGCCTTGTTCAAACTGGCCGGAAAGCCACTGTCGTATTGATTGGCCAGGTTCGGGGTGGCGAAGACACGCACCGCGATGCTGGCCAACTCTTGATGATGCAACTGACTGGTGCCCTGCCCACCGGCCCGCTCGGCCAATACGAGATCAATGCGGTGCTGTGCCAACTCGGAGCTCAGCCATTCAAAACGCCCTTCCTGGCAGATCAGGCGAACCGGGCGCTCCATGTTCAGGATGGGTTGCAGCAAACGGTAGCAAACCGCTTTGGGCAACGCATCGGCAATGCCCACTGTCAGGCGCAGGGCATGGTCCAGGTCCGGATCCTGCAAACTGTCCTGCAATTGGTCACCCAATTGAAAAATCTGATCGGCGTAACGCAAGGCCACTCGCCCGGCCTCGGTTAAAGCCAAGCCCCGCCCCTGCGGGCGAAACAAGGCGCGCCCCAAAGACTGCTCAAGGTCTGAGATCTGGCTGCTTAAGGTCTGCGTGCGCAGGCCGAGCCGGTTGGCAGCGGCCGTCATGCTGCCCAACGTGGCCACCATCCAGAAATACCGCAGGTGATGAAAATTCAGATTGTCCAGCTTCATTGTTCGATTTACTTGAAAATAACTTCAATTTTATTACTGTTTATTCTGACATTCTAAACCACTACACTCCATAAGTCTGTTTTAACTTCTCATCGAGAGACCACGTCATGAAACGCATTTTTCTGTTTTTAGCCACCAACATTGCCATTATGGTGGTTTTGGGTATCACTGTGCATGTGCTGGGGTTGAACCAGTTCATGGCCGGCAATCAATTGAACCTGACCATGCTGCTGGGCTTTAGCGCTGTACTGGGCTTTGGCGGTTCGTTCATCAGCTTGCTGATGAGCAAAACCATTGCCAAATGGAGCACGGGCGCAAAGGTCATCGAGACACCCCGCAACAGTCAGGAACAGTGGCTGGTTCAAACCGTTGAAAGCTTGGCCAGACGGGCTGGAATACCTACACCGGAAGTGGCCATTTACGACGGGGAGCCCAACGCCTTTGCCACAGGCCCCAGCAAGTCCAATTCGCTGGTGGCGGTCAGCACCGGTTTGTTGAATTCCATGAGCCGCGAAGAAGCCGAAGCCGTGTTGGCCCATGAAGTGGCCCACGTGGCCAACGGCGACATGGTTACCCTGACTTTGATACAGGGTGTGGTCAACACATTCGTGTTTTTCATTGCCCGCGTCGTGGGCTTTGTGGTGGATCAAGCACTGCGCAAAGACGACGAGGAAAGCAGCGGTACTGGCATGGGCTATTTCATCACAGTGATCGTGATGGAAATCACCCTGGGCTTGTTGGCGTCCATTATCGTGATGTACTTCTCGCGCAAGCGTGAGTTTCGTGCTGATTCAGGTGCCGCCAAACTGATGGGCAGCCCACGCCCCATGGTGTCTGCCCTACAAAGGTTGGGGGGCCTGCAGGCTGGGGCATTGCCCTCACAAATGGCAGCATCTGGCATATCCGGCAAGGGCGGCATGATGGCCCTGTTCAGCAGCCACCCTCCGATCGAGGAGAGAATTGTTGCCCTCAGCCAGACCCGATAAGCGGATCAGTCTGGTCAATATTTGTAACCCACACTGACACTCAATGACTGCTGCCGCATGTCGATCGACTCCACAGGAGACCCGATGGGCAGCGGCAGTGCACTTGGGCCAGTCACTGTTTCCCGGGGTGCCAGCATGTAGTGTGCTGACAACTCCAGTTTTTTGCTCCAGTCATAGGTGGCACCCAGCGTGTAGTGCTTGCGTATCACCCCCGGGGCCAGAATGTTGAAGGTGACGTCACGGCTTGAAACCGGATTGTCGCCCACGTTAAAGCCGCCACGCAAGGTCAGCTTGTCGGTGGCTGCATATTCCGCACCAAATTTCAGGGTGTGTACGTCAGACCAGCCAAACCCTGGGCCATTGGTGGCCCCCAAGCAGGCCGAACCGGTGTAATTTTGCCGGGCGGTGCGACTGCTGTTGCCCACTGAGGGCACATCGCTGTAGTTCACCCGGTTGTAGTCCACGCCGAACAACCATTTCGGGGTCGCTTTCCAGGCGAACCCAACACCGTAATTGGCTGGAATGTCAAAGTCCCCTTGGTCCGCAAACAAGCCAGCATATTTCTTGAACTTGCTCATGTTGATGCGGGGTGAATACGCGGCGCCGACCGACAATCGGCCAAACGTGCCCAGGTAGCCCAGTCGATAGCCTATGCCCGTGCTTGAATCGTGATCGTTGTTGGTGACGTGTGCGGCGTCGCTGCTGTAACCCGCATCGCGAAACAGTTGCAGCCCTTCGGCCGCAAAGGTTTGGTAAACCAGCAGGGGCTCAAAACCCACCGCGTGATGATCATTGATTTTGTAGGCCAAGGCAGGGGCAACCACCAGTTGGGCCAAGTCGACGCCTGCAGGCCCTTTGCCACAAAATGGGTTGCCCGCGTAAATGCCAGCCAGCGGGTTGGCCGGCGACAAGCAGGATTTTGCACTGTCGCCCTGTTTGTAATCAGTGTTCAATCCGCCATTGCCGTAAATACTCAAGCCAAAAACCATGCGGTCATTCAGACGACGGCTGTAACCCACATCCGGAATGTTGAACTGGTTGCTGCTGCTGCGTTCCTCAAAGTTGTACAAACCACCCAGAGGTCCATTGGTTCGGCTTGCGCCACGCAGGGGCATAAAGGCGTCCACGCCCACATCCAGCCGGTTGTCCAGTTTCAGAAACAGAGCTGGGTTATTGGCCCCAGCCATGGCATCGTCAGGAATGGCCAGCGCGACGCCACCGCGCCCCTTGGCCTTGGTGCCGTACCCGTGGGAAAAATAGCCGTTTGTTGCCCAAGCGGATGGGCCCACCGCACACGTTGCAGCAAACCCCAAACCCAGCCCGATGCAACGCAAAATAGATAATTTCATGACGCGCCTTTTATTAACTGCTTGTAATTTAGGCGCAGGTGTACTGAAGGAGTTTATTTCCAACAATCACGAATAAGTCATGTTCTTATACCGAACTGTAATATCACGCAGTCTTGCGTTTCAAACGCCAGAGCGAGGTGATCTCACGCGCCCTTGCGGCGTGCAGTGGATCGCTTTCGTCAGTGGCTTTGGCGTGCGTGGGGCGACGATCCATTCGTTCAATCACGGACAGACCTCCCGCCTCAATCCAGCTGTTCAATTCGGGGCGGGTACGCAGTTGAAGATGCTCCGCGATGTCCGACAGAATCAACCAGGCTTCGCCATTGGGCAGCAGGCGATCAGCCACTCCCGCCAGAAACGCCCTTAACATCTGGCTGCCCTCGTCATACACCCCTTGCTCCACAGTGCTGACCGGTTTTGCAGGCACCCACGGTGGATTGCACACCACCAAGGCGGCTTGTCCCTCGGGAAACAGGGTGTCAGCACAAATTTGAACTTTGTCTTGAATGCCCAGCCGCTTCAGATTGTCTTTGGCACAGGCCAGCGCACGGGGCGCAGAATCGCTGGCAAAGACTTGTTCAACACCCCGCGCGACAAGAATGGCGGCTAAAACGCCAGTGCCGGTGCCCAAGTCAAACGCAACCGACTGCTCAGACAACGCTGCAGGCAGTGGCGCTTTGGCCACCATGTCCAGGTATTCGCCACGAACCGGCGAAAATACGCCGTAATGCGGATGAATGCGCCCTGTGCCCAACTGGGCCAGTGCAGGAATTTGTACACCCTTCTTTCGCCATTCATGCGCACCAATCAAACCCTGAAGGTCGCGCAGGGGGATCACACCCGGCAATGACACTGGCTGAAATCCGAAAGCCTCCACAATGGCTTGCTGACAATCCGGCGCACGGCGCAGAGGGATGCTGAAGTCGGGTTCAACGGGCACCAGCAAGCGCGACAAAATGTTGGCGCGCTGTGCCTGATTCATTCGATGCCGGTTGAAATCGAACGCATCGGCTGCAATCGGCTTTGCCTTGGCGGTCAATCGTCGCACCACGGCCTGCAACAATTGGCGTGCGTTTTGAAAATCACCCTGCCAAAGCAAGCTGGTGCCTTGGGAGGCCATACGAAATGCCTGATCCGCAGTGCAGGTGTCATCCACCGCTTGAATTCGCTGCGGGGACGGAGCCTGCTTTTCACTCAGCCACAGAAGCTCTTTTCCATCTTCCAATGAAATCGAGGGCAATACAAACAAAGGAGATGTGGTCAAAGACAGTTACCCGATAAATGCGGATTCAAAAAATCCGGGTTGGACAGCGTTCAGGGCAGGGCAGGCAGAACTGACCTAACCCTTCGTATTTTCCCGTAGTTTTGGTAACAATTGCACGTTCAAACTTGCAACACACCCTTTTCTCGGGGATATTTCAAAGTACCTATAAAACTCCAACGACAACCAACAAGGGGGAATGTGAAATGGTCTTTTCAAAAGCCAGGCGCGTCATCATGTGCGCAACTCTAGCCGGATTTGCAGTGGCTGCAATGCCCGCCAAGGCAGACTTCATCAATATTTTGACTGGGGGCACATCGGGCGTCTACTATCCAATCGGAGTCGCACTCTCCAAAATATACGCCGATGCCATGCCCGGTGTACGCACTCAGGTGCAATCCACCAAAGCGTCTGTTGAAAACCTGAACCTGCTGCAACAAGGCCGTGGCGAACTGGCCATCGCGCTGGGCGACTCTGTGAAGTCCGCAGTACAGGGTGACGAAGAGGCAGGCTTCAAGGAGCCATTGGACAAACTACGCGGCATTGCTGCGCTGTATCCCAACTATGTCCAGATTGTGGCGGCAAAGGGCTCCAACATCCACACCCTGGCTGACCTGAAAGGCAAGCGCGTGTCTGTTGGTGCGCCAAAGTCAGGCACAGAGCTGAATGCAAGGCGCATTTTTGAAGCGGCGGGCATGTCTTACAAAGATTTCGCCAAAACCGAATACCTGCCCTACGCCGAGTCCGTTGAATTGATGAAAAACCGCCAACTGGACGCAACTTTGCAATCTGCAGGTTTGGGTGTTGCTTCACTGAAAGACTTGTCATCGTCCATGGAAATTACCATGGTCGCCATTCCGGCTGATGTCATCAAAAAGCTGGGCCCACCCTATGTTGAAGGTGTGATTCCTGCCAACACCTACACAGGGCAAGACAAAGACGTTCCGACAGCAGCCATCGTCAACTTCCTGGTGTCCACGACCGCAGTGTCAGACGATGAAGCCTACAAAATGACGAAGTTGCTTTGGGAAAATCTGCCTGCGTTGCGCTCAGCACACAAAGCTGCAGATGCCATCAAATTTGAAAATGCAATCAAGGGAATGCCCGTTCCCCTGCACCCTGGTGCAGCAAAGTATTACAAAGAAAAAGGTCTGATGTAATAGCCTTTGCCCTGCGCAATTAGCGGGCCTTCTCCTCGCCTGGCTTCTTGCGCAGCTTCATTTTCAGAACCCTTTCTGGAGCCCCTCAAAGGGGCTTTTTCCGACATGTCAAACACTGCTACTGCTTCCAGCCACCCCTCCGATTCGGACATTTACGGCCATGGTGAGGCTGTCAGCTCTTTCCCCCTGTCTTTTGAGGGAAAGCTGCTGTTTCTGATCGCCTTGATGTTTTCTGCATTCCAGATCGCAACCGCAGGTCACTACCTGGATCTTCCCAGTCAGGTCATTAGGGCCTGCCACGTTGGATTTCTAATGCTTCTCGGATTTCCCTTTATCACGCTGAACAAAACAGCACCCCTAAAAACACTTGCCTGGCTACTTGCGCTCGCAGGTGTAGCGGTTGCAACTTATCAGGTGATTGAATACAACCAGCTGATGCTGCGCGCCGGTGACCTCAATCAGCTCGACCTCTACATGGGTGCCCTGTGTATTGCCACGGTCTTTCTGGCAACCTGGTTCATCATGGGGCCAGCTTTGCCAATCATCTGCGGCGTGTTTCTCGCCTACTGTTTTTTTGGTCAATATTTGCCAGCGCCGCTGGACACGCGCGGATATGCCTCATCTCAAATTATTGAGCAAATGGCCTATGGCACAGAGGGCATTTACGGCATCCCCGTCTATGTATCGTCCTCCTACATTTTCCTGTTTATTTTATTCGGCGCATTTCTTGAAAAAGCCGGCATGATCAAGCTCTTTACGGACGTGTCTCTCGGCCTGGTTGGCCACGCACAGGGCGGTGCTGCAAAAGTTGCGGTGGTTGCATCCGGATTTATGGGCACGATCTCGGGCTCGGGTGTGGCCAACGTGGTTGCGGTCGGCCAGTTCACGATCCCCATGATGAAACGCTTTGGCTATCGCTCGGCTTTTGCGGGCGGCGTTGAAGCCACGGCCTCCATGGGTGGGCAAATCATGCCACCCGTGATGGGCGCTGTGGCTTTCATCATGGCGGAAACACTGGGCGTTGAATACCACGTGATTGTCAAAGCGGCCATTATTCCAGCGGTTCTTTATTTCATTTCCGCATTCTGGATGGTGCATCTGGAAGCGGGCAAACAGGGGCTGGTGGGTATGCCCAAAGAGAAACTGCCTTCAGCCAAAAATGCAATCGTCAAACAGTGGTACCTCATCATCCCGTTGGCGGCACTCGTCTGGTTGCTGGTTGCTGGGTACACGCCTCTCTTCGCTGGCACTGTCGGCCTGGTTTTCACTGTGGTGCTGATTTTGGGCTCCTCGATTGCGATTGGATTACCAAGCACCGTCATTCGATTCATGTTCTGGATCGGACTGGGTCTCATTTGCGCCAGCCTGGTTTACTACGTTCCCCAGCACCAAAGAATCTGGGTATTTGCCGGTGCAATTGCGGCGCTGGTTGCAATCAATTTCTTTAGAAAAGGGGGCCGGGAAACCATTGTCGCCTGCCGCGATTCCCTTGCGGAAGGAGCCAAGTCTGCACTACCGGTTGGTGTGGCCTGCGCAATGGTTGGTGTCATCATTGGCACAATGACGCTCACCGGCGTGGCCAACACTTTCGGCGAGTTTGTGGTGGGGGTGGGTGCACACAGCCTGTTTTTGTCGCTTGTGCTGACCATGCTGACCTGTATTTTCTTGGGCATGGGCATTCCAACCATTCCCAACTACATCATCACATCCACCATCGCAGGACCCGCGCTTGAACGCCTGGGTGTGCCGTTGATCGTCAGCCACATGTTTGTGTTTTATTTTGGCATTCTGGCTGACCTTACACCCCCTGTGGCACTGGCGTGCTTCGCCGCAGCCCCGATTGCCAAAGAAAGTGGTCTGAAAATTTCCATGGAAGCCATCAAAATTGCAGCGGCCGGCTTTGTGGTGCCCTACATGGCGGTCTACACGCCGGCATTGATGCTACAAGATGGTGGTGCGCTTGCGCAGCAAATCGGCTACTTGCCTGCAGTCATCTACGTTGTCATCAAGGCTTTGTTGGCGATGGCGCTTTGGGGTGCAACCGTGATCGGCTTTTTGGGTACACGTTTGACAGTGCCTCACAGGCTGCTTGGCTTTGCAGCGGCAGCGGCACTGATCGCGGCCTATCCGATCAGTGACCAGATCGGCTTTGTATTGGCCATCGTGTTTGCCGTGGTTGTATGGCGTCACAACAAGGCCATGAAGTCTGGCGCCAATTTGGGCCACTCTGCAGCATGAGTGTGTGCGTCTATTACGGCGGCAAGGCGCTGATTGCGCTTTCCGCCACCGTCTTTTCGCTGGGATGGACCCATTCGGTTGAAAAATTTGGATGGTCCGAAACCTGGCGAGTCGACAATGGGCAGTTGGTCGAGGAACAAGTGAAGGTGCAAGGCAGCGGTGCGGGTATAGACCCCGCCGACAACGCCAAACTGGTGGGCAATTGGTATGTCTGGAAACCAGAGCCTGAACTGCGTGTACCTGAGCTGAACCTGGCGGTGTCGGGGTTTACACCGTCGGCCTGGAAGCTCTGCAAGCTAGACGATGGGCACACACCCACATGCTATGAACTTGACTTGAAAAACGCCAGGTCTGAAATCGAAAATCCGAATTCGGAGGGCAAACATCTCGATTTGCCGCCAGGTACTTTTGACAACGTCAAGGTTGTGCCCGGGCAATGCCAGACGGGGCAAGGTCAATCACCCGTCTTATCCGCCAAAAAGTCTTCTTCCAATACAGATCATTCAGTACGCTTACAGTGACGCCCTCCTGCGTTGAGGCGTGCATGAATTCACCCTCGCCGAGATAAATGCCCACGTGTTTGCCCACGTAACCAATTCTGAAAAACAGCAGATCGCCCACCAGCAGGGGTTCTCCCCTGTTGACCTCAGTGCCAACATGCATTTGCTGTGAAGTGGTGCGAGGCAAAACAACATTGAATTGGTCTTTGAAAGTACGCTGCACAAAAGCGGAACAATCAATGCCCTGTCTGGATTCACCACCCAGACGATAAGGCGTACCTCGCCATTCATCCAACTCGCGAACAAGTGCAGCCCGCGTTTCCTTTTCATTTTGAGTCAAAGGGGTTCGACCGTTTGAACCCGGCAGGGGAATGCTGGAACACGCGGCCAGCCACAGAACACCCACCACAGGCAAAAACCTCAACAACCAAGGCATGGATGCGGCCTCAAACCACGGCTCGTTTTTCGGAAAAACGCAACAACCCTTTGACGAAACGGTACACCAGCCAAATGCACAAAATGCCATACAGCAAGAAGCCCAGACCCAGAAAGAAGGTGGCTACGCAGATCACAAACCAGAATGTGCCAATCCAGAATGTCGATATCAGCCAGTCGTAGTGGCTGTAATAAATCGACCCGACTGAGTCGCCACGTTTCACATAACAGATGACCAATGCAATCAGAATGGTGAGAAAGCCAGTGAACATGCCAACAATACCCAGCAGGTAGGCAACAAGCACCAGCGTGCGGTTACTTTCTTCGGAAGGGCTGTCGTAGGGGGATGTCATAAAGGCTCGCCTCTTGAGAAGTCAAACCTTGATTGTAGTCCATGACCCTGACATTTTTGAAAGTGGCGCCTGTCCTGATTGAGAGATCTGGAATGCCACATTGTCAGAATAATTACGGAAAATGAAAAATACACTATTTTTTGTAATCTTCACAAGTCATTCGAATGAATCGTCTAGTCAAAACATTTGTTAACTCAAGTACTTGGATGATTTTTGAGGAATTTAAAGCACTTTACAAAGTTGCATGGCGAGCATTAATAATTACTTAAGTCATTGTTTTAAAAGATATTTAGTAATTGAAGCCGGCTGGATCAGCCTTCCCTTCTGGTGTGAATTTCGTCGATTTAGATCCAATTCGGGGCGTTTTGTACGACTTTTAACGATCTTGTCAGTGCATCCGCTATCCACTTACACTGAGTATACAAATCAAGGCGTCCGTAGTCCGCCCTTATTCTTATAAACATTTACCCGCCCGGGAGACAGTGACCATGCGTCCCATGTTGTCTTTTACTATCGCACTGCTGGGTGCGACCACGTTGTTTGCGGTTCAGGCAGAAGAAGTCAAGATTCCCAAGAAAACCGACGTCATTGACACCTCAGGTGAGCACTGGCCAGACGCGGGCAAATACCCGGTCAGCAATGCGCCCTACCGGAAAACGCTGCGTTCCGTATCACTGGAAGATCTGGCAAAGCGGAACATCCTGCCTCTGGGCATCTACCAAGGCACGCCACAACTGAACGCCAATCTGGACTGGTACCAAAAAAACTTTTACAACACCCTGGCGGCCAAAAAGGTGTGGGACAAGGGAACGAGCCCTCAAACCCACGAATTTCAGGGTCCGATTACCTGGAAGTATGTGCCCATTCCCCAGCTTCCACCCCCACCCTGCGATCAACCACAGCCCACCGGTTATGACGCAGAGGGCTGCCGCTACGTGAACTCATTGTTCAAAGACGTGGAAGCCAAAGACCCCGCGAAAGCCAAAGCCTTGCGAGAGCAGGTTCGTCGCGGACGAGATGTCTGGTTCAAGGGAACGTTTGGCAACCAGGACGAGCCTTATCTGCATTTTGCAAGGGTGGCAGGTGGACAGGACAAGATTTTCTACCCCTGGCTTGACACGCGCGAGCGCAACCAGCGCTTCAGCAAGTACGGCCTGATTAACGACCCAGATTGTGTGCAGGGCGATGCCAGCACCAATTATTGGGACAAGTGCCCAGACCCTCACAGCTCGGGTGTATTGGGTTATCGAAAGTACTACGCAGACCCCACCAAAGACGCCAGTGGCAAAGTGGTGTTCGACCCCAAGGCATCGCCCTACCGCAAGGACGAGTTGCAGAAAAACATGCGCTACGTGATTGGTCACCCTTGTGTGCAATGCCACGTCGGATTTAACCCTGACAATCCGCCACTGAACCCCAACAAACCCACTTGGGACAACCTGTCAGCCACGATTGGCAACCAGCACATCGTGCAGCCCCTGATGTTCTTCCAGGGAACCGACCCACACGCCGTGGTTCGGCAAGTGCTGCGTGCAGGCAGACCGGGCACCATTGACACCTCACTGGTGGCCAATGACTTCCAGAACAACCCGGGCACCCAGAACAACATCATGGACTTCCAGAACCGCAGGGTTTTTGAAGAATTGATGAAAGACCCAGTCACGGGGCAGCTCAAAAAGGGCCTGACCCAGCACGTGTTGAAAGGCGGTGAGGACTCTGTGGGTGACCGACTGGCCCTGATCCGTGTGTATGTCAACATTGGCATGTGCACCGAGGAATGCTGGGCGCCACACTTTCCAAAACCCGGCGTTCTGTTTGGTGAAAAATCTCATCAAACGCCCTTCCGCATCAAACAATGCGCAGCCCAGTGCGAACCCTGGAATTACGCCGACGCAAAAATGGAAGACCTGGCTTCGTTCCTGGTCACAGGTGGCCCCACTTATCTGCTGAATGCAGTGGACAAAGACGGCACCCCCGGCATGAAGTACATCGACCTGACCAAGGTGCCGCAGGGGCGCAAGGTGTTCGCCCGTGAATGCGCAAGCTGTCATTCATCCAAGGTCGCCCCTGAAAACATTCGGCGAGACAAAGACGCATTGGCCCGCTTCTACGAAGGCCATGTGTTCGGCAGCGAGCAATTCTGGAAGTACGAATTCACGGATGCAGAGCGCAATTCGCCTGAGTTCATCGCGAAGTACATGCAAAAAGACCAACAGGGCAATTTGCGACCCAAGCAATTTGTTGAAAAAGAGGTGTTCGGCCAGGACTGGCTGGGCAATGACGAACCCACGCCGTTCAACATCATCGGCACGAACATGTGCCGGGCCTTGCATGACAACCACAACAAAGGCCACATCTTTGAAGAGTTTTCATCGGAAGACTACAAGAACCGCAAGTCGCCCGGCAAGGTGGACGTGGTGCTGAACCGCATGGTGCCCGTGGTTGGCGGCATGAAAATTGGGGAACGCGAGATCACAGGCGGCCCGGGTTACATGCGCAACATCAGCTTGTTGTCAGTGTGGGCAACAGCGCCGTTCCTGCACAACAATGCGATCGGGGAAATGCCAAGGCTGCCGGATGGCACGCCCGACACCACCGTAAAAGGCCGAATCAAGGCCTTTGAGGAGTCATTCAACGAGTTGTTGATGAGCGACGATCCAAAGGTGAACCCACACCGTCCACAGAAGATCTCGACCACCGACACGGACATCAAACTGGCCCTTCAGGAAGACCAGGGTGGCCTGATCAAACTGCCAGTGGCCAAGGGCAGGCCGATTGCAGATTTCACATCAAGCAACCCACATCAGCCTTTGACCCAGAAATGCGACGACCGCATTGAAAACAAGGGGCACCAGTTCGGCGTGTCATTGTCGCCGGCTGACAAGATGGCCTTGCGGGAATTCCTGAAACTGATGTGATTGCTGGAGCGTGAAATGAGGAAATCGGTTTGGCTGGGTGGCGCTGTGTTGGCTGGAGTGGCAGTGTGGTCTCTGGTTCGATGGGTGTCGCCGGATGAACCGATTTCACAGACCAACATTGCCGCCCTGGCCAAGGCCAACGCCGGCGCATTGATCAACGAGAAACTGGCGGTTAGCCGCAAGGTGCTGTCCAATGAAAACCTGCCCCCCGAGGGCACGCGTTCTTTGTTCGATCACATTGCCGCAGAAAACAACGGGGTGCCCTACCCGTTTCCAAAACTGGTTGAAGCGCTTCAAAAAATGAGCCCGGACGGCTCAGCTCCGATTGCCGTGATGTTGCCCCACGGGCGTTCCCTGCTGAAAGGACTTGCCGATGACGCACACCCCCGCGTGCTCCTGGCTGCTGATTTTCAGGTGCCCAACAGCGCGGCCAGCCTTGGAGTGAATACACGCGGCCAGCTTTTCATCGGATTCGTTGAGAACGCCCATGAAATCGAGGTGATCAGTTACAACGAGGCGGCTGGTCGCTATGAATTCCAATTGGTGCAAGACTATCGGGAAACCGGTGCCCGCAAACTGGTGTATGCCCCCAGACAGGTATGCATGACCTGCCACCAGGGTGGTGCGCCCATTTTCCCGCAGCGCCCCTGGAATGAAACCAATGCGCAGCCAGAAACCCAGCAAGCCATTGCACAGGCGCGCAAGGCCGCCGGGCTTGACCCAAATCATTATCTGGGTTTGCCCACTGCAGTGCCTTTGGGCAACCCCGAACGGTTTGATGAATTGACCGATGTGGGCAACTTCTTTGCGGCCACCCAAAAGCTGTGGCTGGATGGATGTGGCAATGATTCAATGTCTGTGCAATGCCGGCGCGACATGTTCAAGCTGTCTTTGCGCTACAAGGCGGCACCGGGCGACTTCAAAGAAGAAGGCCCACTGGTTGAACGGTTGCGAAAGGCACAGATGGCCGCCCTTGGGAACACCGTCATCTCTGTGCCTGAAAGTGATCTTGTGAACCGCAATCCGGTGGCGGAGCAGGCCGGCATCAAAGGCTGGATACGGAAGGTGTCGATGCCGTCCATCAAACTGGGCGATGGTGCAAAAAACAACGAGGACCTGGACGCCTTCGACAAGCTGCCCAAGTTGCCAGTCAACATGGACCCCTTGACTAAGCGCAGTCCAAAGCGCGAAATTTCGGCCCAGCAAATTGACGGTGTCTACGGCGTGGCCAGTTTGATGACAGAGAGTGACATTGACACCCTGATGCAGGCGGCCCATGGAGACCTTGCCACGCTGGAAAAAGCAGTGGACCGCCTGCCTGACACCCTGTTTGGCGTGCATCAGTTTGAAAGGGTGAAGCTGATTCAGGCCCTGCTGGCCGAGGGTGGATTGCCTGCCGGCCCCAAAAACCTGCAGTACGCCTACACCGAAACCAAAGACATGTCGCCACCCATTGCCAGCGGGGCACCGCCCTTGAAGCTGAGCGCGAATTCACCGCTTCACCCCTTTCAGACCTACTGCTTTTCGTGCCACAGGGGAAACCCATCCAAGCGGCTGAATTTCATGGGCGCTGACACTGAGGCGCTGGTGCTGAAAGACGTGCAAGACAAGAGCAAGATTCGCGACGCGCTGGACTGGGCTCGCTATGAAGGCACCGACAAAGCCTCCATGCTGATGCCACCCCGGGATTCAGCGCAATATGCAGCATTGTCTGAAGAATTGAAGAAGAACCCGGAATTGCTGAAAAAAATGAGAGACACCGTCCCCAACATGTTCGGGTTCTGATCAAACACAAGGAGACAGACATGATTCGCAAGTCACTGGGCAAAGCCAGCCTCGTTTTGGCGACTGGTTTGCTGTGGACACAGGTTCAGGCTCAACCCCTGTTTGCCAACTGGTACAAACAGCAATACGGCTACACTCCAGCCTGCATCGCCTGCCATCGTGACGGTGGCGGCTCGCCGCTGAATGCCTATGGCAACCAATTCAAATCGGCTGGCAAGTCAGCGGCTGCATTGAAGGCCATTGAGGGGAAAGACGCCGATGGCGATGGGTTTCCAAACGGGGTTGAAGCGATGGCAAAATCGAACCCTGGCAACAAAGAGTCGACCCCCAACAACAAAGGCCAATGGCTGGATGTCTCCAGCCTGATACCCAAACAGGTGCAGGACCAATTCCCGGGGGTTCACGAATATTTGCCACGCGACGCACTGCTGACCAATGCGGATGTGGAGCGCGCAAAAGCCATGGGTGCGCAACTGGGCCAGCATGACAACAACACGATATACATTCCGCTGAAAGACAAGCGCCCGGCGGGCACTGCCATGATTTTCGAGGCTGACTTTCAGGGCAAGCCTTTCTTTTTGATGTTAACCACAGACCGAACACTGACGGTCACCAAGGTTGAGCCCATCAACACTCGACAGGTTAAGGCCGCTGAAAAGGCCAGCATTTATGACACCTTCAAAGGGATTCAACTGGACAAGTTGCCTGCGCCAAAAGGCAACGATTTGAATGCCGCCATTACCGAAGCCGTCAAAAAGGCAGGTACGCTGATTTATGTTCGCCTGAAAAATGCCTGAGGATTTGACATGACCCGATTTGGAATTTTGATCAGCAAATTGCTGGAACGCTGCATCATTGCGCTGGTACTCGGCCTCGGCGTGGGGGTTGGACTTGGACTAACCCAGCAGCACGGCTTAGAGCTTGCCCACGCTGAACAGCCATTGGCCAGCCAAGCCCAAGCCAGTGAAGCGCCGTCTTCCGGCAAGGCGGACGATTTCAATTTCTTCAGCGACAAACCCGTTGAAAGCAAGGACATTGTTGTTCTTCCACCCGAGAAGTCAAAGTGGCTGACCGTAGGGGGCCCAGCTGCGCTGCTGACCTTCATGGTGGGCATTCTGCTGCTGACCTGGCGTCTTATTCCGTTTGACAAACACTCAGTGGACATCAACCTGCGCAATTTTCCGCCTGCAGCCAAACGGGGCATGGCCTTGGCGGTGGTGCTGTTCGGTATTGCCTTTGCATTTGGTGCGTCCGAACTTTGGTATCAATTGCAGTTTTTTGGCAGTTCAGCCGACTTTGTAGCCAGCATGTCCTTGGGCAAACTGATCGTCATGACGCACGCCCACCTGTTCGGATTCACAACCGCGTTTTTCATCGTCGGTATCCCGTTTTCAATGCAGTTCAATCACATCAAACTGTACCAGTGGATCTTTCCGATCGGTTTGGCTGCCTGTTTGACTGACGTCATGAGCTGGTGGGGAATCAAATACGTAGCCCACTCGTTTGAATATGTGTCGATGGTGTGTGCCGTGTTGTTCTCGGTGACCTACATGTGGATGCTGATCGGTCTCTTGAGAACCCTGGCATTTCCAGAGGTGATTTGGGCCTCGGACAAAGACAAAGCTGCCCGGGCCCAAAAACTGGGAAAAAGCGGCAATTAATGGATCAGGCCACGGTGCTCATGCTGAACATTTTCCAGGCCCAGTACACGGCGATGCCCCACTGAATGACAAAAAACAGAAAGCGGGCCTGAACCGCCATTACGCTGGTTGAAGCCAGGTGAATCAAGGATTGAAGCACCCGAGCGCCTACGACAGCCAGAGCCAAGCCATCGGTGATTGCACCGTGGCCGGTCACCAAAGCCAGCAACATCAAACCCAGAATGTAAGGCGCGTTTTCATAGGTGTTGGCATGTGCCCGACACAGACGCGCTGAAAATGGCGACACGTCTGTGCCATCGGGTTTAAAACTGTTGGCTGCTTTTCCGGTTGTAACAATCAAGAAGGCTCTTGAGGCCCAGATCAGGCCGGTCAAAAACAGGTGCCAGGCGGCAAACGCCAATACAGCCAATGCAGTGGTGGTCATTTCAGTGTCTCCTTCGGTTGTGATTTTATGTACCTAAATCAGCATAACCGAAGGAAATACGTAACGAACCAGAGACCATCCCGTTTTTTGGAAAAAGAACGGTTTAACAGCCACCGTCTGCATTGTTTGAACCACAGGTTGCAGGCTTGGCAATTCCACCAGTGCCCTCTGTGGCGGGTCGCCCGGTGCCCACTTCCATGATGACGCCGTTGATCACCTGACCTGACACATTTTCGGTTCTGACGACCGACTGCTGTTGTTCTTGACGTGCCAAATTGACGGAGCCCTGTGACGAAGTCAGTGCTGCCGATTCTTGTGGGCTGAGAACAATGTAACCGTTGTAGCTAACAGGAATGCGCGTGACATTGCCAGCCCCGTCGTAATAGAACGAATACAGACGATTGACTTTCGGCCCCCTTAAAAACACCAACTGGTCGGGTGCAACCACAGCCCCTTGGAACGGCAGTACGGTGGTGAAGCCGCCAAGCCCTGGAAGAGCCGGGTTGCCCACCTCCACATTGATCGCCCCCTTGGTGCTGTTGCCCGACTGCTGCGCGCCAAACTCGAACAAGCCGTTGTTGTTGACCCGATTTGCACTGTCTACAGGAATGGACAAAAGTAAACCTGGATAGGACTGAGAAGCCCCCACCAACAGGTCGTTGTAAGGCAAACGTGCACGCAACACAGAGTCATCCAGCGTGGACAAACCATTGGATCGAATCGCAATCAGATCAGCCTCAATGCCATTGCGATCGGTGGACAATGGAGCCAGATTGTTCACGCTGACCAGGCTGGCCCCTTTAACATACGAATACACGTACTGGGTGCCGTATTGAGAGCCGGCCAAGGCAGTGAACAAACCATTGATTTGGTTGGATCGATTCAAAATGATGGACGCATTTTCTGTGCTCTGGAAATGCGTGTGAGCACCCGCGTTGCTTTGTATGACGCCACCCGTCTGTTGAATTCCAGCTGACGCGAGGGACAGGTCGGAAACACCAGCGAATGGATCCACGGCGGACTTGCCAGAGTAGGCATCCAGTTCTGGAATTTGTATGGCTTTGATCTGGGCACTGGACAGCGCCGCCGGAGTGACGTGGGTTAGGAAAGTGAAGTCACCGCCGCCTTGAAACACATTGCCCTCTAGATACAGAACACCATCGCTCTCCAGTTTGCCGCCTTTGGAGCTCAGAGAGGCCAGATGACTGGTCAGTGTGTTGCGCAACATAACCTGGTCACCCGAAAGCGCCAAGGCGCCCTTCAATTCGTTGGCTGACTGCAGATTGATGTCTCCGGCTGAGGCCTGAACCAGCGTATTGCCGTTGACTGACAAAACACCGGTTTGAGCCACTTGGTTGGATGAAATCTGAAGATTCCCGCCCACCTTGCTGGCCCCCAACACCACATTCTGACCAGCCAGACTGGCGTCACCCTGCGAGTTTAAGACCTCGTTACTGCCCCATTGATTGTCCAGATTGGAGAGATTGATCGACTGGGCCTGAATTCGGGTCGATTGACCAACCGCGACCGCATCAGTCTGGCTAATATTCTTCGCCTGAATGGTGAGGTTTTTAGCCACAGTTGCACCACGAATCAGCAAATCGTTCTGATCGCTGATTGACGCGTCATTCACCCCCTGGCTGCCACTTGCCGCACCACCGTTCACAACCGATATCCTTTTGCGGCCAGTTCTGCAACCGACACACTGCCAGAGGATTTCATACGGCTGTTCGGCCCGACCGGCTTGCTCAAACAGTTTTTTGACAGTCACCTGATCAATTTGGTTGACACAGGCACCGACCCTTGGCGTTTCAAACCCCTCAGCGACGGCAGCCGTCCGCCAGAAACCGACGCTTTGGCCCAATTTCAACGTGCGGACCAAATTCGACAGGTGATGTTCGCGGAAAATCCCAATGAGCCTGGCTTTTCAGTCCGGCTGACCTTGGTGAAATCCAGCAATCCCCAAGATGTTCTGTATTTGGACCAAGATGGCAAACTGACCATGTTCTCCATGCAGTTCGACCCCACGCACAGTCTTCAATGGAAAGCCAGGCCCGCATCGGGCAAAATCTCATTGCGAAGTTCTGACGACGCCCAATCCCTGGTATTCAAAGGCCCTTGGGCACTGTTTCGTCTGTTTGACGCCGCTCAAATCAAAACCACCGACAGACCTGAACGCTTTTTGGCCACCATTCACCTGGGCGCCAAGTCGTTTGAGCTGGAGGTCATGGCCAATTCAGCCTTCAATCCCCTTCGCATGCGCGCCTTGCACGCCTTCCGCTGCCCGGAGAGCCTCTGACATGTACATGTGGTTCGGAAAAATACCAGCGGTCGGTGACTTTTGCGCTTCAGACATGCCTGCGGCAGTGGAAGCAGAACTGGATCAGTGGATTTCGACTTGCATGCAGAGGTGCGAGCTTCTTTTTAATCAGCAATGGCTGACGCTCTACTTTGCTGCCCCCATGAGCGCCTTCTACTGGCCCCCGGGCGTGTGCAAATCGCTGGGCAGCGCCCATGCTGTGGGCGTATTAATGCCTTCGGTGGACAAAGCGGGTCGCGCATACCCCTTGATTGTGCTGCAAACACTGCACAGTCAGCCAGACACATGCCGCGAAAGTCTCCACTTTGAAGACTGGCTAAAGCACATGCACCGCATTTGCAGCCAAACCCTGGATGAAGATTGGCCCCCGGAGGTGCTGAACCGCGCGCTGTCAGAACTTCCTGCTTTGCACCAACAAACACTGCAACTTGACCTTCAGACCAGTGCACTACCAAAGCCACTGTGGTTCAGCTTGCAGCTTGACGGCATTGAGCCACATCAGCTCGACTGTGAGGGACTGCCAGATGCCGCGCAGTTTTGTCGACTCTATGGCTACACGGAATAGCGATGGACGACAGCAAAACAGTCATTCTTCGGGCACCTCACAGGGCTGCGCCCACATGCGACACCGCCCAGACACTGCCCATCGGCTTTGTACTGCACGACTTTGAAATTCGAGGAGTCTTGGGGGTGGGTGGTTTCGGCATCGTCTATCGGGCTTGGGACATCAGCCTGGAACGCGAGGTCGCGCTGAAAGAATATCTTCCGGCCACACTTGCACTTCGACACCCGGGCGGCAGCATTCAACCTCGTTCAGACAAAGACCGAGACACCTTCGAAACCGGCCTGGGCAGCTTCATGAATGAAGCCAAACTGCTTGCACAGTTCGATCATCCGGCGCTGGTCAAGGTATACCGGTTCTGGGCAGAGCACGGCACTGCTTACATGGTAATGCCCTTGTACAAAGGGCAAACACTGAAGGCCATGCTTGAACAACGCGCGGGCACCCTGTCCGAGCGCGAAATTCTCGACATACTCATACCCATCGCTCAAGCACTGGGCGTCATGCACGAGAAGCAATGTATTCACCGTGACATTTCGCCAGAAAACGTCATCATTCAGACACCGGACCAACAACCCGTATTGCTTGACTTTGGCGCCGCGCGCCGCACCATCGGGGAAATGAACGAAGCACTGACAGTGATCCTGAAAGCCAGCTACGCACCGGTGGAACAATACGCTGAAATACCGGGTTTGAAACAAGGCCCATGGACCGATGTGTACGCGCTGGCCAGCGTTGCGCACTGGATGCTGACGGGCAAAGTGCCGCCCTCGGCCATGGGTAGAATGGTTAAGGACAACTACCTCCGCCTGACGGAGCAGACCCTACCCTATTCAAACCACTTGTTACAAGCCATCGACCGAGCGCTGGCGGTCAAACCTGAAGACCGCACCGTGAGCATGGAACAGTTTGTGTTGGACATTACGGCCAATGAAGCGCCCACATCTGCAAAATTCAACGAAATGACATCAAGACCGCGCCGCAAAACAGTGTTGCTGGTCGCAAGTTTCGTGATCCTGTGCCTGCTCAGTTTTGCTGCAACCCGACTGGTGCCGCACTGGATATTGCAGAGGCAACCGCTTCATGGCAAAAAGCCATCCCCAGCCGCCGGCAGGAAACCCCAGGCAGCGCCCCGTCCAGCAAGCCAAACCTTGCCTCCCTCGGCGACAGCTGTTCGCCCCCAAGAACAGTTGCCCGAATTCGACGCCTTTCGACGAATCATTAACGGACTAACCCACGGCGAGGAACTGACGGCACGCGCCACAAGCCCCACGCTGACCATCGGGAAAAGCCATCTGAATTTCACGGTGCAATCACTACTCAGTGGCTATGTCACCGTGTATGTGTTCACCACCGATGGCAATCTGGTGCAGCTCATCCCGAACAAGCGCACCCCCCGGTTGTTTCTGGCCGCAGGTCAATCGCTGTCCTTACCACCGGCCAATGACCCCCTTGACACCACGGGCCCTGCCGGCAAAGACGAGTTTCTCGTTCTTGTTTCCACTGAGCCGCGCAAATACGACGCGCTGCAAATGACCGACCTGTACGGGTTTGGTCTGGTTCAAAGGCTGAACGCCACTCCGGAAAACCTGATTGGTCAACCAGAGTGTGTGAACCGTGCAGACTGCGAAAACCGTTACACAGCCGCCTGGTTTGCTGTGCGTGAAGTGCCCTGAACCCAGCGGGCCGCTACGACAATCGCCAAGGCGGTGGCCAGATAAAACACCACCTGAATGCCTGACGGCTCTGGGTCATAACCAACCAGCACATGCAACATCGCGCCCGGCAGGGAATCCAGCGAAAGCAACCAGGAGGTGTCCCACAAAGGCGTGACCAGTGTCGGCAACAAGTCAGCCTGCACCAAAAACCGCGCCATCTGACTGGACAAGCCGGCCGCCAGCAAAACCAGTAAAACACCGGTCACCGAGAAAAACCATTTGAGCGGGATTTTCACCAAACCCGCGTACAGCAGGCAACCCAGTATGCCACCGGTCAAAATGCCGGCGAACGCGCCCATCAGCATCTGAACCGGGCCCTGATCACTGGCACTTGAAATGCCCTGAAGGAACATCACACTCTCAGCCCCTTCGCGCAACACGGTCAAGGCAATAAGCACCACGATGGCGGACAAACCGACCGCGCCATCACGAACACCCGCACCGACCTTCTTGGCCTGTCCCGCCAGTTCGGCCCCGTGTGAGCGCATCCAGATGTGGTGCCAGGCCAGCATGCACACTGCAATGCCCAACACCATGGCATTGAACAGCTCCTGACCCAAACCGTCTGCCATGTTGGCAAGTTGCCCCATGACAGCGGCAAGCAGCACCGAGCCGACCAGACCGAGACCCACGCCCATCCACAGCGCACGGCCGCGGCCGAATACCCCGCGCGTTGCGGCGGCCACAATACCAAGAATCAAGGCCGCTTCCAGGGTTTCACGAAAAAGTATGATTGCAGCTGCCAACATGATTTACTCCGCGATCAACACGCCCTTGGCCGTGGCTTCATTGAATTCGCCAAAAAATTCGTAACGACCGGGTTTCAAGGGACCCACATGGATGATCGCCTTCGAGCGCCCCGCGATCACTTTCTCGCGCTTCAGGGAATGGCTTTCGAACTCCTCGGGAGTGGGGTCCTGATTGTCCACAGTCAGTTTGATTTTCTGACCGGCAGGCACCTTGAGCTCCGAAGGCGTGAAAAGATGATCCTTGATGGTCAAGGTGAACTCATTGCTGGCTGCTGAAGCCCAAGTTGACACGCAGAGCAGGGAGGCCAGAAGAATGCTGTTTTTCATGATGATTGAATTGAGTTAGTAGTAACGCAAATGGTAATTGTTTGCATTTACTAACACAAGCTAATAATCCTGAAGACACACAATCAAATCGGCGGGTACTTGCTAGGCGGAGATGGAAACGGGGTTGGACGACCCCAGCGGCAGTTCAGCAATCGGCGGCGCAATGAGCCGCGGAACCGGATTGAACAACACGGAAAATACCGAGGGCAACCATTCCGCCACCTGACTTCGACATTCTGGTGAAAGCGCATGGAAGCGTTGCCGCAAACGCTGGATGCGGCAGGCATCGTGACAGGCATCGGCTTGTCGTTCAGTTCATCCAACCGGCAATTCCACAGTCTGGCGATCCATTCCTGTACCGCAGGCGCCCGGTTTTTGAGAATTCGGGCTGGCGTGGGGTCACTGAAGAAATGTCTGAACATCGGGCCGAACAGGCCATAGTCTGCCAACGTGGGGCGCTGACCAAAAACAAAAGACTGTGACGCCAAAACAGGTTCCAATGCGTCAAGCAACTGAATATAGTGCGACAACAGTCGTTGAACTGTGCGCGAAGTGCAACCCGCGCGCTTGAGAAAGAGATTGCGCTGGCGACGGAGAATCGCCCAGCGCTTAAGGGGATTGGGAACCGCAAGATCACCCAGTACCGAGTCGGCCAATTGGGCACTGACGAGTCTGGCATCGTTCAGATGACTCCAACGGTGGCAGACTGAGGACCGTTTGACCCATTCGTCCCCGAAATCTTCAAGCAATTGCGCCATGAATTGCATGAAGGGGTCTGTCAAGGTCACCGTGTTGTGCGCGTAAAGCTTTTCCAGGTATTCAATAATCAAGGTGGTTCGGTCAACCACTGACCTGCACCCCACTCCACCTGGGGCATTTGCGCCACTCCGGTGGCCTTCGCACAGCGCTTGTAATCGCGATAGTCCATGGGGACAAGGCGATACACAATGCCCTTGTTTCGCAGATATCCCTCCAGCTTTCCGGTGCTGGATGACACCTCCAAACCATGCATATTCAAAACACCGCCGGACCATCCTGCTGTAGAAATCACCGAGGGTTTGCCCATTTGTCACCTTGAATTGATCAACGACACCGTCAGCAAGGGGGTTACTAAACCCGGCAAACACAGCCACCACACCAGGATACGCCATTTGATTTTGATTTAACGCCAAAATATACAGTGTGTCAATTTACTATTTTGGGGGGGCTATCCCCAGCCCTACAAATCTGCTTGAATGTGTCACAATCCGGTTTGGACCAACAAATAGACAACAATGACCGAAGCAATCAGAAAGTCGGGAAAACGCCATTACCTGGACAAGGACGCCCGAAAAAAGCAGTTGATTGAACAGGCAGCCGATTTGGTAGAAGGCAAAGGATGGGCCGTACTCAACATGAGTGCGCTGGCCGATCACGCCAAAGTCAGTCGGCAATTGGTGTATCAGCATTTTCCCAACCTGGATGGGCTCTTGGTTGAAACCGCCCGCCACATTTTCATGGAAACCATGATGATGTCTCAAGCTGCAATCATGGGTCATCAGGGCAACATTCGCGACGCAGTGCGCGCCGCAGGCATGGTGTCACTCGACCTACCGCAAGGCAGGGGTGACGCACTTTGGCAGCTGATCGCGGGCATGAATTACGGATCCGAAGCGCTGGAAAAACTCCGCATGCGCATTCGTGAACTGATTTTAAGCCTCTGGGTACCCCTGTTCCAGAAAACCTATGAGATGGAAGAAACCTCCGCACGCAGCCTGGTGTGGATGCTGATCATCGCCTTTTGGGGGTTGCGTCAAATGGTGCGCGACGGCATGGTCAGCCGTGAGCAAGCCATGGATGAAATGGACCGTGTGGTGAAAGCAGTGCTGTAAGCCAGCGACGTGCTTTACACCACACCCGCGCCGTGTGCTTGCTGGTCCGCGTGGTAGCTGGATCGAACCAAAGCCCCGACAGCCGCGTGGGTAAAGCCCATTTCATAGGCTTTTTCTTCAAACACCCTGAAAGTGTCAGGGTGTACATAGCGGCGCACGGGCAAGTGATGCCCAGACGGTGCCAGATACTGGCCGATGGTCAGCATGTCCACATCGTGATCACGCAGGTCTTGCATGGTTTGAAGAATTTCCTCATCGGTTTCACCCAAACCGACCATGATTCCGCTTTTGGTGGGTACATCCGGATGTGAGGTCTTGAAATCTTTCAGAAGCTTCAAGGAGTGGTGATAGTCTGACCCGGGGCGTGCTTCTTTGTACAAACGGGGCACGGTTTCCAGATTGTGGTTCATCACGTCCGGAGGGGCGGCATTCAAAATTCCGATGGCCCGATCCAGGCGCCCCCGAAAATCGGGTACCAGAATTTCAATGCGGGTATTGGGTGAAAGTTCTCGGGTTTTCTGAATGCAATCCACAAAATGACCGGCACCGCCGTCGCGCAAATCATCCCGATCCACCGAGGTAATCACCACGTAAGTCAGCCGCAAAGCAGCAATGGTTTTTGCAAGGTTCAGGGGCTCGTTCACATCCAGCGGATCGGGCCGACCATGACCCACGTCGCAAAACGGACAACGGCGCGTGCACTTGTCACCCATGATCATGAAGGTGGCTGTGCCCTTGCCAAAACATTCCCCGATGTTGGGGCACGAGGCCTCTTCGCACACCGTGTGCAGCTTGTGTTCGCGAAGAATTTCCTTGATTTCATAAAAACGTGTGGACGGCGAGCCTGCCTTGACCCGAATCCAACTTGGCTTTTTCAGTTGTTCGGCAGGCACGATCTTGATTGGAATGCGCGCCGTTTTGGCAGCGGCCTTCTGTTTGACGGTGGGATCGGCCACATCATTCACTTCACGGGCAACGACGGGCTTGGTATCTTGGCTGGACACGGAACAGACTCCTTGCCTTGGGGTACAAGGCTTATTGCGGGTTTGCGGCGGATCGCGCGGCTTCAAGTTGGCAAACCAGATTTTTCACAAGGTGCGTTTGCATTTCATTAAATGAAATTTTAACACCTGTGCTGGCAATGTCCACCGTTTCAAGTCCGCGATATCCACATGGGTTGATTTGCAAAAACGGTGAAAGATCCATGTCCACATTCAAAGACAGGCCATGATAGGTACAGCCCTTGCGCACCTTGATGCCCAGCGCCGCTATTTTGGCCAGCTCACCGCCGCCCGGAATGTAAACTCCAGGTGCACCCGGTTTGCGTTGCGCGCCGGCCACACCCACTTCGTCCAGTGTGTCGATGATCACTTGCTCCAGCAAGTGCACATATTCACGCACACGCAAGCCATGACGATGCAGGTTGATCAGGGGGTACAGCACAATCTGGCCTGGGCCATGGTAGGTGATCTGGCCGCCCCGGTCCGACTGCACCAAGGGGATGTCACCGGCGTTGAGCAAATGCGCAGGATCTCCCGCCAAACCCAGCGTAAAAACCGGATTGTGCTCAACCACCCAGAGTTCATCCTCGGTTTCATCGGTGCGGCTCTCGGTAAAATTGCGCATGGCCTGAAACACCTGCAAGTAGTCGGCACGGCCCAAGTGTTGTATGTTCATGATGTCGTCTGTGTTCAACCTGTTACAAAACGAGTGGTGCAAACATGTCCAACGAATCCTACGAATGGTTTGACATTCCTGCGGGCCTGGGCCGTTCCATGGCCTCGCTGCTCGGCTTGTCAAAGATCCCGATCGTTGAACTGGATGACTCACATCGCCCTCTCATTCTTGCACATTTGCTTGCACTCAGCCCTGAGGATCGACGTTTGAGATTCAGTCATTCCCTCAGCGATTCTGGCATTGCGAAATATCTGGACGGCATCGATTTCTCGACAGACTCCATGTTCGGCATTTTTGGCCGTGAATCGGAACTGCTGGGCGTTGTGCACCTGGGGGTACTGAATCAGAAACCAGACGGCACGCCCTGCGAAGAGGGAGAGGACTGCCCGAAAGCGGCTGAATTGGGCATATCGCTGCTGGCGCAAGCCCGTGGGCACGGACTGGGTACACTGCTTTTTCAACGGGCTTTGAAAAGAGCCCGCAATGAAGGCGTTGAGCTGTTGTTCATCCACACGCTGCTGGAGAACCAGCCCATGCGTCGAATCGCCCAGAAACTGAACATGCAGATCAGCAATGCTGGGGGTGAGACCGAGGCCTACCTTCAGGTCAACCCGGCCAGCACTACCTCAAAAATTCGGGAGTATCTGGATGAACATCTGGCCGACTTTGACCTGATGTTCAAGGCACAGCTCAACCAGTTCAAACGCTGGGCAGACGAGCTGTAACACGGGCTTTCTAGAAATGACCGGTTTTGAAGAAAAGGGTGCACCCTTGCGGCCCGGCCTTGATTTGGCTCTGATTGCGGGGGCTGCGGATCCAGGTGTACTGGGTGTATTCACCGCAGTCGTCTGAATAGCTGCCCCCTAGAACCAGCACTTCCTTGCCGTTGGGCCTGGCGTTGAAGGTAAAGCCGGCATGGGGATCAAGCCTGACAAACACCGAGTATTCGTCCTTGAAAGCCGACAGCACCATGACAGAAGAGCCGCTGCTGTGACCAGGATGCCACAGGTCGTCATTGAGGCTTCGAACAACCTGAAGTGAATCGTCAGGCTGCATGTACATCAGCTTCACGAAGATCAGACACCCACCCGCCGAGCGCGGTGCATGCGCACTACCCACCGGGTTTTTGAGATAGGACCCGGCAGGGTATTGGGCATGCTCATCTTCAAACACACCCTCCAGCACCACGATTTCTTCACCGCCAGGGTGTTGGTGCAAAGGAAATTCGCAACCAGGATCGTAACGAACGATGGACGTGGCCTTGGCCAACTCCTCGCCCTTGCGCTCGAGCATTTTGCGATGCACACCGGCACTGGGTGAAGGCACCCAAGGCACTGCATCCGCTTCGATGACGACTCGTTGGGAATAATCCTGATTCAACTGCATTTTGACACTTTTTAACAAACAACACGGATTTTAACGCTGGGACCAATCTGAAAGCATACAACCCGACCTGGAAAAAAATCAGGCTCCGGCCACACCGAACAAATGGCCGATCAAGGCAGTCAACGCCATGGCGGCAGCGCCCCAAAAGGCAACGCGAAACGTAGATCGACCCACCGGCGCACCACCCGCATTGGCTGACAAGACCCCCAGCACGATCAGCCCGACCAGCGAACCCACACTGACCACCCATTGCGCGGAATTACCCGGTGCAAGGATGGCCAGCAGGATGGGCAGAAAAGCCCCCGCAGAAAATGTGAGCGCAGAGGTGAAAGCCGCCTGCACTGGCTGCGCCGATGCCACGTCGGTGATGCCGAGTTCATCGCGCAAATGCGCGCCAAGGGCGTCGTGGGCCATCATCTGGGTGGCCACCTGGCTGGCCAGGTTTTCATCCAGACCCCGATTCATGTAGATGTGGGTAAGTTCCTGATGCTCATGCTCCGGGTGCTCTTCAAGCTCCTTGCGCTCTTTGGCCAGGTCCGCCTGTTCGGTGTCCGATTGTGAACTGACCGACACGTATTCGCCAGCCGCCATGGACATGGCACCGGCCACAAGACCCGCCACGCCGGAAAGCAAAACATTGGCGAGTGATGTACCCGACGCAGCCACCCCGACCATCAAGCTGGCTGTGGACACAATGCCATCGTTGGCACCCAGCACCGCGGCCCGAAGCCAGCCGATTCGGTGCACACGGTGATTTTCGTGATGTCGTCTTCTCATGAACTGCCCGGAAAACACCCTTACATGGAACGGCGGTATTGACCACCCACCTCGAACAGGGCCTGTGTAATTTGACCCAAAGAGCATACACGAACCGCGTCCATCAGGACAGCAAACACGTTTTCGCCCTCCATGGCAGCGCGTTTGAGGCGCTCCAGCATGGGGCCAGACTGCTGCGCATGCCGCTGCTGAAATTCAGCCAGCCGTTGAAGCTGTGACTGCTTTTCGTCCTCGGTGGCCCGCGCCAATTCCAGTGAATCGGTGGTGTTGTCTTGCCCGTTGGGCGACGTAAAGGTGTTCACCCCGATCACCGGCAAGGTGCCATCGTGCTTCAGGATCTCATAGTGCATGGATTCTTCCTGAATCTTGCTGCGCTGATAACCCGTTTCCATGGCACCCAGCACACCGCCGCGCTCACTGATGCGCTCCAGTTCGGTGAGTACGGCCTCTTCCACCAGCTCTGTCAATTCGTCGATGACAAACGAGCCCTGGTTTGGGTTTTCATTTTTGGCCAATCCCCATTCGCGGTTGATGATCAACTGAATGGCCAGGGCACGACGCACGCTTTCTTCAGTGGGCGTGGTCACCGCCTCGTCATAGGCGTTGGTGTGCAAGCTGTTGCAGTGGTCGTAGATGGCAATCAGAGCCTGCAGGGTGGTGCGAATGTCATTGAATGAAATTTCCTGCGCATGCAGGCTGCGGCCGCTGGTCTGAATGTGGTACTTCAACTTTTGGCTGCGTTCGCTGGCGCCGTATTTCTCGCGCATGGCCACCGCCCAGATGCGTCTGGCCACGCGGCCAAGCACGGTGTATTCCGGGTCCATGCCGTTGCTGAAGAAAAAGCTCAGGTTGGGCGCAAAATCGTCGATGTGCATGCCCCGGGCCAGATAGGCCTCCACAAAGGTGAATCCATTGCTGAGTGTAAACGCCAGTTGTGAAATGGGATTCGCACCCGCTTCGGCAATGTGATAGCCACTGATGGACACACTGTAGAAGTTACGCACGTGATGGTCGATGAAATACTGCTGAATATCCCCCATCACCCGCAGGCTGAACTCGGTCGAGAAAATGCAGGTGTTTTGGCCTTGGTCTTCTTTCAGGATGTCTGCCTGAACCGTGCCGCGCACGGCCTTCAGGGTGTCCGCCTTGATGCGTGCGTATTCTTCCTCAGTAGGCTTGCGCTTGTGTTCCGCCTCAAAACGCACCAACTGCTGATCGATCGCGGTGTTCATGAACATGGCCAGAATGGTGGGTGCCGGGCCATTGATGGTCATGGACACGCTGGTGGAAGGTGCGCACAGGTCAAACCCGTCGTACAGGGTTTTCATGTCGTCCAGCGTGGCCACAGACACGCCACTGGTGCCCACCTTGCCGTAGATGTCGGGGCGCAAGTCAGGGTCGAAACCATACAGCGTGACCGAATCAAATGCCGTTGAAAGTCGCTTGGCCTCGCTTTGCGCTGACAGCAGCTTGAAGCGTCGGTTGGTTCGCGCTGGATCACCCTCGCCCGCAAACATTCGGGTCGGGTCTTCATTGTCGCGTTTCAGCGGAAATACGCCAGCAGTAAACGGAAAATAACCGGGCAGGTTTTCCAGCATGACAAATCGCAAAAGGTCAGCACGGCTGGTGAAACGAGGCAGACTGATGCGGCGAATCGGGTTGCCGCTGAGCGTGGTGCTGACCAATGGGGCCTCCAGGGTTTTGCCCCGCACCTCGTAACGCAGCACATCGCCCTGGTAACTGCTGGCCAGTTGATCGTAGGCCTTCAAGGCCTCTTCGGCATTTCGTGGCAATTGGCTCAAGCTGCCATCGACCAAATCCCCCAAAGCCTCGACTGCTTTGGTTTTGTCCGGATTGGCTTTCTCCAGAAGGCTACGCGCGCGTTGCAGGCATTCCAGGTCGTACATGGCGGCCACCGCCTTTTGAACGCCCAATTTGTATTGGCGAACGGCCTGCGCAATGTCAGCCAAATAACGGCTACGCTCGGCTGGAACCACCATGTGCAGGGTGGTGGAATGGCGGGTTTGAATGCCCTTAAACAGCCCCAGAGGGTGCGCCCAGGCGTTAAGCGACTGCGCCACTTTGCCTGCAACCAAACCCCGCAGCGCCTCGTAGAGGGCGCTGACCCCGTCGTCGTTGAACCGACTGGCCAGCGTACCAAACACGGGCATGGAATCTGGCGACTCATTGAATGCAATGCGATTGCGCTGAACCTGCTTTCGGACATCCCGAAGTGCGTCCAGCGCGCCCTTGCGGTCGAATTTGTTCACCGCCACCAAGTCTGCAAAATCGAGCATGTCGATCTTTTCCAACTGGCTGGCTGCACCGTACTCGGGGGTCATCACATAGAGACTGAAATCCACGTGCGGCACGATGGCGGCGTCACCCTGACCAATACCCGGGGTTTCAACAATCACCATGTCAAACTGGCTCGCCTTGCACAAGGCAATCACGTCGGGCAGGTTTTCAGGCACTTCCTGTGCTGAATCGCGGGTGGCCAGAGACCGCATAAGGACGCGCGCACCCTTGGACCAGGGGCCGATGGCATTCATGCGAATCCGGTCACCCAGCAGCGCGCCGCCCGTCTTGCGACGGGAGGGGTCCACACACACCACAGCAATGCGCATTTCATCGTCGTGATCCATGCGCAAGCGTCGAATCAATTCATCGGTCAAACTGGACTTGCCTGCCCCGCCTGTGCCGGTAATGCCCAACACGGGCACCACGCTTTGACTGGCTGCGTGGCGAATCATGGCCAAGGCAGAATCAGGCAGTTTGCCCCCCTCAATGGCAGTGATCAGACGGGTCAACCCACGCCAATCCAGCGCGGCAAGTGCATCCGCATCCGTGGGGCACATCGCAGCTTCCCGCTGGTCACGTGCGTGGGCGGCCCGGGCGATCATGTCACCAATCATGCCTTCCAGACCCATTTTCTGACCATCCTGGGGGCTGTAGATGCGGTTGACGCCATAGGCCTGCAAGGCTTGTATTTCGGAGGGCAGAATCACGCCACCACCGCCGCCAAACACCTGAATGTGTCCGGCATCACGGGCGCGCAATTCATCAACCATGTACTTGAAAAACTCGTTGTGACCGCCTTGGTAGGAGCTGACCGCCAAGCCATCTGCGTCTTCTTGAATGGCGGCGTCAACCAGTTCCTGAACGGACCGGTTGTGCCCCAGATGAACCACCTCGGCACCCTGTGCCTGCAACAAGCGGCGAATCATGTTAATGGCCGCGTCATGGCCGTCAAAAAGGGATGAACCGGTTACAAATCGGATTGGGGTGGTGGTCTTTTCACGAAGGTGATTGCTCACCTCCTTTTGACTGATCTTCATGGGTCTCCTCGTGTACTGCTTTTTGATTGTTGTTATTTGATTCTAACTGATCCATTCCTCTTGCAAAAACAATCACCAACAAAAGGAAGGAGAGGAGCAAGACACTTGAAATGAGACCGTAAGTCAGGGGCACGCCAAACAGCGTGAACTTGAAAAAGGGGGGAACCAGAACCACGCCCAGAATCAGCGCAATCCAAATGGACAACAGACGAAATGTCAAACGTCGCACCCGAGCCCAGTACTCCGAACTGGTGTGGTGCGGCGTCTTCATTTCAGGGCCTGAACCGGTAGACAGCCAAGGTGCTTCGCAAAGCACCCAGCCACTGTACAGGCTGCCCGTTTAAAAAAAGCACCTTGCCGGTGATTTGGAAACCGGTTTGAGTGACAAGTGCCTCGAAGTCTTTCACCGTACACAGGTGAATGTTGGGCGTGTTGTACCACTCGTAAGGCATTTGTTTGGACACGGGCATGCGACCCAAGGCGATGGACCAGATGTGATACCAATGGCCAAAATTGGGGAAAGAGACAATGCCTTCTTTGCCAACACGTGCGATCTCTCGCAAAATGCGCTCGGTGTTGTGCATGGCCTGAAGGGTTTGAGACAGAATGACCACATCAAACGCATGGTCCTCAAACATCGCCAGTCCCGCCTCCAGGTCTTGCTGGATCACGTTCACGCCATTGCGTACGCAGGCGTGCACTTTGACATCGTCAATTTCAACCCCGTAGCCAGTGGCCTTGCGGGTTTGCTGCAGACGGGCCAGAAAAGCACCGTCGCCACAGCCCAGGTCGAGTACCCGCGCGCCTTCAGGAATCCACGATTCAATCAGATCCAGATCGGCACGTGGCACTGTGATGGGCAAGGGCGTTTGATCGACTCGAACGGTCTGCAGGTTTCTCATGACAGCTCCTGCGCAATGCGGTCAAAGTAGCTGCGCAACACATTGTGATAGCGGGCATCCGTCAGCAAAAATGCATCATGTCCGTGCGGCGCGTCAATTTCAGCGTAAGTGACATCGCGCTGGTTGGCCATCAAGGCTTCAACAATTTCTCGGGTTCGTTCCGGTGCAAAACGCCAGTCTGTTGTGAACGACACCAGCAAAAACCGGGCTTTGGCGATTGCAAGCGCTGCTTTCAGGTTGCCGCCGTGGTGGCGTGCAGGGTCGAAGTAATCGAGTGCCTTGGTAATCAGCACATAGGTGTTGGCGTCAAAGTAATCGGCAAATTTGTCACCCTGGTACTGCAGGTAGGACTCCACCTGGAAGTCTCCGCCCAAATCATATTTGTAATTGTCACCCTGCAGGGTTCGGCCGAACTTTTCGGCCATGTCATCGCCCGACAGGTAAGTGATGTGGCCAATCATGCGGGCCAGTCGTAAACCCCGCTTGGGAACCACGCCATGGGCGTAGTAGTCGCCACCATGAAAATCGGGGTCAGTGACAATGGCCTGACGCGCCACTTCGTTGAAAGCGATGTTTTGTGCGGACAATTTGGGCGTAGAAGCAACCACCATGCAATGGCCTACACGATCCGGAAAGCTCAGGCTCCATTGAAGCGCCTGCATGCCGCCAAGGCTGCCGCCAATGACTGCCGCAAATTTTTGAATGCCGAGCCGGTCGGCCAAACGGGCTTGGGTTTGCACCCAGTCGTTGACCGTCACAATCGGGAAGCTGGCGCCAAAGGGTTTGCCCGTTTCCGGATTGATGGAGCTGGGCCCTGTGGAACCGAAACAGGATCCCAGGTTGTTCACCCCGATGACGAAAAACCGATTGGTGTCCAGAGGCTTGCCCGGGCCAACGAGGTTGTCCCACCAGCCCGCGCTCTTCTCTTGTCCGGCGTAGTGGCCCGCCACGTGGTGAGACGCGTTCAGCGCGTGACACACCAGCACCGCATTGCTTTTGTCGGCATTCAGCTTGCCATAGGTTTCCACCATCAGATCGTAGCGTGGCAACACGCGACCGCAGTCCAGCGTGATTGCTTCCTCAAAGGAATGCAACACGGGTTCAACAAAACCGACAGAATGCGGATCAGACACCATGGAAATGCGACTTCAAAGCGGGAATCAGGCCAACAGTATAATTACTCTTCAAGGAGTTCACGCATCACCTGTTCAATTTTGTCGGGATCGAAGCCCCGAACGATGCGTTTGACCAGTTTCTGGGTGGCGTCGAAATCGGTTTTAAGCAGCAGCTCCTTGACGTCCAGCAGCTGGGCTGGATGCATGGAATACTGTGTCAAACCCATGCCAAGCAACAGACGGGTCAGACGAATGTCGCCCGCCATTTCGCCACACACGCTGACGGAGGCCTGCGCCTTGTTGGCGGCCTGAATCACCTCATACACCAGTCGAAGTATGGCTGGGTGAAGCGGATCGTACAAATGCGCCACCTGATGATCGACCCGATCAACCGCCAGCACATATTGAATCAGGTCATTGGTGCCGATGGATACGAAATCCAGGTATTTCAAAAAATAGGGCATGCTGAGCGCCACAGCCGGCACTTCCACCATGCCTCCCACTGGCACGGGCTCACCCAGTTGGAACCGTCGTTCGAGCAGTTGTTCACGCGCCATGTCGATGTAAGTCAGTGCCTGCTGCGTTTCCTGAAGGTTGGTCAGCATTGGCAACAAAACCTTGACAGGCCCGTATTTGGAGGCGCGCAGCAGGGCGCGAATCTGAGTCAGAAAGATGGCAGGTTCAGACAGGCTGAAGCGGATTGACCTCAAACCCAACGCAGAATTGCTGGACGCAGGCGGACTGTTGGCACTGTCGAACTGAAGGGTTTTGTCTGCCCCCAAATCCAGCGTACGCACGGTCACCGGCTTGCCTTTCATGGCCTTGATGACTTTGCGATAGGCCTCAAACTGCTCGTCTTCCGACGGCCATTCCTTGCGATTCATGAACAGAAACTCGGATCGGAACAAGCCGACGCCATCGGCCCCAACGTCCACCACACTGGACACGTCCTCGGGCAATTCAATGTTCGCCATCAATTCAATGCGTCGCCCGCACTGGGTTTTGGCCTCAGAATTTTTGAGGCGCTTCAGACGCTGGCGCGACAGAGTCAGAATGGCTTGCTTGCGCTGGTATTCATCAATGACGGATTGAGTGGGGTCCAGGAAAATGGCGCCCACCTTGCCATCCACCACCACCAGGTCACCGTTGTGTACATACTCCAAGGCACGCGGAATACCCACCACCGCCGGAATACCGAGGCTGCGGGCCACAATTGCCGTGTGGGAAGTGGAGCCCCCCACTTCCGTGACAAAAGCACCCACCCTGCGACCCTTCAATTGAACCATGTCCGCCGGTGAGATGTCGTGGGCCACGATCAGCCAGGGGTCTTCCGAATCGCCCTCTGGGGGCAATGGCAGCGAGGTGGCATGACCCCGCAGCGACTTCAAGACCCGCTCCACCACCTGTCGCACGTCGGCATTGCGCTCACGAAAATACTCGTCTTCAATGCTGGAAAACTGTTCAAGCAACACCTCCATTTGCTCCAGCAGCGCCCATTCGGCGTTGATCAGTTTGCTCTGAATCAGTGCCTTGGGCTCTTCGCTGAGAATGGGGTCTTCAAGAATAAGACGGTGCAAATTGAGTAGCGCATCAAATTCTGCAGGCGACTCGGTGGTGAGGTTGGCACGCAACTCGCCGAGCTCAGAAGTGACTCGATTGACTGCATTGTCAAAACGCTTTTTCTCGAAGCGGACCGACTTTTTGTCGATGCGGTTTCGAGGCACGTCCTTGAGTGCACTGTCCCAGACCAGCGCCCGGCTAAGCGCGATTCCGCGGGACACAGCGATGCCATGCAAGGCAAGCGTCATTCTTGAATGCTCCTTGTCTGAGGGGCCTTTTCAGGCCTTCTTGTCTTTTTGGGGCGAGGGCCTATTCGCCTTCGCCGAATTTGTTTTCGATCAGCTCGATCAGCGCGGCCACTGCGTCCTGCTCATCAGCACCTTCAGCTTCAAGGGTTACGGTGTGGCCCTTGCCTGCGGCCAGCATCATTACACCCATAATGCTTTTGGCATTGACCTTGCGGCCAGCCTTGGAAATCCAGATTTCAGACTGGAAGCGGCTTGCAGTTTGCGTCAGCTTGACCGAAGCCCGAGCATGCAAACCCAATTTATTGCTGATGCTGATTTCTTGCTGAATCATCGCTTTCTGCCGGGTTAAAGGTTTGTCGTTGCGGTGCCGTCGCACCAGTGCTCACTATGCCATTTCGACCGCCCATCACCAAGCGTTCAGCCACCTGCGACACGGAAAGTTCGCGAAAACCCAACGCGCGCACCAGCATCGGCAAATTCACGCCGGACACCAGCACAGTGGAAACTTCGGTCAACTCGGAACCCGCGCGAACAGCGGCATTGGAGGGTGTAGCCCCAAACAGATCGGTCAGAAACACCACACCACTGCCCGAGTTCACCTTCAACGCCTGTTCACGCACGCGCGCCACAGTGTGTTCAACGTCTTCAGCCGCAGGCACGTTGACGGCAACCAAACCCTCGGGAACGCTGCCCATGACATGTCGAATGCAATCCAGCATGGCGTCGGCCAGTGTTTCATGCATGACCAGCACCAGCCCCAACATGTCAAACAACCCCGGGCACGCGACCGACTGCCTTCTCAATGGCTTTGACAAAGGTGTCAGCCACCGGAAAGCCGGTCTGGTCCATGATTTCACGGAAACAGGTCGGGCTGGTTACATTCACTTCGGTCAGGTTGTTGCCAATGACATCCAGGCCGACCAGCATCAAACCTCGGGATTGAACCACAGGCCCAATGGCGTGGGCAATTTCAAGATCAGTGGGGCTCAATGGCTGGGCACGACCCGTACCACCGGCGGCCAGGTTACCCCGATGCTCGCCCTCTTTGGGAAGGCGTGCCAAGGCGTAAGGCACGGGTTGACCGTCGATCAGCAAAATGCGCTTGTCACCGTCCACAATTTCAGGAATGTAACGCTGGATCATGGCGGTTCGACTGCCGTGATCGGTCAAGGTTTCAAGAATAACGCCAATGTTCTGATCGCCCTTTTTCAGGCGGAAAATGGAAGACCCACCCATGCCATCCAGTGGCTTGACGATTGCATCGGGGTAGTGTTCAACAAATTCGCGCAACTGGCCCGGGTTGCGAGACACCAGGGTGGGCACCACAAAACGGGAGAATTGCGCAATGGTGAATTTTTCGTTGTGATCGCGAATGGCGCTGGGTTTGTTGAATACGCGAGCACCTTCGCGCTCAGCCTGCTCGAGCAACCAGGTGGACGCCACAAACTCGGCAGTGAAGGGTGGATCCTTGCGCATGATGATCGCACTGAGGTCTTTCAGCTTGACTTCTTCACGACCCAGTTCGGAGTACCAGGGCTTTTGACTGCGATCGACGTGAATCCAGATCACGGTTGCGCACACGCCTTGATCAAGCGACCACCAGAGACCACCGTCTTCAATGACGCCGACTTTCCAGGCGCGGGATTGCGCCGATTCCATCATGGCGATCGACGAGTCCTTTTTCGGGTTCAGGCTTTTGAGTGGGTCAATGACGCACACAAACGACTGTGTACTCATGCAGCCAGCTCCACATTGGGCACGGTTTCCAGTTCATGAGAAGCCGCCAGTGCAGCCAATCGTGCAATGACGCCATAGGCATAAAACCGGTTGACCGCGGCGTCGGGCCTGTCGCTGCAATCCGGGGTGTTGCAGGGTGACTCAAAGGCCAGCGGTACAAAGTGCATGCCCGGGGCGTTCAGGTTTTCATCGCGCCCACGACCCGTGTGCACCCGGTAAAAGCCACCCACCACATAGCGATCGATCATGTACACCACGGGTTCGGCCACGGCGTCGTCGATGCTCTCAAAGGTGTGCACGCCTTCCTGAATGATGACGTCAGACACCTGCAATCCTTCCTTGACAACGGACATCTTGTTGCGCTGCTTGCGATTCAGACCCACCACCTCGGAGGCGTCCTTCACGGTCATGATGCCCATGCCATAAGTGCCCGCGTCGGCTTTTACCACCACATAAGGTTGCTCGCTGATGCCATATTGCGCGTATTTCTCACGCGTTTTGCCCAACACCTCGTCCACGGCGGCCGCCAAATCCTCTTCACCCACGCGCTCATGGAAATTCAATTGATTTCGATGGGCGAAGTAAGGGTTGATCAACCAAGGGTCGATCTCCAGCATCTGGGCAAAACTGTCGACCACGCGATTGTAGGCCGCAAAGTGGGCGCTTTTGCGACGAGTGGCCCAGCCTGCGTGCAAAGGCGGTAACAGCACCTGCCCATCCAGATTTTGCAGAATGGGCGGCACGCCCGCAGACAGGTCGTTGTTCAGCAACACGGCGCAAGGGTCCAGGCCCTCCACACCCACGCGATTGCCACGACGCACCAAGGGCTCCAGCAAGAGGGATTGTCCATCCGGCAATTCGAAGCGGGTCGGCTCAGTAATTTCATCGGACACAGAGCCCAAACGGACGTTGAGCCCGGTCTGTTTCAGGATGGAGGCCAATCGAGCCACGTTGGTCAGGTAGAACGTGTTGCGGGTGTGTCGCTCTGGAATCAGCACCATGCTTTTTGCATCAGGGCAGATTTTTTCAACAGCGCTCATGGCCGCCTGGATGGCCAGAGGCATCATCTCGGGGGCCAGGTTGTTGAAGCCACCAGGAAACAGGTTGGTGTCCACAGGTGCCAGCTTGAACCCCGCATTTCTGACATCCACCGAACTGTAAAACGGTGGGGTGCTTTCTGCCCAAGCCAGGCGAAACCAGCGCTCAATCTCGGTGGTTTTGTCCAGCATGCGCTTTTCAAGATCCAGCAGGGGGCCATTCAATGCGGTTACAAGATGAGGGACCATCAAACTTCCTGATTTAAAACACTAACGCTAGTGTAATCGAAATCAGCACAGCGCAAGGAAACGCGCCGAACTTTGACCAGAAGGACAAACCCCTATCGTCACCAATGCAAAAAGCACCCGAAGGTGCTTTTTGCTTCCGGTTAGTCCGGAATATTTACACAGCAAATCGCAGGGATTTACTTGGTGTAAGCCTGCTCGCCGTGTGAGCTGATGTCCAGGCCTTCGCGCTCTTCTTCTTCAGAAACACGCAGACCAACTACCAGATCAACCAGCTTGTAGGAGATGACAGACACAACACCTGACCACACCAGGGTGACCAGAACGCCTTTGGCTTGCACAAACAATTGGTGTGCAATCACAAAGTCAGGTGCACCTGTACCGCCCAATGATGGTGCAGTCAATACACCAGTCATCAGCGCGCCCAAAATACCGCCCACACCGTGTACACCGAACACGTCCAGCGCGTCGTCAGCACCCAGCATGCGCTTCAGGCCGTTCACACCCCACAGGCAGATCACACCAGCCATCAGACCAAGCACAATCGCTCCCATTGGGCCGATCGTACCGCAGGCAGGAGTAATCGCAACCAGACCAGCCACAGCACCTGAAGCAGCGCCCAACATGGAGGCTTTGCCTTTGTGCAGGCCTTCAGCGATAGACCATGACAGCGTAGCGGCTGCAGTGGCGTACAGTGTGTTGATCATGGCCAGACCGGCTGTGCCGTTGGCTTCCAGGTTTGAACCGGCGTTGAAACCGAACCAACCCACCCACAACAGTGATGCGCCAACCATGGTCAGGGTCAGGCTGTGCGGAGGCATCGCTTCCTTGCCGAAACCAACACGCTTGCCGATCATGTAAGCACCCACCAAGCCAGCAACAGCGGCGTTGATGTGAACAACGGTACCACCAGCAAAGTCAATCGCGCCCTGCTTGAACATGTAACCGGCAGAGTCCCACACCATGTGTGCGATAGGCACGTAGGCGAAGGTGAACCACAGGGCACAGAACAGCATGACCGCAGAGAACTTCACGCGCTCGGCAAATGAACCCACGATCAAGCCGCAGGTAATCGCTGCAAAGGTCGACTGGAAGATCACGAACACGTATTCGGGGATCATCACACCAGGTGTGAAGGTTGCAGACAGCGATGCTGGCGTAATGCCATGCATGAACACCTTGCTGAAGTTACCCATGAACAGGCTGTCACCACCGCCGAAGGCAGCACTGTAACCGTAGATGCCCCACAGCACGATGATCATGCAGAACACAGAGAACACCTGCATCAGCACGGACAACATGTTTTTGGAACGAACCAGACCACCGTAGAACAGGGCCAGACCGGGAATGGTCATCAAAATCACCAGGATGGTGGCAACCATCATCCAGGTGGTGTCGCCTTTGTCCACGGTTTGCTTGGGTGTTGCTGCAGGTGCTGCAGCCTCAGGCGCGGCGGCAGGGGCTGCAGCAGGCGCAGCAGCAGCAGGAGCAGCCACTGTAGCAGCCGGTGCTGCGTCGTCAGCAAACACGGCGGGGGCGGCAGCGCTTAGGCCGATTGCCGCAGCTGCAAGCCAAATTGATAGAAGTTTTCTCATGATTTCCTCACCATCTTTCTGGTTAGAGTGCGTCTTTGCCAGTTTCACCGGTGCGAATCCGGGTCACGCTGAGCAGGTCAAACACAAAAATTTTGCCATCGCCGATCTTGCCGGTCTTGGCTGCTGCCTCAATGGCTTCGCAGGCCTGATCGACCAACGTGTCGTCTACGGCGGCTTCAATTTTTACCTTGGGCAGAAAGTCAACAACGTACTCTGCACCACGATAAAGTTCGGTGTGGCCCTTTTGGCGGCCAAAACCTTTAACCTCGGTCACTGTGATGCCCTGAACGCCAATTGCAGACAGCGCTTCACGGACTTCATCCAGCTTAAAAGGCTTAATGACTGCTGAGATTAGCTTCATTACGCTCTCCTGAAAGTTTGAATCGAAGAGGGTTAAACAGCGCCCCTCTTCGGAAGCGCTGTGCAAACCCGATTTAGAACGTTGTACCGACTGTGGCAATCAATGTGCCCTTGGTCAGTGTTTTGCCAAACAAGTCTTGAGCCTTGCTGTTCGTATCCACGTAAGCCAAGCTGAATGTGTATTTGCCGACAGTGTAAGCACCCGTCAAGCTGTAGTCGTCATAACTTTTGTTTGTACCTGCGGCAAAACCGTTGGCAATGGACTTGTCGTAAGTGGTGTGACCGTAATGGCCAGTAAGGCTAAACTTATCAGTCACGGGGTAGGTATAGCCCAGATCGTAATAGAGAGATCCGCGCAGGTCTGGCTTGGTTCCGGTTGAAGAAATCAGACCAAAGTAATTCTCGGAAGCTGCATATGACACTTTGGCGTAAGCATTCATATAAGAGGCTTTGCCGTACAGTTCGAACGTATTCAGCTTTTTGCCGTTGGTGTCCGTTGTTGCACGCTCATAGTAATAATACAAACCGCCCAGATCGTAACCAACTCCTTTAAACTCACCGCGGTATCCACCGTAAATGTCGGTTTCCAATCCATTGCTGCCGCTGCTAGTCACAGGACCTGTGCCGGCAAAGTTTACGTTTGAGTTCCAGTTACCCAAGTAAAATCCGTTGCCGAAATCAGCGTCGAATCCACCCTGGAACGCAGCACCACGGTTGGTTTGGGAAATACCACGGAACTTGTAGTCTGTGGTCAGGTTGGCGTTGGCTGTTACTTCAACAGCCATTGCAGAAGACATTGCTCCAAATGCAGCAGCCAGTACTACAGCTTTGGCGATTGCGGTTTTTCTCATTTCACTCTCCTAAAATTAGATGAATGCCGTGTATTTTTTATGGCAAAGGGGCATAAGCGAGAAGTGTGCCAAGCATTAAGAACTGCTTTAAAAGCGCGCAAACACGTGATTTCAGGCAAAATAGACCGCTCTATTACCGGTTTTAAAGAATACGCACCAAGTTTTTGCACCATTGCGGTGCATCAAGTGATTTCAGGAGAGCTCGACATTGAACAATTCGCCCATAGATCAGCTACAGGCACGCGTTGGCGGGTTTCTCAAGGCACGCGGCCTTGAAAATCTTGAAAACCCGGTTGCCCAATTGATGCGCCAAACCCTTCAGGAATTGAATTTCGTCAGCCTGGACGATTTTGAGGTTCAAAAAGAAATTCTCAATCGACTTCGGGAACGGGTGAAAGCGCTGGAAGCGCGCGTCGCCGAGCTGGAAGGCAAAACAGGTAGCACCCCCACCTAGCATCACCCCATGCAGCGAGGCATTGGTGGATTGTGGCGCACTGGGGTAAACAACAGGGTTTGCCTTCGCCACACACATCATGCCACTTGCCACACTGCACAGCCTGACCTTTCAAGGGGTCAAGCCGATACCGGTTCAAATTGAAGTGCATCTGTCTGCCGGGCTCCCCTCGTTCGCGATTGTGGGCCTGGCTGACACCGAGATTCGTGAATCCAAAGAACGTGTCCGGTCAGCGCTGATCAATTCAGGCTTTGAGTTTCCAAGCCAGCGAATCACAGTCAACCTGGCGCCCGCTGATTTGCCCAAAGGCACAGCGGTGTTTGACCTGGCCATCGCGTTGGGCATCGCCAGCGCATCGGGTCAACTTAAAAATGCGTCTTTGGATGACTGGCTGTTTGCAGGAGAACTCAGCCTGTCGGGGGCTTTGAAAGGCACCCGCAGTCCTTTTGCGCTGGCAGTGGCCGCGCGGCGAGAAAGCCAGCGACACCCCGCCCTGAAATTCATGCTGCCCGCCTGTGATCTACCGCACAGCCAAGGCGTGCCGGACCTCGAAATGTATGGCACCCCCACCCTGTTTGATGCCGCGGCGCACCTGGTGGGTCACGGTGAACCCCTGGAAGCGGCAAGGCACACACCATCACCCAAAGCAGTGGATGACCCAGTGGATTTTGCGGAGGTCACGGGTCACGATGCAGCCAAGCACGCCTTGCTGGTGGCCGCTGCAGGTCAACACCATGTGAGGTTGGTGGGCAGCCCGGGTAGCGGAAAGTCCATGCTGGCACGCCGTTTGGGCACCATATTGCCCCCATTGCCCTTCGACGACGCGCTCGACGTGGCCGCCATACGCAGCCTGAAGGGGGAGGGCAATGCATTGTCATTGAACCGCCCATTTCGAAATCCGCACGCCGGAAGCTCATTCATGGCACTGATTGGCGGTGGAAATCCACCAATGCCGGGTGAAATTACCTTGGCGCATCAGGGTGTGTTGTTCACCGACGAGGTTCTGGAGTTCGACCGGCGCAGCCTGGAGTCGCTGCGTGAGCCACTTGAAACGGGTCGAATCAACGTGTCCCGCGCGGGCCATCAGGCCACGTTTCCTTCCCGTTTTCTGTGGATTTGTGCGCACAACCCCTGCCCCTGCGGCTGGTTGGGGCACCCCGAAAAAAACTGCCGCTGCACGCCCGAACAAATTCGACGTTATCAAGGCAAACTGTCAGGCCCGCTGGCCGACAGGCTTGATATTTCGGTGGAAGTACACCCGATCGCCCCCGAGTTGCTGATCCAGGGCAAGCCAGATCCACAGGGCGAAGGAAGCTCGCGTGGCCTGAAACTACGCGTGGAAAAAACTCGGAAAGTGCAACTGGACCGCCAAGGCTGCCTGAATGGCGAATTGACCGCGGGGCAGGTGCAGCAGCATTGCCGAAGTGATTCGGAAGGCGAACGATTGTTGCTGCAATTCGCCCACAAGCATCATCTGTCGAGTAGGGCGCTGCACCGGATCAGCAGGGTGGCTCGCACGCTTGCCGATCTGGACGAGTGCACCGACATTCAGCGAAGGCACTTGGCCACCGCCATTCAATACCGCAAATCGCTTCACGGAGTGGCCTGACAGCAAACGAACCGCACCAAAACAGTGCAAACCCGCTTATTGAAGGTCTTTGACCAGCGCAGCCTGCGTTTCAGGCGCCACTTCAGGCAGCTCGAAACGGTAATTGGCGTGGTCAACGCCCACCGCCAGTGCTGCGCCCGATTTCAACGCAGCAATCATGGCTGGCGTCAATTCAAAGCGTAAAAAATGAACCGCCGAGGTTTTTTCGGCGTTTTCGCGGTCCAGATCCTCGTCTGCGATGGCAAACACCTTGTCAAAACCATCTGCACGAACCCACACACGGTCCTCAACACCGATCAACTTGCGCAGGGCCAGTGCGCGTTCTTCAGGGTCGCCGTACTCAATCATCATGGTGGCCTTGAAATTGTTGCCATCGGGCACCAGAGGGTTGTAGGCGTCCAGCTCGTCACGAATGCCGGTCTCCTCAAAGGTCTTTTCGATGCGAAGCATTTCCTGAATCTGATAACGAATGGTCAGCTCGTCTTCAAAAATCAGGGTGACATGGTCGCCCACATGCACAGTTCTGGCGCGCTTGTGGGGAATCAGCTTGTCTTTCCACGCCTGACGTTCTTTGGAATATTTTTCCAGGCTTAACAAACTGTCGAGGGTAATGGCTGGCATATTCAAACACTCCTGCTGCTTAAAGTCCGTATGCAATTCTTAACAAGGTCAAGGGATGGGCCATCTCGGGTGTTTTTTCAAGCTTGGCCTGTTCGCCAAGCTCGGCAATGCCCTGCGCGATGTGATGCCCGGCCAGTTGGCAATCGGAACTGATGTAATCGGGCGCTTTGGCGGCCATTTGCTTGAACACCGGTTTGCCGATTTTCATGGCCATGGCGTGAAATTCCTTTTTGACGCCCCAAGTGCCTGAATGACCCGAACAGCGTTCCACGGTGTTGACCGTGGTGTCTGGGATCATTTTCAGCATTTCTTCGGTTTTCTTGCCCACGTTCTGGACACGGCCATGACAAGGCACGTGATAACTGACATTGCCCAAGGCCTTCGGAAATTCCGCCTTCAATAATCCGTCCTTGTTGCGCGCAACAAAATATTGAAACGGGTCCCACATGGCGGCCTTGACCGCCTGCACGTCGGCATCGTCCGGGAACATCAGTGGCAATTCCTGCTTGAACATGAGTGTGCAAGAGGGAATGGCGGTCAAGATGGCGTAACCCTCGCGGGCCAGCCGCGCCAGAACCGGAATATTTTTGCTGGCCAGCTTGGCCACCGAATCCAGATCACCCAATTCAAGCTTGGGCATGCCGCAACAGGCCTCTTTTTCAGCAATCACATAGGGGATGTCGTTGTGCTGCAGAATTTTGACCAGGTCTTGGCCGATACCGGGTTCGTTGTAATTCACGTAGCAGGTGGAAAAGATCACCACCTTGCCGGGTGTTCGCTCACCGTCGATGACATTCGCGGGTGCGACAGCGCGATCGGCGCGGCTGGCTTTTTCAATGGATCTGAATTTTTTGGGTGCATAGGCTGGAATCCAGGCTGTTTTGTCGACACCCAAAGTGCTGTCCAGCGTGGAACGCATGGCCGCTGTTGAATTGATGGCATTCACCGCTTGGGTTACGATGGGAATGCCGGCAAAACTGCCCACGGCGTCCGTGCTGGACAGCATTTTGTCGCGAAACGATGCGCCCCCATTTTTGAATTTGATCGCCTTGGCCCGCAACATGGTGTGCGGAAAATCCAGATTGAATTCGTGGGGTGGGGTATACGGGCATTTACTCATGTAGCACATGTCGCACAGGTAACATTGGTCAACCACGTCCCAGTATTTTTCTTTCTCTACGCCATCAAGTTCCATGGTGGGGCTTTCATCCACCAGGTCAAACAGGGTGGGAAATGACCCGCACAGGCTGACGCACCGCCTGCATCCGTGGCAGATGTCGAAAATGCGCTCCATTTCATCGAAGCACTTTTTCTCGTCGTAAAAGTCAGGGTTTTTCCAGTCGATCGGATGGCGCGTTGGCGCCTCCAGGTTGCCTTCCGTCACCGTACCTGCAATGGCCATTCACAAACCTCCTTTTTTATTGTGAAAAAAGCCGCCAAAGCGTCGTGCTCTGGCGGCTTTTGACTGGGCTATCTCAACTCAAACAGCCGCCGTGCAAGTGCACGTGAACAATCCTCAAGCGTCCATGGTGTCCAGCGTGCGCTGGAACTTGTTGGCGTGGGAACGTTCAGCCTTGGCCAAAGTTTCGAACCAGTCGGCAATTTCATCAAAGCCTTCGTCACGAGCAGTTTTGGCCATGCCGGGGTACATGTCGGTGTACTCGTGGGTTTCACCGGCAATGGCTGACTTCAGGTTGTCGGCCGTGGCACCGAATTTCATGCCTGTGGCGGGGTCGCCGCACTGCTCCAGGTACTCGAGGTGCCCGTGGGCATGACCAGTTTCGCCTTCGGCAGTTGATCGGAACACGGCAGCCACGTCGTTGTAACCCTCAACGTCAGCCTTGGCTGCGAAATAAAGATAGCGGCGGTTTGCCTGAGACTCACCGGCAAATGCTGCCTTCAGATTTTCTTCTGTTCTTGATCCTTTCAATTCCATTTGATTGCCTCCAAATGCGTTTGGTCAAACTAAGGAACTTTGATTGTAGGACGATGAGATTTGAAGTCAAATAAATGATGCATATTTAAGCAATAGGCATGACCTATCACAAATGACTGGTTTGACGGCCGGGCCTGACAAACCAAACCCAGCTTGCAAACTGGCAAATCAGCAACACCAGCAGCGTGGCACGCATGGCCTCCTGATAGTCAAAACCACCGGCCAAAAACAGATCAATGCCCGCCCCAATGCCCCATTGAATGCCAAAGGCACCCACGAAAATCATCAAGTTGAGGGCGGTGCTGGAACGGCCTGTGAGATGCCTGGGAAAGGGTTTGTTGCAAATGGAATAAGTCATGATGCTGGACGCGCTGAAGAACGCATTGGCCAGCCACGCCCACAGCCCAGCTTGAGGGCCGTGAATGATCTGCCAAAGAAACAGCAGCATGGACATGCCCATGCCCACCAGCATGACTTGATCTTCATCGCCGCCCGCCTTTGAGATGCGGCGGGTGGCCACGCCCACGAGCATGTAGCCGAGCATCAGGACCACGGAAATCCAGAACATGTTCTGGGCTGCCGCCCGGTTGCTCAAACCTTCCACACGCGTAAACCAGGGGCCGATCCACAGTGCATTGAAAGCCATGAAACCACCCTGGTTGATGGTGGCCAAAGGCGCCATGCGCCAAAAGTGGCGGTGTTTGAAGATCGCCTTGTAGCCGTTGACCATCTCGCTCAGGCTTTGCGACTTTTGCGGTTTGAACAGGGCCGGCAAGGCAAACCACAGCAGGGCGGAGGCCACCAGACACAACACAGCAGTGCCGGCAAAAACGCCGCGCCAACCCAGCGTGGGCAACAGGGCCTCCACGGGCGTGGTAACACTGATCGCACCCACGGAGCCCGCCATCAACATCCACGACGACAATGAGGCCTGCATGTGGGGCCTGAAATACAGGGAGTACGCTTTCACGGCTGCCATCAAACAGGCTGAAGCCCCAATGCCGATCAAGGCACGCGCCAACCAGAGATTCAGGAAGGAGTGCGACATTGAAAACATCAGGGCCCCGGCAGCGGCCAGCACCATCAATGCGGATTCAACGCGGCGTGGCCCATATCGGTCGAGCATCACGCCCAGAGGCAGTTGCATGACGGCGAAGGCCAGAAAATAGGCCGAAGCAAGCAGACCAAGCTGGGTTGAACTGAGATGCAGTTCATCGACCAAAGGTTGGGCAATCACAGCGTTGATGACCCGAAACCCGTAAGACAAAATGTAGGCGGCCGCAAACATGAAAAACATGCGGAAAGCCAGAGTGCCGCCGACGTAGGTGTGTTCTACGCCGTCAGGCCCCAGTTCGCGCTGTATGTCGGGGTGATTTTCAACCATGCGTAACGCCGGACAGACTGAAACCGGAGAACCACTGACTGACAATGTCGGGGTTGAACTGATCTTCTCCGCCAATCAGAAACACCTCATAGACCCGATCGGTATGTTCAAAAAAGAAGGCCCTGGCCTTGAGCTTCTGGCCTTTGGTCGACACCCCCGAAATATCCAGATAACGGGCAGAAACACCGGCGTAGGTGGCATTGGTCAGCGCGCTGCTGTCTGAATTGATGTTGTGGGCCATGGCCAGTGCCAGCGCATCGATCAGCTCGGGCCCTTTGCCGGAAAGCCCACCCTGCAAGGGAATGTAGCCCACCGCGTAGTACAGGCCCTCCACGGCTACAGCCTGCATGCTCAGGGGCACATCCAGATTGAGAATGTTGACGGATCGGGTCACCACGGCTGCACGGCCGGGGAAGGTTGCGGTGTATCCCGCCTCCTGATTGGTAATTTCTCGCCAATTGTGACTGGGTGAACAGGCTGCCAGCGCAACAGACAACAACAGGATGGACAGGGCGTACTTGTAAATTCTCATGGGGACCACAATCTTGATAAGATAAAGACTTGTTAAGCGCATTCAGTGTAATGCATAAGGAAACACCATGAGCATCGTCAAATTCAGATCAAAGGCTGCAGCAGAAATCATCATGCTGGGCGAACACGCCGACATGCTGTTGAAAATCATCGGAAAAGAAAGGGGTGAACGGGGTGTGATTCAACCCCAAGACCTGTCAGAGGCGCACGCCAAACTGGTGGCCGCCGTGAACCGCGACAAAATGAGCCGCAGCCACGAAAACGAAGTCGACCCCCACGACCTGACCCCGCGTGAACGAGAGGTGCAACACAACCACGTCACGCTTGAACAACGGGCTTACCCGCTATTGAAGATGCTGGAAGAAGCCCAGAAGATGGACGTGGACGTGCATTGGGGGTTCTAGAACTCAGGACTGACGGCGCACCGGGCCGCTGCGACTTTCAATGTCGCGCTCAATCTGCTTGCCCAAGCCAACAATGAAGCCCAACTCGGCCACCACAAACAGCGGACCCACGGCAAGGCCGATGAGGTCGTCGACGAAGGCGGGCTTTCGTCCTTCGAAATAATGCCCCACAAACTGGATGACCCAGCCCAGCACAAAAACGCCAACACCCACGGACAGCCACACCGGGAAGGTTTGTACAGCAATGTGATTGGCCAGGCTAAGCAACACGCCATGAATGGCGAACATGGCCAGGCCGTAGACCAGGCTTAGGCGAAAGTAAAAGATGCTGGAAGCGATGAACACCAGCAATGCAGGGGTGAATGACAGGCCAAACAATACAAAGTGGGGCCGCGCCAGCAGCACGAACACTGCCAATACGATCAGCGGAATGCCTACAAAATGCGTGGCAATGTTGCGTGAATCACGGTGATATGCGGCGTATTGGCTAAGCTGATCTACCAGGGTTTTCATGTTGGACAAGTCTCCTTTGGAATAAGGTCATCGTCTCAAATATTCTTGAATTGATCTGTCAAATACGCGACATTAATGCGTATTGTCATCGAAAACCCAACACACTCAACAAAGCGAGACATGCAAGCTTCCCAAATTCATCGCACACTAAGCCGCGGTAAATGGTATGCCAACCTGTCAGCGCCCTTGCAATCGGCGCTGGCCGAGCAGGGGCAGGTGCGACAGCTGCCATCGGGGCAGCGCTTGTTCTCGCGTGGCGACTGTGCCGACGGCATTTACGCCGTCTTAAATGGTTGCGTTCAGATCGTGGGCACGTCCCGATCGGGGGTGGATGACAAACGGGTCATATTGACCCTGATCGAACCCCCCGACTGGTTTGGTGAAATTTGCCTGTTTGACCGACAACCCAGAACCCACGACGCCATTGCAGACGAGCCAGCAACGCTGTTGCATGTTCGTCAATACACCCTTGACACCCTGTTTGCGCAGCACCCCCACTATTGGCGAGAATTCGGTTTGCTGTTGACGCAAAAAATCAGGCTTATGTTCGGTGCGATTGAAGACGCAGCCTTGCTGCCCACGCCAATCCGATTGATACGCCGCCTGGTCCAAATGACCGAGGGTTACGGCATTCGATGCGAGCAGTCGGGCATATTGGGTTCGCGCACTGTCAATGTGTCACAGGAAAAGCTGTCCTCCATATTGGCGATCTCACGCCAGACCGTGAACCAGATTCTCAAGGAACTTGAGAATGAAAACCTGATCGGAATCCGCCGGGGTTCTCTTGAAATACTCGACCTGCAGACCCTGAAACAGAAAGCTCAGTTGTAACTGTATTTTCGAAGTTGAGTGCAGTATTCGCGGCAATCGCTGATCACGCACCCCTCTAGTTCTGGTTCAGGGCCACGGCCCTGCCAACCAGCAACACTGGCCCGGACGGCTTGTCATAAGGCGAGCCGTTGCGGGGCTCCAATGTGACTTCAAACAGCTGTTGATCCATCAAGGCTGGCAATGCCGACGCGGGCAATACCAAGGGTTTGCCCAATTCCACCAGGCCCAATGAGGTAGGACCTTTTGCACCAGGTTCTTTGGTCCAGAACTGCAAGGACTTGCCCTGTTCTTGAGGAGGCGTTTGCAATGGCAGACGACCAATTTGATACAGGGCCACCGTGCCATTGGCTTGCGCTTCGACCAGCCACTCACCTTGATCAAGGTTGCCGCCTGGTTGCGGATTTTTCAAAATGGCCACGTAACGGGCGGCCGGGGAATGCACACTAAACAACTGACTTGAAACGCCGACCAGGGCCACAGTGGCGCCCACCGCCCAGCCTTTCCAGAGCGTGGAGAGCCAACGCGACGAACCGATTGATGACTTGTTGCCCTCCGTGTCCAGAGAACTGCTGATACGGCGCCAAACCCCACCCGGTGCAGGCGGTGCGTCTATTCGGGTGGACAGGGTTGCAAAGTGATCTGTCCAGTCCTGAACCGCGCGCGTCAGCGCCGGGTCTTGAGCCATGCGGGCTTCAAAGTCTCGGCGCTCGCTGTCGGACAGCACGCCCAGCACATATTCACCGGCATCCATGTGTTTGAGATCCGTTTGCGATTCACTCATCCCAAACACTCCTTCAATTTAAGCAATCCACGCCTGATCCACGACTTCACACTGCCAAGTGGCGCCCCTAGTCGATGGGCCACTTCTTCGTGGCTGTACCCGTCCAGAAAAGCCAGCAAAATGGCGTTGCGTTTGGTTTCTTCCAAATTGGCCAGACATCGGCTCAGCCGTTGGGCATCCTGCGCCAACTCCTGATTGTCTTCCTGCCCCAACTCGGGCAAATCGTGGTCTTCTGCGTTGACTTCGCTTTTGTGTTTTCTCAATTCATTGAGGGCCTGATTGCGAACCACGGTGTACACCCATCCGCGGGCCGAGCCCAGCGCGGGGGAATACAGTTTGGCGCGCTTCCAGACCTTCAACATGGCATCATGAAGCACCTCTTCAGCCAGTTCACGGCGTTTGACCAACCTTAGAACCACCGCGTACAACCAGCGGCTGTCACGCGCGTAGATGGCCTGCAGCGCAAAACGCTCGCCCCTGGCACAGGCCAGCAAGGCGGCTTCGTAGTCAAATTCGGTTTGATCGGGTTGAAATTGAGCGCTCACTGATCACACTACCCCTGAGAAGACAGCCTGGATGCACGGCACCGTTTCAATCTTCCAGCAGGGCGCGCAACATCCAGGCTGTCTTCTCATGAATATCCATGCGCTGGGTCAGAATGTCAGCGGAAGGCTGATCATTGGCAGAATCCACCACGTCAAACACTTCACGCGCAGTGCGTGCAATGGCCTCGTGTCCTTTGGCCAGCAATTCAACCATGGCCAGCGCTTTGGGGGGGTTTGCAGGGGCGTCAGCCAGCGTGCTCAGCTTGCTGAACTCGGCATACGAGCCCGGGGCGTGAAAACCGAGTGCTCGAATGCGTTCGGCAATCGGGTCTACCGCATTCCACATCTCGGTGTACTGGCCCATGAACATGGTGTGCAGTGTATTAAACATTGGCCCGGTCACGTTCCAGTGAAAATTGTGCGTGGTGAGGTAAAGCGTGTACGTTTCAGCCAGCAGCCGGCTCAAGCCCTGCGCAATGGCAGCCCTTTGAGATTCAGGAATGCCTATATTGATCGATGGCATGTCTGGCTTTTTGGCGGACTTTGATGGGTTGGACTTGGCCATGGTTTCTCCTTGTCTGTTATGGGTTCATCAGGGGGTTTAATGTTTCTGCAATGCCGTTGATGTGCACAGAGCTGAAATACAGTTTTTTGCCCACAGGGGTGACTTGGGTGATGTAGTAGTAGCCGTTTGCCTTGGGGGCCTGCAGATTTTCAAGCACCTTGCCTTGGGCATCGAATGCAAGCGCCATGGCGTGTGGCTTGACCGGAAACTCGACATGCACCAGCAGTCGGCTGAGCGCTTTGCGCAAAGCGGGTTTGTCAGACAGGAAATCCAGCATGGGGTCGCGCAGGCTTGGAATGGCGACCCAAAAAACATCGTGACCGTCGTTTCGGATGTTGTCGGGAAAGCCTGGCAGGTTGTCCACAAAGGTGTCTGATTGACCCTGTTTGTCCCCCTTGAGCCAGTACCGGGTAATTCGGTAAGCACCGGTCTCGTTCACCAGAACGTAATCTTCGGCGCTGGACAGGGTTACGCCGTTTGCAAACTGAAGACCAGACAGCAAGGTTTGTGTCTGACCTGTTTCAAAGTCATAACGCAAAAGGCGACCGTGGCCTTGATGTTCCAGAATGTCGAGTGTGAATTCGGGATATTTGAATTTGCTGGAAGCATCAGTAAAGTAAGCGTAATGGCCGTCTGCCGTGACAGCCACGTCGTCGGTGAAACCAAACGGAACACCGTCTGCCTGTTGAGACAACACCTTGACACCCCCCTCGGGCTGGATTTGAAGCAGGCCGCGTTGCCCGTCTGCCACAATCAGGCCAACCCGGGGGTTGTACACCATGCCCAGTGGTCGGCCGCCCGTGTTTGCGAGCAAGGCAAACGGCGCAGTGGTTGGCAGATTTTTGACCCGCAAATCACCCGGATTCAAACGCACCACCTCGCCGGTGTTCATGCCTGTGTACAGCACGCCATTGGGCCCGGGGGCAATCGATTCGGGCTGAAGCAGATTGAATGAACCAAACACTTGTGTGTTTTGCAGCTTGTCGTTGCTGGCGTAAACACCATCCGTCAAACTGGGTGCAGCCTGTGGGGTCCAGGCCACCGGACTTGCCGGTGTTTCACCAAACAGGGCCACCGCCACAATAAGTGCCACCGGCACAAACACCACCCAGAACAACCATTTTTTTGAAAGAGTCATGTCCGTATTCAATTCAGATCGACAGTCTTTGATCATAACGTTTTGCACAGCGGCGTCCCGGCAAACGCTGGAAAACAGAACCACTAAGTCGCATCGAATGTGTCAAATTGCGTCAACTGACTTTTAGGGTTTGTCCGATTGGGAAAAGGCCCGGTGAACTCTTATAGTGCATTTTTGACCTTCAACATGAGACCCAAGCCATGAGCACCGCCAGCACATCCTCGCTTCAACCCTTTCACCTGGCCTTTCCTGTGGACAACATCGCGGTGGCGCGCCAGTTTTACGGTGAAGTGATGGGCTGTGAAGAGGGCCGCAGCGCAGAACACTGGGTGGACTTCAATTTTTTCGGCCATCAGCTGGTGGCCCACCTGGCCCCTGAAGAATGCGGGACCACAGCGACCAGCGATGTGGATGGCCACAAGGTGCCCTGCAAACACTTTGGCGTGATTCTCACGATGGAACAGTGGCATGCGCTTGCTGATCGCCTGAAGGCCCGGGGCACAAAATTTGTGATTGAGCCCTACATTCGTTTCAAAGGGCTGCCCGGTGAGCAGGCAACCATGTTTTTCATGGACCCGGCAGGAAACGCGCTGGAGTTCAAGGCATTTGCCAACATGGATCAGATTTTCGCGAAATAAGTACGTCATCTTCGCGGACTGGGGGAACTCTCCCCCAAACGGGTATTTCGTCACCCCAGGGGTACTTTCGGTATTCTGAATTGAATGAAACGACGTTAAGTCAGTCATTCGCTCAGGATGCCAGCCCATGAATTTTTCCCTCACACGCCAGTCCATCACAGCAGAAGATGCGGCCAGGTTTTTGCAGCAGGCCCAGTTCTCTTCCACACCCGCTGAAATCGATCGGGTTCAGAAGATGGGATTTGAGCCCTGGTTAAATGGACAAATCAACCGGCCACCGGAGCAAAGCGGCTGGGACTGGTTGGTCGCTCAAGGTTTCAACCAGGACACCAGTGGGGGCTTCAAAGCCGCCAACAGCATGATCTGGTTTCAGCTGATAGGTCAGGACGATCAAGTCCGCAAGCGGGTTGCGCTGGCATTGTCAGAGTTTTTCGTGGTGTCGGCCAAAGGACTCGGCGGCGTTCCCAAACCAAAATCTTTCGCCGTTGCTGCTTGGTGGGATCTGCTGAACGAGCAAGCCTTTGGCAATTTCAGAACCCTGCTGGAACGGGTCACGCTGTCGTTTCCGATGGGCAAATACCTGAGTACCCTGAACAATCAACGGGCCAATCCGAAAACGGGGCGTGCCCCCGACGAGAATTACGCTCGGGAAGTGATGCAGCTGTTCACAATTGGTTTGGTGCAACTGAATCTGGATGGCACCCCGCGACTGGACGCATCAGGCAACACCGTTGACACGTACTCGCAAGACGACATTACCAATTTGTCACGCGTGTTCACGGGTTGGCACGCTGACCTGGCGGGCGAGCAGTTGCCGGAGAACCCGGCCCGCTTCAAGAACCCCATGCAGTTCGCACCCCGACGCCACAGCCCTGAAGACGTTCAGTTTCTTGGCTTGCACATTCCGGCAGGCACCGACGGTGAATTGGCTTTGGAAATGGCGCTTGACCACCTGTTCGAACATCCCAACACAGGGCCGTTTTTCTGCCGCCAGATGATTCAGCGCCTTGTGACCAGCAACCCAAGCCCGGCCTACGTGAAACGCGTGGCCCAGAAGTTCAACAACAACGGGCAAGGTGTGCGTGGAGACTTGGCCGCGGTGTTCAAAGCCATTCTGCTGGACCGTGAGGCGCGCCAGTACGACCCCCACAATCCAACCCATGGAAAAATTCGGGAACCCATGGTGTGTTTTGTGCAGTGGGCCAAAACATTCAATGCGCAACCCGAGAACGGCGCCTGGAATATTCCGAACCTGGACCGCCCTCTGGGTCAAAGCCCGTTCACGGCGGCGTCTGTTTTCAATTTCTTTCGACCCGATTACGCCCTGAAAAGTGCGAGCCAGCCGGTGCGACCTTTTTATGCCCCCGAGATGGAAATCACGAACGAGTCCACCACGGCAAGCTACGCCAACTTCATGCAGGCGGTCGCGTCCGGACGGATGAAGCAGCTCAAACCCGATTACAGTGGTTTGTTGGCGCTGGCGAATCAACCGGGTGCGCTGGTAGAACAGTTGAACACCCTGCTGTGTGCAGGTCAATTAAGCGCTGAAAGTGCAGAAGTGATTGCAGGGGCCGTGAAAGACAGTGAAAGCGGACCCAAAGGCCCGGCCGCCAAGGTGGCCACGGCGGTCTTTCTGGTCATGATTTCCCCGGACTATCGCGTGCAGAGGTAAACAAAATGGTCAGCAGCACGAAACCCGGATTTCAAAGCCGCAGGCTTTTTTTGAAGCGCTCGGCCCAAGTGGCGGCCATGGGCGCAGCCTCTCCTTGGGCAATGGGCTTGAACAGCCTGTGCGAGGCAGCGGCATTGCATGCGGACGATTACAAAGCCATTGTGTGCGTGTTTCTGTATGGCGGAAATGATTACGCCAACACAGTGGTGCCCTATGACGACGTCAATCACAGCGCTTACGCTGCGGTGCGTGAGGGCATGGCGTTTGACCGAGACCGCTTGACTGCAACGCTGTTGAAGCCAAAAACACCGTTGCCCCAGGATATGCAGTTTGCCCTTGCGCCTGACCTGGCCCCCCTGATGCCTTTGTTTAACCAGGGCCAAATGGCTGTGCAGTTGAATGTGGGCCCGCTGGTGGAACCCACCACCTTCGACACTTACAAAAGTGGCAAAGTGGCTTTGCCCAACAAGCTGTTTTCACACAATGACCAGCAATCCGCCTGGCAAAGCGACCAACCACAGCTGGCACGCAGCGGCTGGGGCGGGCGGATCGGCGACCTCATGATGGCACACAACCACAAAGCGGCGCTGACCTGCATTTCAGTGCATGGCAACGCCCTGTTTGTCAGTGGTGAAAGGGCTGTGTCGTATCAAATCAGCCCGGAAGGGGTCATTCCCTTCCACTGCCTGCAACGTCCACTTTACGGGTCAGACCAAGCCTCTGAGGCGGCGTTGCGCCTGTTGATGCAACGCAGCCCACATGTGTTGGAACAGGCTTATCTGGACGTGGTTCAACGGTCTATCGCGCTGGAAAAAGACCTGTCGGCAGCCCTTGGTGAGCTGCCCGCCCTGAAAACCACTTTTCCGGACAACAACCCACTGGCAGAGCAGTTGAAAATGGTGGCCCAGTTGCTGGCGGCCCACCCCAGGTTGGGCCTGAAGCGGCAGGTGTTTATGGTGGGCCTGGGCGGATTTGACACCCATGACAACCTGGCCGGCAGACACCCTGAGTTGATGCAAACGCTGGCTGCTGGCCTGGCTGCCTTTCAAACCAGCGTGCAAGAACTGGGACTGGAAAAGCAGGTGTGTACCTTTACAGCGTCTGATTTTGGAAGAACCCTGAGTTCAAACGGCGATGGGACCGACCACGGTTGGGGCGGCCACCACTTCGTGATTGGCGGTGCAGTGCAGGGTGGACGTTTCTACGGCACGCCCGAACCCACAGCACTGACCGGGCCCCAATACACTGATCGCGGCCGCTTGATCCCCACCACTTCAACGGATCAGTTTGCCGCGTCCTTGGCGCGCTGGATGGGCGTGCCCACCAGCGAATTGCCCACGATTTGTCCGAACATTCAGCGCTTTGATCTGACCCCCGGACTGTTGGTCTGACCAATTACTCGTCGCCCGTCCACACAATTTTGTAAAGGTCGCGGCGACGATCCAGAAAATTGCGCACCGACCCTTCGTTTTTGAGGGTTTGAAGCTTGTCCAGATCGACGTCCACGATGAGGGTCATCTCAGTGTTGGGCGTGGTCTCAGCCATGATGGCGTCGTGCGGAAACGCAAAGTCGGACGGTGAAAACACCGCGGTTTGCCCGTACTGAATGTCCACATTGTCGACCTTGGGCAGGTTGCCGAAACTGCCTGAAATGGCCACATAGCACTCGTTTTCAATTGCGCGGGCCTGCGCACAGCGTCGCACACGCAAGTAGCCGTTTTTGGTGTCGGTCCAGAAGGGCACCAGCAAAATCTGCATGCCCTTGTCGGAGAGTAGGCGACTGAGTTCGGGAAATTCCGAATCGTAGCAAATCAACACACCCACTTTGCCAAAGTCGGTGTCAAACACTTTCAGACGTGTGCCGCCTTCCATCAGCCACTCGCGCTTTTCATGCGGGGTGGGGTGAATTTTGTATTGTTCGTCCACCGTGCCGTCGCGCCGGCACAGGTAGGCCACGTTGTACAGCACGCCGTCTTCCATCACCGGCATGGAGCCAGCCACCACATTGATGTTGTAACTCACCGCCATGCGCGACATGGCGTCGCGGATCTGGTCGGTGTAACCTGCCAGGTGGCGGATGGCCTCCAGTGAATTGCCATTGCCCGCCAGGCCCATCAGCGGGGCGTTGAAAAACTCGGGGAACAGGGCCACGTCGCAGCGGTAGTCGCTGAGGGCGTTGATGAAATACTCGGCCTGTTTGATGACGTCTTCGGCGCTGTGAAATTCGCGCATTTGCCACTGCACGCAGCCTATGCGGGCCGTGGTTTTGGGCGCTCCAAACAACTGGGGCTTTTCGGCCTCATAGTAAATGTTGAACCACTCCAGCAGGGTGGCGTAACCCATGGATTCCTTGTCTTCGGGTAGGTAGCCCTTCAACACCTGTTTCACCTCGAAATCGTTGCTGAGCTGAAAGGTCAGAATGGGGTCGTAGATGTCTTTGCGCCGAACTGCCTCGATGTACTGTTGCGGCGACATGGTCTCTTTGTAATCCCGATAACCCGGAATTCGGCCACCGGCCATGATGGCGCGCAAGTTCAGGTTCTGGCAAAGCTCCTTTCGGGCTTCGTAGAGACGACGGCCCAAGCGCATATTGCGATATTCGGGGTCGGCAAACACGTCAATGCCATACAACACATCGCCTTTGGGGTCGTGCGTGGTGGCATACACATTGCCGGTGATTTCCATGTAGGTGTGTTTGTCGCCAAATTTGTCGTAATCCACCACCACGGCAAATGCAGCCGCAATGACCTTCCCGTCGTCTTCAATGCAGATTTGACCTTGGGGAAAAGTTTTGAGAATGGACAGAAACTTGGCTTCGGGCAGGGCACCCCCTGCGCTGTGATACACCGCCCGCATGATGCGGGCGATGTCCGGATAGTCGGACGGGCACAGGGTTCGGAGTGTCAAGCGATGCTCGACATGGGTGCTTTCTGTGGAATCCGTTTGATCGATTTGAGTCGTCAAAACGCGTACCTCCTGAGATTGCTACTTTCTCATGGTAACACCTTGAACCCACCCCCCAAAGCACTGACCATGACAAGCAAGGCGCTTTGCTGGCTGCCCCAGGCCTGGGCCCAGTCCAGTTGGGCGTTCAGCAAGTTGCGTTGGGCGTCCAACAATTCAAGTTTACCAGACACCCCGGCGTCGACCCGCTTTTGCGCCAACTCCACCGTGCGCTGCAGGCTTTGTACATGTTGTGCGCGGGTTGTCAGCCGGTCTCGCGCCTGCATTTGCGAAGTGATGGCGTCGTCTACTTCACCGAAGGCCTTGCGAATGGCGGCCTCGTAGTTGATGACGGCCTGATTGCGCTGCGCAAGCACCACATCGCGCTGGCTTTGCAACTGCCCCGCCTGAAAGATGGGCTGGGTGATGTCGGTGGTGAAGCTCCAGATGCGTGAAGGGCCAGTGAACAGGTTTTTCAGGTCAGCGCTTTCTCGCCCTGCCACGCCGGTCAGGCTGATCGTCGGGAAAAACGCGGCCCGGGCTGCAGCCAGGTTGGCGTCAGCGGCCTTCAACTGCTGTTCGGCGGCGGCCAAGTCCGGGCGACGCAGCAGCAAGTCACTGGGGGTGCCTTCCGGCACCACCACAAACTTTGACAAGGTCAGGCTGTCCGTTTGCAGCGGTTCAATCGGTGGCGGATTGCCCCCCAACAGAATCGACAACGCCGTTTGCGCCTGCGCGTAGTTTTGCCGCAAATCGGGCAATTGGGCTTTCACAGCCAGATACTCGGATTCGGTCTGGCGCAATTGGAGCTCGTTGGTCAAACCCACGTTGAAGCGTTGCTGAGCCAGGTCGAGCGCCTGCTTGCGGCTTTCAGTGGTTTCTTCAGCAATTTTGACCAGCAAGCCATAGACGCGCACCCGCGTGTACAGGCTGGCAGCGGTTGTCGACACGCTCAAACGCACGCCCGACAGGTTGTAGCCCTGGGCCATGAACTGTGCAGCGGCGGCGTCTTGCAGGTCGCTGATGCGCCCCCAGAGGTCAAGTTCCCAGCTGGCGCCCAACACCAGCTTGTTGTCTTCATACACACTGTTGGCACCAAACACCGGCACGTTGCCTGCGCGGGTCGGCTTGTTGCGGTTTTTGGTGAACTCGCCAAATATGGCAGGCCACTTGTTGCTTTTGGCAATGCCCAGTTGTGCGCCCGCTTCATTCAGTCGCTGTTCAGCCAAACGAACATCGGTGTTGTTCTTCAAGGCCTGTTCAATGATTGCGGTCAGTTGCGGATTGTTCAACAGCAACCACCACTGTTCGTCCTTGACTTCATTCGGGCCCACTGCAGTGGCGTCTGATGGCACCTGAACTGCTGGCATGGTTTGTGGAACAGGCTTGCTCAAACCCAAGCTTTGAAGCTGGGATGCGCAGCCGCTCAGGGCCAGCGTGACTGCGCTGGCCAAAATCAGCTTATTCATGCTGCTCTCCTTGTTGTTCTTCTTCATCGCCGTGGTGGCGTCCGCCCACTTTGCTGCGGTCAATCAATCGATAGAACAGGGGAACAAAGAAAATGGCCAACAGTGTTGCTGCTGTCATGCCACCCATGACCCCCGTACCCACCGCTGTTCGAGCGCCCGCGCCAGCACCTGTCGAGAAGGCCAATGGCACCACGCCCAGAATGAAGGCCAGCGACGTCATCAGAATGGGGCGGAAACGCAGACGGGCTGCCTCAAGTGAGGCCTCCAGTGCACCCATGCCCTGCGTGCGTTTGAGAACGGCATATTCCACAATCAAAATGGCGTTTTTGGCGGCCAAGCCCAGCAAAGTGACCAAACCAATCTGGAAGTACACGTCGTTGCTCATACCCCGCAGCCAGACCGCCAACAGGGCACCGAACAAGCCAAACGGCATGGCCAGCAACACAGACAAGGGCAAGGTCCAGCGCTCATACTGGGCGGCCAGAATCAGGAACACCATGAGGGCACCCAACACCAGTGCAAAGCTGGATGAGCCAGAGGCCCGCTTTTCCTGGAAGGATGCACCTGAAAATTCATAGGTGAACCCTTTGGGCAAGACCTTGGCAGCCACGTCTTCCACGGCCTTGATTGCCTCGCCAGAGCTGACACCCGGCGCGCCACTGCCCAGCAACTTGACCGCTGGCAGGTTGTTGTAGCGCGTCAGGGTTTCCGGACCCGCCGAATACTCCACCTTGGCAAAGGCACTGACCGGCACCATTGCACCGGTGTTGGACCGCACGTACATGTTGCCGATGTCGGCCGGGTTGGTTCGGTACTGTTTGTCAGCAGACATCAAGACCTGCCAGGTGCGCCCATATTTGTTAAAGTCGTTGACGTAATAGGTGCCCAGGCTTGCGCTCAGGGTGTTGAACACATCGTTCAGGTTCAGACCCAGTGCACCCGCACGCTCGCGATCCACGTCCACGTAGAGCTGCGGCGTGCTGGCCCGCCAGAGGGTCTGCACCATGCCGAGGCGAGGGTCCTTCTTGGCCGCGGCCATGAAGTCTTGCGTCACCTTGGCCATTTCCTGAACAGACGCGTCGCTTTTGTTCTGAATGTAGAACTCAAAGCCACCGGCCTGCCCCAAACCAAAAATGGGCGGGGGCGCGAAAGCCAGCACCAAGCCTTCCTTGATGTTGGCCGTCTGACCGAACAATTCGCCCACCAGTTGCTTGGTGTCCTTGGTGCGTTCGTCCCAGTGTTTCTGAGTCACAAACATGGTGGCGGCGCTGTTTTTGTAGCTGCCCCCCAGGAAGTCGAAACCCGTAAACGCCACAGAGAACTCGTTGGCGGGGTCTTGCTTGATTTTGTCGACCACTTCGCTGACCACCTTGTCAGTGCGTTGCAAGGTGGCGCCATCGGGCAAGAAGACCGCTGCGATGTAGTAGCCCTGGTCTTCGTCAGGCACCAGCGAACCGGGAATTGCTTTCCACAGGCCTGCCGTCAATCCCAGCATCACCACAAACAGCACGATGCCGAGCAAAGGGCGCGCCGTCAGAAACCGCACGCCACCGACGTAGCGCTGGGTCAAACGGCCAAAGCCGTTGTTGAAGGCCCGGAAGATGCGCGAGTCGGATTTGTGCTCGTGTTTAAGAATCAGCACGCACAGGGCTGGCGTCAGCGTCAAGGCCACAATGCCGGAAATGATCACGGCGATGGCAATGGTGATCGCAAACTGGCGATACAGCTCACCGGTCAATCCGCCCAAAAACGCAATCGGCACAAACACAGCGGTCAGCACCAGCACAATGGCCACCACTGGGCCGGTCACTTCACGCATGGCCTGAATGGCTGCGCGCCGAGCCGGCAAGTGGTCTTCGTGCATGATCCGTTCCACGTTTTCAAGCACCACAATGGCGTCGTCCACCACGATACCAATGGCCAGCACCATGCCAAACAGCGTCAGCGTGTTGATCGAGTACCCCAGCAGGTACAGACCGGCAAACGTACCGATGAGTGACACGGGCACGGCCAGGGTCGGAATCAGCGTGGCGCGCCAGTTTTGCAAAAACACAAACACGACGATGAACACCAGCACCATGGCTTCCAGCAGGGTTTTGATCACCTCGCGAATGGAGACCTTCACAAAACGGGTGGTGTCATAGGGCACCGCGTAGTCCAGACCCTCGGGAAATTGCTCTTTCAGCTCATGCAAGGTTTTGTTGACCTCGTCGGCCACACCCAGGGCGTTGGCACCGGGTTGCAGGAAAATACCCACCAGAGTTGCTGGCTTGCCATTGACTCGGCCAATGAAGTTGTAGTCCTTGGAGCCCAGTTCAACCCGAGCCACGTCTTTCAGACGCAAGGCGGAACCGTCCGGATTCACACGCAACAGAATGTTTTCAAACTGCGCGGGGTCGCTCAGGCGGCCTTGGGTGGTGATGGTGTACACCAGTTGCTGGTTGTCCATGATGGGCGCTTCACCCACCTTGCCCGCGGCAAACTGTGCATTTTGCTCGTTGATGGCATTGGCAATGTCTTGTGCCGTCAACTTCAGCTGTGCCATGCGGTCCGGCTTGATCCAGATGCGCATTGCGTAGTCTTTCGCGCCAAAAATCTGGACGTTGGTGGTGCCTGGAATGCGCTTCAAGCGATCCAGCACGTTCAGTGTCACGTAGTTGGACGTGAAAAAGTCGTCGTACTTGCCGCTGGGCGAGAAAAACGCCACCACCTGCAAAAATGAAGACGAGCCTTTTGTAACGGTGACCCCTTGCCTGCGCACTTCAGTGGGCAGAATGTTTTCAACCTGTTTGACCCGGTTGTTGACGTTCAGGGCGGCCTGATCTGCGTCGGTGCCGATCTCGAAGGTGACGTCAATTTCCAGCGCACCGCTGGAAGAGGACGTGGAACTCATGTACATCATGTTTTCCACGCCGTTGACCGCGTTTTCAATGGGGGCAGCCACTGTTTTGGCAATCACCTCGGCAGAAGCGCCGGGGTATGCTGCGCGAATTTGCACCACGGGCGGTGCAATTTCAGGATATTGGGCAATCGGCAGGGCACGCATGGACGCCAGACCCGCCAGCACAATGAAAATGGACAAAACAGCCGCAAACACCGGCCTGTCGATAAAAAATCTCGAAAACATGCTGTGTGCCCCTTATTGTTTGGCAGCAGGGGCAGCCGCGGGTGCGGCCTGCTTGTTTGCGTTGCCGGCCGCCTGCATTTGCGGTGCAACGGGGGTTCCCGGTGGGGTCTTGATGTAGCCATCGGTGATCACCTTGTCGCCGGCATTCAGGCCGCTGGTGATGACCCACTGGTCACCGCTCCACTGTGCAACCTTCACAGGACGGGGCGCCACCTTGCTGTCCTTGTCCACTGTCATGACGATCTTTCCACCCATGGGGCTTTCAATGACGGCGCGCTGGGGCAAGAGAATGGTGTTTTTTTCAACGGCACCGCTGACGCGCACGCGCACAAACTGCCCCGGGCTAAGTGCGTCATTTTTGTTGTCAAACAAAGCGCGTGCATCCACTGTGCCTGTGGAGGTGTTGACGCGAACATCCTGAAACGCAAGACGGGCCTGCATGCCATTGGGTTTGCCTTCGGAGTTCAGGATTTCAACTTTCAGGCCACCCTTGTCGAGCTGAATGTTGCCGTTGGCAAGCCCCTCGCGCAAGGTGGTGTTGTCGCCTTCCGGCATGCCGAAGTTGGCATAAACCTTGTCCACCTGAGTCACTGTGGTCAACAAGTCTTGGGGGCCAGTCACCAGGCTGCCTTCCGTTTTCAGCGAACGGCTGACGTAACCACTGACGGGTGATTCAACACGGGCATAACCCAGGTTCAAGCGTGCCTCACGCACGCGGGACGCGGCCACCGCCTGATTGGCTTGTGCCAGTTCAACGGCTGATTTTGCATTGTCATATTCGGCCTGAGAAACCGCTTTGCTGGCAATCAAAGGCTCAATTCGATTGAAATCGCGCTTGGCCTGCGCCGCCTGTACATCTGCTGTTTTTTGATCAGCCAGGGCCTTGGCGAGTGCAGTTTCGTATGGCGCATTGTCGAGTTTGTACAAGGACTGACCTTGCTTGACCCGACCACCTTCTTCAAACAGTCGCTTCTCGATGATGCCAGACACACGCGGGCGAATTTCCACCTCACGAACACCAGAAATCTGGGCCGGATATTCAAAAGTCAGCTCAAAAGGCTTGGGCTGCACTTCCACCACCGGCACGGGCACCGCTTGCGGCGCACCCTGGCCTGGTGCCTGCGCACCCGCCTTGCTGTTGCAGCCCGCCAGCATTAACAAGGATGCAGCACCGATCAATAAACCGGGAAGTACTGTCACTCTGGAAAACCCGTTCAAATACTGGGAACTGGATGCCGACGTTTGCATGATTTACCTCTGTTGTCTTGTTGCCCGTCGCTGAAGCGACTGATTGATTTATTGACCGATTGGTCAGATAATACATACATACATCAATGTATGTAAACCCGTTTTAATGAATTCTTGATGACACCGTGGCACGAAAGACGCGAGAAGAAGCACTGGAAACCCGAAACCTGATACTGGACACCGCAGAGGCGGTGTTTTCAGAAAGAGGGGTTTCCAGAACATCCTTGAATGAGATTGCCAGGTCGGCGGGCTTGACCCGTGGGGCCATCTATTGGCACTTTAAAAACAAGGCGGATCTGTTTGAAGCCATGATGCAGCGGGTGTTTTTGCCCATGGAAGAATTTGCCCAGGAATCCGCCCAGGCGACCGAAGCAAATCCATTGGACCGCATTCGAAACACGGCCCTTCAAGTGGCCGACATGATGGTGAATGAAGAGCGGGCGAGACGGGTTTTCGAAATCGTGATGCACAAGATGGAACTGGTCGACGACATGCTGCCCATGCGGGACAGACACCTGCACGGCCGCAATGAATGCATCGGCAAAGTGGAGTCGGACTTTCAGGTTGCCCTGAGCCGAAATTTGCTGAAAAGCCATGTGAAACCACACGAGGCCGCAATCGGCCTGCATGCCATTCTAGATGGATTGATTGCCAATTGGGTACTTGAACCTGCGGCCTTTGATTTACAGGCGCAGGCCCGTTTCACCATTGACGCTTTTCTGGCTGGGCTGACTTCGCAGCCCTGAGGTTCACACCCGGCCCGTCACAGGCAAACCAGCACCCGTAATGTCTCTTGCCGCGTCGGACATCAAGAATTCAATGATGCCTGCCAAAGAATCGGGTGTTACCCAATCGCTGTGATTGGCATCGGGCATGGCATCACGGTTGGTGGGGGTGTCCAGCACGCTGGGTAAAACCGCATTCACGCGAATTCCAAAGGCCTTGTTTTCTTGTGCAGTGGCTTCTGTCAGGCGAAGTACGGACGACTTTGCCGCGGCGTAAGCGCCCATGCCCTCCAGTGCCTTGCCTGCCGCGGAAGCCCCGACGTTGACGATGACTCCAGCCTGTTGATCCTGAAACATTGGCAACACCGCCTGGGTCATGTTCACCGCAGTTTGCACATTGCTGGCGTACAGGGTGTCCCACACCTCCAGCGAACCCCCGTTTTGCAATTCCCATGAAAAACCGCCGGCAAGGTTGACCACGGCGTCCACACGGCCGAAATATTCCAGCGCCTGATTGATCACCTCCTGCGCATGGTCGGGTTGGGTCAGATCCACATTGCCAATGGACACGGCGTCGCTTTCACCTTCCCAGGGCGGCTGATTCAAGTCCACCAGCAACAAGCGATAACCCGCCTTGCCGAGATAATTCGACACAGCCTGCCCCAGATAACCCGCCGCACCGGTCACGATGGCCACTTTGCCCAGCATACGCCCCTACTCCTTGCATGTGTGTGTTGCCGGTATTCTGACATGAAAGCCCCATGACCAAACGGGTACCCCCGACAAGTTGCACCCCTATTCAGGCCATCGATAAAGCGGGCCTTGCGACCGTCAAACCTGACAAGCACAGTCAGGAGACACATCATGGTCAGCGGTTTGATATTTGGATTGGCAAGCTTGTTTGCGCCACAGGCAGACCTTCCACAAGTGGCCTCGGTCCAGCATGAACTGGCCATCTACGCACAGGATTTTTCACTGGACCCGCAACGGGTGTATGTGCGCAACGCCTCTTTCAAAAATCCGAGCCCGTTTCTGACCAGTGGTGCCAGCGCGTCTTGTGTGGTCTACATCAATGACAACGGCGATTCAAGGCGTGTGTGGTCACACATGCTCGATGGCGCAGATTCAAGTCTTCAACAGGCGTTTGCCACCTTTTCGACCGGGCATGAGCTGACCCATTGCCTATTGGCAGAACCAGGCCAACGCGTGGCCAAGCGGGAATCGCTTGAACGGTTTCTGGGCGTTCGGTTCAAAAACAACGTGCAATTTGAGGAAACCTATGGAGACTTGGTGGGCCTGGCTTTTTTGAAGCAGCAAGACCCGGAGCACTATCAGGCTGTGTTTGACCGGTTGAAAGACATTCGCCAGGAATTTGCAGACCGCGACCCGGAACACGACAGTTCCGCCTTTTTGAGCGAGGAAAACAGCGTATTTGCCAGTCAGCTGGCAGCCAGAAAAACCACGGTGGCGGTGGCAAGCAACCCCTGAGGGTTTGAATAACAGCCACAGAAAACAGAAAAGGCACCCCGAAGGGTGCCTTTTTTTCGCCCAAGGGGTCGGAGGCCCCTGAACAAAAATAAACTTACACTGGCAGACCACCTGTGGGTGGGTGCAGCAATACGTCTGTAACAGGCGACAACGCACTGCTGGAAATCGGCAGATGGGCCGAATTCACTGCTGACAGCAATTGATCAGCCACAGGAGTCAAGCTAGGCAGGTTGGACAAAGGCAAGGAGCCCAGCGCCGATGGATCCGTTGGCAAGCCACCTGCGGCCAGATTGGTCACCGTGTTGATAACGGGATCCAGCGGGAAGGTTGGTGCTGAGCCGCCGACTGAACCCGTCAACAGATCGCCAACGGGTTGCAGAACCGCATCCAGTGGCGTACCAGTGGTTGGCAGGTGACCAAAGTCGGGCAAACCAGACGGCAAACCGCCTGACAAGCCCCCACCCAGCGAGCTGGAAACCGTGGCCAGTACACCATCCAACGGTGTGCCGGTGGTAGGAAGATGACCAAAATCGGGCAGACCAGATGGAAGACCTGAAGGCAGACCACCACCGAGCGCGCCAGTCACTTGCGACAACACACCATCCAGCGGTGTGCCAGTGCTAGGGATAGAGCCGAAGTCGGGCAAGCCGGATGGAAGACCTGAAGGCAGACCACCACCGAGCGCGCCAGTGACTTGTGACAGCACGCCATCCAGCGGTGTGCCAGTGGAAGGCAGACCGTCGGTGGGCAGTCCGGATGGCAGACCACCGCCCAGTGCATCAGTAACCTGGGCCAAAACACCGTCCAGAGGGGTGCCAGTAGCGGGCAGACCACCCGTGGGCAGGCCAGAAGGCAAACCGCCGTCCAAAGCAGCAATCAAAGGATCGGTCACAGGATGCAGAGCCGTGAACACCTGATCAAGGCCTGCCGCCAAGGGCTGGCTTGCCTGTGGCAGCATGGATTCGCCGGTGGCCAGTGCTTGCATGACGGGGTCCAAAACGGGTGCCAGTGCCTCGGAACCCTGTACCAAACCAGCATGCAACTGGCTTAGCACTGGATCCAGTGCGGTAACCGCCTGATTGACGCCAGAGGCCAGTTGCGGGCTGACCATGTCGAGGCCTGAGGCCACGTTTTGAGCAATCACAGACAGATTGACCGGCAGGTCGGGCAAACCGGCGGCCACCATGGCTGTGCTTGAAGTACCGATCAGCGGATCAAGCACGGGCTGAAGCGCATTGTCAACCGCAGTGGTTACTGGTGTCAGGCCAGAATCCAGAGAATTGGTCACTGGGGCCAGACCGTTCAGTGTGGCGGTCAGGTTGTCGTTGACAGGCTGGGTGACGGGATCAAGTGCAGAGGTCACGGGTGCGGTTTGAGCCAACACGGGGTCGAGACTGCTTGCAATGGGATTTAATGCGGTCAAAGGCTGATTTGTTACCGCGTTTACAGGGGCCAACGCACTGTAGGTTTGATTCACGGTGGGCGACGTGGCACCTGTTGTGTCAGCGAGCGAGCTCACAACGCCCGGAGTCGCAGACGAACCGCTGGTTGAAGAGTTGGTGGAGCTGCCACCACTGGAGCCATTGCTTCCGGACAGTACGAATGCCGCGCCGGCCAACGCACCCAATGGGCCGGCTGCGCCGCCACCGGCCAGTGCTGCAGCGCCGAACAGGCCAAACATGCCGCCACTGGCCACTGCCACTGCTGGATTGTCGCCCTGTTGAGTCACCTCAAAATTGCCTTCGGCCACGTTGAACTGGCCACCCTGTGCACCATCGGCCAAAGTGGCTGTCGAGTTGGGCTGGAGAATGCCTTCTGTGGCGGACTTGCCATTTGTGGCAGGGAATTCGATGTAGGCTGAGCCGTCTGCCCCGGTGTGAACCGTGTCTCCGGGCAGAATTTTGTCGCCTTCTTTCAGTACTGCTTTTTCTCCGTTGGCGTGGGTCACTGTGACCTCGCCCAATACGCTTTTGATTGTTCCAGTAATATTAGCCACAGTGCATTCTCCGACAATGGTGTGTGATTTTCAAAAGTTGGCAATTTGCCCTTGTGAGAGTTTTACCGACAACGCTAGCGCTTTGGATGCAAAAAAAAGCCTTTATTTAACTATTGTTAACAATAAATGTAGGCACTTTTCTGCTGGTCTTTTCAAACCATTTTCTTGACGCAAGCCCTACCTGCTCTTTTTTTGTAGGGGATCACCATTTTGAGTGATGGATTGTAACTCTTTTGAGGGGGAAATTAGAGCAAACCTACCACTTCAATTGGCGAATCGCGAGTTCTTTCATGATTTCCTCTGCGCCACCCCCAATGCTCATGACTTTGGTTTCGCGGTAAATCCGTTCCGACTTGGTACCGCGCATAAAGCCCATCCCGCCTAGAATCTGCACCGCTTCACCGGCGCAATGCTGCATGGTTTGGGTTGCCATGTTTTTAAGCAGACAGATGTCAGCGATCAATTGGTCAGAGATGTCACCCCGATCAATCCGGGCCAGCGTGTCGTCAAACCAGGCCTCGGTCGCGCGAATTCGCATGCGCATGTCGGCCAGTTTGTGTGCGATGACCTGATGATCCATCAGGCGTTTGCCAAAAGTCTGACGGTTCTGGGCCCAATCCAGTGCCTCTTCAAAACAGACACGGGCAAAGCCGACGCTGGCGCCACTCAACATCAGCCGTTCGGTGTTGAAGTTTTCCATCACAATGCGAAAGCCCTTGTTTTCAACACCCACCAGGTTGCTGGCTGGCACCAGCACATCCTGAAAATGCAGGGCAGCCGTGTCAGACATCCACCAACCCATTTTCTTCAATGGGGTGCGCGTAAGGCCTTTGCTGTTGCCCGGTACCATGATGACCGAAATGCCTTTGGCACCCGGCTCGCCCGTGCGAACGGCCACGGTCAGCCAATCTGCCCGCACGCCACTGGTGATAAACACCTTTTCGCCATTGATGCGGTAATGGGGCTGGCCCTCCACCTGCACCAGGTCGGCGCGGGTTTTCAGGTTGGCCACATCCGAGCCACCGGTCGGCTCGGTGATCGCAAGGGCACTGATCAACTCGCCCCGCAACACAGCAGGCGCGATGGACTGCACCAAGGCCTCACTGCCATGGTTGATCAAAGGGGGCAGGCCAATGTTGTGAGAAAAAAGCCCCGCCAGCAAACCACCCGAGCCGGCCTTGCAAATCAAGTTGCTCAGTTTCAGTCGATCTGCCAGCGAACACTCAAAGCCCCCCAATTCTTCCGGATAGCCCAAGCCAAGCAGGCCAAGCTCTCCGGCAGTGCGGTACAGCGACTTGGGAAATTCACCCGCCTCATCCCAATCATTGATGTGGGGGGTAATTTGTTCTTTGACGAACCGCTCCACGGAGTTGAAGAAGTCTTCCATCATTTCACCTCGACGAGTTGAGCCAGTGTTTGACCCATGTTCATTTGTTGACCCACCTCAACCAGAATTGAATCCACTGTTGCATCCGAACGCGCAGCGATGCGGTGCTCCATCTTCATCGCCTCCAGGCAGAACAGCACGTCGCCGGCTTGTACGGGCTGACCAGGCTGCACCAGAATCTGAGTGATCTTGCCATTCATGGGGCTTTTGACCAGGGGCTGAAACTGCCCCTGAGACGCGGCCGAATCGGTTTGAAGCGTGTGATCAGCGACCAGCAATGCCCGGGCTTGACCGGAAAGCCGCACCCATGCGCCCTCTGCGCACGGCCACACCGTGGCGCGCACAGGTTGTGTGCCCATGGTTGCGGCGTAATGCACGCCACCCTCGACGACCTGCCATTGCAGAGTGGACAAAGTCACGGACTCCGTGCTTTTCTCTGTGAAAATGCGAGCCTCATTGAGCGAGTCTTGCTCGAGGCTGACCCTGTGCAACGCCCCCCCGAAATGCAGACGCAGATTGCGCCGCATGGCGCGGGTGCTGCTGTAGGCGGCCAGCGGTGCGGGCCATGTGCGTGCCAGATCGGGCCGGTTCGCAAAATACAGACTGGCGATCAAAGCCTCTGCGGGCAATTCGGCCTGTTCATCCACGAACAACAAGCTGTCGGCCTGTTCTGCCAGAAACGCAGTGCTGAATTGCCCCGCCACAAACACAGGGTGCAGGGCGATTCGAGCCAGGTAAGCGGCGTTGTGTTCGAAGCCGATCAGCACCGTCTGGTTCAAGGCGTTTGCAAGCGCCTGACAAGCCAACTCACGCGTGGGTGCGTGGGCAATGACTTTGGCCAGCAGGCTGTCGTACCAAGGGCTGACCTCCAGACCGGCCTGCAAGGCATCGTCACAGCGGGCAAGCGAAGGGGCAGACCAAGCCAGAACCGGGCCTGTTTGTGGCATGAAATCCTTTGCGGGGTCCTCGGCACACAGTCGACCTTGAATGGCATGGCCCGTAAAAGCAATGTCGTGCTGCTGAAGCGTCAATGGCTCGCCACCGGCGATGCGCAATTGCCACTGAACCAGATCCACACCGGTGATCGCTTCCGTCACGCCATGCTCAACCTGCAGGCGCGTGTTCATCTCGATGAAATAAAACTCGCCCCGGCTGTCCAGCAAAAACTCAACGGTGCCTGCGCCCACATAACCTGTGGCATGCACCAACTTCAGCGCCGCCTCGCCCATGGTTTTGCGCAGGGCGACATCCACCGCCGGGCTGGGGGCTTCCTCCACAATTTTCTGGTGTCGGCGTTGCACTGTGCAGTCGCGCTCGCCAAGGTGGATGGCGTGTCCATATTGGTCTGCCAGCACCTGAATTTCAATGTGGCGAGGGGCCACAATGGCCTTTTCCAGCATCACTCGGTCGTCATTGAACGCGTTCTTGGACTCCAGCCGCGCTGAATGCAGTTGCGCCGCGAATTCAGCCTCGTCTAGAACCAGACGCATGCCCCGCCCGCCACCACCGGCCAGCGCCTTGATCATCACCGGAAAGCCGATGTCGCGCGCGGCCTGCAACAAGTCCATGTCGGTGGCCTGGTCGAAATTAAAGCCGGGAATGCAGGGCAACCCGGCCTGGCGTGCAATCTCCTTGGCACGGGCCTTGTCGGCCATGTCGGCAATCGCTTGCGAGGTCGGCCCCACCAGGCGAATGCCTGCAGCTTCACACGCTTTGGCAAAGTCGGGGCTTTCTGACACAAACCCGTAGCCAGGGTGAATGGCGTCAGCCCCACTGGCCTTGGCCACCTCAATTAATTGGTCAATTCGCAAATACGATTCAAGTGAGGGAGCCGGGCCAATGCACCAGGCTTCATCGGCCTCCCGGACGTGCAAAGCCTTCGCGTCCGCTTCGGAATACACGGCCACGGTCTGAATGCCCAGCGCCGTGGCAGCCCGCTGAATGCGGCGCGCTATTTCGTTGCGGTTGGCGATTAGCAGCTTGCGAATGGGTTGAATGGTCACGCCCATGTCAGCTGGACTTCTTCTTGCTGGGCAATGTGCCCATGAATTTGCAAATGATGCCCAACATCACTTCGTCTGCACCACCACCGATCGAGATCAAGCGGCCATCGCGATACAACTGCGAGGCGGGGTTTTCCCAGGTAAAGCCCATGCCACCCCAGAACTGCAGGCACTTGTCTGCCACTTCGCGCACCAAGCGACCACTTTTCAGTTTGCACATGCTGGCAAGCTCGGTCACATCGCTGCCATCGACATACGTTTCAGTGGCCTGCCACACCAGGGCGCGCAGGGCCTCCACTTCTGTTTTCAGTTCAGCCAGCGTGAAATGCACCACTTGCTGATCCAGCACGGTGCTGCCAAACAACTGGCGCTGACGGGTGTAGTCGATCGTTTCGTTGATGACGCGCATCATGCCCTCGATGCTGTTGGCAGCACCCCAAAGGCGTTCTTCCTGAAACTGCAGCATTTGGTACATGAAGCCCGCACCTTCCATGCCGATCAGGTTGCGCTGCGGCACCCGCACGTTGTCAAAGTGAATCAGGCCTGTGTCTGAACTCCACATGCCGATCTTGTGAATCTTTTTTTCGATCGTGATGCCGGGCGTCTTCATGGGCACGATGATCAGGCTTTTGTTCTGGTGGGGCTTGCCCTCGCTGGTGTTGGCAAGCAGGCACATCCAGTCTGCCTGCAGGCTGTTGGTGATCCACATCTTGCTGCCATTGATGATGTAATCGCTGCCGTCTTTGCGGGCGGTGGTTTTCACACCCGCCACGTCTGACCCGGCGCCGGGTTCGGACACACCAATACAGGCCACTGCATCACCAGCGACCGCTGGTGCCAGAAATTCCTTGCGCAATTCGTCAGACCCGAATCGGGCCAAGGCAGGTGTGGCCATGTCAGTTTGCACACCAATCGCCATGGGCACGCCACCGCAATGAATTTTGCCCAGGGCTTGGGCAGCCACCACGGCGTAGCTGTAATCCAGCCCGGCACCACCAAAGGCCTCGGGCTTGGTCAGGCCCAGCAGGCCCAGGTCGCCCATTTTTTTAAACAGATCATGGGCAGGAAACATTTGCTCCTTTTCCCAAGTGGCGACATGGGGATTGATCTCATTGTCCACAAACCGCTCAATGGTTCGCTGCAATTCTTTGTGTTCTTGCGTCAGTCTCAAAATGGTCTCCTCAATGGTGTCTTTAGGGTTTGGTCAGTCTCATGGCCTTGCCACGCCAAACTGCATGGGCTGAACGCTGCGTTCAGCCTGCAGGCTTGCGGCAAGGGCCATGGCCAATACCTGTCGGGTGTCTCTGGGGTCGATCACGCCGTCGTCAAGCAGCAGGCCACTGGTGTAAAAGGCGCTGGTTTGCGATTCGAAGGTGTCGACGATCTGTTTTTTCATGTTGTCCAGCATGAATTCAGGCACTTCCATGCCCTTGCGCGCTGCGCTGGCCTGCATCACGGTGGCCATGGTGCCTGCGGCTTGCTCAGCGCCCATGACCGCCGTCTTGCTGTTGGGCCATGCAAACACGAAGCGAGGGCCAAAGGCACGGCCACACATGCCGTAGTTGCCAGCACCAAAGCTGGCCCCACACAGCACAGTAATTTGCGGCACGGTGGCGTTGCTGACAGCCTGAATCATTTTTGAGCCATGCTTGATGATGCCGCCCTGTTCTGCGTCTTTGCCCACCATGTAACCCGTGGTGTTTTGCAGGTAAATGATGGGGGTCCGGGTTTGACAGCAGCTTTGAATGAAGTGGGTGGCTTTGGTTGCGCCTGCGGTGTCAATCGGACCCAGGTTGGTGATGATGCCGATGCTGACACCCATCAGTTTGGCGTAGCCGCACAGTGTGGCCGAGCCATAACCGGCCTTGAACTCCAGAAAATCGGAGGCGTCGACAATCCGAGCAATCACCTCGCGCATGTCCACGGGCGTCTTGATGTCTGCTGGCATGATGCCCAGCAGCTCATCGGCGCTGTACGCGGGTGCAGGGGCATCCGGATTCAAGCGGGGGATGGCATGACGGTCACTGCCGTTCCAGTCCATTTTCTCCATCACCTCACGCGCGATGGCAATCGCATGTCGGTCGTCTTCAGCCAGGTAATCGCCCAGTCCTGAAATGGCGCAATGCATTTCAGCGCCACCGAGTTCCTCATCGGTGGCAATTTCACCCGTGGCGGCCTTCAGCAAGGGCGGCCCGGCCAGAAAGGCCCGCGCCCGCTCACGCACCATGATGACCACGTCGCTTAAGCCAGGAATGTACGCCCCGCCGGCGGTGGATGAGCCATGCAACACATTGACCACCGGCAAGCCGGCCGCGCTTAACTTGGCAAGGCGATAAAAGTTGCCCCCACCCAGGACAAAGTGCTCGACCTTGTACTTCAGCAGATTTGCGCCTGCGGATTCGCCCAAATTAATAAACGGCAGGCGGTTTTCAAGGGCGATGTCTTGCGCACGCTGCATTTTTTCAATGCCCATGGCCTGCAACGCGCCTGCTTCAATGCCGGAATCGCTGGCCACCACCATGCACAAGGTGTTTGCAACATAGGCCAGCCCGGCGATGATGCCTCCACCCGGAATGCTTTTCTCGGGCTTTTGTCCGTCCTGCATGTACCCAGCGAGCGTACTCAACTCCAAAAAAGGCGAGCCCGGATCGATCAGCAAAGCCAAACGCTCACGCGGCATCAATTGACCACGCTTGGCAAATGAAGGTGCCGACTTTGCTGAGGCCTCGCGGGTTCGCCTTTCGAGCTCACGAAGCGTGGCCAAGGCTTGTTCCATGTGCTGGGCGTTGGTCTTGAATGCCTCACTGCTGGCAGCAATCGCGGTGTCAAGTTTGGGCATGGCGCATCAATCCTTTTTCTGCTTGGCCGCAGCGCGTTCAGCGTCCCGCCGTTTGACCACTTCCGGCACGCCACCCAAGTGAAAGCTGTTGAATGCAGGGTTTTGTTGGCCATTTCCAACCACGGGCCACACGCGCTTGGCATTGGGTGCTGCGCCATCCACCCGAATGCAGCTGCCTGAAATAAACGAAGCCGCTGGGCTGCACAAGAAAGTCAACACGCCAGACACTTCCGCTTCCAGCCCCAAACGCTGCAGGGGGATGGTCTTGTCCAGTTGCATGATGGTCTGCTTCATGGGCTCGGGGTAGGTGTCCATCCCGCTAGACGCGATGAAGCCGGGGGCGACTGCATTGACGCGCACGGGTGCCCATTCCAGTGAGGCGGTTTCCGAGAAATTCAACATGCCCGCACGCGCCGCACCGGAATGACCCATGCCGGGCATGCCGTTCCACATGTCTGCAATGATGTTGGTGATCGACATGTCCTTTTTCCCCAACTGGCGGATCATGTACTGGTTAAACACCTCGCGGGCCATCAGGAAGCCGCCAGTCAGGTTGTTGCGAACCACGGTTTCCCAGCCTTTCGCGCTGATGGCCGATAAGGGGGAGGGAAACTGCCCACCGGCGTTGTTGATCAGGTGATCAATCTTGCCGTGTGCACCCAGAATGTCTGCAACCGTGGCCACCACTCGCTCTTCTTCGCGAATGTCACAGCTGTGCAGCGTGATCTTCACAGGACAAGTCTGCTCAATTTCAGCCTTGACGGTTTCAAGCTTGTCCAGCTTGCGCCCAACCAGCGCGAGATCGGCGCCCAGACTGGCCAGCTCATGCGCGGTGCAACGGCCAATGCCGGACCCGCCGCCCGTGACGACGATTGTTTGACCGGCAAACAAGCCGGGTATGAATACAGAGTTAAATGCGTTCAAGATGGGTATTCCAATTATTCAATCAAACGTTTGATTGTTAACTTTCCTTTGCTATCATGTCAAGCGGAAGTCACCTTTCAACCTGAATAATCGAGGAAACACGCCATGAACATGCCCACCCAAAAAACGGTCCGCATTGGGGGCGCCTGCGGCTTCTGGGGCGACAGCAGCCTGGGAGCCCACCAACTGGTCAACACGCCCGGCATGCAGTACATCACCTTCGATTACCTGGCTGAACTGACGCTGGCCATCATGGCGGGCATGCGCATGAAAAATCCGGAGCAAGGCTATGCGCTGGACTTTGTCGATTTGATGAAGCAGGTGCTGCCAAAGGCCAAAGCACAGGGCATACGCATCATTGCCAATGCGGGTGGCTTAAACCCCGGGGCCTGCGCGCAGGCCCTTTCGCAAGCCATGGAAGCGCTCGGCCAACCCGTTAAAATCGGAGTGGTCAGTGGCGACGACGCAAGCGGTGTGCTGCAAAATTTGCGCAAGCAGGGCAATGAGCTCAAAGACATGCAGTCGGGCCAGCCCGCCCCTGCCTTTGTGTTGACTGCGAACGCCTATCTCGGAGCCTTTCCGATTGCGGCGGCCCTTGGAGCCGGTGCCGACATCGTGATTACTGGCCGAGTGGTCGACAGCGCCATGGTGCTGGGCGCGCTGATTCATGAATTCAAATGGACCCCGACACAACTGGATGAACTGGCGCAAGGCAGCCTGGCCGGGCACATTGTGGAATGCGGCGCCCAGGCCACTGGCGGGCTGTTTACCGACTGGCAGGTGGTGCCCGACTGGGCCAACATTGGCTATCCGTTTGTGGACGTTACTGCCGATGGATCCTTCACACTTGGCAAGCCCGACCACACGGGCGGGCTGATCAACAAAGCGGTGGCCAGCGAACAGCTGCTGTATGAAATTGGCGACCCCGCAAACTATCAATTGCCCGATGTGGTCTGCGACTTCACCCAGGTCCACATTGAAAATTCAGGCGACAACCGAGTCAGAATTTCTGGTGCAAAAGGCAAAGCACCCTCCGGCCAGTACAAAGTGTGCGCCACCTACCCCGATGGCTTTCGGTGCATCGGCCTGTTGTCCATCGTCGGCTTTGACGCGGCAGAAAAGGCCAAACGCACAGCCGAAGCCATACTGGAGCGCACCCGAACGCAGTTTAAACAACTGGATCTGGCCGATTACACGCGTGCACACTATGAAGTGATCGGCACTGAAACAGACTTCGGCCCCCATGCACAGGTTTTGAACGCGCGTGAGGCCATGCTGCGCATCGCCATTCACCACGCAGACAAAAAGGCGGCCACGCTGTTCTCCAAGGAGATTGCACCCGCCGGCACCAGTTTTGCACCGGGCACCAGCGGCAACTTTGGCATGGGCCGACCCAACGTCGTGCCCCTGGTGCGCTTGTTCAGCACCCTGATCGACAAGTCGCTGGTTCAAGCCAAAGTCAGCATCAACGGTGAGGTGGTGGAGTACACAGAACCCGAGCATCCCTTGGCAGCGCCCCCAGGCCAAACAAGCCAAAATCAAGCCAGCGCAAACGTTTACACACCGATCGGCAGATTGCTGATCGACATTGCCCACGGCAGAAGTGGCGACAAAGGCAACACCAGCAATGTAGGGCTTGTGGCACGAAGCGATACTGACTGGGCCCTGCTAAAGGCCGCCATTACCCCCGAACGGGTAAAGGCCTATCTGGGTCATCTTGTTCAAGGGTCTGTCACCGTTTATCCATTGCCAGGCATTAACGCGCTCAATGTCGTGATGGATCAAGCCCTGGATGGCGGTGGCATGACCTCCATGCGCAACGACCCCCTGGGTAAGGGCATGGCCCAATTGATGCTGACCATGCCAATCTGACAGTCCTTCAAGCATGCAAAGGGGGCCCTTTTGGTGCCCCCTGACTGTGTAGACCCCTAAGTTAGTTATCTTTTTCCTACACGCTGTCTCCGTAGTACCGATGTAAGGCAAAAAATTCGATGCCCTATCTTTCGCTACTCAGGAGAACACCATGACTTTGAACAAACTGTTGATTGCCTCTTCCATCGCCTTTGCATTTGCCGCCCCAACAAGCGGTCAAGCCGCCACCAGCAGCCTGGATGGATGGGGTTCAGCTTTCGCAGCAGCCCATGCAGCCAGCCAGCAAGGCAGCCTGTCAGGCGGCGGCCAGGGACAAGGCGAACTGCACCTGGCCTTCGGTTCTGCACCGGCGGCACAACCCGCCCCGGCACCCGCCGCGCCTGCTGCGCCTTCAGCACCCGCCGCTCAGCAACCCGCGCCAGCCGCTCCCGCAGCACCCAGCGCACCAGCCGCGCAACCTGCCCCGCCCGCTGACAACAGCACAGCCATGAACGATCAGCCCTCAACCCCAGCCGCACAAAGTGCCGAGGCCCCCGCAGCACCAGGCGCGGACCAGGGCAATTCAGCCATGGCGTCTGTCAGTGGCAGCCTGAGCGCCTCTGTGACTCCCAACACGGAAGCACTGGGACAAACACTTGCCAAGGTGGATGCGGTGTACCAAATGGGAGGCAATGCCGTCGCTTCTGTTGCCAAAACAGCATTGGATCAGGTGCAAGGAATCGCCGATCAAACCTCTGGCACGCAAACCATGTCCCTGAGCCAAAGCCAAAGCGGTAATATGAATGTCGCCGGATTGGCCACAGTGGCCATGGAAGGCAATATGGCTGCGACTGCCAGCATGGCCAACTCAGGCCAACTGGCTGCGCTCACCGCCATGACAAGCTCCATCGTGCAAAATGCGATTGCTGCTCGCCCAGCTTCACTGATCGGCCTGCTGCACTGAAATGGGTTTTGCAAGAAAAACAGCCGCTTTCGAGCGGCTGTTTTTTTATGAACACAGGCAGAACTGAACCACTTTGTCTGCCAGGGTTTCCAGGCTGTCGCCCGGCCTTTGCTTGTACCAAGTCACCATAAAATTCATGGAACCCAATATCATCAGCCGGGCAAACTTGGGCTCAGATTGAATCAGGCCGTCCTTGGCCAGCGCATTGATCGCATCTTGCCAGATCGCGTCGTACTCGTCTTTGGTGGCAATCAACCGCCTTTGATGCATGTCATCCAGGCAACGCCAGTTGTACAACATCACGGGGATGAAATCATTGCCTTCTTCGAGAATGATAGAAAGGTGCACTTTCACGAGTGCCAGAAATTGTTCACGCGCAATCAAGCTTGGTGAGATCACCGCCCTGGTTTTCTCAAGCCCTTGGCGCAGGCCCTCCTCAACCACGGCAACCAGAATGTCCTGCTTGCTGGCGAAATGATAAAACGGACTGCCGCACTGCATGCCGACCGCATTGGCAATGGCGCGCATGCTGGCACCGTCGTAACCTTTGTCGCGAAACAGCCTAGCCGCTGCCCGCACAATGTCACCCCTTCGACCGTCATCGGGTCCTTTTGATTCTTTTGTTGCCTTCAACACGGTTGAAACCTTTTTAATTCAATTCCAGACACATCCACTGATGCGCAATGCCCACTTCTTCATGAGCTGGCCCAACGGGCACAAATCCCCAGTGTTCATAAAATCCAATGGCAGCCGCTTGGGCACTCAAAGTGACTCTGTCATGTCCCTGCTGCCGGGCCAATTCAATCAATGTGTTCAGAATGGCTGCGCCGACTCCTTTACCACGGTAGTTCTTGTGCACAGCCATACGGCCAATTTTTCCATCGACCAACAAACGCCCGGTGCCCACCGCCTGATCGTTCAACCAGGCAATTGCGTGCACCGCAGTGGCGTCCGCCTCATCCCATTCCTCAGATTCATCGATGCCCTGCTCTTGCACGAAAACCGCCTTCCGAATGGGCTTTGCCCACACGGAACACAGGTGCCAGGCCGCGCAATCGACATGAACCATTTAACCGAGCGCAGACAGTTCAGTGTCCACCGCGTCGAGCATGTCCTGGGTGATCATGCCGCCAGAGAAGTTGGCAACCACTGCCAGGGGAAAGCCGCGACCCATCGCAATTTGCGGGTGGGTGGAAATGCCAGGCATGTGCTTTTCAAGAATGGCCTTGGTCTGGTCGTTGTCGAGCAGATCGCCCAGTTTGGACTGCGTAGAAAATCCCATCATTGTCTCCATGAAGATGTGGTGTTCAATATTCAAACGTTTGTTTGAATATCAATCTTCATTCTAGACCACAAATTTTTATTTGTAACGCGCTTTCAGCGCTTCAATGGCTTTGGCATGCACAATTTCAATGTCACTTTCGGCCGAGGTAGTGGCGTGCATATTGCGCACCAAACCATCTTTGAGGCTGTAAATCCAGCCGTGAACAGTCAAGCTCTGCCCCCGGTCCCAAGCGTCTTCAATCAAGGTGCTCTCGCAAAGCCTGCGCACCTGCTCGATCACGTTCAATTCACACAACTCATCCATACAGCGGGATTCCGTCTCCGGCGTCAGGCGGCTTAATATGCCATGGTGTTTGGCAAGCTGGTGAATGGGCCTGATCCAGGCGTCCGCCAAACCCAGCCTTTCACCATGCATGGCTGCACGTACGCCACCGCAGCCGTAATGGCCCACGATCATGATGTGCTTGACCTTTAACACCTCCACGGCGTACTGCGTGGCCGACTGGGCGTTCAGATCGCCATGAAAAACCTGATTGGCCACATTGCGATGCACAAACACTTCACCGGGGTCCAGGTTCACGATCGTGTTGGCGGGCACACGGCTGTCCGAGCAACCGATCCAGAAAAATTCGGGGGTTTGCTGATTCTCGAGGCGACTGAAAAATTCGGGATCGCGGTCAAGCTGGGCAGTCGCCCACACTTTGTTGGCATCCAGCAGATGCTGCAATTGGTCGGGCACAGCCCACCTGTTTTAAAAGTAACAAGCCCGCATTCTAAACCTGAATGCGGGTTTGCGTCTTAAAAATCAGATCTGTTCGGTTCGGTGATTACTGCTGAAAAATCAGGCTAGCCGAAAATGCCTTGTCCGGGCTGGCCTGGCTGTAACCCTTGGTGTAGCCGACTTGCAAGGCCGAGGTCGGGCCAAAAGCGTACACACCTGAAATGGTTCGTTCTTTGCGGTCTTGGCCACCGGCCACAATCGCATCCCGCTTTGTTGCATTGAAATTCAGGTTCAACTCATTGCTCAAGGCCAGGCCAAAGCCCAGCCCATAATAGTTGCCGTCCTTCAATTGAACCGTTGCACTTTTTCCATAAATTTGCCGACCGTAGTTGCCGTTCAAGGAAAATCCATCCTTGAATCGATAGGCAAAGTCGCCTTGAGCAGCGTAGTCGGTTTTACCTGTGCCCAAGCCTTTGTCCTCGTTGCCCACGGGCAACTTCAGCAAACCTGTTGCACCCACGGTCCAACCCAAGGCAGTGGGCCCGCCGATGAAATCGGTGGACAAGGTCGTCAATACGTCACCCAAACCACTTTCTTTGCGGGTGGACTGATTGGTGGAGTTGGTTACGGTGCCGTTCACGAAAGTGCCGGGGCCTTCCAGCGAAATATAGGGCACGAAAATTGAAGCGCGATAACTCGGCGTTACGTAAGTGGCACCCAAGGTAAATGCCTTGGCTTTCGTTTCCTGCGTTTGCCCGAACTTGCCCTTCAGGCTGTCAAAACTGTAGGTCATCAACAGGCTGTCTGTATCCGCATGCGCACTGGCTACACAACACACCAGCAGACCCGCGGCCGCGCCTTTCAAAAAAATTTGCCCCATGGCTGTCTCCTCTGAATTTGAGTGACAGTATAGGGGCAAAAAGGCAACAAGAAGAGTACGCCAAAAGGTGAATGGAAAACTACCTACAAGCCAAACCGATTAACCATTGATCGGTGGTGGGGGCGGCATGTGGTCACGCATTTGTTGTTCATGCTCGGTGCGCAATGTGTGCGCCTTGGCGCGTTGCTCGGGGGTCAGCACCATGTAGATCTGGTGGCGGGCCTCCAGCATTTTCAGTTGATTCAATCGTTCGCTGTCCTGCATGTTTCGAATCAATTGATCTGCCTTGGCCTTGTCAAACTCTGGCGCCTCGGTCAACTGATCGAGCTGCTTGCGCATGTCTTTTCGAGCCTTCCAGCTCTCGCGAATGTCCGCCTTTTGAGACGCCATGATTTGCTTGACCTGCGCCTTCTGTGCATCCGTCAAATTCAGTTGCTCAAGCATCTTCATGCCTGGTTCACGACCATGATGACCATGATGGCCCCTGGGCTGCTGCTGTTCAGTGCCCTGGCGGTCGCCAATCGAGTCGTCGCTGGCCGCGTTGGACACCATCGGAATGGCCATGGCCATGGCAGTCACTGCCAACATTTGCTTGATGTAACGGGCCGTCGTCTTGTTTGCATTCATTTGAGTCTCCTTGGGATCAATTCAACCAACGCCTTCATCGTAGGGTAGGGCTCCGTAAAGAGGGTTGCAGTTTTTGTAAAGAAGGGTAAAGGCGGAAAAGGGACTTTCACGACATTGACGGGTTTCAGCTAAGATTCCGACATGGCAAAAATACTTCACATCGACGACGACATTGAACTGGGCGACATGCTGTGCCAGTACCTGCAAGGCGAAGGCTTTGAGGCGGAGCATTGCCCAAGCCCCGTTGAGGGCCTGAAAAAACTCGAAGCGGGCAGCTACAACCTCGTGATTCTCGACGTCATGATGCCGGAGCAGAGCGGGCTGGACACCCTGAAGGCCATCCGCGCCAAAATGAACATCCCCGTCATTATGCTGACGGCCAAAGGCGACAACATTGATCGCATCATCGGGCTTGAATTGGGCTCCGATGACTATGTCCCCAAACCCTGCATGCCCCGTGAGATTGTTGCTCGCGTGCGCGCTGTACTTCGCCGCATTTCCGAACCCGCCAACCCCAACCAAAGCCTTGAATTGGGACCACTGGTGGTCAATCCGGGCAAACGAAAGGTCATTCTGGATGGCCAGGACATCGATTTGACCAGCGCCGAATTCAACCTGCTGACCTTGCTGGTCAGACAGGCCGGTCAAGTGGTCAGCAAAGAAACCCTGAGCGAAGAAGGGCTGGGCAAGAAGCTTGAGCGCTTTGACCGCAGCGTGGACGTGCACCTGAGCAACATTCGCAACAAACTCGGACTCAGCGGAGAGTCGCCTTCTGCGCTGGTACTGCACACCATCCGTGGCAAGGGTTACCAACTCAGCCTGGTGTAACCATGGGAAAACTGTTTTGGAAATTCTTTTTCGGATTCTGGCTTTGCTTGATTCTAGCTGCGGGCGCTACAGGGGCCGTGCTGTATTTGTTGCGCGAAAAGCCGCACAGCACCGATCTCGCAGAAGGCCCGCGCGCCCAATTCCTGCTTGAAACCGCACAAGAAATCATTGAGGGAAAAGGCCCGAAAGCCCTTGAAAGGGTACTCGTCAAAGGTCGGAGCCGAACAGGGCAAACCATGCCCATTTTCGCGGTGTCACAAGACGGCAAAGAACTGCTCGGCAGAGGCATTCCAGACAACATCAATGAACGGATCAAAAATCTGGGAACCGAAAAGTCTGATGAAGACGGCATCATTCAGGTGACCGCAGTGGATGGCAGTCAATGGGTTCTGTTCATTCCCAAGCCACCTCGCGTGCCTCAAAAGCGCATCCACAAAGACCCTGAGAAGGCGTTGGAACCCCCATTGCCCCCCTTTCCAACGCTGGGGGTGGTGGTTGCCATGCTGGCCAGCGTGCTGTTTGCCGGTGGCCTGGCCTACAACTTCAGCAGCCCCTTGCGCAAACTGAAGCGGGCCTTTGAGCAGGCTGGTCGCGGTGAACTGGGTATTCGCATTGCACCTGATTCACCACGCAAAGACGAAATGGGCGAGCTGCTCAGCGGATTTGACGCCATGGCTGAGCAGATCGAAAGGCACATCAAACAGCATCAAACCCTGTTGCATGATGTGTCGCATGAACTGCGTTCACCTTTGGCGCGCTTGAACATGGCGACGGGCCTGGCGCGTCAAAGCCCGGCGAATCTTGAAAAAAGCCTGTCCAGAATCGAACTTGAGGCCGAACGACTGGATCGCCTGATCGGAGAGTTGCTCAACCTGTCGCGACTGGAAACGGGCATCAACTCAGGCAGCTTCAGCACGCACAATGTGATTGATCTTTTGAATGCTGTAATTGATGACGCCCAGTTTGAAGCACAGAACTGCAATCGACGCGTCGTCGTCAATTGCGCCCTTCAAAAATGGCTGTCCAGATGCGATCCTGAAGCCCTTCAGGGCGCGTTTGAAAACCTGCTTCGCAACGCCCTGCGATACACCCCCGAGGGCAGCGCTGTCACAGTCGATTGCTACCCCGACAACCAACAGCGACTTCAAATCCACATTCGCGATGAGGGCCCAGGTGTTCCGGCCGACGCCATTGACAAGCTGTTTACCCCCTTTTTCAAGATCGGCCCGCTGGCTGGCAACGGCCTTGGCCTGGCCATCGTGAAAAAAACCGTCGAAGTTCACAAAGGCACGCTAGAAGCCACCAATCTACAACCACATGGATTGAAGATCAGTTTAAGTTTGCCTAAACTGAGTTGACCGATCACCCGCACAAGGCCATACATGCCCAACTCAGGCAACACCAAAACCCTTATTCTTGCCGGTGCCACAGGCGTCGTCGGCCAGGCCGTCATGAAGCTTGCGCTGGCCCATCCGCAGGTCGGCAAAGTGGTGGCATTAACCCGAAAGCCCCTGCCACCTCAGCCCAAGCTGCTCGACCAGCTCATCGATTTTGATCAAATGCCTGAGACCGCACCCTGGTGGGAAAATGCCGATGCGGTCATTTGCACACTGGGCACCACCATCAAGATTGCAAAAACAGCCGAGGCATTTCGGCGGGTTGACCTGCATTACCCCGCCCAGCTGGCTCGAATTGCCAGTTTGAATGGCGTTCACACCTTCGTTCTGAATTCAGCCATGATGGCCAATCCGAAGGCCAGAGGCCTTTATCTTCGAACCAAGGGCGAAGCTGAAAAAGCCGTGGTAGAAGCCGGATTTGAGTCGGTAACACTGGCCAGACCAGGACTGCTGGATGGCAATCGATCGGAGAAACGCCCCGGCGAAGAACTTGGCCTGCTTGTCAGCCGAATCGCCAAACCCCTTCTGCCAAAGCGCATGCGCAGCGTGCCTGTTGAAAACCTGGCCCGCATCATGCTCGAATGTGCTTTGCGTGCCAGGCCGGGCGTAGAAGTGCTTGAATCAGAAGTCTTTCAATCAACTACGCTGAGCTAGCCAGGCCGACGTTTTGGCCCAAATGGTGCCTGCGGCCTCTTTGCCGCTCACGATGCCAATGTGTCCGCCGGGGCCGATAAAAAATTCTTTGTCGGCACTGCCCACCACCTTCATCATGCCCTTTGAACAAGGCACATTCGAAAGGGCGTCGCTTTTGCCAGCCACACAAAGCAAGGGGCAAGTCACCTGGCTTAAATGCACCTGCTCGTGCCCCACAGTGAATTGTCCGTGGGCCGTTTCGTTCTCCATCCAGATGCTGCAAAACCAGTCGCGCAGCGCGCCGCCTGGATATGCCTCCAATTTCTCGATGAAAGCCGCTTGGTTGGCGTGTTGCTCCACAAACGCACGATCATGCAATTGCTTGACCAGGCCCACATAGCCTTTCACCGCGCTGGCGGGGTCCAACAACTTGAAGCCGATCACATTGGCCCAACCCGGGGTGTAAAACAGGCGGGCCGGAAACTTGCGCAAGTTAATGCGCGCTGCCTTCAACAGGCCCGACAATCGCTTGTACTGCCGCCCGGCTGCACCGTTGGCATGGCCATCAATCGGGGTGCCCAGCGTAATCAGGTTCTTGATGCCTTTGCAATTCACCTTGGCGGCGTGAACGGCCGCCATGCCACCGCCCATGCTCCAGCCGTGCAGGCTCAGTTCGGCTTGCCCTGAATGTTCGCGCACGGCATCCAGGCATTTCGGTAAAAACTGGTCAATGTAAGTTTCAAGCGTGTAAGCGGCGTGTTTGCGCGTCGGCTTGCCCCAATCGATCAGGTACACATCAAAACCCTGATCACACAAATATTTCACAAAACTGCGCTCAGGGTGAATGTCATACACCAGCATGTTCACCGCCAGTGGCGACACGATGACCAGGGGTGTGGCGTACCGCTTTTTTGCAGCATCCAACGCATAGTGCCGCACGCTGTAAAGGTCGTCGGAAAACACCACTTCGTAAGGGGTTGATCCAGCCGCCACCATGGATTGGGCATTCAGGGTGCGGTCTTTCAGGTTTTTGGTGACAGACAAAATTCTGCCCACCGGAGCGGTCATGCGCATACAAAAATCCAGCAAATTCCATTGAAGGATCAAAGCATAACTGACGGGTAACTTAAATGCATCTGAAAGGCTGGAGGATGGGCTCGAAACTCGCGACAAAGGAACTTTTAATCCCAGGTGTGCGACCTAGCTATGGAGTTATTCCCAGCCAATCCAATGCCGGATTAACAAATTCTTGTTTTCCTGCGCCATACGAGGAGTTCAACCCGTGGAACATTCAGGTACTAGCTTTGTGCAAATGCTGCCACCGACCGTCGTAATTTGTCTGTTGCTGACTGCGGGCTTTTTCTTTTACACACGTTACGTGCGAACAGCCGCAGCACTTTGCAGCGCCTTGCAAAAAATCAGCGGCACAGTACGATCAATGGCCGATGGCGACGAAATGATCCGAAAGACCGGACTTTCCCGCGTCTTTCAGGGTACACAGTTCGAATTCATCTGGCGCGATTTTTCAAAAACACTGCACACGCAAACCAACCTGGTCAACGGGGCTCTCGTTGAAGCCATTGGCAGCCTGTTTGAAGCAGGCGTGGGCGAAGAATATCTTGCAGCGCTCGTCAAGCAAACATCCGACTCCAGTGATCAGGCAAAAAGCCTAAAAGATGAACTGATTCAGGCTATGGTGCCGGTCATCAAACAGTTGGAAAGCATTCAAGTCGATCAAGCCAATTGCATAGGCCAGGCACTGGAACAGGCACTGATTGAGGCCAATCGCAGACTGGCCTCACAGCTTGAAACCGCGTTGGTTCGACAGGTCAAAACACCGCTCGAAGAAATGGGCAAAAAAATGGACGCCCGGTTAAGCCATATCAAGAGTGATCCACAAGACCTGGCCCGTAAAGTGATTCGAGCCAGAATGCAGGACGGACATTTCGAAAGCACACCGGAGGCCCTATGAGCCTCGCCCATTACGGACCATCTTCACGCCGATCTGTAGATGATGCGGAGCGACCTTTCTGGATCTCTTACGCAGATCTCATGACAGCGCTGATGATTCTCTTCCTGGTCATCATGGTAGCCGCGTTGTCATCGATCACCAAAAAAGCTGAGCAAATAAATTTGGACAGCCAAAAAATTTCCAAGGTCATCACGGATCGAGACGAACCCAATCCGCTAAAAGTGACAGATGCAGAAAAGCGGGTTCAAGAAATTGCCAGCATCTGCAAATACTTGTCAGACAAAGTTGCCGGCAGCGGCCAACCGGTGTTCGTGGACTGCAAGCTGAATCGCATCAACTTTGGAGAAGCGGGTCGATTTGCGACCGACGACTACAAACTGGACGCCAAAGGTGACCTGTTACAAAACACGGCAATGAGAGTAAGCGAGAGTGAACAAACCACCTCCGCCATACAACGTGACATTGCCATCGTGCTTGACAGCATCTTTTTCTGTCACATATTCAAGTGCTTCGAGTGCATCAAGCTTTTCGGGGCTCGACAGCAACATGAGTCTTTTTTCAGAGACGGGTAAGGCCAGACAAGGCACGCCAAAAACCAAGAATTCGATTTGCTCTTCCTGATGCTGGGTAAACTCAAACAGTGGTAGCAATATCCCCAAATGTTCAACAGTCCGGTTTCTAGCCACCCTGCAAATATTCTGAATCTGATTGGCTGAGGTTGGCTCCATAGAAATGGGCAAACGCACCTCAATTTCGGAAAATGTTTTTGTATGCACAACATCGTCCATCTGGACATTGTTTTCCAGATTCAGCATGTCACTGAACTGCGACGCCACATCCACCGAGGGTGTCACATCCTTGACCTTGGACATAAAAAACCAGGCCGTAAAAAGTGCAACGGCTGCCGCCAGAAACACGAGGCGAGGCATTCCCGGTACGAATGAAAAGAGAATACAAAAAATGCCACTGATTTGAAGCGCGTAAGAATTGCGACCCAAGTCACGAAGCATGTCCTGTGCGGCGTTCGAGCCGTCGGCCTCGCCCTTGGTGACACGTGTAACAATCAATCCTGCGGCAATTGAAATCATGAGCGATGGAATGATACCCACCAAGCCGTCGCCTACAGACAAAATGGTGTACACCGCGCCGGCCTTGGAAAAACTCATGTCCTTCTGAAGCATGCCGACTGTCAAGCCGCCCAGCAAGTTGACGACTGTAATGACCAGCCCAGCGATGGCGTCGTTTTTCACAAACTTGATGGCACCATCCATGGCGCCAAACAGCTGTGACTCCCTTTCAAGGTCTGAACGACGCTTCTTGGCCATGATCTGATTAATCAATCCTGCGCGCAAATCGCTGTCAATCGACATTTGTTTGCCTGGCATTCCATCTAGTGAAAATCGGGCAGCAACCTCTGCCACGCGCTCCGAACCCTTGGTCACGACCAAAAAATTAACCACAGAGATGATCAGGAAAATAACCAGGCCTACTGCAACATTGCCGCCCACAACGAACTCGCCAAAAGTTTGCACAATGTGGCCAGCGTCTGCCTCAAGCAGAATTTGCCGTGTGGTCGAAATGGTCAGGGAAAGCCTGAACAAGGTGGTCATCAACAAGATGGCCGGGAAAGAAGAAAATGACAGAGGGGATTCAAGCAGAACGGCGCTAATTACCAAAAGGATCGCTGCAGATATGTTGACGGCGATTAGCACATCAAGCAAGGCAGGCTGCAGGGGTACAACCATCATGGTGATCATCAGCAACACCAGGGATGCACCCACAACCTCGGATCGTGCCGACGCGAGCCTTGCAAATTTGTTCAGTACTGCGATCATGCCGCCTACCCCTCAATAACAACGTGGAATTTAAATTCCTGCTGTTCGTTGTGTGGTCGCAGCCTTGAACAAAGTTCACTTTGGGAACTTTAAAAAAAGAGGGCCTGAAAGCCCTATTGAATCAACTCAAAACGGTAACAAGTGCTCGCTTCAAATCGGCCTGGTCGCGTCCGGAAAACGCCTTCAGATCTTCGAACTGATCCTGCCCGATGGTACCCACGTTGAAATAATCGCTCTGCGGGTTGCTGAAGTAAAAACCGCTGACACTGGCGGCCGGGCTCATGGCCAGGCTTTCGGTCAGGGTCATGCCGATTTCACCGGCCTGAAGCACTTCAAACATGGCGCGTTTGATGGTGTGCTCGGGGCAGGCAGGGTAGCCAGGAGCGGGGCGAATGCCCTGGTATTTCTCGGCAATCAGGTCCTCATTGCTCAACGCCTCTGCGGGCACATAGCCCCACAAATCAGTGCGCACGCGGCGGTGCAGACACTCCGCGAAGGCCTCGGCCAGACGGTCAGCAATCGCCTTGAACATGATGCTGCTGTAGTCGTCGTGTGCCTTGAGAAATTCCTGTTCTTTCTTGTCAACGCCAATGCCGGCAGTGACGGCAAACAAGCCGATGTAGTCGTCACCTTGCCCTTTGGGTGCAATGAAATCGGCGAGTGATTTGTTGGCCACACCCTCGCGCTTTTCGCCCTGTTGGCGAAGCGGGCTGTAGGTGAACAACACGTTGCTGCGGGTGTCGTCTTCATAGACTTCAATGTGGTCGTCACCCACGGTGTTGGCGGGGTAGAAAGCCACTGCAGCATTCGCTTGCAGCCAACGGCCTTCGATGCACTTTTTCAGCATGGCTTGACCGTCTTCAAACACGCGGCGTGCCGCCTCGCCCACCACCTCGTCTTGAAGAATGCGAGGGTAGCCCCCGTGCAAATCCCAGGTCTGGAAGAAGGGGGTCCAATCAATGTACTGAGCCAGGTCGGCCAAGTCGTAGTTCTTGAAATGGCGGCGACCAATGAACTTCGGCTTGGGTGGTGTGTAGTTGGCCCAGTCCACGTTCAACTTGTTGGCGCGCGCGGCTTCCAGGCTGATGAGGGGCTGTGCCTTTTTGTTGGCGTGTTGCTCGCGCACCCGCTGGTACTCGGCTTGCAGGTCAGATTTGAACTGATCTGCGGCTTCTTCGGACAACAGGTTGGAAGCCACGCCCACCGAGCGGCTGGCATCACTCACATACACCGTGGGGCCGTCGTAATGCGGTGCAATTTTCACCGCGGTGTGCACACGGCTGGTGGTGGCACCGCCGATCAGCAAGGGAATGCCACGGTCGCGGAAATAGGGGTCACGCTGCATTTCACTGGCCACGTAGGCCATTTCTTCCAGCGACGGGGTGATCAGGCCGGACAAGCCAATGATGTCGGCGTTGATCTCTTTGGCCTTGGCGAGAATTTGCTCGGCAGGCACCATCACGCCCATGTTTTCCACTTCAAAGTTATTGCATTGCAGAACGACCGTGACGATGTTTTTGCCGATGTCGTGCACGTCGCCCTTCACGGTGGCAATCAAGATTTTGCCCTTGGCTTTGGCATCGCCGCCAGCGGCCACCAACTGCTTTTTCTCTTCTTCAATGAAGGGGATGAGGTGGGCCACCGCCTGCTTCATCACGCGGGCACTTTTCACCACTTGGGGCAGGAACATTTTGCCCGCGCCAAAAAGGTCGCCAACCACGTTCATGCCGTCCATAAGTGGCCCCTCAATGACATGCAGCGGGCGACCGCCTTTGGCGGCAATGGCGGCACGACATTCTTCAGTGTCTTCCACGATGAAATTGGTAATGCCGTGCACCAGCGCATGGGCCAAGCGCTTTTCAACGGGCTGGTTGCGCCATTCCAGATTCTCCTCGGCCTTTTTGCCACCAGCTTTGAGCGTGGCGGCAAATTCGATCATGCGCTCAGTGGCGGTTTTACCGAAGTCGGGGTCGTTGGCAGGCAGCTCGGGCTTGCGGTTCAGCACAATGTCTTCGACCCGCTTTTTCAGCTCGGGCTCTAGCTCGTCGTACACGCCCATCATGCCGGCGTTCACAATGCCCATGGTCATGCCGTTTTTAATGGCGTGGTAGAGGAACACGGTGTGGATGGCTTCACGCGCAGGTTCATTGCCGCGGAATGAAAAACTGACGTTGGACACGCCACCGGAAATTTTGGCATGCGGCAGGTTTTTCTTGATCCAGCCGGTGGCCTCGATGAAGTCGTTGCCGTAGTTGTCGTGTTCTTCAATGCCGGTGGCGATGGCGAAAATATTGGGGTCGAAAATAATGTCTTCGGCCGGAAAGCCCACCTCATTCACCAGAATGTTGTAGGCCCGTTCACAAATTTCGATTTTGCGCTGATAGGTGTCAGCCTGGCCCTGTTCGTCAAAGGCCATCACGATGACAGCAGCACCATAGCGTTTGCACAGCCTGGCCTGGCGCTTGAATTCGTCAACACCTTCCTTCATGGAAATAGAGTTGACCACGGCCTTGCCCTGCACACATTTCAGACCGGCCTCAATCACCTCCCATTTGGAGGAGTCAATCATCACCGGCACGCGCGAAATGTCTGGCTCGGAGGCCATCAGGTTCAGGAAACGAACCATGGCAGCCTTGCTGTCCAACATGGCTTCGTCCATGTTGACGTCGACAATTTGCGCACCGTTTTCAACTTGCTGACGGGCCACACTGAGGGCCTCGTCGTACTGTTCGTTCAAAATCATTCGGGCAAAGGCTTTGGAACCCGTGACGTTGGTGCGTTCGCCCACGTTAATGAACAGGCTGTTGTCGTCGATGTTCAAGGGCTCAAGGCCTGACAGTCGGCACTTGGGCTCGACCACGGGTATGACACGTGGCTTTTGCCCTTCCAGGGCCTTGGCAATGGCGGCAATGTGGTCGGGCGTGGTACCACAACACCCGCCGGCAATATTCAAAAACCCGGCTTGCGCAAATTCTTTCACCAGGCTGCTGGTGATGTCGGGCGTTTCATCGAAGCCCGTGTCGCTCATCGGATTGGGCAAGCCCGCGTTGGGGTATACACAGATGGGCGCATCGCAAATTTTGGACAGCTCGGCCACGTAGGGGCGCATCAATGTCGCACCCAGCGCACAGTTCAAACCAATGGTGATGGGCTTGGCATGGCGCACAGAGTTCCAGAAGGCTTCCACGGTTTGGCCCGACAAAATACGGCCCGAGGCGTCAGTCACCGTGCCGGAAATCATGATGGGCAGGCGGTTACCTGAATCCTCAAAATACTGGTCGATGGCAAACAGTGCGGCCTTGGCATTCAAGGTGTCGAAAATGGTCTCAACCAGCAGCAGATCCACCCCGCCTTCTACCAGGCACTTGGTTTGCTGGTAATAAGTGGCCACCAGTTCATCAAAAGTGATGTTGCGCGCGCCGGGGTCGTTCACATCGGGGCTGATGGACGCGGTTTTGGGCGTAGGGCCCAGTGCACCGGCCGCAAAGCGGGGTTTGTCGGGGGTGGAGTATTTGACACAAGCAGCCTTGCACAGACGAGCCGCTTCGCGGTTCATTTCGTCCACAAGATGTTCCATCTCGTAATCGGCCTGGGCCACGGTGGTGGCACCAAAGGTGTTCGTCTCCAGAATGTCAGCGCCCGCAGCCAGATACTGCTCGTGAATTTCGGTCATGATCTGCGGCTGCGTTAGCACCAACAGTTCATTGTTGCCTTTGACATCGCGATGAAAATCGGCAAAGCGGTCGCCCCGATACTGGGCCTCGGTGAGCTTGTAACGTTGAATCATCGTGCCGGTGGCACCATCCAGAATCAGGATGCGCTTGGCGAGCAGGTCACGGAGTTGGGCTTCGACTGCAGCACCATTGACCACCGGTGAGGGGGCGGAGGCAGACGAAGAAGCGGAGCGCGTGTTCATCGCGGGGCCTCTTACGGGAGTGGATATGAAACTAAACAATATTTTAGCAGGATTAACAGGCGATCCATTCCCGTGGCACACTTGAAAGCGGTGAGTGACCCACTCTAATCGCATGGAGACGCTTGTGTTGGACAAATTGGGTGAAGCAATTCCCGGATTGCTGGGTTTTGTGGCATCGGGACTTGTGCTGGGTGCAGCACTTTGGGCAGCTTATCGAGTGCTGCTGGGCAATCGGCCAGATCTCGACCCCGACAAAAAGCTGTCTCGTCAGCTGTTCATGGTGTTTTTTGCCTTAGTCGCCCTGGTGTTGCTGACTTTGGCGCTGCCGGTTGACGAAACAATCCGCAATCAGATACTCAGCCTGATCGGCATTGTGTTGTCTGGCCTGGTGGCTTTTTCATCCACCGCCATTGTGGGCAACCTGATGGCCGGGCTGATGATGCGGTTCACAAAGCCGTTCAGGGTCGGTGATTTTGTACAGGTCGAGGAATTCTTCGGCCGGGTCACTGAGACAGGCCTGCTGGACACTGAATTTCAGACCGAGCATCGGGAGCTGATCGCCTTTCCCAACAGTTATCTCATCAGCCACCCCGTGACGGTCACCCGCAGTTCCGGCACCATTGTGTCTGCGCAGCTTTCGTTGGGTTTTGACGTGCATCACCTGACCATTGAAAAGCTTCTGCTCGAAGCTGTCAAAAAGACGGAACTCGAAGATGGCTTTGTGCAAATCATTCAAATTGGCGACTTCTCGGTCAGTTACCGTGTCAGCGGGTTGCTGACGGAGGTCAAAAGCCTGATCAGCACTCGATCCAGGCTGTTGGGGCACGTTCTGGACACGCTTCATGAGGCTGGGGTGGAAATACTCTCACCGAATTTCATGGCTCAGCGACCCCAGCCGGATGGGCTCAAAATGATCCCGGTTGCCTCTGAAAAGCAAGCCCCAGTGAAGAAAAAGCACGAAGAGTCGCCAGAGTCTGTCATTTTTGACAAAGCCGAAGAAGCCGAGGCGGTTCATGAACAAATCCAGACGATTCAGAAAAGCATTCAAGACCTGCGTGATCAGCGGGAGACTTGCGAGAATGCCGAGAAGGACCGGATAGACCAAGAACTTGAAACACTAAACGAACGACTGGAAGCCCTCCAGAACAGCAAAAACAAGGACGAAGGTGCAAGCTCCAATCACTGATTCACGGCAGCCACCACTGCGTCTTTCCCTGGGCATCTGGTCTTTGGCGGCCAGCTTCTACCTGTTTGGGTTTTTCCACCGGGTCACGCCCGGTGTGCTGACAGACGAGTTGAGTCAAAGTTTTCACTTGAGCCATGCTGGACTGGGCAACCTGTCTGCGTTTTATTTTTATTTTTACGCGGCCATGCAGGTGCCGGTCGGCCTGTTGGTTGACCGAATTGGCCCCAGGGCCGTGCTGACGGCTGGCTGCTTGCTGGGTGGCCTTGGTGCAGCCCTGTTTGGGCTTGCGCCAAACCTTGCGTGGGCGGCTGCAGGGCGCGGCCTGGTCGGCGGGTCTGGGGCTGTTTCCGGGCATGTCTGCGACACTTGCCATTTTGCTGCTGTTGCTGGGTGCCCTGGGCAGCGGCGTGATGGGCCTTGGATTTGTGTATGTCAAAGAGTCTGTGCCACGCTCACTGGCGGCGGCAGTCGGCTTTGTAAATTTGGGGGTGATGGTGGGGCCGCTGATTCAACAGCCCCTGCTGGGTGCTGTGCTCGACCATTATTCGATCGCAGGTTTTCAGGGCTATTCAAAGGCGGGAATGACGACTTGCATGCTCATATTGGCAGTTTGGGTAGCCAGCGCCATTGCGGCGCTGGCAGCCACGCGTGAAACCCATGCGCAAGCCAGGTACGCTGATTGAAGGCCTAGTGCAAAGTCACTGGTGTTTGCATCCAGGGTTTGTATCGCTCAATGAACGCTTCAATGTCATCCACATCGGGCTGCTGTGCCGCCAGGTAATACACTTCCTGACGAAAGCGCTCGGCTGCCTCACCCTGCAGAAACAGTTCACGCTGGTTGTTTTTATCCACAATTTCAATGCCTGAGCTGGGTTCGCCGGTTTTCATCACCAGGTCAACCACACAGTAGTAGGGGCTATCGATCATCATCAACATCACTGAACCTCCCGAGTAAAACTCTTCATCTGCCAGATGGTGATGAAGCAGGCAATTTCAAGATCAGGAATCTGTCGGAATCCACAACCTCAGAATAACGCGTCTGATGAGTGTTTTACGGCAATCGAGACAAAAAGCTTACGCCTGCTTGGGGGTAAACACTTCAATGGATGAAAACCAGCGCTGCCATTGATCCGTAGACAACCACTGCATCAAGGTGTCCACATGTCCGCCTGAATCAACCTCAAGAATGAGCACATCCGGCGGATTCAGCCTCAGTGTTCGGCCAAGATGCGTCTGAATGACCAATCGGGAAGAACAGCAGGCACAGCCTGGGGCCATCCTGAGCCAATGCACACCCAAGCCCCGGTAATGTTGTTCGTCCTTTAACAGCTGGGCCTGAAGGTCGGGTTCAACAATCGAAAACACCTCGCCACTGGCAAACACCGTGATCTTTTGAGATTGGTGAAGTTGCTGCTCCAGGCACTGCTTGAGATGCGCCGCACGCAAAATCATGTTGGTGTGATGAATCAGGATCAAACGGGTGGCCATGACTACTTGCGCCAAAAAGTTGGGGTAAACAAGACCAGCAGTGGAAACATTTCAAGTCGACCCAACAGCATGGCAAACGTACACACCCAGGTCTGAAAATCGTTGAAAGCCGCGAAGTTGTGAGAAGGACCCACCTCGCCCAAACCAGGCCCCGTGCAGTTGATGGTTGCCAATGCGGCCGTTGCAGCGGTCAGGGGGTCCAGACCCGAAAACATCAGGGTCATGGTGATCGCGATCACACTCATGCCGTACAAGAGCATGAACGCCAAAATGCCGAAAATCACGGGGTTTTCAACAGCGGTGTTGTGCACCCGAACCGGATTGACCGCCCTTGGGTGCAAAATGCGAGACAACTCGCGTGAGGCTTGCTTGACCAGAATAACAGCGCGCATCATTTTGATGCCGCCACCTGTTGAGCCCGCCGCAGTGGTGAAAATACTCAATAGAATCATCAAAGACGGTGCAAACAAAGGCCATTGTGCAAAGTCCGTGTTGGCATAACCGGTGGTTGACGCCATAGACACCGTGTTGAACAGCGCGTATCGAAACGCCTCGGAAAAAGAGGCGTATTGGTGATTCACCACCAAATACACACTGATCAACAACACCGAGAAAGCAAGTACCGCAAAAATCCAACGGGTTTCGGGGCAGGTCAGATAAGGTCGTATCGAGCGGCCACGCCAGGCCAGAAAATGGATGCCGAAGTTGATCGATGCCAGCAGCATGAAAACCACGGCCACACCTTCAATGGCGGGTGAGTTGAAATAGCCAAAACTGGCGTCGTGCGATGAGAAACCCGACAGTGACATGGTTGTGCCAGTGTGAATGAATGCATCCACCCAGGTCATGCCTGCAAGCCGATAGCCCAGCACGCAGGCCGCCGAAATGCCCAAGTACACCAGATATAGCGACTTCGCAGTCTCTGTAATGCGTGGAGTCAGCTTGCTGTCTTTCATGGGGCCGGGTGTTTCAGCCTTGAATACCTGTGAGCCACCGACGCCCAACAAAGGCAGAATGGCCACAGCCAAAACCAGAATGCCCATCCCGCCCATCCAGGCCAACAAACCCCGCCAAATATTGATGCTGGCGGGCAGGGTGTCCAGCCCCGACAACACCGTGGCGCCGGTCGTCGTCAGGCCTGACACGGTTTCGAAATAGGCGTCAGTAAAAGACAGGCCGGGCAAATGAAGCATCAGGGGAATGGCAGAAAATGCCGGCAGGGTAGACCACACGGCAGAAACCAGCAGAAAGCCGTCTCTGACCTGCAATTCACGCCGGAACTGCCGCGTGACCAGATGCATGCCCGCACCCACCGAAAAGGCCAACAAAAAACCGATTGCAAAGGACCTGGTCGTGGGTTCATGGTTCCACCAAGCGTAGGCCAATGGCACCAGAAATGACATCGAAAACAGCGCCAGGGCAAAGCCCAGCACGGTCAGTACTGGAAACAGCGAGCGTTGCATATCAGCCCAATACCCCTAGATAAATCCCACTTCGACCTGGAACAGCTTTTCAACACTGGGCACCAGTTTTCGGTTTTCCACAAAAATAATCACATGGTCTTCGGGCTCAATTCGAGAATCGTGATGCGCCATGATGACCTCGTCACCCCGCACCAAACCACCGATGACAGTGCCCTTGGGCATGCCGATTTCCTCCACGGTTCGGCCCACCACTTTCGACGATTTGCGATCACCGTGAACCACAATTTCAATGGCCTCGGCGATGCCTCGCCGCAGGCGATAAACCGCAACCACATCACCCCGACGAATGTGCCTGAGCAACTCACTCAGCGTTGCATTCGAAGGTGCGATGGCCACATCAATTTGGCCGCCCTGCACCAGCTCCGCATACACCTTGCGCTGAATCAACGAGACCACCCGTCGCGCGCCCATGCGCTTGGCCAATAGCGAAGACATGATGTTGTTCTCGTCGTCGCTGGTCAGGGCAACAAAGGTGTCCACTTCCTGCACGTATTCATCGGCCAGCAAATCCTCATCGGTGGCATCGCCATGCAACACCAAGGTGCGCGAATCCAGTTGATTGGCCAGTTCATCGCAGCGACGGCGATCCGACTCAATGAGCTTGACCTGATAGTCACGCTCAAGGGCACGGGCCAGGCGCAAACCAATGTTGCCACCCCCTGCAATCATGACTTTCGAGACTGGTTTGTACAGACGACGCAATTCCGCCATGACTGTGCGAATGTGGCGCGTGGCAGCCATACAAAAGACTTCATCACCAGGCTGAATCAAGGTGTAGCCATCCACCGCCACAGGCTGGTTTTCGCGAAACAGTGCCACCACTCGCAAATCGATGTCAGGCAGATGCTTTTTGAAATCTTCAATCGGGCAGGACACCATGCGCCCACCCGCGAACGCCTTGACAGAGACCAGGGTGACCCGCCCGGCGGCGAATTGCAACACCTGCAGTGCCTCTGGAAATTCGATGAGCCGTTCCAGATGTTCAGTCACACTTTGCTCGGGACAAATGACATGATCAACATTGAAACCGGCATCGCCATGCAATTCGGCCTGTCCAGCCAGCTCAGGCGAACGCACTCTGGCGATTCGGCGGGGCACATTGAACATGCTGGCCGCAATTCGACAGGCCACCAGGTTGGTTTCATCACTGCGGGTCACGGCCACCAACATGTCTGCGTCTTCTGCACCCGCGTCTTTCAACACGCGGGGCAAGATGCCATTGCCTTGCACCGTGCGCAAATCGTATCGGTCCTGCAAGTCGGCAAGCACCGTGGGGTCGGGGTCAATCAGAGTGATGTCATTGTGCTCGGACACAAGGCTTTCGGCCAGACTTGCACCGACCCGCCCTGCGCCAACAATGATGATTTTCATGAGCTGGAGCGTCGGCTCGAGCGCCCGACGTCAACGCCAAGCTGTTTGAGTTTACGGTAAAGGTGCGTGCGTTCAATGCCTGTGCGCTCGGCTAGGCGGGTCATGCTGCCGTTTTCGAGACGCAAATGGTATTCAAAATAAATGCGCTCAAAGGCATCGCGCGCGTCGCGCAATGGCTCGTCCAGTTTGAGTTTTGACAGCTCTAGCAGGGCACGCCCAGAAGGACTTTCATCCACTTCAATGACCGACGTTTCACCGGGATTTTGCTCAGAGGATGGCGGGTTGCCATTGCTTTTGGGCTGTGCCTGCATCAACGCACGTGCTGACTGAACCATCTTGCCCCGTGCAAGGCCTTTTTCGACGGCGCCCAGCAGCTTCTGCAAAGAGATCGGTTTTTCAAGAAAATCAAGCGCGCCAATTCGCGTGGCTTCAACCGCAGTGTCAATGGTGGCGTGGCCAGACATCATGATCACCGGCATCGTCAGCAAACCTTTAACACTCCATTCTTTCAGGAGGGTAACCCCGTCTGTGTCGGGCATCCAGATGTCGAGCAATACCAGGTCGGGTTGTTCCTGTTCTCTCAGGGCACGCGCCTGGCCGGCGTTTTCAGCCAACAACACAGCGTGTCCTTCATCACCCAGGATTTCGGAGAGCAGTTCCCTGATCCCGATTTCATCATCCACAACGAGAATCGTTGCCATCTTTGCAGTATCCCTTTTCGTTATGCAGCTCGTATCTGGTCTGTTTCGCCTTCAGCCGTCTCTGACGTGACCGGGAACGTGATTTCTACCACGGCCCCCGTGACGTCGCCCTCGCCATCGGTCCGGTTGCGCAATGAAATGCGCGCTTTGTGTTCGTCCACTATTTTACGGACAATCGCCAAACCCAGTCCGGTACCCTTGGTTTTGGTGGTCACATAGGGCTCAAAAGCTTTGGCCAGCAAATCCGGAGAAAAGCCGGCGCCATTGTCGCCAATGACCAGTTTGACCCCAAGCGGCTTGGTCTGTTCAGCCTCAGGAGACATCAATGCCTCCGTCCGAACTTCAACCAAGGGTTGCGGGTTGTCAGCACAGGCATCCAATGCATTTTGCAACAAATTATGGATCACTTGACGCAATTGCGACGAATCTCCCGCAACTGGGGGCAAATTTTCTGACAATTTTGGCAAGAAGCGGCTGTCGGTGCTGTCTTGCACATCCACATGCACACCGTAAAGCGCCAAAACGTCTTCGACGACGTCATTCAGGTCGAGGGTCTTGAGGTCGGCTGGTGGCAGGCGTGCGTAATCCCTGAAGTCGTTGACCATGCGCTTCAAGGCTTCCACTTGATTGACAATCGTCTTGGTCGATCGATTCAGGATGCCGAGGTCCGGCTCGTCCAGCTTGGGCTCAAGCTTCATCTGCAAACGCTCGGCAGACAACTGGATCGGCGTCAGTGGGTTTTTGATCTCATGCGCGAGACGACGGGCCACTTCCCCCCAGGCCACCGTGCGTTGAGCCGAGATCAGCGCGGTGATGTCGTCGCACACCATGACGTAACCCGCTTTTTCACCGGGCAACTTGGAACCTCGAACCAAAATCGATTTCGAGGTTTGTGAATCGTAAGCCCTCGGAATTTCAAGCTGCTTTTGCCAGGTGCCATCGCTGGTTTCAGCGCCTTCTGCATCGGCCACACTGGCGCGTATGGCCATGGCAAAGCCGGCCAAACCTTCCACATCGTCCAGGGTTTGATTGGTTTTGTCCGCCAATGTGCGATCAAAAATTCGCAGTGCCCCTGCGTTGTACATTTTCAAACGCAATTTGTGATCAAAAACCAGCACCCCGGCCGAGAGGTTGGCCAACAGGCTTTTCAAGAAATCGTGGTTTTGTGCGAGTTGGGCCTGGTTGGCTTGAAGGCGGCGCTGCGCTTCCGACAACTGTTGCGTCATGATGTTGAACGAGTCGGTCAGCTCGCGCAACTCATCGTCGGCATTGACTGGCTGCATGGTTTTAAAGTCTCCACTGGCCAGCGCCTTGGTGCCTTCAGCCAGCCAAAGCAAAGGCGCCGAAAGTCTGGAGGACAGCCAGAAACCGGCCGCAACCGAGACAAACACAGTCAGCAGCAATGCGAGCGTGAGTGTGATGCCGTAGATCTTTCGAAGGCCGGAACGGGACAGCGACAACTCTTGGTAATCCCGATACACGCTTTGAACGGCGTTGGCCCGCTGGGAAAGTCCAGACGGAACCGGCTGAAGAATCTGGACATAGCGTTGGCCCTGCTCAAAACTGGCCAGCGCGGGCGTCACGGGCACTACCACGCGCATACGCAGCAGATTTTTGGGGTCTTCCGGGTCGGGCTCGATTTGCTGAAACGGACGAGTCAACAGGGACTGGCGAAGCATGGACTGGGTCGGCAGACTCGGAATCAGCGTGTCCAGCTGGCCGCCCGCATTGCCCAACACCTGACCTGTTTCTGACAGCAGGGTGAGCTCTTGAACGTTCGCAGCTTCGCGTAGGCGGGAAAGCTCCAGCACTTGCTGGCTGGAGGTGGACTTGGAAAGTTCCAGCGAAATGGACTGGGCCTTCTGGCTGAGGTCGCCAATCAGGCTGTCCAGCGCCGACTGGCCGAGATTCAAACCGGACTCCAGCGCCCCATCGACCCGAACATCAAACCAGCTGTCGATACTTTTGGCCAGAAACTGAACAGACACCACGTACAGAATGACGCCGGGAATCAGGCCCATCAACGCGAACGACAGCGACATTCTGAGCATCAGCCGGGAACCAAACACCCCGGCACGATAACGCTTGACCATTCGCACCACCAAGAGCAGCACAATGGAGAACAAACCCAAGGCAATAATGCCGTTGAGCGTGATCAGAAGCGGGTAATTGCTTTCAAAGAAGTCGGTGTTGGAAGAGGCAGAGGCCAGCAAAAACAGAAACACGCCGCCCAGTCCAGCCAACAGCGAAAGGCTGTAGCGTATCCAACGGGTGTTCTCGAGCCATGGATTCAACGAAGGATCTCACTGTGCGGGGTAAATTCGAATTCCAGCCACTCCGTGCTGAGATCCCATTCAGTATTTACCAAGGCACTGATTTGAAAGGGTTTTGGCATCTCTGTGAGCACCAGTCTGAAACGTACTTTTGCATTGTACTTTTCACCCACCGAGATTGCATCTTTTTGTATGACAGGCCACTGAGAGACCTTGGACATCGCTTCCACCGCGTCTTCAAGCCGGTTGAATGTCAACGTTTGGGAAGGCGTCACCAGCCTGTATGTTCTTGTCAGCGCATGGTAACTCAGATTAAACGGGTAACTCGCGGAGACCACTTCTTCATCAGACCAGTACCAGCGGGGTTTGAGCAATTTGAAGTCGACCGCGAACTGCAAGGGCAGACCGCGTTCAACGGCCTCTCGCAATTTGTCACCCAAGCCAAGCCCGAATTCGGCAGACAAGGTCCAGCCTTTGGGCAGGGGCGGTTTCGCAGGTTCCAGTTTGACAGCCCGTACCTGGGCTGAGGACTGCTGAGCCAATGCAAGTGTCGAGGTCCATAGCAACAAGCAGCACAAGATCGCCTGTGTTACTGCCTGCCACCATCTGGAGCTACTGGAATGCATCTCGACCGAACCGCCTCAAATGGATTGTTTTTTGATGAACTTCGCGTAAAAAAATCCGTCTGGTGACGTCTGGTAGGGCTGATCCAGGGATGGATCTGGCTGAGGCAACACCACGCCAGGCGCTGCAAGCGCTTGCGCATCCGGGTGTCTGTCTAAAAATGCCTTGGCCAAATCAGGACCCTCTTCCGAAAAAACCGAACAAGTAACCAACAAAAGTGTACCGTTCACGGCCAAGGTAGACCAAAGCGTATCGAGTATTTTGTGTTGAATCTGCGACAACTGCGCAACATCGGATTCACGCCTTAGCCATCGAATGTCCGGGTGGCGTCGAACCACACCCGATCCTGAGCAGGGCAGATCGAGCAAAATGGCGTCAAAGGGTTTGCCGCCCCACCATTGGTCCAGATTTTCGGCCGCAGCGGCCTTGCACACCACCCGGGGAATAAATCCCAGCCCCCGGGCAAGTCGGGCGATGTTTTCCTCCACCCGCTGAAGTCTTGGCTGACTGGAATCCAGTGCAAGAACATCGACATCGGCCAACTCAAGCATGTGGCCTGTCTTGCCTCCCGGGGCGGCGCAGGCGTCCAGCACGCGCATGCCGTCTTTCAAATCCATCAGGGGTGCGGCCATTTGGGCGGCCAAGTCTTGAACCGACACGTGACCTTGCTCGAACCCTGGCAATTCATGCACCGGCACCGGCTTGGCCAGCAACACGGTCGACTTGCCAAGCACGGTGGCAGCCAATCCGGCGGCCGCAAGACGTTCGGCGTATTCAGCAGCCGAGCAAACCCTTTGGTTGACCCTCAGGGTCATGGGTGGATGCGTGTTGGCTTGCTCCAAAAGTTGTTGCCAGTGTGCAGGATGTTGTGCCTTGACCTTTTTGACCCACCATTGCGGAAACCCGGTGGCGGCAACCACATCCTTTTCGGCACGGGTCTTCCAGTTGGCCTTGTCGCGCAAAAAGCTTCTCAAGCAGGCATTGACCAGGCCCTTTGCCTTGACCCAGTCCGGATTGGCCTGAGCAGCACAAACCGCCTGATCCACCACAGTGTGGGCGCTGTATTTGGGATGTTCGTCGTCCCAAAGCAAAGCCAGGCACAGCGCCATCAAATCATTCAGGGAAGCGGGGTTCAGGCGTGGCTTGTTGGTCAGAAACCGGGTCAGCACCGCACCTCGCCCATACCAGCGCAGGCCGAAATAAGCCAAGTCCTGCACTGCACCCTGGGCTTGGGCGGCTCGGTCTTTACTGCTGACCGACGCAATTGCCCGGTCCAGCGACATGCCTTGGTCCATGACCAGACCCACCACCTTCGCGGCGTGTAGCAGGGCGTACGCCAAGTCTGTTTGCTTGAGGGGGGCGCTCAAAACGATTGGCCCGAACGTGCCATTTCCCGCAGGCGAGCCACCCGTTCCTGCGTGGGCGGATGGGTCGAAAACAGGCTGGCCAGCCCCCGACCTGACAAGGGATTCAAGATCATCATCTGTGCAGTCTCGGGATGAGCCTCTGTGGTGTGAAAAGGGATGCCTGCGGCATATCGTTCAATTTTTTCAAGGGCGCTGGCCAGGGATGCGGGGTCTTTGCTGATTAGCGCACCGCCACGGTCAGCCTCAAATTCCCGCGCGCGGGAAATGGCCATCTGAATGAGCGAGGCCGCCAAGGGCGCAAGTATGGCCACGGCGATGCCCGCCAGTGGGTTTGCGGGGCGCCCTTCCGAATCGCGACCACCGAAAAACAGCGCAAAGTTGGCCAAGGCCGAGATGGCACCTGCCATGGTGGCGGACACGGTGGAAATCAGAATGTCCCTGTGCTGCACATGCGCCAGTTCATGGGCCATCACACCCCGAAGCTCACGCGCAGACAGCAACCGCAAGATGCCTGTGGTGGCAGCCACCGCGGCGTGCTCAGGGTTGCGCCCAGTGGCAAACGCGTTGGGCGAATTTTCATCAATCAGATACACCCTGGGCATGGGAAGCCCAGCATTGGAAGCCAGCTCGCCAATCATTCGATAAAACTCGGGGGCAGACTGCGCATCCACCTGCCGGGCGTTGTACATGCGCAGAACCATCTGGTCGGAAAACCAGTACGCGCCAAAATTCATGACGACGGCAAACACGAGCGCCAGCATCATGCCGGAGCGCCCACCCAACATACCGCCTATCACCACAAACAGGGCCGCAATGGCCGCCATCAGTACCAGCGTTTTAAACCAGTTGAACATGTTCTTTCTCCTGATTATCCCAGACGTTGACCAGGCTGCAGCCCAAGCGCCTGCGCCACGGCCTGCGCCGGTCCGCGCCTTGAACCCGGCCGCTGCATCTGGCCGACCCGCAGCGCACCCTGGCCACATTGAATAACCACACCTTCGGCATCGATGGCGAGCACAGTTCCGGCTTCAGCCGACGGTGCAGCCTCAGGCGCCAGCGTGGGGGAAAAGCATTTGACGGCCGTTTCACCGGCCTGTGTGTGACAACCCGGAAACGGATCAAAGGCACGCAGACGGCGCTGAAGCACCATGGCCGGCTGCTGCCAGTCAATCAAGCCTTCCGCTTTGCTGATTTTTTCAGCGTAGGTGACCCCGTGCTCAGGTTGCGGACTCAAAGGCAACTTGCTCATCACGAGCGCATCCAACGCCTCGACCAGTGCGCGTCCGCCCAACTCAGCCAGTTTGTCATGCAGGGTGCTGGCGGTGTCGTCGTCGGCAATGGCAATTTCCCGAGTCAATCGCACAGGGCCTGTGTCCAGCCCCGCTTCCATCTGCATGATGCAGACACCGGTTGACGAGTCGCCTGCTTCAATGGCCCGCTGAATGGGTGCGGCGCCACGCCAGCGTGGCAGCAAGCTGGCGTGAATGTTCAGGCAACCCAGCCGGGGTGCGTCCAGCACCGCCTGCGGCAAAATCAGCCCATAGGCCGCCACAATCAGCAAATCCAGCGGTTTGCCGCCACAGGCGGTTCGAATTTGCAATAGGGCGTCAGCGCCGTCCTCGCCCTTTTTCAGGCTGACGGGTTGCAACACAGGGATGTGGTGCTTCAATGCGGATTCTTTGACGGGGGACGCGGTCAGTTTCATGCCTCGACCAGCAGGCCGGTCGGGCTGCGTCAAAACCAGCTTGACCGGGTAGCCGGCCGCCAGTAAGGCTTCCAGCGCCACTTTTGCAAACTCTGGGGTGCCAGCAAAACCCAAATTCAAGGTACGGCTCATAAATTGGATCAAATTCCGGGGGGTTTACGCGCCTTCGCGCTCATGCTTTTTGAGCTTGGTCTTGATGCGGGTTTGCTTGAGCTGCGAGAGGTATTCCACAAAAACTTTCCCGTTCAGGTGGTCGATTTCATGCTGAATACAAACCGCCATCAATTCGTCGCAATCCAGTTCAAAAAACTCGCCTTTGACGTTCTGGGCACGCACTCGCACTGAGGCGGGGCGATCCACTTTGTCGTAGATGCCCGGCACGGACAGGCAACCTTCCTCGTAAACCTTGTGTTCTTCACTGGCCTGAATGATTTCCGGATTGACGAAAACGATCAACTCGTCTTTGTTTTCAGAGACATCCATCACGATGACGCGTTTGTGCACATCCACTTGCGTGGCCGCCAGACCAACGCCAACCGCCTCGTACATGGTTTCGCCCATGTCTTTGGCCAGCTTGGCAAGCTGGTCATCAAACTGGGTGACCGGTGAGGCCACCTTTTTCAGACGCGGATCGGGATAGCGCAAAATGGGAAGCAACGCCATGACTTGATTCATTTTTTAACAGACACCCTCTAAGGATAACTCGTCTGACCCTTGAATGGGTCAAATCGCCAGTGCCCCTTCCCACACCCGTTTACTTCTGACAACACATGATCGACGACGCTGACCACGCAGAACCCACTCTTTTGGACGCTGTCAATCTGGCTTACAACCCCCTGTTGAAACCCGCCCAAAGGCTGGCCTGCTCCTCGCCTTCTGGCAAGGCCTTGCTGCCACCTGCCTGCGACAAGGTGCTTGAATGGCACCAACTTGCCACACACTGGCTGGGCAACGACCCCCAGCGAAACTGGATTCCGATTCACCACCCGCTGTACCCCGCCTCACTTCTGAACCTCAAAGATCCGCCGTTGCTGTTGTTTGCCATGGGCGACCTGAGTGTGCTTGCCTTACGCAGCATTGGCATGGTGGTAAGTCGAAGCGCGTCGAGACAAGGCTTGCAAACAGCGCGCGACTTTGCCAAGGCATTCGCACTGTCTGGCTGGGCCGTTGTGAGCGGTCTCGCGGAGGGGATCGATGGCGCATCGCATCGGGGTGCCTTGCAGGGCGAAGGCCCCACGATCGCCGTGCTGGGTGGGGCCATCGACTCGCTTTACCCCAGGTGCCATGAACCATTGGCCCATGACATTGTTCAACATGGGGGGTTATTGCTTTCGGAATATCCACCAGGCACTGCCCCGCAGCCCGCGTTCTTCCCGAGACGCAACCGGATCATTGCCGCCCTGTCTGACGGCTTGCTGGTGGTGGAGGCGGCACTTCGCTCGGGTTCACTGATCACTGCCCGCGTCGCCAGTGAACTCGGAAAGCCCGTGATGGCCATACCAGGGTCCATCCAGAGCACCCATGCCAAAGGCTGCCACGCCATGATCAAGAAGGGCGCTTTGCTGGTTGAAACGGCAAACGAAGTGATCGACGAAACTTCAGCCACGCTGGCGCCGGGGCGCAAGTCCTTTGACGTGCTGCCCCTGCCGACCGAGGAAATTGCTGACAGTGGTGTGTCCGAAGGCGCACTCAGCGAGGAATGTAGACAGGTCTTGTCCGTGCTGGATTTCGAGCGATGCGGCTTCGATTCCTTGGTTCAACGCCTTCAAAAGCCCGCCGATTGGGTTTTGTCAGCCTTGACCGAGCTGGAGCTGGAGGGCTGGGTTTTCAACGAAGCCGGAAACCACTGGATTCGGGCCAAATAAGGTCATAAACGTCCGTTTTTAAAGACTGATCCGGTGCAGCACACGCACTAACGCTTGATTTGTAGTGGCTTAGCCACTTACACTTCGGCGCAAGTGTCAAGTTTTTCCACATCTTATCGAGTCCAGTAATTGAGCAGCGAAACCCCAAAGAAACTGATCATCGCCGAAAAGCCATCCGTGGCAGCAGACATCGCACGTTCGCTGGGTGGCTTTGCGAAAAAAGACGATTATTTCGAAAGCGACGACTACCTGATTTCGTCTGCCGTGGGCCATTTGCTTGAGATCAAGGCACCGGAAGAATTTGAAGTCAAGCGCGGCAAGTGGAGTTTTGCAAACCTGCCCGTGCTGCCCACTCACTTCGACTTGAATCCGATAGCGAAAACGGAATCACGTCTGAAAGTGCTGAACAAGTTAATCAAGCGCAAAGACGTGGTCGGCCTGATCAATGCCTGTGACGCGGGGCGCGAGGGCGAACTGATTTTCCGCTTGATCGAGCAGCACGCCAAATCAAAAAAGCCGGTTGAGCGACTGTGGCTTCAGTCCATGACGCCCGCGGCCATTCGGGACGCATTCAAACACCTGCGCAGCAATGAAGAACTGATGCCCTTGGCCGACGCGGCACGCTGTCGAAGCGAGGCTGACTGGCTGGTGGGCATCAACGGCACGCGCGCCATGACAGCTTTTAACAGCAAGGAAGGCGGTTTTTACCTGACCACCGTGGGGCGAGTGCAGACACCCACCCTGGCCATCGTGGTTGAACGGGAAGAAAAAATCCGCAAGTTTGTGGCACGCACGTATTTTGAAGTGAAAGCCAGCTTTGGCGCGAAAGCCGGCGCCTACGAAGGCAAGTGGTTTGATCCAGACTTCAAGAAGACCGACGATCCGGAACAGCGGGCAGACCGCTTGTGGGATGAATCCAAAGCCAATGCCATTGTGACCGCCTGTGAGGGCAAAGTCGGCACTGTCACGGAAGAATCCAAGCCCACAACCCAGATTGCGCCGCAGCTGTTCGACCTGACCAGCCTGCAACGCGAGGCGAACAGCCGCTTTGGCTTTTCAGCCAAAAACACCTTGGGTCTTGCGCAGGCGCTGTATGAAAAGCACAAGGTACTGACCTACCCGCGAACCGATTCCAAAGCCTTGCCGGAAGACTACCTGCCCACCGTGAAGCAGACCCTCGAAAATTTCGTGGCGCTGGACAGTGGTCACATTGCCGGACACTACGCCCCGTTTTGCAAGCAGATCCTGAAAAATCAATGGGTAAAGCCCAACAAGCGGGTGTTCGACAACTCCAAGATTTCAGATCACTTTGCGATCATCCCGACCCTTCAGGCACCAAAGTCGCTCTCCGAGCCTGAACAGAAGCTGTATGACCTGGTGGTCAAACGCTTCCTGGCGGTGTTTTTCCCCGCAGCTGAATTCAATGTCACCACCCGGATCACCACGGTTGAGAAACATCAATTCAAGACCGAAGGCAAGGTGCTGGTGAACCCTGGCTGGCTGGCCATTTATGGGCGTCAGTCCGCCGCAGCAGGGGAAGACACCCTGGTGCAGCTGGAGCCGGGCGAAAAGGTCAACACCGACGAAATTGCGGTGCAAACGCTGCAGACCAAACCGCCTGCGCGCTACAGTGAAGCCACCTTGCTGTCTGCCATGGAAGGGGCTGGAAAGCTGGTTGACGACGATGAATTGCGCGGCGCCATGGGCGCCAAAGGGCTGGGTACGCCAGCCACCCGCGCCGCAATCATTGAAGGGTTGCTGACTGAAAAGTACCTGATTCGGGAAGAGCGCGCTCTTATGCCCACCGCCAAGGCCTTCCAGCTGCTGACACTGCTGCGTGGCTTGGGTGTGCAAGAACTGACCATGCCCGAGCTGACCGGGGAATGGGAATACAAGCTTTCCCAGATGGAAAAGGGCGCACTGACCCGTGACGAGTTCATGTGCGAGATCAAGAAGATCGCCGAAACCATCGTTGACCGGGCAAAGAATTACGATCAGGACACAGTGCCCGGAGACTATGCCACCCTGAAGACACCTTGCCCACAGTGCGGCGGTGTGGTGAAAGAAAATTACCGTCGTTTTGCCTGCACCCAATGTGAATTTTCAATCACCAAAGTGCCAGGCGGACGCCAGTTTGAAGTGGAAGAGGTTGAAACGCTTCTTCAAGATCGGCAGTTGCCCATGCTGGATGGTTTTCGCAGCAAGATGGGGCGCCCGTTTTCAGCCGTGTTGCGCTTGACCGATGAACACAAACTGGAATTTGACTTTGGCCAATCCAGTGACGATGACGACGAAAGCAGCTTTGATTTTTCAAGCGACAAACGTGTAGGGCCCTGCCCGAAGTGCGCCTCCAGCGTGTATGAACAGGCCACCAACTACATTTGTGAGAAATCGATGGGCAAAGAAAAAAGCTGCGATTTCCGGTCTGGCAAAGTGATTTTGCAACAGCCCGTGGACCGCGAACAGATGGAAAAGCTGCTGCTCAATGGCAAAACCGATTTGCTGACCCGTTTTGTGTCTTCAAAAACAAAGCGCGCCTTCAAAGCGTTCTTGGTGAAAAAGCCCGACGGCAACATTGGCTTTGAATTTGAGCCGCGAGCGGAAAAGAAGCCCGCCGCCAAGGCAGGCGCCAAGGCCTCAAAGGCCACCAGCGGCTGATCAGGCATTGCGCAGCGGACTCAACCTTTCCCACAAGGCAAACAGCGGTTCGTCTTCAAGCAAGTAGTGGCTTAGTATCGGTGGTGCCACAGCGGCCCACAGCAAGCCACGCGATGCATAGGCTGTGGCCAGATAAACGTCGGGTGTGCCGGTGGGTCCGATGGCCGGAAGCCGGTCGGGCCACACCGCCCGCACCGAAGCGCGGTGATCCATGAATTCACCCAGTTTCAAACCGGGCATGGCTTGTCGAAATTTCTCAATGTTTTGAAGGTCTGCCTGCGCCGTGGGGTCAAGGTGCTCAACAGGCCTTTCATAGGTGGCACCCACCACAGTCCAGTTGTCTTGGCCACTGGCCGAGATTGCATAACTTTCGCCTGAGATCACACACGGCAATTCAGCACCCCGAACTTTCGTGATCTGCCCTTTGACCGCAGAAATGCGCCCGCCCTCCACAGGTACCAGGTTCAGGCTGTTTTCTGCACAAGCCACCACAGTGGCGTCAAACCCATCGGGCAAACCTGGGCCTGAATAGCCATAGTGGGTGGTCAGCCGCCCTGCACAGGCCTGCAGACTGGCTTGAACCCACCGATGCGGCTTCACCCAGCCCCCACTGGGAAAGAAGTACCCACCTTGACTGGCAGCCAACCCCTGATGGCTGCTTTTCCACTGCACCACGTCCTCTGGAAAAGCAAGGTGTTCCAGGGTTTGCCGGGCTTTTTCGGCCTGAGCTGCGTCAAAAGTCATCCAGTGCCCGGGCAATGCCCAATCCTCTCCTTCTTGAAGAAGCCCCTTGGCGCTCAATTCGCGCAAGCGTCGAACCGTGCAAGCGTGACCGAACCGGGACAAGCGGGACAGGGGGGTGTCGTCTTTGGTCAGGTGCGGATGAAACGCGCCCAGCCAGTTGCCCGACGCACCCTGTGCAGGACCCGCCGCACGGTCAAACAAGTGCACATCAAGCCCTTTTTGGCACAGCGCATAGGCCATTTGGCTGCCTGCAATTCCCGCCCCCAACACCGCCACCCGATGAACAGGCTTTGGCCCAAGGTCGGCAGGGTGTGCAGGCTGACGCAGCTGCAAGCCTTGTTCGTCAATGCGCACCAAGGGGCGGCTTTTCAATTGCCGTCTGCCGGCGTCCATCGCACCAAACCACAGGTGGAGCACCACGCCAAGGGCAGGCATTTCAAGGCGATGCAAGCCTGGGGTCAACGGCGGCCACTCCGCACAGGCTTTGTCAATTACCGTTTGGGGCACGCCACTGGTCTGCGCAAGCATGCCCCATTGATCAGCTGTTGGAACTTGTTCGCAAATCAGGTAAAAATGAAGGGTTTTGCCTTGTTTTAAAGGCCTTTCGTGCCACAATCTGAAAACCTGAAACAGCAGCAGACTGCTCAGGCCGTGCTGCACAACCAGGACAAGGCCATCTTTGGTGTAGTGTCCGAGATGATCGACGATCTGGCCGGCCTGCGCCTGCAGTTCCGCCGGGTTGGCTGTGTCGACCAAGGCGGCCAGATCATTGCTGTTGCAGGTCTTCAAACGTTGATAGTTGTTCATCCGTAAACCCAAACCCGCAGTCTGAACGCCAAAAAGGACATGAAATGAAACGCTCAAAGCTATTGCTGACGGGTTTGATTGTAGTCGCGATCGTTGCCTTTTTTGCATCGGGCCTGCAGCACCAGTTTACGCTGGCCAATTTCAAGGCCCAACAGGCCCATTTTTCGGAATTGAACCACACCCATCCGGTTGTCACTGCTGGGGTGTTTTTCATCTTGTATGTGCTGGTCACAGCCCTGTCGCTGCCGGGCGCGGCCATCATGACTTTGGTCGGTGGCGCCCTGTTCGGCCTTCTGGAAGGGTTTTTGCTGGTCAGTTTTGCATCCTCTCTGGGCGCAACGCTGGCGTTTCTGGCCAGTCGGTTTTTATTAAAAGACTGGGTTCAAAGCCGGTTTGGCGAACGGTTGAAAGCAATCAATCAGGGCGTTGAGAAAGAAGGGGGTTTTTACCTGTTCACTTTGCGGCTCGTTCCCGCTTTTCCGTTCTTTGTCATCAATTTGGTGATGGGTTTGACACCCATCAAACCGTTCACCTTTTATTGGGTCAGTCAGCTTGGCATGCTGGCGGGCACCTTTGTGTACGTCAATGCGGGCACGCAGCTCGGCGAGATCAATACACTGGCCGGCGTGGTGTCACCCGGTCTTCTGGCCTCCTTTGCGCTGCTGGGCCTGTTTCCCCTGATCGCCAAAAAGGCACTGGATCAACTCAAGAAGGCCAAAGTCTACAAGGGCTTCAAAAAGCCCAAAACCTTTGATCGCAACATGGTGGTAATCGGCGCTGGATCTGCCGGCTTGGTTACCAGTTACATTGCGGCGGCGGTGCGCGCCAAGGTCACTCTGGTGGAGAAGCACCGAATGGGTGGCGATTGCCTGAACACCGGATGTGTGCCCTCCAAGGCCCTGATACGTTCGGCCCGGTTTCTGTCCCAGATCGAGAATGCAAAATCGCTGGGTATTCGTGACGCCACGGCCACGTTCGCGTTTTCTGAGGTCATGGAACGTGTTCAGCGAGTGGTTAAAACGGTGGAACCTCACGATTCCATTGCGCGTTACAACGAACTGGGTGTGGATGTGCGCGTAGGCTCTGCACGCATCGTGAGCCCCTGGGCGGTGGAAATTGAAGCGCCAGACGGCACGCGCGAGACCCTGACCACCCGGAACATCACGATTGCGACGGGGGCCAGGCCTTTCGTGCCCAACATACCGGGCATTGAACACACCGGCTATTACACCTCGGACACCATTTGGGAGTTGCGTGAGCAACCCGAAACGCTTTTGGTGCTTGGGGCGGGGCCCATCGGATGTGAGCTGGCCCAAGCCTTTTCACGTCTTGAAAGCAAGGTGGTGCAAATCCAGCAGGGGGATCGAATCATGCCCCGTGAAGATCAGGAAGTGTCGCAATACGTGCTCGAACGCTTTCAGGCCGAAGGCATTCAGGTTCTGCTGAATTCTGAAGTGGTTCGGTTCGCTCTGGAGGGCGATCAAAAGGTGGCATTCGTGCAAACCAACGGCTCCAGCCAGATGCAAAAAATTGAATTTGACACGCTGTTGGTTGCCGTCGGCCGTGCAGCAAACCTGACGGGGTTTGGTCTGGAAGAATTGGGGATCGAAACGGGCAAAACCGTCATCACCAACGAATACCTGCAAACCAAATACCCCAATATTTTTGCAGCGGGCGATGTTGCCGGACCCTATCAGTTTACCCACACCGCCGCACACCAGGCCTGGTACGCGGCCGTCAACGGATTGTTTGGCCAGTTCAAGCGCTTTAAGGCCGACTATTCGGTCATCCCTTGGGCCACCTTCACCGATCCGGAAGTGGCCAGGGTTGGCCTGAACGAGCAGGAGGCCATCGCGCAGGGCATCGCGCATGAGGTGACACGTTACGGTCTGGATGATCTGGACCGGGCCATTGCAGATGAAGCAGCCCATGGCTGGGTCAAGGTTTTAACACCACCGGGCAGCGATCGAATTTTGGGCGCAACCATCGTGGGCGATCACGCAGGCGATCTGATCGCCGAGTTTGTGCTGGCCATGCGTCACGGTTTGGGGCTGAACAAAATTCTTGGGACGATCCACATCTACCCCACCTGGACAGAGGCCAACAAGTACGCGGCTGGCGTCTGGAAGAAAGCGAATGCGCCTGAAACGGTTTTGAAATGGGTTGAGCGTTTTCACCGCTGGCAACGCAAATCAAAGTAGGGCGTTAAACGGTCTGGCCTTGCCTTTTGAGCAATCGCGACAGGGTTTTTGCGATCTTGACGATTTCAACCGGCTTGGTCAGAAAGTCATTCATTCCGGCCAAGCGACACGCTTCCTCTTCTTCGATTGATGCGCAGGCCGTCAGGGCAACCACTGGCAATTTCGATGTAGGCCCAGGCAACATCCTGATCCGGCGGGTGGCTTCAACGCCCGTCATCACAGGCATGTGAAGATCCATCAACACCAGGTCAATGCTCTCATCGGACTGAATGGTCTCCAGCGCTTTCAAACCGTTTTCAACCACAGTAATCCGCATGCCCAGACGCATGAGAATGCTTTCAATCACCTTCTGGTTGAATGCATTGTCCTCAACGACCAGCACATGTCTGCTTTTCAGGTCCTTCGAATAGCCAACCGCCCTTTCGATTGCACTGCGATTGTCAATTGCAAGGGCAGGGCTGGATTTGCATCGAAGCTTCACCGTGAAAGACACGGCAGTTCCTCGGCCGGCTGCCTGCTCAATGGTCAGTTCTCCACCCATCAACCCCGTTAGTCGGTTGGCAATCGGTAAGCCAAGTCCGACGCTGCCAGGTGCACGGGCAGGACCGAGATCCGTTTGTTCGAATGGCTGCAAAAGGTGATTAACCTGCTGTTGCTCAATGCCTGGGCCCTGATCGATAACTTCCGTTTGCAGGGTGCATTGCGTGTCATCCCTTTCAGGCACACACAGACGCACCAGCACTTCACCTTGATCCGAGAACTTCAAGGCGTTGGACAACAGGTTGGACAGCACCTGCCGATAGCGCAGTGAATCGCCTTGCACTTGGGCAGGAATCAGGGCATCCGCTTCCATGCGGATTGACATTCTCTTTCGCTCCGCTTGAGCCCGGAAGCTGTCGATCACCTGACCAGCCACCTGCGTGGCGGAAAAATCATCGTCATGAATTTCCACCGTACCCGACTCGATTTTTGCAAAGCATAAAACATCGTCCAGAACCGCCAGAAGGTGTTCGGAGGCGTCCTGGATGCGCGACAACTTCTGGAGCTGATCCGGATCTCGAACCTCGTCAATCAGCAATGCATTCAAGCCAATGATGCTGTTCAGCGGTGTTCGAATCTCATGGCTCATATTGGCCAGGAAAAGGCTCTTGGCCTGATTGGCGTTCAAGGCTTTGTCGTTTGAATTGCGCAAAGCCTGCACGGACTCCGCCTTCAACAAAATACGCACCAAATCTTCCATATACAGCCTGCACTGCAATTCGTCTGAATTGGAGAATCGGGACTCCGCGTCAGCCAAGCCCAGCACGTAGACTTTGCCAAATGCCTCGCTAGACGGGCAAATCAGCAAGTTCTGGCATTCCGAAAAAACAGGATATTCGGTGCCCAACACATTGAATTGAGGCGTGTTTCTGCGCAAGGTGATTTGATCTTTGGCCGCATTCTGAATCAGGGACATCGCGCCATTTTCAGCTTCAATTGGCAACACTTCGCAGCGCGTGTAATCACTGCCGGGCATGTAGGTCCAAACCTTGTGGTGCTCACAGGCATTGGTCAATTCCACCAGAAACAGCTTTTTGACCAAAAACAATCTTACAAGATCCGCAAACGCCTGGCTTAGCACGTCCTGGAGTGAGGCTTCCTGAGGCATTTTGGCCAATTCAATCAGCGCCATCATGCGACGATCGCTGATTTTCAAGCGTTCCTGCGCTTCCTCCAGGCGCCGTGTGCGTTCGGCAACCAGCTCTTCAAGACCATCTCTGTAACGCTCCAGCTCCATTTCGTTGCGCCGACGTGGAGACACATCCTGAACCACACCTTCGATAGACATCAATTGGTGTTGGTCGTCGAGCACCACGCAATTGGATCCGGTGATGATCAAGCCACCGTCGTCAGTCACACATTGAAACTCTTGCGTGAATGCGCTGTTATGCCGGTTTTGAATGGAACGCGCCAGCGCTTCCGACACGTCTGAAGCTGGATGCGAACTGTTCAACAGCTGAACCAGATTTTCACCTTCTGACAACGCCGGCAATTGTAGCAATCTGGGCAGAGAGGGGCTTGCATACCTCAAAACGCCATCGGCGTCGCAACTGTAAAAGGCATATTGGCCTTTCAAGGCGTCCATCAAGCCTGAACGGCGGGCCTGGGCCAGCGCCAGACTCTGATTCACCGCAGCCAGCTTCTTTCGCTGGTTGGCCATGTTCCAGATAATCAAAAACAGCAACAAATCGATGACAAAACCCGCCACCAGGATGGCGTTGGACTCAGTTCGGTTAAAACTCTCTTCAAACGCGGGTGTGGAACGAAACACCACAGTCCACTGACGACCTTTCAAAGGCAATTCATCCACGTATTCGCGAACGCCTGACTTTTCACCAGCGTTCAAGGATGAGTACAACAGGCGCGCTGGATCAGGCGAAGAGGAATCGTAAATTTCAAAAGTCAGGGGCACGTTGTAATCCCCCAAAACACCCTGCATCAAATCGCGCACTCGAAATGGGCTATATAGCACGCCTCGAACAGCGGCTCTGCGTTGGGTAATCGTGAGGATCGATTTTTGCGGATCGTACACGGGCAAATACATCAGGAATCCGGGCTGCACGTCACTCTCTGTTTCCTGCACGAGTTTGACCGTACCGGAAATAACGGTATCCCCCCGATCAATGGCGAGATCAATGGCCTCACGTCGAACAGGCTCCGAGTACATGTCGTAACCGAAGGCGCGGCGGTTTCGCTCGTCGAAAGGTTCCAGAAAAAGGATGGGGGCATACAAGGCGCGCTTGCCCGGCGGATTGACCTCAAAGCCACTGAACCCTTCGCTTTGAACGCCCTGTTCAAATTTTGGCAGCTGACTTTCAGTGACGATTTTGGCGTAGCCAAAGCCCTGTAGCCCTGGAAATGTTTTCTGCAGGCGCAAGTCTGCAACGTATTGCTTCCAGGCCTGGCGTGAAGGTGTGTTTTGCGTATTCAGGAATGCCACGCCGCCACGAAGGGCCTGTTCATACAGGCCCATGCGGTACAGAATTTTTTGATGCGCTTCCTGCGTGTCGTGCGCGAAGTGTTCCTGCGCACGTCTTTCAATGTATTGGTTCGAAAACATCCAGCTGGCGAATGTCACCAGCGTAGACAGAACAAGAACAACCCACGCAGAGAGTTCAGTGCGAAAAAATCCCGCCTTCAATGAAAAAGGCTGCTTGATCATGGACAACCCAAATGGGGGAGAAATAACCCAACCAGTGTAGTGGGTCAGGGCTGATTCAGAACCAGTGAATTAAAGCTTAATAGGAGTCCTATTTGAATCTTATCTCGATCGGCCAATGCTTTCAGATGACTGGCCGTGGTCGTCATGTTGTCAATCAAGAGAGGAAAGGGCTTCAAAGGCAGCAACTGTCCGTTCGCCATCAAAGGTTGCGTAAAGTCATCCCAATGAATCAAATAAACCTGTCGGGCGTGTGTCTTTTCAACGATCTCAGACCAATACTGATCCATGTAGCCTTCGGACAGCTTTCCCAAACCGCCAACCCCGAGAAAGACAACCGAGCAGGTCACCCCGTCTGATTGACCGGGAATGAACCCCGCCGTGGATTGCAGACAAGCCAATGGTTTGCGATCTGACCCATATGAAATGACATAGGTGTAGCTGGTGCCCTCTTTCATTTCAAGGGCGTGAACCGGAAGCTCAATGGGCTTGGCAATGACGCCACCTGTGAAGCCGGTGGGCGCATGCCGTGTTGGAATGGCCTGAATGTGAAAATCGCCCACATTTTCAACCTGTCCACCCCTCAAATCAATCAGTTTGTCATCGGGTACATCCTGACCTTTGGCGAAATTCAGGGTTGAGCTGGATCCAAACAACATGGCCTTGTATCGTCGGGCAATGTAGGGGGAATCCAGCAGATGGTCAAAATGGGAATGCGTTACGAACACCGCAGAAATGGCTGGCTTGACCTGCAGCTTTTGAAACATCAGGTTCAGTGCATCGTCAATTCGAGGTTCGTCTTCGCGCAGTCTACCAAACGCAACCCGCATTTTCGAAGGGCGTGAAAAGAAACCATCGAAGACAATCGTGTGTCGGCCATCCGAAACACCGAATGAGGAAACACCCAGAAAAACGGCCCTGACGACGCCCTGGCCAAATGCGCCAATGTGCTCAGGTGGATTTGGTAAATCAGGCACTGGCGGATATCTGTTCACCATGGTGAGGACGTAAGCCGTCACCCCCAGGCAAATCAATACCAACAAGCCCGCCAATTTTTTGAGAATATTGAAAAACATTCACAGCCCTCCCCGATCATATTGTCACGTGGCTGTGAATGTTTTGTGGCGATTTTGACCGGAACTGGTCAAAAATCAACGCTGATTAACGGATGTAGTTGCTTACTTTGCCGAAGTCTTGCGCATTCATGGCAACCAGACCTGCGTGCTGCTTCATCAACTCGCCGTAACTTGGACCGTCTAGGCTGGCCCTGGTGTCGAAGTACTTGTCATAGTGAAACATGAAGTCTTTGTCGCTCAAAGGCATGTGGCAACCCCGGCAGGTGTTGTAATCCACTTTCAACGGCTGACCATTGGCCGAAAATGCACCGAAAACCCAGTCGCCAGTTTTCATGCCTTCCGGTGCGGATGCACCCCAGCCCTTGCCTTTGTACATCACAAACACTTTTTCCAGCTCGGTCTTTTGCAGCTTGCCGCTGCCGTCTTTGCTGGCCTTGTAAATTTCCATCACGCTAACCGTGCCATTTGCAAACGCCTGGCCCTTCTGTGCCTTTGCGCCTGTCTCGTTGATGTAAATGTCACGAATGTGGCCATCCGGCTTTTCAATACCCGTCAGATAAGTCGGCCAGCTTTTGTAATTGGGCATGGCCATTTCGCCATCTTTAGGCGCTGGCCCAAACATGGAGCCTGCCGCACAGCCCGCCAATATGGATGCAGCACCCGCAGTAATCAAAAGTTTCTTCATAATCTCCCCCGAAAATGGACGTCAGCGTATGCGACCCCAACAATCAAGATAACCAGTCCCCTGAAAACTCACAAGGATTCAAATTTTAAGCGCTTGGATGCAAGGGTTTACCCTAATCATTTGTGACAATTTGAATAGCTGTCATGTTGAGTCCCCTGTCAAAACCAAAGCGCACTGACCACAGGTAACAGTCAGACATACAACATTTCTGGAATCCGCTCATGTCAGCCCCAAAACGCAAGCGAACCCGCGCAATTCGACGATCCGGTGTCAACCGGCGGCTGTTTCTCAAGGGGCTTGGACTGGGCGGTGCAACGCTGGGCAGCGGGCTGGGTTTAAGTGCGTGTTCCGGATCAGGCAACAGCGATGCGTCTTCCACGGTCAACACAGGCACCGGGGCACCGGTGGGTGCCAATCAGTCCAATGGCGTACAGCCCGTCCGTTTTTTACACGGCGTTGCATCCGGAGACCCCACGGCCTCTGCCGTTGTCTTCTGGACGCGGGTTACTGTGCCAAATACGGAACAACGGGTTGCAGTGCGTCTGGATGTGTTTGAAGACGACGCATTACAGACCTTCGTCAAGTCTGAAGAATTTGTGACCGACGCCAGTCGCGACTTCACGGTCAAAATTGATTGTGGCGGTCTTCAGGCAGACCGTTTTTATTTTTATCGTTTTTTAAGCAATGGCGTCAGCAGTGAAATCGGGCGCACCAAAACAGCCCCCGCAGACACCAGCACGCGCGCCCTGAACTTCGGGCTGGTCAGCTGTTCCAGCCTGGGTCATGGTTATTTCAACGCCTATGGTCAACTTGCAAAGCGAAACGATCTGGACGCCATTGTTCATCTTGGCGATTACATTTACGAGTACGGAAACGGCGAATACGGTGGCATTCGGCCTTACCAGCCCAGCCATGAAATTCTGACCTTGAGCGACTACCGAACACGTCACGCCCAATACAAACAGGACGCAGACCTTCGTCAACTTCACCTGCGCTATCCCTTCATTACCATTTGGGACGACCACGAATCGGCTGACAACTCCTATCACGATGGTGCGGCCAATCACACCGAAGGCGTGGAAGGCAAATGGGTGGACCGAAAAGCTTACTCGCAACAAGCCTATGACGAATGGATGCCGATCCGGCTGCCAGAGCCCGGAAACCGAAACCGCATCTTCAGAACCTTGAAATTTGGTCAAACTGCCGAATGGATTCTGCTGGACACCCGGCTGTATGACCGCGACGTGCAAGCAGCAACGCCCATCAACCCGCTGGACCCATCCACCGCCAATGCCGATCGCCACATGATTGGGGACGAACAACGCGCCTTCCTGATCAACAACATGCGGCAATCCACGTCACAGTGGAAACTGATCGGCAATCAAGTGGTGTTTCATCAATGGATCATCAAGCCGGGGCTAAACAACCCTGCACCCAACCCAGTGCAGACGCTGGTTGCGCCTTCGGGGCTGAATGGCGATTCCTGGGATGGTTACAGCGCTGAGCGTCAAAAGATCATCAATGCGATCCGTGGCGAGAACGGTCAGGCACCAGTCAACAACGTCGTGTTTTTGACTGGCGATGTACACAGCGCCTGGGTTGCCGACATCACAGACAATCCAGAGTTGCCGATCAGTCAGGCAGGTGGCTACAACCCGTTGACCGGCCAGGGCAGTGTTGCCACCGAATTTGTGGTCACATCCGTCACTTCACCCGGATTGCCATTGCCTGATCAGGTCATTCAAGCCATTCGACTTTCCAGCCCACACATCAAGCACGTCAAGATGTCAGAACGGGGCTACAGTGTGTTGCGCGTCGGTGCAGACAAGACCACCTGCGAGTACTGGGCCGTCAGTACCATTCTGGAACGGGGCGGCACTGAATACTTGTCTGCCTCTTTCGATGTGCTGAAAAATGCCAACCACATCGACCAAGGCTTGCCGGGTTTGATCTGAGGGCGTGTAATATCCGTTCAGTGCAAACCCCCTGAGTGAATCCCGTGCCACTGTCCCGATTCCTGCCCCCCGTTGTTGTTGGTGTACTAACTGTCACAATCATGACGCTGTGCATCACCATGTGGTTCATCATCATGCTGCCGTTCATTGTTTTGCGGCTTGTGCCCGTGCACGCCATACAACGGTTTGCCTCTGCTTGCTGCGTCAAAATCGCCACCTGGTGGGTTGCATCTGATCACCTGATTTACCGGGTCATGCACAGCCAGCAAGGCGAATGGACCATCAAAGGCAGCTTCAAGCCGAACAGCAGCTACCTGGTTGTCAGCAATCACGCCGCCTGGGCCGACATTGTTGTGCTTTTTGATGTGCTACATGGCAAAGCACCCTTTGGCCGTTTTTTCCTGAAAAAAGAACTGATCTGGGTGCCCATCATTGGTGTGGTGTGCTGGGCCATGGATTTTCCGTTCATGAAACGGCACAGCCGCCAGGCCATTGCAGCCAACCCTGCACTGGCCACCCAAGACATGGAAACCACCCGAAAGGCCTGTGAGGTTTACAAAGCCAACCCGGTGACTGTCATCAATTTTATGGAAGGCACGCGTTTCACAGAAGCCAAGCGCGAAAAAACCCGCTCAAGGTACAAACACCTGCTGAATCCGAAATACGCAGGGCTGGCCACTTCCCTGAATGCCATGGGCGAACAGTTTGCCGGACTGGTCAATGTGACCATTCGCTATCAACCCGTGAAAGGAAATGTCACCTGGTCATGGCTGTGTGGGAAGCAACCCCACATGCAAATTCAGCTTGAAGTGGTCGACATTCCCAAGGACATGATTCAGGGCGACTATCAGCAAGACGCCAACTACAAAGCGGCATTCAAAAACTGGGTCAACGCCCTGTGGGACGACAAAGACGCTTTGTTGTCGGCCCAGCAATCGAGAATTGACGAATTAATGCGCCATTGAGGCCATGGGTGGCTGATCGGCCACAGTGGCTTTGACCGGAATTTCCAGCTTTTCACCGGCTGCGGTTTCAATGAACAGCTGCAGATTGACCGTCTGGCCCACTGTCAACGGGCCTTTCAGATCCATCAACATGATGTGATAGTCATTGGGTTTGAAATCAAATTCCATACCCTTCTTCAGGGGCACAGAATCCACCTTGCGCATGCGCATCACATCACCATCCATGGTCATGCTGTGAATTTCGGCCACGCCGGCCGCGTCAGAAATAACACCCACCAGATTGCCGTCTACAAAGGGTTCCAGCGTCAAATAAGCGGCGGAGGTCTTTAATTCCGGACCGGCCGAACGCACCCACACATTGCTGACCTTGCAAGGCATGGTCATGTCTTGGGTGTGCATGGCAGCACCCGCCTGACCACCCATGGCCATTGCCGGGTGCTCTTCGTGTTTGGAACACGCCTGAAGGGCAGCTACTGCAAGCCCGGCCACAAGTAGTGTGCGCACATGTTTCATGACTGTCTCCTTATTTTGAGAATACTTTTTTCAACAACACATTGCCGGTTCCCGACGGGTTTGCACGTATCGCCTTTTCTTGCTGGGCAACCACCAAATAAAGCCCTTTGAGCGCCCTTTCGGTCACATACCCGTCCAGATTAGATTGCTTTGCGTCTTGTAAACCCAGGCGAATGCCTTTCTGTGCAATCAAGTCATACTGCGCGCCTAGCCCCAGCTCCTCACTCTTCTTTTTCACCAAGGGCAACAACTGTTTGTACAGCTCTTTTTCGGTCTTGTTCTTGAAAAACGAACTCAGTGCATTGTCCCCACCGGCCAGCAATTGCCGCGCGTCTTTTGCGCTCAATGATCGAATGCTTTTTTTAAACAGGGTTTTTGCCAGGGGCAGGGCCTGTTCGGCAGCGCGGTTCATCGACAGCTCAACCGTGTCCAGCTCTTTGCCCATGCCGATCATCTTCAGCAAGTGTTTGTTGTCATCCAGGCCCACAGGCAAAGGAATGTGAACTTGCGCATTGTTCATGAATCCGTTTTCCTGACCCAATTGCTGCACCGCTGCTTCAGTGGCCTTGTCCAGGGTAATTCTTAATACACTGTTCGCCCGCCAGTTGCTTAGCCCACTGACATTGGCAGCGTGTGCATTGAAAGCGCATGCCAGACACAGCAAACCGAGCAATTGCTTTACTAAATTCTTCACAAGGAAACCTCACGGGTAAAAATTTTTTACTGTTTCTAGTCTATCGTTGAACCATTGCCATTTCTGGTTTTGAGGTCTGGTTCATGCGTATCCACCATTTGAATTGTGGCACCCTCTGCCCCTACTGTGAAAGACTGATCAATGGCAAGGGTTCATGGACCAAACCCGGCAAGATGATATGTCATTGCATGCTCATTGAAACGAACCAAGGGTTGGTTTTGGTTGACACAGGCTTCGGAACTTCAGATATTGAGAACCCTGGGCAGCTTGGAAAACCATTCTTGGCCCTGACTGGCGCACAACTCAACCCATCCGACACCGCCCTTGCGCAAATCACGGCCTTGGGCTTTCAGCGCGAAGACGTTCAACACATTGTTCTGACCCACCTCGATCTTGATCACGCCGGCGGTATTTCTGATTTTCCAAACGCCAAAGTCCACGTGTATCGGCCTGAACACGAGGCCGCCATGCATCCTTCATGGCGAGAGAAGAGCCGCTATCGCCCGGCTCATTTTAAACACAATCCGAAATGGGTTTTGCACGATTCCGGGGGCGACCAATGGTTCGGCTTTTCCGGCATTCAAGTGATTGAGGGGCTCGGCGATGACGTTGCTTTGATTCCATTAACCGGGCACACACAAGGTCACTGCGGTGTTGCGGTGCGTTCTGCAGGTGGATGGAAGTTGCATGCCGGAGACGCCTATTTCTACCATGGCCAAATGGAAGCGCAGCCACATCAACCCGTGGGCCTGAAAATCTTCGAAAACCTGGTGCAAATCAACAAACGGCAACGCCTTGAGAATCAGCTTCGCCTGCGTGAACTGGCGTTGGAACACCGGGGGCAGGTGGAAGTGTTTTGCGCGCACGACCCCGTCGAGTTTGAACGATACGCCTAGTTTATTGCGCCGCGTTTGCGGCCAAAGTCAGTTTCGCTTTAGCTTGCGCAATGGCCTGCTGAATAAGCGGCAGTTTTTGAATGGTGCTTCGCTCGCCTTCCAGAATCAGATCGTGTTTCTGATCAAGATTCAACAGGTCTGCGCGTTGCACATTGGGCTGAATCACCACATCCGCCTGCGCAAGCTCCATCTTGATGGCCTGTAAACTCAAGATGTTGATGCTTTGATCCAGCATTCCCCAAAAACTCAGGGCAGATGCGCTTTTTTTGGGTCGGGCAGAAATGTCCACCGCAATCACAACATCAGCGCCCATGTCTTTGGCAGTCAGCACCGGCACCGGGCTGACCAAACCACCGTCTACGTATTTTTTACCATTGATAACCGTAGGCAAAAACACATTCGGAATGCTGCAAGAGGCACGCACGGCCTGGCCGGCATCTCCGTAATTGAAATTGACCTTTTCACCCGTTTGCAAATTGGTGGCCACCGCAGCAAACCGAATCGGAAAATTTTGAATGGGTTTGTTGTTGACCTGCTTGTCGATGAACGACTGAAGTTTTTCGCCCTGCAAAAACCCTTGCGATGACAAGGTGAGGTCTCGAAGATCCGATTCCTGCAGATTCAACGCTGTTTTTTGAAGATCAAACGCGGACATGCCGCTGGCGTACAAGGCGCCCACAAAACTTCCCGCGCTGGTACCCACCACAATGGTGGGCTTGATGCCATGTGATTCAAGCACTTTGATCACACCGACATGCGCAAAACCCTTGACCCCACCCCCACCGAGTACCAAAGCAACCACGGGCTCACGCACCTGCACAACAGGCGGAGGAGCTGACGCCGTTTTGTCGTTTGATTTGGGTAGAAATGAACAGGCACCGAGGGAAAGGGCCACAAGACCCAGACAGGTGCGCAGCAAAGACTTCATGGTAAAAACTCGAAAGGGAATTGCGCGGTGCAGCAATTCTACTCCGAATTGCTGACCGTGCTTAGATGGAATCTTCGAGTTGTCTAAACGTCAATGTTGCTGGCCTTCAACGCATTGCTTTCAATGAAGTGGCGTCTTGGTTCCACTTCGTCGCCCATCAGGCAGGTAAATATCTGGTCAGCCCCAATGGCATCTTCAATCTGCACACGCAACAAACGACGGGTATTGGGGTCCATGGTGGTTTCCCAAAGCTGCTCGGGGTTCATTTCACCAAGGCCTTTGTACCGCTGTTTGCTGATGGATCTTTCAGCTTGATCGCGCAACCACTCCATGGCCTCGCGGAAGCCGACAATGGCCTGCGCTTTTTGACGCTCGCCTTCACCGCGCTGAATTTCAGCGCCATCGCGAATCAAACCCTTGAAGGTCAGTGCTGCTGTGTTCAACACGGGGTAATCTGCACCGTGCACGAAATCCTGATCAATCAAAGTGACCCGAATGTTGCCATGGTGACGGCGGTGAATGAGCAGCTGGTTTTTGTCTGTTCGTTCGTCGATTTGGGCAAACACCTGAACATGTTCAGAATCGAGTACTGCATTCAGGGCTTCGGCGGTTGTCTTCGTGTTTTCAGGGGTGTCCAGGTTCAGCACCACACCTTCAACAATCGCATTCAGCACATCCGGGTCGATCACTTTGGACAAGCGGCGAACAACAGCCTGTACAGTGGTGTATTGGCGCGCCAGTTCCTGAAGGGCTTCGCCTTCGATGGCGTCCAACCCGTCGCCAGGAATCAGGCGGGCTTTGTCCAGCGCAATCGACAGCATGTACTGGGCTTCTTCCTGATCGTCCTTCAGATAGCGTTCTTCTTTGCCGTGTTTGACTTTGTACAAAGGTGGCTGGGCGATGTACACATGGCCATGCTCAACCAGTTCAGGCATCTGGCGGTACAGAAGGGTCAGCAACAGTGTCCGAATGTGGGCGCCATCCACGTCCGCGTCGGTCATGATGATGATGCGGTGGTAACGCAACTTTTCCAGATTAAAGTCGTCTTTGCCAATGCTGGTGCCTAGCGCAGTAATCAAAGTGGTGATCTGTTCACTTTGCAGCAGTTTGTCGAATCGCGCCTTTTCAACGTTCAGCACCTTGCCGCGCAAAGGCAAAATTGCCTGAAACTTGCGATCACGGCCCTGTTTGGCCGAACCACCCGCAGAGTCACCCTCCACAATGTAAAGCTCGCACTTGGCAGGGTCACGTTCTTGACAGTCTGCCAGCTTGCCCGGCAGCCCCACGCCATCCAGAACACCTTTGCGACGGGTCATTTCCCGGGCGCGGCGTGCAGCTTCCCGTGCACGGGCAGCATCAATCACTTTTTGACAAATGATTTTTGCGTCGGTTGGGTTTTCAAGCAAAAAGGTTTCCAGCGTGCGGGCAACAATGTCCTCAACCGCCGGCCTTACCTCTGAGCTCACCAACTTGTCTTTGGTTTGCGAACTGAATTTGGGCTCAGGCACTTTGACAGACAGCACGCAGGTCAAGCCCTCGCGCATGTCGTCGCCACTGGTGGCCACTTTCGCCTTTTTACTCAGTTCATTGTCTTCAATGTATTTGTTCATCACGCGGGTCATGGCCGCGCGCAAACCGGTCAGGTGGGTACCACCGTCCCGCTGTGGAATGTTGTTCGTGAAGCAAAGCACAGATTCGTTGTAGGAATCGTTCCATTGCATGGCAATGTCAACGGATACATCAATACCGCCTACCGCTGAATCACCCGTGGCTTGAAACACCTTGGGATGCAGAACAGTTTTAGACTTGTTGATGTATTGCACAAACCCAGAAACACCGCCTGAAAACGCAAAATCTTCTTCTTTGTTTTCACGCTGATCAACCAGCTTGATTTTTACACCATTGTTCAGAAATGAAAGTTCTCTGAGACGCTTTGACAGCACCTCGTAATGAAATTCCACTTTGCCGAAAATATCGGGGTCTGCCAAGAAGTGAACTTCAGTGCCCCGTTTTTCCGTTTCACCGATTTCTTTCAAGGGTTCAACGCGCTCGCCCTTTCGAAACTCCATGTGGTGCACTTTGCCAGCGCGTCGAACGGTCAAACGCAACCACTGTGACAGGGCGTTCACGCAGGACACACCCACGCCGTGCAAACCACCAGAGACCTTGTAGCTGTTCTGGTCGAATTTACCGCCGGCGTGCAATTCAGTCATCACGATTTCAGCGGCACTTCGTTGAAACTCGTCATCTTTGTGGATGTCGGTCGGAATGCCACGGCCATTGTCGGTGACCGAAATCGAATTGTCTGTGTGGATGGTGACGACGATTTCATCGCAATGCCCGGCCAAGGCCTCGTCAATCGAGTTGTCCACCACTTCAAACACCATGTGGTGCAGACCGGTACCATCGCTGGTGTCACCAATGTACATGCCAGGGCGTTTGCGAACTGCTTCCAGTCCTTTGAGCATGCGAATTGAACCGGAACCGTAATCTTCAGAGGATTCCGGCGTGGCGGGCATTTGATTGTCGGTTGTCATAAGGTATTGATTTTTCTCTTATTAAATACGCATTGGCATGACGACGTATTTGAAATCGTCTTCACCTGGTTTGGTCACCAGCGCACTGCTGTTGTTGTCCTGAAGGGCAAATTGAACCGTTTCGGCTTTGAGATTGTTCAACACATCCAACAGGTAGTTTACGTTAAATCCAATGTCGATCTCGGGCCCGGTGTAGTCGACTTCAATTTCGTCTCGCGCTTCTTCCTGATCGGAGTTGTTGGCCACCACGGTGAGCAGGCCAGGTGCCAGCACCCAACGGATGCCCCTGAATTTGTCGCTGGTCAAGATTGAGGCCCGTTGCAGCGACTTCAGCAAGGTTTCACGGTTGAGTGTCACCAGGTTTTGATGATTTTTGGGAATGACACGTTGAAAATCCGGGAACTTGCCCTCAACCAGCTTGGTGATCAACACGATGTCTGAAAATGAAAAACGAGCTTGATTGGAAGCCAGATCAATTTTGACCATGTCGTCCGTGTCGTTCAACAACCTGGACAATTCAAGCACTGTCTTTCTGGGAATGATCACTTCGTGCTGAGACTGCGCACCTTGTCCGCTGGCATCGCTGTAGGCAAGCCGGTGTCCATCGGTTGCCACGGCCTTGATCTTGGCAGAATCCACCACCAGCAACACGCCATTCAGGTAATAGCGCAAATCCTGCTGTGCCATTGAAAAGTGAACCATACTGAACAATTGCTTCAACGTATTCTGGGGCACGGTCAATTGAGCAATCCACTCTTTGGGTTCTTGCACCAGCGGAAAATCTTCCGCAGGCAGAGTCTGCAAGGCAAATCGGCTTTTGCCGGCTTGTACCGACATTTTTTTACTGTCCAGCTTGACCGACACATCTGCACTGTCTGGCAATAAACGCAGAATGTCCAAAAACTTTTTTGCCGCCACTGTGGTGGCCACATCGCCACCTTCGCCGCCCACTTCGGCTGAAGTCTGAATTTGCATTTCAATGTCAGACGACAACAAAGTCACCGTTCCACCTTCTTTTTTTAAAAGGATGTTTGCCAACACTGGCAGGGTGTTTCGTCGTTCAACAATGTTGCTCACAATCTGGAGTTTATGAACCAATGCATCGCGTGAGCTATGTATTAATTCCATCTAATAATTCCTTATAGGATTAGGTAATAGAGTTCATCCATTTCTGTGGATAAGTCATTTACCTTTTTATAAAACAGTCACTTAGGTTCTTTTAAAAGTGTTGTACAACTCAGGGGACTGAATCGGAACACTGTGGATAACTTTTTGCTTCAAAGTCAGGTTCTTTTTTTTCTGTGGATAAGTCGGTTTGTTGTGCACCATCTTTTCAGACTTTTCCACAATTCTAAATCAACCTTTGAGTGTTTGGTCCAATACGTGCAGGGCATGATTCAGTTCCGCAGACTGATTGCGCATTTCCGATATTTTGTTGACCGCATGCAGCACCGTGGTGTGGTCTCTACCGCCAAACAATTCACCTATTTCCACATAGCTTTTGTCGGTCAATTCTTTGGCCAGATACATGGCCACCTGCCGTGGCAGCACAATGTTGGCTTGTCTGCGTTTCGAAAACATGTCGGCAACTTTGATCTTGTAATAATCGGCCACTGTTTTTTGAATCGATTCCACGGACACCTGCCCGTGATGCACAGAGATCATGTCTCTCAACGCTTCTCTCACCAAATCCATGGTGACGGTTTTGTTGTGAAACGAGGCAAAGGCCATGATGCGTCTTAAAGCGCCTTCCAGCTCGCGCACGTTGGATCGCATGTGCTTGGCCACAAAGAAGGCAACATCTTCACCGAATTTGACCTGTTGCTGTTCTGCCTTTTTCAGCAGAATCGCCACGCGCATTTCCAGCTCGGGGGGTTCAATGGCCACTGTTAACCCACTGTTGAACCTTGAAATCAGTCGGTCTTCAATGCCTTGAATTTCTTTGGGGTAGGTGTCACTGGTGATGATGATTTGCTTTTTGGCAGCAATCAGCTGTTCGAACGCGTAGAAGAATTCTTCCTGGGTTCTGCTTTTGCCTGCAAAAAACTGAATGTCGTCAATCAACAGCAGATCAAGCGAATAATACGAACGTTTGAATTCTTCGAACGCCTTTTTTTGATAGGCCTTCACCACATCGCTGACATATTGTTCGGCGTGAATGTATCGGATGGAGGCTTGGGGATTGCGTTCCAGCAGTTTGTTCCCGATGGAATGGATCAGGTGGGTTTTACCCAAGCCGACCCCACCGTACAAAAACAAAGGGTTGTAAGACACGCCGGGGTTGTTGGCCACTTGTTCAGCGGCGGCGCGCGCAAGCTGGTTGGCACGCCCCGACACAAAATTGCTGAAGCAGAGGTCTTTGTTCAGGCGGCTGCGCTCATAGACGCTGGCGGCAATTTCCTCTTGCCGAATGCTTTCCAGCTTCGGAGAAACCGATTCAGAAGAGGTTTTTCCGGGCTGAGGCGTTTGCCGCATTGGACTGGCGGGGGTGGTTTTACTGGCCACTTGCCATTCAATGGCCATGTCACAGCCGAAATAGTCACTTGCCATCTGATTGAACCTGCCCCCGTAGTTGTTGACCACCCAGTCCAGTTTGAAGCGGTTTGGCGCCGCCATCACAAGCCTGGCCTGGTCTTCGTCAAACTCAACAATACTCAGGGGATCAATCCACAGTTTGATTTGCTGGGCTGGAATTTCCTTCTTGAGCGCCTCAACACAGTGGGTCCAAAATTGTTCAATCACAATACAAATTCGCCTTCTTTCTGATTGCCTGAAGAAACCGGATCGTTCTCCTCGGGTGCTCCATTGTATCGAAAGCCCTACGAATTGAGAGGCTTTCTCTCAGTGTTCTTTGCAATACGTAGATTTTTCTATGATTTTTCAAATAAAACCAATATAATTTCGGGTTTCCTCGTTGTCTTTGCAGAGTGTGCGTGTTGCATCTGCTTGGCGCGATTTGTCATTTGTTTGCCCCATCCGGGTAAGAGGCTTAGTTATGAAACGCACTTATCAACCATCCAAGGTACGTCGCCAAAGAACCCACGGCTTCCTGGTCCGCCAGCGCACCCGCGGTGGTCGCGCAGTCATTCGTGCACGTCGCGCCAAAGGCCGCGCCCGTTTGTCTGTTTAATCACAGTCAAATGGCACTGGCTGTTTGCCGACACATTCTGCATTGAAAATCAGCAGGCAAGAGGGTTTTTCCCGGCTTTTGAAAACAAGGCCGGTGTCTAAAACCCCTCGCCTGTTCCTCCATGTCCTGAATACGGCAACGCCACTGGCTTGCGGAGCCCTTGTTCCAAAAAGGTTTGCGAAACGCGCTGTCGATCGCAATGCTTTAAAAAGGATGTTTCGCGAAGCCTGTCGCCATCAAACTGTGTACACGCAAGGTCGGTTGTTGATTCGTTTGGTCAAGCCAGCCGGGCAAGTACATCCACAAAACAGGGCAGACTGGTGGAACGAAATCGAACAGTTATTCAACGTTCAATCGAAGGCTTGATCAAAGCCTACCAGCTCTCGCTTAGTCCTCTTTTGCCGCCATCCTGCCGTTTTTACCCAAGCTGCTCAGAATACGCAATCCAAGCGGTTAGAATTCATGGCGCACTGCGCGGTTCTGCGCTTGCTGCCAAGCGGTTGTGCAGATGTCACCCCTGGAACGAGGGTGGTTACGACCCCGTCCCGGACAGTCAGGCGTACTCGCCAGATCTACAGAATTAAAGGAATTCAATGGAAACGCGCAAGCTCATCCTACTGATGGTATTCAGCTTATCGCTGGTCATGCTTTGGGACAATTACCAGGTCTCAGTGGGCAAGCCGCCGCTGTTTGGGCTGGGCACCGCTCAACCAGTGGCCCAGGACAAATCGTCTGACCAAAGCAAACAAGCTGCTTCTGACAAGCCAGCCACCGATCTTCCCAGCGCGGTGAGTGCATCTGAAGGCAATCCTGCTGCTCAACTGAAAAGTGTTGCTGCAGCGCCTGCCGACGAAAAAGGCCAAATCATCGTGGCCAAAACCGATGTAATGCAGCTTGATTTTTCGACACTCGGTGCGCAAATTGTCGGGTCAGAGCTTCTGAAGCAGCCCGACTCTCAAGACAAATCCAAACCCATGCAGCTGTTTTCAAACACAGCAAGCAACACGTACCTGGGTCAAGTGGGTGTTGTCGGTGTAGCGGATGCGCCCAATCATCGGTCACTTTTCCAGTTTGAAGGTGGTCCCACCACACTGGGTCCGAATCAGGATTCGCTGGATTTGAAATTCAAAGCCTCCAGCGGTGGTGTGAACGTTGAATACACGTACACGCTCTACAAAGACCGGTACGACATTGGCTTCAAGGCCACGGTCACCAACACCACACAAGCGGTGGTTGACCCCAGTGTCTACATGCAGATCACCCGGGATGGAAATCCGCTGTCAGATGCTTCAAAGTTCTATCACACCTTCACCGGCCCAGCCATTTACTCGCCTGAAGGCAAATATCAGAAAATCAAGTTTTCCAACATCGACGACAACAGCGCAAGCTTCGTAAAAAGCGCTGAATCCGGTTGGGTGGCCATGGTTCAACACTATTTTGTGTCTGCAATCATTCCTGAAAAAGGCAGTCGCCAAAACTACACGCTGCTGATCAAACCCAATCTGTATGCTGTCGGCATGAAAAGTGCTATTGGCGCAATTCAGCCCGGGCAATCCGCAACCTACAATGCGACGCTTTATAGCGGTCCGCAGAATCAGCGCGCACTTGCCAAATTGTCAGAAGGACTTGATCTGGTGGTTGACTACGGTTGGCTGACCGTGATCGCCAAGCCCATCCACTGGTTGCTTGACCACATTCACGGTATTGTGCACAACTGGGGTTGGTCAATCATCATTCTGACCTGCCTGATCAAATTGCTGTTTTTCCCCCTGTCCGCAACCAGCTACAAGTCCATGGCAAAAATGCGGCAGGTGGGTCCGCGCATGCAAAAGCTCAAAGAGCAATATGGCGACGACAAGGCAGGCTTCCAGCGGGCCATGATGGAGATGTACAAACGGGAAAAGATCAATCCGCTGGGTGGCTGTATGCCCATCGTTGTTCAAATTCCGGTGTTCATCTCGTTGTACTGGGTGCTGTTGGCCAGCGTCGAGATGCGCGGCGCTCCCTGGTTGGGTTGGGTAAGTGATCTGGCTCAACCAGACCCGTATTACATTTTGCCGATCATCATGGCGGTCACCATGTTTGTTCAAACCCGATTGAACCCGACACCGCCCGATCCCGTTCAGGCAAAACTGATGATGGTTATGCCTTTGGTGTTTTCCTTCATGTTCTTGTTCTTCCCCTCGGGGCTGGTGCTGTACTGGGTTGTGAACAACATGCTGTCAATTACTCAGCAGTGGGTGATTACGCGTAAATTGATGAAAAGCTGAAATTGGGAAATTGGACTGATCCCATAGTTGCCATTGCGACTGCACCTGGCAAAGGTGGTGTAGGGATCGTCCGATTTTCATTTCCAGGCCGCGCTGAATTTGAACGATTTTGCGCGGCCTTTTGTCATTTTCAGCCAGTCTCGCGTTCTGCGTATTTTCACCGCTTGCACAACATCGATGGTCAACTAATCGATGAAGGGTTGATACTTGCCTTTCATGCACCAGGTTCTTACACCGGCGAGCATGTGCTGGAATTTCAGGGGCATGGTGGCCCAGCCGTGTTGCAAGCTGTGCTTCAAACAGCCTTTGAGGTGGCTCGATCGATTCAGGTGCCACTGCGTCAGGCTGAGGCGGGTGAATTCACGCAGCGTGCTTTTATGAATGACAAACTTGATCTTGCGCAGGCCGAGGCGGTTGCCGATCTGATTGACGCTGGTTCAGTGCAGGCGGCAAAAGCCGCTGCAAATTCGCTCAGTGGTGCATTTTCCAAAGAAGTGAATGCGCTTGCTGATCGAATTACCCATTTGAGGCTTTTGCTGGAAGCCACACTCGATTTTCCCGAAGAAGAAATTGATTTTCTGGAAAAGGCCAACGCAAAGGGCCAGTTGGACGGCATTTTAAGTCTCCAGCGGGCCTTGTTGATCAAGGCCCAGGAAGGTGTTCGATTCAACGACGGATTGCAACTGGTTCTGGTGGGTGCGCCCAACGTGGGCAAATCAAGTCTGTTGAACGCGCTGGCTGGTGAAGAAATTGCGATTGTGACGGAAGTCGCTGGAACGACCCGTGACCGGATCAAGCAGCAAATCAGTGTGCGTGGCGTTCCGATCGTGGTGGTTGACACAGCGGGTCTTCGAGAAACAGACGATCATGTTGAAAAAATCGGAATTGAGCGGACGCGTCAGTCCATACAAGAGGCAGACCTGTTGCTGCACCTTGTCGACGCGACCGATGCCAATTCTCTGACCAATCTGGACATTGAGCGTGAGTTTTCCTCAAGCCTTCCGGTTTTGCGTGTGTTGAACAAGGTGGATCTGGTCGATTCAATAGAAAGCCCACGGGCGGACGATGTGCTCATTTCTGCCAAAACCGGGCGGGGCCTGGACAATCTGAAAGATCGAATACTGGACACGGCAGGCCTGAATCATTCGTTTGAACACAGCTTTACAGCCAGACAGCGACATGTGGATGCCTTGCATGTGTGTCAGGCCCATCTGGAACTGGCCGCTGAATACGCCAAACAAGACGATCGAATTCTGGATTTATTCGCAGAAGAATTGAGATTGGCTCACGATGCTTTGGGAGAAATCACGGGGAGAATGTTGCCCGACGACCTTTTGGGTCTGATTTTCAGTCGTTTCTGCATCGGCAAGTAATTACCGTGGTTTGTACTGCGTGGGGCAGTGGCTGCGCTTGACCTCACTGCTGCGCAACATCTTGTGTTTGGTTGACCGACTGCTTACGCGGGCTCGCCACATGTTGAACGAACTTTTCTTCATTTCCCGTCGCATCAAGCCAATTACGTCGGATTCATTCAATCCATACAAGGTCTCGATGGCCTCGAAAGGCGTTCGGTCCTCCCAGGCCATCTCGACAATGCGTGAAACATCAGCCTCTTCGAGTTGTTCAATTTTAGCTGTGGTGCGGCTTTTCATTGCTGGCTACTGCTTTGGTGGTCAATTCTTTGATGGTCTCGCGAAGTGCCTCAACGCGCTTTCGGTTGGCGCCGAAATCGCTGTAGCCCACCCGCGACGAAGAGCGTACGTGAATCAGTTTGGAGGCATTGTCGATCCGGAATTCGACGTCGTCGACGAAACCGAACAGGTCACTTGTGAATGTGGCAGCCAGGTAATTGTCATCGGATGTGGAGACATCCCCACCCAGATTTTCAACAGCCTGTTTGATAATCAGCATCGGTTCTCCGCCCATTTCCGGGGTCAGCTCGATGGCTGCTACGGCATGGCTGTTGCTGGGCGCGCTTTCACTGCTGACGCAATTGGGTTTGTCCGGGCAGGGGGTTAGCTTGCCATTTTGAAGACCTGGCGCTTGGCCGGTTTGTGAATACAATCCCAGTCCGAAAAACGCGACCAATGTTGAAAGCCCCAATGCACCGATAATCATGATTGCTCTTTTCACCCTCTTGCCCCAACTGTGATAGTGTTTGAGTTTGCGTACTGCATTAAGTTCGCTTCATTGTCCATCAAATTTCAGCCAAATCACGGTATTACATGGCTAAAAGTTCTGAAAAAAGTGGAGGGGTGTCTCCAGCAGGCGATTCTGGAGAGTTTTCTTCTCTGGCCTCAGAATCGGGCGTGCGTTGGTTGCAATGGTTTTCGCAGGCGGCCTCTGGCATGTCTGAGTTTCAACGGGCACTGAAATTTCTAGACAGCGTGTATGCCCTGTTGAATGCCAACGTCGATGAGCGAGACGGTGTGGTGCTGGCTCGCAAACTGGGTCAATTGATGGTTCGTTTTACCGGGCAAGGGCGTTGCCCGTCTGCCCAAGCCTGCGACAAATTGGCCAGCCGAATTTTGGTGCTGAATGGATGGCTTCATGCCATTGAGCAGGATCCAGAGAGAGCCTATGCCTGGCAATCGGCATTGGTGGCAGGCACGCATGCACTTGACAAGTTGTTCACCACTTCAGAAGGCGCCGACGATCGCCATGGCGTCCTCGTTCGGGCGTTGCGGGAATTCAGCAAACATTGGTTGAAGTCCGTGGAATCCGCCAGTTTTTCAGGATCAGACCGCGCCAATCTGGTCTTCAAGGTGGCGCTCAATGATCGCTCGGGCCTTGTTCCCCAAGACTGGTGGTGGAGGTCTCTTGCTGACACGGATCGGCAAACCTTGCTGCTTTTAATCGATCAGGAAATTGCGCAGCTGCCGCAGACTCAGCCCAGCTTGGCGGTTTCCTGGAAAAGTTACGATCAGCGATGGCGTCGTTTGCGCCTGAAGGGGCTCTTGGAGCATCTTCACGAAACGTCGCTTTTGGCGGACTTGTTGAAAAAGTCGGCTGTGGACGATTTTGAGGCGGTGTCGGCCATTCAGGCACTGAGAACGGCAGGGCGTCACCGAGACGCGATTTATCAGGCGGAGCAATGGCATCGCATGATGCCCCGCAGTGCTGTGCTTGCCGAGGCCCTGTACGCACTTTATGTGGAAGATGGTTGGGACGACGAGGCGTGCGAATTGGCGCTTGCCCAGTTTGAGATGGATCCAAATCCACTCTGGATTGACCTGTTGCGCAAGCAGGGTTCAAGCAAAGCGGATTTGCTGGTTAAAGACTTGTGTCAGCGTGTGCATCTGAACTAATTTGGCTCACAGCAAGTCCATCTGTCCTTTTCGGGTCAAAAACCGAAATTGGTCCAACACAGATTTGGGGTGGCTTGAAGGGGTGTGAATCAGTGGTTCGCCCGCCGCAATTTCACCGGTTTCAATCACACTCAAATACCAGCCGCAGTTTCCTGCCTGAACCATCTGTTTGGGTGCCGCACCGTAGCCCATGCGAATCGCGAATTTGTAGCAAGGTTGTCTAGGTTGCGTAACGCGCATCAGTACTTCGCCAATTCGAATTTCGTCACCCAGTTTTACCTGATCTTCACTCAAGCCCTCGACGACCAGGTTTTCGCCCAAAAATCCCCAGGGAAGATTCGCCTCCAGTCCTTTGGCCAGTCGCTGCGCATTCCAGAATTCGTAGTGTTGTGCCGGCATCATGTAAACCGCCTTGTCCAGTCCCCCGTGCACGGTCAAGTCACATTGTTCGTCGCCTGTCAGGCCGAGTTTTCCCACGGGCACGGGTGCGGGATTTTGAACGTCACTGACCACCTGCTTTTTGATGCCCGAGGTCACGGTTTTCAGCTCGCCAGAAGCGGTCCTGAACATCAATGGCGCCACGGCACCTGTGCACACTGCAATGAGTTTCATGGAATATTCACATCGTTTGAGACGGGGATGACCTTCAGTGTACGTCACTGCAGATCTTCGTTGGCGGCTTTCATTTGAACTTGTGGGAATCCACCAAAAAAAAGGTATTTCCGTTTGCTTACAACATGTTAAACTGAAAGGCTATTTAGCGGTTTTTACGCGATACACCCCCTTCGCACCCGCCATGTCAAGTACCGGTCAACCGCCGTTGAACTTCATGCGCCAATCCGCTTCAAAGAATTACATTTTATCTACCTGGAGGTTTTAGCATGAGTGCAGTGCTGTCTATGGTCAGCCAGACCGTGCCGTCATACGTGAAGCACAAAAAACTGGTGGCATGGGTGCAGGAAATTGCGTCCCTGACACAGCCGGATTCCATTGTGTGGTGTGATGGGTCACAAGAAGAATATGACCGTTTGTGCGAACAGATGGTTCAGGCAGGAACCCTGAGAAGGCTCAATCCAGCCAAGCGCCCGAATTCTTACCTGGCCTGGTCTGATCCCTCAGACGTTGCGCGTGTCGAAGACCGCACCTTCATCTGCTCTGAAAAGAAAGAAGACGCCGGTCCCACCAACAACTGGGAAGAACCCGCCAAAATGCGTGCAACCTTGAACGGTCTGTTCAAGGGCTCCATGCGTGGTCGCACACTGTACGTAATTCCGTTTTCAATGGGCCCTTTGGGTAGCCCCATTGCGCACATCGGTGTTGAGTTGTCTGACTCTGCTTACGTAGTGACCAACATGCGCATGATGACGCGCATGGGCAAGGCCGTGTACGACGTACTCGGAGAAGACGGCGGGTTTGTGCCCTGCGTACACACAGTGGGCGCACCGCTTGAGGCGGGTCAGAAAGACGTGGCCTGGCCTTGCAACCCAACGACCAAATACATCGTTCACTACCCAGAAACCCGCGAAATCTGGTCTTACGGTTCAGGTTACGGCGGCAACGCTTTGCTGGGTAAAAAATGTCTTGCCTTGCGCATTGCGTCCACGATGGGCCGTGACCAGGGCTGGTTGGCCGAGCACATGTTGATCCTGGGTGTTACAAACCCCGAAGGCAAGAAGTACCATGTGGCTGCAGCGTTCCCATCAGCTTGCGGCAAAACCAACTTTGCCATGTTGATTCCACCCGCTTCCATGAAGGGCTGGACCGTGTCCACGATTGGTGACGACATTGCCTGGATCAAGCCCGATGCCAACGGCAAGCTTCGCGCCATCAACCCTGAAGCGGGTTACTTCGGCGTGGCACCTGGCACCAACACCAAGACCAACTCCAATTGCATGGCTTCCTTGAATGCCAATGTGATTTTCACCAACGTGGCCCTCACGGATGATGGCGATGTGTGGTGGGAAGGCTTGACCAAAGAAGCACCTTCGCATTTGGTGGATTGGACCGGCCAGGACTGGACACCGGATTGTGGTCGCAAAGCGTCACACCCCAACGCACGTTTCACCGTGGCTGCTGAACAGAACCCTGTGATCGACAACAACTGGGACAACCCAGCCGGTGTTGAAATTGACGCATTTATTTTCGGTGGTCGTCGTTCTACCACTGTGCCTTTGGTAACAGAGGCGCGCAATTGGGTTGAAGGTGTGTACATGGCTGCAACCATGGGTTCCGAAACCACCGCTGCAGCCTTCGGCCAGCAAGGCGTGGTTCGTCGCGATCCATTCGCAATGCTGCCTTTCTGCGGTTACAACATGTCAGATTACTTCCAGCACTGGCTGAATCTTGGCAAGAAGCTGGAATCCTCTGGCGCAAAGTTGCCAGGCATTTTCTGCGTCAACTGGTTCCGTACTGACGAAAACGGCAAGTTCATTTGGCCGGGCTTTGGCGAAAACATGCGTGTTTTGAAATGGGTGCTTGAGCGTGTTGAAGGCAAGGGCAAGGGTGTTGAGCATGTGTTTGGCGTTTCTCCTGAATACGCTGATTTGTCATGGGACGGTCTGGATTTCTCTGAAGCGCAATTCAAGTCCATCACTGCCATCGACAAGGCTGCCTGGGTGAAAGAGCTGGAGTTGCATGCCGAGCTGTTTACGAAGCTAAGCCACAATCTCCCCAACGAGTTGGTTGAGACCAAGGCGAAAATTGCTGCGCAGCTGGCTGCCTGAGTTGGCTGATTAGGTTTTATCCGTTCTTTTGATTCGATTGGACGGTTTTATGGCGGGCGCTCACAAGGCGCCCGTTTTCTTTTGAGAGACTTCAATGATTCACGACATGGTGCCCACAGTGCTTGCCGGGTTGTTTGCTGCAGCGTTTGGTGCTGGCCTGATTGATGCGATGGTGGGTGGTGGGGGTTTGATTCAAATCCCCGCGCTGTTTGGTTTTTTACCTGGCATTGGCCATGCCTCTTTGCTGGGCACCAACAAGATTTCCAGTGTGGTGGGTACAACATTTGCCGCCCAGCGATATGCACGCGTCATTCAAATTCCATGGAACGCAGTTTGGCCTGCCACTTTGATGGCTTTGGTGGGGGCGTTCATCGGTGCTTACATCGTCACGCAAATTTCCACTGAAACGCTGCGTTTGCTTTTGCCCGTCTTGTTGTCTGCTGTGGCCTTGTACACGTTTTTGCGGAAGGATCTCGGTAGTGTTCACGCGCCCAAGTTGTCTCGTTCTCGGGAACGCTTTTTTGGTGCCTGCGTGGGTTTGGCCATTGGCTTGTACGATGGCTTTTTTGGGCCAGGAACAGGGTCCTTTTTAATGGTTGCGTTTGTTGTGTTCTTCGGCTTCGATTTTTTGGCGGCCACGGCTGGCGCCAAGGTCGTAAACGTGGCTTGCAATTTGGCGTCGCTTGCGTGGTTTGCACCGTCTGGCCACGTGATTGCCTGGTTGGGGTTCAGCATGGCTTTTTTCAACCTGTTGGGCGCGCAGGTGGGTGCTGCCATTGCAATCAAGCGTGGGGCTGGTTTTGTCAGACGTATTCTGCTGGGTGTGGTGTTGGTCTTGATCGTTAAAACCGGTTGGGACAGCTACAGTCCTTTTTTCCTGTGATGTTTCACGTGAAACACTGTTGTTTTTTGATTGAGTGTTTCACGTGGAACAATTAACGCAGTTCTTTGGTATTTGAAGTGAAAGACCTATAATTCGCTTTTGATGTCTATCTCTCTGTTTTCTCATGATTTATCCAGACACATTTGATGTGATCGTAGTGGGTGGTGGCCACGCAGGCACGGAAGCCGCTTTGGCCGCTGCACGGTCAGGTTCAAAAACGCTCCTTTTGACCCACAGCGTAGAAACCTTGGGGCAAATGTCCTGTAATCCTTCAATCGGGGGCATTGGAAAAGGGCATTTGGTTAAAGAGCTGGATGCAATGGGTGGGGCAATGGCCATTGCCACGGATGAGGCTGGCATTCAATTTAGAATCTTAAACAGCTCCAAGGGGCCAGCAGTTCGTGCTACCCGCGCACAGGCCGATCGTGTCCTTTATCGCCAGGCCATTCGCACTCGTCTGGAAAACCAGAAAAATCTCAGCATCTTTCAGCAGTCCGTCGAAGACCTTATTCTTGAAGGTGACAAAGTGTGCGGCGCAATCACTCAGGTCGGCTTGCGTTTTCAGGCCAGAGCCGTGGTGTTAACGGCGGGGACCTTCTTGAATGGCAAAATCCATGTGGGTTTGGAAAACTATTCAGGCGGCCGCGCAGGCGATCAGCCCTCAATCGGTCTGGCTCAGCGTTTGAAAGAAATGAAGTTGCCGCAGGGTAGGTTGAAAACGGGGACACCACCCCGGATCGATGGAAGAACCATCGATTTTTCTGCCATGCAAGAACAACCTGGTGATGACAATCCTGTGCCCGTGTTTTCTTACATGGGTTCGGCAGCCATGCACCCCAAGCAGTTGCCTTGCTGGATTACGCACACCAATGAAAGAACTCACGACATCATTCGGGCGGGTTTGGACCGAAGCCCCATGTACACAGGTGTGATCGAAGGGGTAGGGCCAAGATACTGCCCATCAATCGAAGACAAGATACATCGCTTTTCGGACAAGTCCTCTCACCAGGTGTTTTTGGAGCCAGAGGGCCTGACTACCCATGAGTTCTATCCAAACGGGGTGTCCACGTCGTTGCCTTTTGACGTTCAGTACGCATTGGTTCATTCCATTCGAGGCATGGAAAACGCTTACATTGTGAGGCCCGGTTATGCGATCGAATACGATTATTTCGATCCACGCGGCCTGAAAACCACGCTCGAAACGAAAGCCATTGAGGGGCTTTATTTTGCAGGCCAGATCAACGGCACTACCGGCTATGAAGAGGCCGCCGCGCAGGGGTTGCTGGCGGGCGTCAATGCGTCAATGAAGGCGCAGGGCAAAGAAGAGTGGGTGCCGCGGCGAGACGAGGCCTATCTTGGTGTGTTGGTGGATGATCTGACGACCAAGGGCGTGGCGGAGCCTTACCGCATGTTTACAAGTCGGGCTGAATATCGCCTTAGCCTGCGTGAAGACAACGCAGACCAGCGTCTGACCGAAATTGGTCGCAAATTGGGTCTTGTGGATGAAGTGCGCTGGGCGGCTTACTGCGCCAAACGAGAGGCTGTGGAAAGGGAGCAGCAGCGCCTTAGAAGCACCTGGATCAATCCGCGAATGGTTGCGCAGGAAGAAGCCATTCGGGTTCTCAGCAAGGGAATTGATCGGGAATACAACTTCTATGATTTGTTGAAGCGACCAGATGTGCACTATGCACAGTTGATGACCTTGCAAACCAATGCTGGGGAGCCAGTTTTACAAACGCCACTTGCGGATCAAACCTTGGTTGAGCAGTTGGAGATCGAGGTCAAATACTCGGGCTACGTCGATCGGCAAAAGGCCGAGGTCAGCCGGAGCGTTAATCAGGAATCGGTGCGTTTGCCAGCAGACATTGACTACACCAAGGTGACTGGCCTTAGCAAAGAAGTGCAGCAAAAGTTGAATCTGGCCAAACCTGAAACCATTGGCCAGGCTACGCGAATCCAGGGCATCACGCCTGCAGCAATTTCTCTGCTTATGGTGCATTTGAAGAAACGCAGTTTGATCAAGGGCAACACAGGTCAGGCGGAGAATGCGGCTTGAGTCAGACACTTGAAGAGGGTCTGCAAATACTGAAGCTCCCGTATTCCGAAGCTCAGCTTGACCAATTAACGCGTTATGCAGACCTGATCCTGAAATGGAACAAGGTGTACAACCTGACTGCAATTCGGCAGCGAGAGGAATTGATCACCCACCATTTGCTGGATTGCCTCGCAGTTTTGCCTGTGGTGGGCCAGTATGTCGACCCGCAGGAGCAGGGCGACCCTCGGGTCCTTGATGTGGGTGCAGGCGCAGGTCTGCCAGGGTTGGTGTGGGCTATCATGCGGCCGGCATGGCAGATCACAACCATAGACACCGTTCAAAAAAAGGCCGCGTTCATGCGACAGGCGGCGGCCAATCTGGGTTTGCACAACGTGAACGTCATTCATGACCGGGTAGAGCATCTGCAAGACGCCAGTGGATTTGATGTCATCTCCTCGCGCGCGTTTTCAAGCATGCAGTTGTTCGTGTCATTGAGTGAGCATCTGCTGGCGCCAAAGGGCCTGTACATGGCCTTAAAGGGACGAAAAGAGGTGGATTCGGACATTCCTTCTGGTTGGACATTGGCCGGGCTGGAAAAGATAGAGGTTCCGTTCTTGCCGGAAGAAAGGCATTTGTTCGTGATAAAGCGATAAAATCGAGCAATTCAAGATCCGGAATACAACCATGGCCAAAGTTTTTTGCATTGCCAATCAAAAAGGTGGGGTGGGCAAAACCACAACAGCCGTGAATCTGGCTGCCGGACTGGCCTTGACTGGCCAACGTGTGCTGCTGATTGATCTCGACCCCCAGGGCAACGCCACCATGGGCTGCGGCATTGACAAGCGCAATCTGAAAAGCAGCGTTTACCAGGTGCTGGTTGGTTTGAACAGTGTGGCGGAGTCCACCGTGCAAGCGCCGGAGGGTGGTTTTGATGTCTTGCCGGCCAATCGCGAGCTTGCGGGCGCCGAAGTGGAGATGGTTGGGTTTGAGGAGCGTGAAGTCAAGCTTCGTGAGGCGCTTGAAGAGGTCAATGGTCGCTACGATTTTGTACTGATCGATTGTCCGCCAGCATTGTCTCTTCTCACCTTGAATGCGCTGTGCTGTGCGCATGGTGTGGTTATTCCCATGCAGTGTGAATACTACGCGCTCGAGGGGCTCAGTGATTTGGTCAATACCATCAAGCAGGTTTGCAAGAACCTGAATCCCAATTTGACCATCATTGGATTGCTACGGGTCATGTACGATCCAAGAATGACGCTGGCTCAACAGGTTTCGGCCCAGCTTGAGAAGCACTTTGGCGACAAAGTGTTCAAAACCATCATTCCGCGCAACGTCCGCTTGGCCGAAGCGCCCAGTTATGGCGTGCCAGGTGTGCTGTTTGACCAAAGCAGCAAGGGTGCCAAGGCGTATATACGATTTGCTGAAGAAATGGCGGGTCGCGTTGGCCTGCCCGAAACAGTCTGACATTAAAAAGCACTATGAACGCAATTAAACGCACCAAGGGTCTTGGTCGGGGCCTTGAGGCTCTGCTTGGCCCATCCGCTTCAGAAGGTGAAAGCCAGACCACGGGTGAGCAGGTGCTCACTGTGCCGCTAGAAAAGCTGCAGGCCGGCAAATATCAGCCCAGGTCCCGCATGGATGAAACGTCCCTGTTGGAGCTGGCTGAATCCATCAAGAGCCAGGGCATCATGCAGCCCATTCTCGTCAGGCCGGTTGGTTCGGGCCGTTATGAGATCATCGCAGGTGAGCGACGCTTCAGGGCCTCGAAAATGGCAGGTCTCGGTGAGGTGCCTGTGCTGGTTCGGGCTGTGCCCGATGAGTCTGCCTTGGCTATGGCGCTGATCGAAAACATTCAGCGTGAAGACCTCAATCCGCTGGAAGAGGCGCAAGGTGTGCAGCGCCTGATCAAAGAATTCAACTTGACGCACGATGACGCCGCCCAGGCCATTGGGCGCTCTCGCAGTGCCACCAGCAATCTGCTTCGCCTGCTGAATCTTGTGGATTCCGTCCAGACCATGCTGTTGGCGGGTGACATCGAGATGGGACATGCTCGTGCCCTGTTGTCGCTGACTGCCGCCGAGCAGATTGCCTGCGCCAACGAGGTGGTCAACCGTCGATTGTCGGTGCGGGAAACTGAAAAGCTGGTCGCAGACTGGATGAAAGAGGGTGAACGGCTTGTTCCCAAGAGTCCTCAAAACGCCGATGTAAGGCGATTGGAAGAAAGTCTCGCCGATTGGATCGCCTGTGGCGTACAATTGAAAGCCAATCCCTCAGGCAAGGGAAGCTTGACCCTCAAATTCAGTAATCTGGACGAGTTGGACGGCATCCTTGAGAGAATTGGATATCCAAAAGAAGACCTTTAAAAAACAAGCGACAAGCCTTGAAAAAATAACGGTTTTAGTTTGACGCAGGGTTGAGCTAACCCCTATAATCTGCGGGTTTGTCAAAAACACTTGTGCGAATAAAATCAGCTCGATAAAGCTGGTCGCCAACAAGCCGTGGTGCATCAAAGTCATGTGGAAAATTGTAGGGCTGCAATGGGTGGCCGGTTCTTTGGTGTGCCTGCTCCTGCTCCTTGTTTCCAGGGAACATGCAACATCGGCTGCTTGGGGTGTGACATCTGTGGCGGTGCCCAGCACTCTGTTTGCTGCCCGGCTGTCTTTGGGTTCTCGCAACGCCATGTCTGGTGTTTTCGTGTTTTTGATCGGTGAATTTCTGAAGGTGATTGCCAGTGTCGCCATTTTATTTGTGGCGTACCGCCTTGACCCCTCCCTCATCTGGTGGTCGGTGGTTCTTGCGTGCGCGGTCACCCTCAAAAGCTATTTTTTGGCATTTTTCTTGAGATAAGTATGGCAACAACTGAACACGGGCCAACGGCCTCCGAGTACATCGTCCATCACTTGACCCACCTGTCTTCCGGTAAGCAGACGTTTATCGTGGACTTTTCGGTGATCAACCTGGACACCATGTTTTACTCAATCCTTTCCGGCTTGATCGTCATTCTTTTGCTGCGCATGGTCGCCAAGCGGGCAACTGCGGGCGTGCCGGGTCGGTTGCAGGGTTTTGTTGAAATGGTCATCGACATGGTCGAAACGCAATCGAAGTCGATTGTGCATGGAAATCGTGAATTCATTGCGCCACTGGCACTCACTGTGTTTTGTTGGATCGTTGTGATGAACACATGGGACCTCTTGCCGGTCGATTTGTTCCCGACAATTTGGGAAAAAGCTGCGCCTGCTTTGGGTCTGGTCTCCAATGAGCACGAAGCTTTCATGCGGATTGTGCCCACTGCCGACTTGAACGGCGCTTTGGGCATGTCATTGGGCGTGTTCTGTCTGATGATTTACTACAGCATCAAGATCAAAGGTGTAGGCGGGTTTGTGCACGAGCTGTTTTGCGCCCCGTTTGGTAACCACCCAGCGTTGTGGCTTCCCAACCTTGGTTTGAACATCATCGAGTTTGTTGCAAAAACAGTGTCACTGGGCATGCGGTTGTTCGGAAACATGTACGCAGGCGAACTGGTGTTCATGCTGATTGCTCTGCTGGGCAGTGCTGCCGCCTTGTCCATGGGTGGGGCCTTCCTGTTCCTGGGTCACATTCTGGCCGGTACGGTTTGGGCAATTTTCCACATTCTGATCGTGTTGCTGCAAGGCTTCATTTTCATGATGCTGACCCTCGTGTACATCGGTCAGGCGCATTCACATCACTGATGTGATGTGTGAAGGTTTTTAGAAAGAAGTAGTTTTTTGGTTTTTTAATTTTCACTTTAAAATAAAGGAGTTGTCATGACTAACGTTGCTCTTGTAGCCCTGGCTTGCGGTCTGATCATTGGTTTGGGTGCGATTGGTGCCTGTATCGGTATTGGTATCATGGGTGGCCGTTACCTCGAAGCTGCTGCTCGTCAGCCAGAACTGATGAACGAACTGCAGACCAAGATGTTCCTGCTGGCCGGTCTGATCGACGCTGCGTTCCTGATTGGCGTTGGTATCGCCATGATGTTTGCGTTCGCCAATCCGTTCGCTGGTTAATTTACTGCGCCTTCTTCGAATAACACCGTGCGGATGTTTTAAGTCGGTCCGCGCGCTTTAAGAGGAAACATGCCGTGAACTTAAACGCAACGCTGTTTGCTCAGCTCATCGTGTTTTTCATCCTCGCTTGGTTCACCATGAAATTTGTGTGGCCACCGATGATGAAGGCCATTGACGAGCGTGCAAAGAAAATCGCAGACGGCCTTGCCGCTGCCGAACGTGGGAAGCAGGCTTTGGCAGAAGCCAACCGCACCGTTGAACAGGAACTGGCGAAGACCCGTTCTGAAGCTCAACAGCGTCTGGCTGATGTTGAAAAACGTGCTCATCAAATCATTGAAGAAGCCAAGCAACAGGCTGAAGCAGAACGCAAACGCATTTTGGCGCAGGCGGAAGCAGAAGCTGCACAGGAAGCACAACGCGCTCGTGAAGCGCTGCGTGACCAGCTGGCAACTTTGGTTGTGCAAGGTGCAGAACAAATCCTGAAAAAGGAAATCAATGCGCAGGCACATGCTGATTTGTTGAATCAGTTGAAAGCTGAGCTGTAGTCCCAAAGCTGAAGGAAATTAACATGGTCGAACTATCCACCATTGCCCGTCCTTACGCTGAAGCCGCTTTTTCGGTTGCAAAAACCGGAACGGTGTCTCAGTGGAGCGATTGGCTGGAGTCCTGGTCAACCTTGGCAAGCAACGCTGAAGTGCAAGCACTGGTCAGCAACCCCAAACTGTCTCACGACGAAGTGTTGGGCTTGTTTGTCGAATTGAGCAAGACACAGGCGGACGCGCACGCAGTGAACTTTCTGCGGGCGCTTGTGGAAAATGGCCGTTTGCTGGCCCTGCCAGAAATCGCGCATCAGTATGCTGAACTGAAAAACGCACAGGAAGGTGCCTCAGAAGCGGTGATCGCTTCCGCCTTCCCGATGGCCGACAACGACGTTCAGGGCGTTGTGGCTGCGTTGGAAAAGAAATTCGGCACCAAACTCAAAGTGACCGTGGAAGTCAATCCTGCCTTGATCGGTGGGGTTTGTGTCACGGTCGGTGACCAGGTTCTGGATAGTTCGGTGCGTGGCAAATTGGACGCGATGAAAGTGGCTTTAACAGCCTGACTTGGCCCTCAAACGATATTGGAGCATAGAAAATGCAAATTAACCCCTCTGAGATCAGTGAACTGATCAAGAGCCGGATTGAAGGCCTCGGATCATCGGCCGACATCCGGACACAAGGTATTGTAGTGTCCGTGAGTGACGGCATTTGCCGCGTTCATGGTCTTTCTGACGTCATGCAGGGTGAGATGCTGGAGTTTCCCGGCAACACATTCGGTTTGGCGTTGAACCTGGAGCGCGACTCTGTGGGCGCGGTTATTCTGGGTGAATACGAACACATTTCTGAAGGCGACACCGTCAAGTGTACAGGTCGCATTCTGGAAGTGCCGGTTGGACCAGAACTGCTTGGCCGCGTGGTCAACGCACTGGGTCAGCCGATTGACGGCAAAGGCCCGATCAATGCCAAGATGACCGACGTGATCGAAAAAGTGGCACCTGGCGTGATTGATCGTAAGTCAGTGTCTCAGCCAGTTCAAACGGGTATCAAGGCGATTGACTCCATGGTTCCCGTCGGTCGTGGCCAGCGTGAATTGATCATTGGCGACCGTCAAACCGGTAAAACAGCGGTGGCCATTGACGCCATCATCAACCAGAAAGGCAAAGGCGTTTACTGCGTGTATGTGGCTGTGGGTCAAAAGGCCTCCTCCATTCAAAACGTGGTTCGCAAGCTGGAAGAATTCGGCGCCATGGACTACACCATTGTGGTTGTAGCCTCCGCCTCTGAATCTGCAGCATTGCAATACCTGGCACCTTACTCTGGTTGCACCATGGGCGAATACTTCCGCGACCGCGGTGAAGACGCCCTGATCGTGTATGACGACCTGTCCAAGCAGGCTGTTGCCTACCGCCAGATTTCCCTGTTGCTGCGTCGTCCTCCCGGTCGCGAAGCTTACCCAGGTGACGTGTTCTACCTGCACAGCCGCTTGCTTGAGCGCGCTGCCCGCGTGAACGAAGAGTACGTTGAGAAATTCACCAAGGGTGAAGTGAAAGGCAAAACCGGTTCATTGACTGCCCTGCCAGTGATTGAAACCCAGGCGGGTGACGTCACTGCGTTCGTTCCAACCAACGTGATTTCGATTACCGACGGTCAGATCTTCCTGGAAACCGACCTGTTTAACTCAGGTGTTCGCCCAGCGATCAACGCGGGTATTTCCGTGTCTCGCGTGGGTGGTGCGGCTCAGACCAAAGTGGTCAAGAAGCTGTCCGGTGGTATCCGTACCGACTTGGCCCAGTATCGTGAACTGGCTGCGTTTGCGCAGTTCGCTTCCGATCTGGACGAAGCAACACGCCGTCAGCTTGAGCGTGGTCGCCGTGTGGTTGAGCTGTTGAAGCAGCCCCAGTATGCACCTCTGCAAACTTGGGAAATGGCTTTGGCCCTGTTCTCAATCAACAACGGTTACCTGGATGATGTAGAAGTGACTCAGGTTCTGGGCTTTGAATCAGCATTGCGTCAGTACATGTTGACCAGCCACAAGGACCTGATCGATCGCATCGAGCAGACTCAGGAGTTGTCGAAAGACGACGAACCCAAGCTGCACGAAGCCGTCAAGTCATTCAAGAAAACTGGCGCGTATTAATCAGAGCAATCTGATTGTACCCACCGAATAACCGGGAAGGCCCGTGGCCTTCCTGAGTGACTGGAGGAAATACGATGTCAGGAATGAAGGAAATTCGCAACAAGATCAAGAGCGTTCAAAACACGCGAAAGATCACCAAGGCGATGGAAATGGTGGCCGCATCCAAGATGCGCAAGGCCCAGGACCGCATGCGTGCGGCCAGGCCTTACGCTGACAAGGTGCGCAACATTTGCGCCAACTTGGCCAAGGCGAATCCTGAATACCGTCACGAGTACATGGTTGCTCGTGAACAAGTGAAGTCTGCAGCCGCAATCGTGGTGACGACTGACAAGGGTCTGTGTGGTGGCTTGAACACCAACGTTCTGCGTCAGATCACCAACAAGTTTCAAGAGCTGCAGTCCAAAGGTGTGAAGGTTCGTGCAACAGCCATTGGCAGCAAGGGTGCCGGTTTCCTGAACCGAATTGGCGTTGAGGTCAGCTCCCGTGTTGTCCAGCTGGGCGATGTTCCCCATCTGGAAACACTGATTGGTGCGATCAAGGTGCAGTTGGATGCCTACGTGGCTGGCGAAGTGGATGTGGTCTATCTGGCTTACACCAAATTCGTCAACACCATGAAGCAGATTCCAGTGGTAGAGCAGTTGTTGCCACTGGGCGCAGACGATTTGAAGATGGAAGACGATGCAACGGCTTGGGATTATCTGTATGAGCCCGATGCACAGTCCGTCATCGATGATCTCTTGCTGCGCTACATTGAGGCGCTCGTGTATTCCGCTGTTGCGGAAAACATGGCCTCAGAACAATCTGCCCGTATGGTTGCGATGAAGGCTGCGTCAGACAACGCCAAGAATGTGATCAATGAGCTGCAACTTACCTACAACAAGGCCCGCCAGGCTGCGATTACCAAAGAACTGGCAGAAATTGTCGGCGGCGCAGCTGCGGTGTAAGTGAAGGTTCGGAACGATTTTGAATTAAGGAAAAAACGATGAGTACTGCGACTAACGAAGGAAAAATCGTACAGTGTATCGGTGCCGTGATTGACGTGGAATTTCCACGCGACCAACTGCCGAAAGTGTACGACGCGCTGATCATGGAAGGTTCCGAGTTGACACTCGAAGTTCAGCAGCAGCTGGGCGACGGTGTGGTTCGAACCATCTGTCTGGGTGCCTCAGACGGCCTGCGCCGCGGAATGAAAGTAAAGAACACCAAGGGCCCAATCTCTGTTCCAGTCGGACAGGGCACTTTGGGTCGAATCATGGACGTGCTGGGTCGCCCGATCGACGAAGCAGGCCCTGTTCAAACTGAAACAACACGTTCAATTCACCAGAAGGCCCCGGCTTTTGACGAGCTGTCACCTTCTTCTGAACTGCTCGAAACAGGCATCAAGGTGATTGACTTGATCTGCCCGTTTGCGAAGGGTGGTAAGGTGGGTCTGTTCGGTGGTGCCGGTGTGGGCAAGACCGTGAACATGATGGAACTGATTAACAACATCGCCAAACAACACGGTGGTTACTCCGTGTTTGCGGGTGTGGGTGAGCGTACTCGTGAGGGTAACGACTTCTACCACGAGATGAAAGACTCCAACGTGCTGGACAAGGTTGCCCTGGTTTACGGCCAGATGAACGAGCCTCCCGGCAACCGTCTGCGTGTAGCGTTGACTGGTTTGACCATGGCTGAGCACTTCCGTGACGAAGGCCGTGACGTTCTGCTGTTCGTGGACAACATCTACCGCTTTACACTGGCCGGTACAGAAGTGTCTGCGTTGCTTGGCCGTATGCCTTCAGCGGTGGGTTACCAGCCTACGCTGGCTGAAGAAATGGGTCGCCTGCAGGAACGCATTACTTCTACCAAGAAGGGTTCAATTACTTCCGTTCAGGCCGTGTACGTGCCAGCGGACGACTTGACCGACCCGTCACCAGCCACCACGTTCGCCCACTTGGACGCCACTGTGGTTCTGTCACGTGACATCGCTTCTCTGGGTATTTACCCAGCGGTGGATCCATTGGACTCCACATCACGTCAGGTTGACCCCAACGTGATTGGCGAAGAGCACTACAACACCACCCGTGCCGTGCAGCAGACACTGCAGCGCTACAAAGAATTGCGCGACATTATCGCGATTCTGGGTATGGACGAACTGAGCCCGGAAGACAAGCTGATTGTTGCCCGTGCCCGTAAGATCCAGCGTTTCCTGTCACAGCCATTCACGGTTGCTGAAGTGTTTACTGGCGCCCCAGGCAAGTACGTTCCACTGAAAGAAACCATTCGTGGTTTCAAGATGATCGTGAACGGCGAATGCGACAGTTTGCCAGAACAGGCTTTCTACATGGTAGGTACGATCGACGAAGCCTTCGAGAAGGCCAAGAAGATTCAGTAATCAGACTGGTGTGTAATGCGCAGGGCCTGGCGGCTGAACGACAGGCCTTGTGACAACCACAAAGGAAAATGTTATGTCTACGATTCATGTGGATGTGGTAAGTGCAGAAGAATCGGTATTCGACGGCGACGTTGAATTCGTGGCGCTGCCAGGTGAGCAAGGTGAACTGGGTATTTATCCCCGTCACGCGCCACTGATTACCCGAATCAAGCCAGGTACAGTGCGCATGAAAATCGCTGGTCAGGAAGACGAGGAAATCGTGTTCGTGAACGGTGGCATTCTTGAAGTGCAGCCCTACGCGGTTACCGTGTTGGCAGACACGGCAGTGCGCGCCAAGGATCTGGATGAAGCCAAGGCGGCAGAGGCCAAGCGCCTTGCTGAAGAGGCCATGCAGAACAAGGCCAGTGACGTGGATTACGCGCAGGTTCAGGCAGAGTTTGCTGCCGCTGTGGCGCAGCTGGCTGCAATCAAGCGTCTGCGCAAAATTCGCTGATCTGCAATTGAATTCCCGAAAGGGGGTTTTGAAAGCCACAACCCAGGTTGTGGCTTTTTTATTTGGAACCCTGCTTCTGCTGAGGACACTTAAAAGTGCCATTCTCAGGAGCACGCTACATGTACAAACAATTCGATCATTTGCTGGCCGATCTATCGAAAATCCGCCCCACGCAGCAGCGCAATGGTCAGCGGGTGTTTTTCTACAATGACCAGCCGGTGGTGCTAAAGGCCGGAACCATGGAAGACCTACACTGGGTTGACATTCACATTGAACTGCTGAGGTTTCACATTGCAAGTATTCCTGCAGCGCTGAAGGTGTTAAAGGCCAATGAGCAAATGGGCACTTCAACCCCTATCCCAACCTGGTTTGGCGTCAACGAAAAAGACAATGTGGTGTTTATCAACCGGCTGGATTGGCGGCACATCACAGCCAAAATTCTGGATGACCACATTGCACGTTGTGTCGATCAAATGTCTTCAGCCTTGCTGACCGAAGGGGTTTAAGCGCCAGTCTCGGCTTAAAATAAGGGCATGAGAATTGCCCTTTATTCAGACCTTCATCTTGAAACACTGGCTCGGTTTCCTGCCTTGCAGGAGGTGCCCAGTCCTGCTGCTGGTGCCGACCTTGTCGTTTTGGCGGGTGACATTCACCAAGGCACGCTCGGGCTGGACGCCTTGTCCAAGCTGGGCAAACAGCACGTCTACGTCAGCGGCAATCACGAATATTACAAGCACGACATCGAGATTCTCGACCAACAATTGGCCGAGCGGGCAGATCAACTGGGCTTGAACTTTCTACAGAGGCGTGCCGTCGTCATCCATGGCGTGCGGTTTCTGGGTTGCACGTTGTGGACAGACTTCAATATTCAGCCGGGTTGGCGTTTGGGGGCTGAGCTGGTTGCGAAAGCATTTTTGCCCGATTACAAGCTGATTCGGCTTCGCGGCAAACGATTCACACCGGTTGACAGCATTGACCTTCACCAACAAAACCTCGACTGGCTTGAGTCGGCCTTGGCTGTGCCATTTGATGGCAAAACAGTGGTCGTGACTCACCATGCACCCCATCCTCAGAGCATTCACCCAAGGTTCAATCTGAGTCCCATCAATGCTGCATTTGTTTCCGATCTCGGCCATCTGATGGGCAAGGCCGATGTGTGGTTGCATGGTCACATGCACGATTCATTTGACTACACGGTGCACGCTGGCGGCGGGCAAACTCGCGTGCTGGTCAATCCGCGCGGATATGTCCGCAAGAAAGGGAAGGCCAGAAAACTCGAGAAGCACGGACGGGTCACTCCTCAAGTGTTTGAAAATCCCTTCTTTAACCCTGCTCTGGTGTTTGAAGTATGAAGCTGGCAGCCAACATCAGCATGATGTTTACAGAACTCGCGTTTCCGGACCGAATTGCGGCAGCGGCCTCAGCGGGGTTTCGGTGGATTGAATGCATGTTCCCTTATGAATTCGAAGCGGAAGAATTGCTGGATTTGGCGCGGCGGCACAACGTGCAGTTTGTGCTGATCAATGCGCCTGCCGGTGACTGGGCTGCTGGCGATCGGGGGCTCGCCAGTGATCCCGATCGGGTGGAGGAATTTAAAAAATCCATCCCCTTGGCCTTGCACTATGCAAAAACTCTGGGAATAAACCAAGCGCATGTTTTGGCAGGTTGTTATCCCAAATCTGCAGATGCTGGCGATCTGCAACATTACTGGTCCACCTACCGAAGCAACTTGGAGTGGCTGGTTGAGCAGGAGGCACCGACCGGCTTCCATTGGTTGATCGAACCGATCAACACGCGCGATGTACCGGGTTATTTGTTGAATTACCAGGCACAAGCACATGATTTGATCACCGCGATTGGCTCCGACCGTCTGCGTGTGCAAATGGATCTGTACCATTGTCAAATCATGGAAGGCGACATTTTGACTCGTCTGAGGGCTGCACTCGCTTCAGGACGGCTTGGTCACATTCAGATTGCAGGTGTGCCTGAGCGCCATGAACCAAATGACAGTGAACTGAACTACCGAAAGGTGTTTGATTTGTTGGAGACCATGGCCTATCAAGGGGCAGTGGGTTGCGAGTATCGTCCAAGAGGCGACACCCTGGAAGGGTTGGGCTGGGTGCAGCAGCTGGGTCTGACTGCCCTGCTGAGAACACAAGGAGACAGGCGATGAACGACGACGACATGCGCGAACTGCTAGGACGATCCAAAACGATTGCGGTGGTTGGCTTTTCTGCACAAACCCACAAACCCAGCTTTTTCGTGTCGAAATACATGCAGAGCCAGGGCTACCGCATATTGCCCATTAACCCGGCGTTGGCAGGCAGGCCAAGCGGGCTGATGGGCGAAATCGCCTACCCCGACATTGACGCTGCCCGTCAGGCAACCGGTCTGGAAATCGACATTGTGAATGTCTTTAGAAGAGCCGAACACACTCCCCTGGTTGCAAAGCAGGCTGTGCATGCCAAAGCGGGTGTGCTGTGGCTTCAGCAGGGAATCGTCAGCGAAGAAGCCGCAAAGATTGCTTCAAATGCGGGTCTCCAGGTGATCATGGATCTCTGCTTGAAGCTTGAACACCAACGATTGATGTAATGACAGGGATAAGAATGAGCGCTTTTGTACCACCACGCAACGACACCTTTTTAAAAGCGCTGAACAGGCAGCAAACGGACTACACACCGGTCTGGTTGATGCGCCAGGCTGGCAGGTACCTGCCTGAGTACAGGGCCACCAGAGCCCTTGCAGGCAACTTCATGGGTTTGTGCACCAATCCTGAGCTGGCCTGCGAGGTGACCCTGCAACCTTTGGAGCGTTATCCATTGGACGCGGCCATCCTGTTTTCGGACATTTTGACCATTCCGGACGCCATGGGGCTGGGTTTGTACTTTGCGGAAGGTGAGGGGCCCAAGTTTGAGCGTCCGTTGGTCACAGAGGCCGATGTGATGCGCCTTGAGGTGCCAGTCATTGAGAACACGCTGCGTTATGTCACCGATGCGGTCAGTACGATCCGCACGGCATTGAACGGCAAAGTGCCTTTGATCGGATTTTCGGGCAGCCCTTGGACACTGGCGTGCTACATGGTCGAGGGGGGGTCAAGCAGTGACTTCAGAAAAGTCAAAACCATGATGTACCAGCGCCCCGATTTGATGCATCGCATTCTGGATGTCACATCGGATGCGGTGATTGCCTATTTGAATGCCCAGATTGATGCAGGTGCGCAAGCTGTGATGATTTTTGACAGTTGGGGCGGTGCACTGGCGGATGGCGCATTCCAGAAGTTCAGCCTGGCTTACATGAAAAAGATAGTGAAAGCTTTGCGCCTCGAAGTGGACCGTGGTGGCTTCAGGGAACGGATCCCCTCGATCGTTTTTACCAAAGGGGGTGGGCTGTGGTTGGAAGACATTGCCTCCACCGGTGCTTCGGCTGTTGGGGTGGATTGGACGGTGAATCTGGCTCAAGCCCGTACTCGCATTGGTGACCGTTGCGCGATTCAGGGCAATCTGGACCCCAATGCGCTGTTTGCCGAACCCGCTCAGATTGAAGGAGAGGTTGCCAAGGCCCTGGAGAGTTTTGGGGTGCCGCAACCTGGCTTTGGTCACGTTTTCAATCTGGGTCACGGCATTTCACAATTTACCAATCCAGAGAAGGTAAATGTAATGATTCATGCAGTGCACAATTACAGCCGAAAAATGCGGCAATCAATTCGCTGACTTATGCACATTTTTGGGGATACCGGAATCGATTTCTTTTTTGCAGTGCAAGAGCTTTGGAAATCCCCTGCTGTCCGATAACTTGTTGATCGGAAAAGGTTATTTGTAGAGTTAAACCTCCAAATCATTGGGGCGGGTCAAGTGACCCTGTAAAACGAGACCCTGTCAACCCCCGATGTCCACAAAGTTATCCACATTTTGGGTTTGCTGTTTTTGAAAGCCTTTCGCAATGGGCGACTACTCAAGGAACTTAAAGTAAGCTGTGAAGACTGATCAACCAGGATTGATTCGTTCTACCCAAAATGGGTGGGAGCTGAGGGCGGTGGATGTGCTGGTTGCTGCACCGCTCTATGGCACCTTCACCTACGCTTGGCCATTTTCAGACGACCCCATTGTGGGGCAACGGGTCATCGTTCCCTGGGGGCGTCAGAAGCGGGTGGGTTTGATTCACGGTCTTCGCGCGGTGGTTGATGGTGACACTGGATCAGATTACGACCTCAAGGCTGTAGAGCGCATTTTGGACGAAGGCCGATTGTTGTCGGCTCAGTGGCGACAACTGATCGAATTCGCAGCGCGCTATTATCACCATCCCCTTGGCACCGTGGCGCTGGAGTCTCTACCAAAGGCATTGCGGGTGCTCAATGCGAAGTCTGAAGAGCCAGTCATGGTGGAAAAGGCAAGGGCGCATGCGGATCGCCTTGCTGAGCACGTTCATAGCGAGCATGACTCACCGCCAATGAATGAAGCGCCGGCCTTGAACCCTGCGCAAAGCGCTGCGGTTGCCGCTTTGGTGGATGCACGTGGATTTGATCCGTATCTGTTGTATGGCGTCACCGGCAGTGGCAAAACAGAGGTCTATCTGCACGCCATTGCCCAGCGTTTGAGGCGCGGAGAGCAGGTTCTGGTGCTGTTGCCGGAGATCAATTTGACGCCACCCGCCATGGCCTTGTATCAAAAACGATTGACAGGCCATCGGGTTGTTGTCATGCACAGCAATTTGCCTGAATTGGCCAGAACCAAGGCGTGGTTTGAGGTTGCAAGTGGCAAGGCCGATGTGTTGATCGGGACACGTCTGGGGGTTTTGACGCCCATGCCAAGGCTGGGGTTTGTGGTGGTCGATGAAGAACACGATCCGTCCTACAAGCAACAAGACGGCATGCGTTATCAGGCGCGAGACTTGGCCTTGATGTTGGCCAAGCAGCGAAATTGCCCTGTGGTACTGGGCTCTGCCACACCCTCGCTTGAAAGTTGGTTGAAGTCTGAACAGAGCGCTTATAAACGACTTGATTTGACCCAGCGGGCCGTACCCGGAGCCAGTCTGCCCACGGTCGAGCTTGTGAACACGGCCAATTTTCCACCCAAAGAGGGATTGTCCGAGCCGGTGATACAGGCCTTGCGAGAGAATTTGGACGCGGGCAGGCAGGCCATTGTCTTTTTGAATCGGCGTGGTTACGCACCGCAGCTGGTGTGTAACGCCTGCGGTTGGGTCGCCAACTGTGAGCATTGCTCTGCACACATGGTCTGGCACAAGCGAGATATGTCACTGCGCTGTCACCATTGTGGTGCCGGGCAACGTGTGCCGCAGGCCTGCGTGTGTTGTGGCAATCAGGATCTGTCCGGGTTTGGGCGTGGCACTCAGCGTGTAGAAGAGGTGTTGGAAGGCCTTTTTCCCAGTGCGAGGGTGTTGCGTCTGGATGCTGACAGCACACGCAACAAAGGCCAAATGGAAGACCTGCTTGAGAAGGCCCATGCGGGCGAGGTGGATATTCTCGTGGGCACGCAAATGATTTCGAAGGGGCACGATTTTGCAAACATCGGCCTTGTGGTGGCGCTGAACGTGGACGCGTCACTGTATTCCCACGCGTACAGGGCCCCTGAACGCCTGTTCGCCCAGCTGATGCAGGTGGCGGGCCGTGCGGGGCGCAGGGCGGGCTCTGCACGCATGTTGGTGCAAACCCGTTACCCGCAACACCCACTGTTTTCTGCCTTGATGGCGCACGATTACGTCCGGTTTGCAGACTCTGAAATGCAGGGGCGCAGGGAGGCCCGAATGCCGCCCTTCTCTTATCAGGCCACCCTCAGGGCCGACCACCGTCACCTTGGCAATTGCATCGAGTTTTTGCGCAATGCCAAGGCCTTTGGTGAGGCCATTTGCGCTGCCGAAGGGACGGTTTTTCTGTGCGACCCGGTGCCGCTCAGTGTGGTTCGTGTTGGCGGCATTGAGCGGGCCCAGATGCTGGTGGAGTCGGAATCGCGCCCTTCCCTGCATGCATTTCTGAATGAATGGATGAATTGGTTGACCGCACAGAAAGGCGCTGTGAAGTGGTTTTTGGAAGTGGATCCGGTCGAGCTGTAAGTTGCCTTCTGTTAAAGTAAGGCCCGCCAAGTGAGAGTAAAACGCAATGTCTGGATTGAATGCTGCCCAAAAAGAAGCGGTTCACTATGTGGACGGCCCCAGCCTGGTGTTGGCGGGTGCAGGGTCTGGTAAAACACGGGTTATCACCCAAAAAATTGCCCACTTGATTCATGAAAAGGGCGTGCAGGCGCGCAACATTGCCGCTGTGACTTTCACCAACAAAGCCGCCCGCGAAATGGAAGAACGTGCGAACAAGTTGCTGGGCGATGGCCAAGGCAAGGGTTTGCTGGTGTGTACTTTCCATTCGCTGGGTATGCGACTGCTCCGCGAGGAGCACAAAGCCGCGGGCTTGAAGCAGCGGTTTTCCATCCTGGATTCCACCGACACGTTTGGCCTGGTTCAACAGTTGTATGGCACCACGGACAAGCAATTGATTCGCAAAGCACAGTCGGTGATGTCGCTTTGGAAGAATGGTCTGCTTGATCCGGAGCAGGCCTTGGCGCAGGCACAGTCCGAAGAGGACGCGCAAATTGCCCGTTTGTACCGAAGCTATGAGGCCACCTTGAAGGCCTATCAGGCGGTGGATTTCGATGACCTGATCCTCAAGCCTGCCCAACTGCTCAAGATGAATGCCGACATTCGCGACAAATGGCAAAACCGCTTGCGATATCTGTTGGTTGACGAAGTGCAGGACACCAACGCCTGTCAGTACGATTTGCTGAAGCTTTTGGCGGGCCCACGGGCCATGTTCACGGCTGTGGGGGACGACGATCAGGCCATTTACGCCTGGCGTGGTGCCACGCTGGAAAACTTGCGGCAGCTGACCGAAGATTACCCTCAACTCAAGGTCATCAAGCTGGAGCAGAATTACCGCTCGACCTTGCGAATATTGCAAGCGGCCAACCGGCTGATTGAGAACAACCCAAAGCTGTTTACAAAAACCCTGTGGTCGGAACATGGCGCTGGCGAACCCATCAAGGTGGTCAGCATGAACGATGAAGAGCATGAGGCTGAACAACTGGCCATGATGCTTAGCGGGCATCGGTTTGAGCGGCGAACGAAATACGGCGATTATGCCATTCTGTATCGCAGTAACTTTCAGGCGCGCGTGCTGGAACAGGCCCTGCGCAAGCACCGAATTCCCTATGTGCTGTCGGGTGGTCAAAGCTTTTTTGAACGGGCCGAGATCAAGGATGTGATGGCTTATCTGCGCCTGCTGGTCAATGCAGACGACGATCCGGCTTTCATTCGGGCCTTGACCACACCCAAACGCGGAATTGGTCAAAAGACCCTCGAAGCCTTGGGGGAATACGCTGGCGAAAGGGGTATTTCCCTGTTTGAAGCGGTGTTTGAAACCGGGGCGGAGAGCCGCTTGAATTCAGGCATGATGGACGCGTTGCGCACTTTCTGTACATTCATCAACAACCTGGAAGACCGCGCACAGCGCGAACCCGCTGGCGCATTGCTGACTGAGCTGCTGAAGACCATCAGTTACGAAGAATGGCTTTACGATCAAAACGATGAGCGCGGCGCACAGGCACGTTGGCAAAACGTTCTGGATTTTGTGAAATGGATGGGAGAAAAAGGCGAGGAAGACGGGCAGAACCTGCTGGATCTGACCCAGAAAGTGGCCTTGATCACCATGCTGGATCGGCAGAACGAGGACAGCGCACCCGATGCCGTTCAGTTAAGCACCTTGCACGCGGCCAAGGGGCTAGAGTTTCCACACGTTTACCTGATTGGCTGTGAGGAGTCCATATTGCCCAGTTTCTCGGATGGCGAAGGCCGTGAACTGACCGATGAGCGCCTGGAAGAAGAGCGTCGCTTGATGTACGTGGGTGTAACGCGCGCGCAGCGCAGCCTGACCATCACCCACTGTAAAAAGCGCAGAAAGGCGCGTGACATGGTGACCTGTTTTCCGTCCCGCTTCATCAAGGAACTGAAGCTGGAGGCGGACGATCACATGCCAGACGAAACACCCAACCTGAGCCCGAAGGACAGGTTGGGGGCCCTGAAGGACCTTTTGACCAAATCCAAGTCGGGATAAGCATCGAAGGCTTTTCGCCGGTGTTACCTGGCGTGCCGACCGTGGGCCTGATCTTCCAGATTGCGCAGTTGGTCTAAAAAGCTGTTGTTAAGGTCGTATTGGCAATACAACTGGCTGCCCTTGCCCAGGGTTGAATTGTGGAAAATTCTGGGGTAGTTGCCGCACAGAGTTTGCTCAAACGTGTTGAACTGCAACAGAACCTGATCGGCTTGAATGCCTTTGTAGGCCTGACTTTTCAGGCTGACGATGTGAGCCTGAATTTGACGTTGCTGTTGATCGACAAGGTCAGAAAAACACAGGTTGACAGCCAGTTGGCTGCTTGCGTTGGCACACAGCATGTCGGTTGAACCGACCGTGCTTTCGGGGTTGACTTGTGACCAGGCAGGCACACAGAACGACAGGGCCACGCTGAGCAGAATGCCTGCCAACCAGGTGCGTTTGCGCACAGCACAATGAGGAGAGTGAGTCATGGACAAGCGGATGCACCAGGCGGCAGGACTTGATCGAATGACTCTTTGGTAACGGTGTTGCTCAGATGGTTCCCGGAATCTGAAATTCAGATTCCGGCTTGAAAACAGATGGGGTTCTGTTCAGCGATCAGGCGGCTTTAACGGCGTTGCGCTTTTTGCGGGCCAGTTGTTTGTCGCGCATTTTCTTCATTTGGCCAACCACGATGGCCTGGTAGCTTTCAGGCAGGGTGCGCACCATGGCATCCATGGCCACTGCGTCTGGGCCCACCAGCACGCGACGCTTGTCTTTTTTGACCGCTTTCAGAATGATGTCAGCGGCCTTTTCAGCAGACGTGATGAAGAATTTCTCAAAGAATTCCTTACCAGCTTCGGCATCCGCACCTGTGAATTCCTCGATCTCGGGTGAGGCGACGCTTTTGCGGGCAATCGCAGTTTTGATGCCGCCGGGGTGTACGCTGGTGGCTGACACACCGCAGTTCATCATGTCCAGCTCTTGGCGCAGGCTTTCCGTGAAACCACGCACCGCAAATTTGGTGGAGTTGTAACAAGCCTGTGTGGGCTGTGCACACAGACCAAACAGGCTGGATGTGTTGATGATGTGGCCTTCGCCGGATGCCTTCAGGTGTGGCAGGAATGCCTTGGTGCCATACACCACGCCCCAGAAATTGATGCCCATGATCCAGTCGAATCGATCGTAGTCAATGTGTTCAATTGGGGTGGCGTAGGCAACGCCTGCGTTGTTGAAAATCAGGTTGACTTTGCCGTAGTCTTCAACGGTCTTGTCCGCCCAAGCGTACATGGCCTCACGGTTGGACACGTCCAGTTTCTGACTGGTGACTTTGATGCTCTGGCCCGCCTTTTCTGCGGCGTTTTGGGCCAGTTTCACGGTTTCAGTCAGGCCCTTGGTGTCGACGTCTGACAATGAAAGACTGCAGCCCTCGCCAGCCAGTTGTAGTGCCAGCGTACGTCCCATGCCAGAAGCTGCACCGGTGATTGCTGCGACTTTTCCGTGAAATGATTTCATCTGCTTGTCTCCAAAAGTTAGAATGGGGCCTTCACCTGGACGATGAGAGCTTGTTGATTTTGACAATAATGGTTGTCAATTTAATCGTGAGGCCACATACTGTCAATGGTATTTATTTGAGTTGTTATTCCAAACATGAACGTGAAATCGACAGAGCCTGATGTCAAGGAAAAAGGCCGCCGTTACCGTGGTGTCTCCAATGAGACCCGCAAGGCCGAGCGTCGTCTGAAACTGATTCAAGCAGGCATCAAGATTTTTGGTCGCGATGGATATCATGCGGCCACGGTCAAGGGACTCTGTCAGGAAGCCGGCTTGACCGAGCGCTATTTTTACGAATCATTCGCCAATGCAGAGGCGCTGTTTACAGCCTGTTATTTGCACATCACGGAAGCCATCAAGGTCGAGCTGCAGTCCGTTTTGCAAACCACCGACGAAGAAGATCTGGAGAGGGCCGCAGTGCGGGGCCTGACGGTGTTTTTCTCGCATTTCAAGGCGCGCCCTGAAGCCGCACGCATTTTGCTGGTGGAGGTGTTGACGGTGAACAAGCGGCTTGAAGAACTTTCGTTGCGCACGCTTTACAGCTTTGTGGACATGCTTGAAACGCTGGCCAAGCCGCTGATTGCACAACACAACAGGGACGACAGGCTGGATTCAGCCCTATTGGCATCCGGTTTGGTGGGGTCTGTGCTTTACATGGCGGCTCGCTGGTCACTTGAAGGATCCAGAAAACCCGTTGAACACGTGGTGGACAATGCCATGTTGATTTTCAGAGGGGTTGCGGTCAGCCTGGCGCTGCCCACCAACCCCGCTTAATGCTGTTTATTTGCTGGCTGCCGGCGCGGCTGCTGTGTCTGGCGCTGCCGCTGCGGCGGCTTCTGGGGCAGCAGGTTCAGGCGCCTTGAAGTTGGCACCCGCGTCGTTGGTCATGTACACCACCGCACGCGCCACTTCAATGTCATCAAGATCAGGATTGCCGCCTTTGGCGGGCATGGCGTTGTAGCCGGCCACGGCGTGTTTCCACAAGGTGTCGAAGCCCTTGGCGATGCGTGGGCCCCATTGGCCCTTGTCACCAAACATGGGGGCTCCGGCGGCACCCGTGGCATGGCAACCCGTGCAGACACCCTTGTACACTTCTTCCCCGGTTTTGAGCACCTTGGGTGCGTTCGCATCCACCAGGCTGAGCTGTGCGACAGGTTTGATGCGTTCCGCGATGGCCTGTTCGGTCATTGCATTACTGCCCGCAGCAGGCTTGTTACCCGTGGTGACGTAATTGGCAAGCAGAACAATGATGAAGATCGGAACAAGAAATGCTGCAACTATGGCGGCGATCAACTGCTTGGGTGTTTTGAAAGGTAGCTCGTGTTCTTGTGAATCGCTCATACAACGTCCTGAAAGAATGTCAAATGGGGCCGATGGGCTGCCTTGTTTGGTGCTGAAAGCCTGCACTCAGCTGCAAAACAGCGGTAAATTGTAGCCTGAAAAGGATTTTTACCCAAAGTCTACTGTCACATCATACTTAAACGGAACCAAAGAGGGTCGGCGTGAGAAGCGTTTTAACAGAAAATCGGCAGTATCGTCCATCGATGATTGCGCTGCACTGGCTCGTCGCCTTTGGCATTTTTACGGCTTTTGGGGTGGGTTTGTACATGACGGACATACCTGGCATTACGCCCGAGAAAATCCGCTTGATCAACTGGCACAAGTGGTTGGGGGTCACTCTCTTTTTGCTGATCAGCCTGCGCCTGTTCGTCAAGTTGTCCAACAAATCGCCGAAATACCCAGCGCACTGGGGCCACCGGTCTATTTTTCTGGCCAAGGCGGGTCATGTGGTTTTGTATCTCATGATGTTTGCAGTGCCAATTCTGGGGTATTTGAACAGTTTGACGGCGGGGTATCCTGTGGTTTGGTTTGGCGTGATTCCATTGCCCGTGATCATCGGAAAAGACCCTCACTTGAAAGAACTGTTTCATGAGTTGCACGAGTGGTTTGCATGGGGTTTGATGATTTTGGTGGCGGGTCATATTTTGATGGCTTTGAAACATCATTATCTGAATCGCGAGGGTATTCTGGGTCGAATGATTCCCGGAATGCGGGTGGAATAGTGTGGGGAAGGTGCAGTCAATGAGGCGTGAGTTTGGTGGTGTAGGGTTGGCCTTGATGTTGTTCGGGCTGGCCCCCGTTTCTTCAGTTCAGGCAGCCCCGGTGATCAGGGCTGACAGCTTTTTGAAGGCGACCTTCAAGCAATACAATGTGCCGGTGACTGGCGAATTCAAGCAGTTCTCGGGTGATGTGAATTTCAACTCCAAAGCGCCTGAAAAAATTCAGGCGAACCTGGACGTGCTTGCCAGCAGTTACGACCTCGGCGACGCGGAATACAACAAGGAACTGGCGGGGCCGGACTGGTTCGCTGCCAATCAGTTTCCCAAGGCAACCTTCAAGGTGACGTCTGTAAAACCGCAAGGCGATCATTATCAAGGTGAGGGCGAGCTGACGCTGAGGGGCAAGACTCGCAAGGTCCAGTTTCCGGTTAAGGTCATTCAATCCGCAGGCAAGCAGATTTTTACGGGCAAAGCGACCATTCAACGGCTGGATTATGGTGTCGGCCAGGGTGACTGGGGCGACACTTCTCTGGTGGACAATGCCGTGGTGGTTGAATTTCGCCTGGCGGTGGCCACACCGGGCCAGTCCAAATAAATCCAAAAGTACAAACAGTCAGGGAGTGTTCAATGAATTTAAAGCAGAAGAGTTGGGGTGCTGCACTGGTTCTTGCAGCAGCGCAGTTTGCCGCACTGCCGGCGCAAGCGGCTGTCGAGCATTATTTGGTGGACCCAGGCCACACTTATCCGTCGTTTGAAGCGGATCACATGGGCGGACTGTCGCTGTGGCGTGGCAAGTTCGAGAAATCAAGCGGGACTGTCAGCTTGGACCGGGCAGCAAAGACCGGCACTGTGGACATTACCATTCAGTCTGAAAGCCTGAATTTTGGCAATGCAAAGATGAATGAACGGGCCCGCAGCGCCGACATGTTCAATGTTGAAAAATATCCAACGATTCATTATGTCGGCAAGTCGATGCGCTTTGAAAATGGTCAACCCGTGGAGGTGATTGGCGAATTGACACTGCTGGGCGTCACCAAACCGGTGAACCTGAAGGTCAATCAGTTTCTGTGCAAGATGAACACCTTCATCAAAAGAATGGCCTGTGGCGCAGACGCAGAGGCGCATTTCAACCGAGGTGATTTCGGAATGACTTATGCGCTGGACAAGGGCTTCAAACCCGAAGTGAAGGTCTTGATTTCAATCGAGGCAGTCCAGCAGGACTAGGCTGCCGGACTTTCCAGGGTGGCTTCAGACGGAGGCCACCACCGCCTCAATTTCGGCAAATGTGCTGGCCCTGACCGGTGCGCTCAAGGGCACACCCATTTGCCGAGCGATCTGGGTTGCCGAAAAAAGACCAACCACCTGCATCTTGCCGGGCTGTTTGTCCACCACCAGCGCGTGTTGGCGGTTGTGTTCTTTCAGGGTGGCGACAATGTGCCCTATTTCAGCCCGTGCCACCGTTGAAAACTCCAAAAATTCAATGTCGGGCACTTCGGTCATCAGATCTGCCACAGTGAGTTCCGGCACCGTTCTTCCCGTGTTCTGGGCTTCCTGCATGGCGCGCTCGCCCGCAAGATCAGCCGCAGTCAACAAGCCACACAAATGGCCTTGCGCGTTTTTCACAAACAGAAGTTTGACGCCGCACACGATCATGGTGGAATGCGCTTCGTCGAGTGTCTCGGCCGGGGTCACGCTGACAGGGTGAACCTTTCGAAGATCGGTCATGGCGTCAAAGGCCGGAGAATCTGCCCTGAGTTTGACGGGGCGGGTGGGGTCGCTGATCCCGATGACGTCGCTGGCTTGTGCGCTGATGTGGTCAAGTGCCTGATAGTGTTCTCGGATCATGTTTTTTCCCTTGTTTTGTTCGACACAATTCAAGGTTTGAACCCGGTGTTCACCACGCAGCGCTGTTCACTTCAAAGGCGTTCCCAGCGCTTTGGGCAACAGCTGGATGACTTCCTTGCTGATACCCATTGCCAAATGGGGCGTCTGAATTTCAAGGTGTTCAACGTTGGGCGAGAACCGGTCTATACAGGCCTGCCAGCCAACGATGGAGTCACGCTTGGAATACATCGCCACAATCGGACAAACAATCGGATTTTCAAACCTTTTCAGGGTTTTTGACAAAATCTCGTCCAGATTGGTTCCCTTCAATTCATACAGGCGCTTCATGGCGGTGTACTTGGGGCCACCCAGTACCGGGCTTCCGATGGTGACAATGCGCGACACAGACTGTTGGGTGTCACGCGCAGCTTCGCGCGCCAGGTAGCCACCCAAGCTCCAGCCCACCAGCTTCACGGGGTTTCCGTGTTGGTCACTCAGCTTTTTGATGTCGTCGATGACCCCGGGAAGCAGGCCCGGCGTGTCACCGTTGTTGAAACCGGCAGACCAGTAAGCGGGTTTGTAGCCGATGGATTTCAGGTAGCGCGCAATCAACGCCATGCTGGCGGAATGGGTGCCAAACCCGGGTAACAACAATACTGGTTCACCTTGTCCAACGTTCTTGCGCGGCAAAAAATTCCAGCTCATCGCCAGTCGGGTCAATTCCAGCGGGGTGCGGGCCTCTGTGGTCAGCAGGCTCAACTTGGGCTTGGTGATGCCTGTACCGTATCTTTTTTCGAATTCCTGCAGGTTCATTTGACGTGTGCGAGTGGGCCATTGAGGCCTCAAAAATAAGCGATTGATGACGCTGATACAAAGAATAAACACTCTAAGTGTGCGCTGCCCCCGATCATCCAAACCCGTTGAATTCAAGTATCAGAAATTACATAAAGAAAATTAACGAACGTTTTTAGTAATAAAACGGCGAGGAGACAGGATATGAGATCAGGCTGGATATTCAGCACTGTGGCGGTTGTTGCTTTGGGTGGATGCCTGGGTGGCGGGTCTGACAATTCAGCCACGGGCAGTGCTGTGGGCCCAAGTGGCAGCGTGGTGACCGGCAGCGAGGCGGGCGGCAACAGCCTGTACAAAGTCAGCATTACCCGAACCCAATATGGCGTGCCTCACATCAAGGCGGCTGATTTCGGCAGCTTGGGCTATGGCCAGGGCTATGCCTTTGCGCAAGACAATCTCTGTGTGTTTCTGAACGATCTGATCACGATTCGTGGTGAGCGTTCGCGTTACTTCGGATCGACCGGCACCTACACCATTGAGCCCAACGGCTCTACGGCCGACAACTTGACCAGCGACTTCTTCTGGAAGAGCCTGTTTGCCTATCCGGAGAAGGGGCCAGACGGGGTGATGCGAAATGCCTGGGAACGAACCCGTGACAAAACCATTCCGGATTATCAGCAGGTCGTCAAAGGCTATGTGGCGGGTGTGAACCGGTACATTGCCGAGTTGAAGGCGGGTCAGCACACTTACAAGCAGCCTGATGGAAGCACCGTGTTGGCCAATTCAGCGTGCGCCAATTCAGACTGGTTGCAGCCCATCACTGAGGCGGACATGTATCGTCGCTTCGTGCGATTGGCGGTGCTTGCCAGCTCATCCGTGTTTGTCAATGAAATCGGCAATGCCCAGCCGCCCGCGGGGCTTCCTGTGACCGCCAGCCGTTTGAAGCCCTCTTCAGTCAAACCTGCGCAGATGGTGGCCTTGTTGAAAGCCAAACCCAACCCGCTGACCGAAATGCAGGAGAAGGACCGCTTCGGCAGCAACATGTACGCCTTCGGCAAAGACGCAACCACGGATGGGCAGTCGATTGTGTACGGCAATCCTCATTTTCCATGGCGAGGCACGGAGCGTTTGTATTTGAGCCATGCCACTTTGATCAACCAGGGGCAAAAGAAGCTCGACATCATGGGTGTTGGTTTGTACGGCGTGCCTGCTGTGTTGATTGGCTTTAACGAAAATGTGGCCTGGAGCCACACGGTCTCCACGGCTTATCGATTCACTTTTTATCAGTTGCAGTTGAATCCGCTGAACCCGACGCAGTACATGTACGACGGCAAGATGCGCGACATGACGGCCATGCCACTGGAAGTGCAGGTCAAGCAAGCCGATGGCTCACTGACCACGGTCAAGCGCACGCTGTATCGCTCGCATTTCGGGCCGATGTTGGTGTTAAAGGCCAGTGGTGTGCCTGTGCTTGGGTGGAACAACGCAACCGCCTTCACGCTTCGCGATGCGAATCTGGAAAACGACCGGCTGATCAACCAGTTTGCCCAGTGGAACATGGCCAAGTCGCTGGACGAGTTCATTCAGTTGCAGAAAACCGTGTTGGGCGTACCGTGGGTGAATACCGTGGCCAGCGGGCCCGGTCAACCGGTGTATTACGGGGATGTCACGGTGGTGCCCAATGTCACGGATCAAAAAGTGGCCCAATGCAAGTCTGAGCCTTTCAACACCGTGGTCGGTCAGCTTTCGCCAGGCTTGCCGGTGCTGGACGGCAGCAAGTCAAGCTGTGAATGGGACACGGATGCCGATGCACCCGCCCCCGGTATTTTTGGCGCCAGCCACTTGCCAACGCTGATGCGCACCGACTTTGTTCACAACTGCAATGACAGTTATTGGTTGACCAACCCAGCGCAACCACTGACCGGTTACAGCCGGATTATTGGTGATGAAAACACACAAAGAAGCTTGCGCACCCGGCTGTGTATTTTGCAGGCCCAGCGAAGGCTTGCCGGCACGGACGGCCTGCCCGGTAGCAAGATGGACCAGAAGACCCTGGAAAAGATTGTGTTGGGCAGCGAGTTGTACTCGGCCACGCTGGCAAAAACAACGGTGCTCAATACCATTTGCCAAAGTCCGATGTTGCTGACTTCCGGCTTGAAGCCAGTTCAAACCGCGCAGGCCTGTGCTGCGCTGGCTGCGTGGGATGGGCGGGCCAATCTGGACAGCAAAGGCGCCCATTTGTGGCAGGAGTTCTGGCTCCGCGCGATTCAGAACCCGGGCATTTCTGCCGGGGGGCAGTCGGTTCGGTCGCCTGTGGCTTTACCGCCGCTCAACCTGCCTGTTGCAAGCCCCTTGCCGGTTTCATTGCCGACTAACTTCTGGGTAAATGGCTTTGCGTCCAACGATCCAGTCAACACGCCCAACGGTTTGAATGTGGCCAATCCGCTGACCTTGACCGCGTTCGCTGATGCCATTGATGCGGTTCAGGCCTCAGGCTTTGCCATGGATGAGCCGCTGGGCAACATCCAGCATTCGGGGGTGCAGAAGGATTTGAACATTCCGATCTTTGGGGGTTCGGGTGCCGCTGGCGCGTTTACGGTGGTCAAAAACGAGCCCACCTTCCTCGACAAAACCGGCTATCACGTGGTTTACGGCAACAGTTATATTCAGGCCGTAACCTGGGGGGCAGATGGTGAACCCAAGGCGGATGCCCTGCTGACCTATTCGGAATCCACCGACCCGGGCAACCCGCACTTCGCGGATTACACTCGGGCGTATTCTGCCAAAAACTGGCTGACACTGCCCTTTACGCCAGCCCAGATCGAGGCTTCAAAAATTGAGCCAACGCTGGAACTGACAGGCAACTGAGCCTAAGGCTTCACCGGAATGCGTTCACCGTTGGCCGGGGCCACCGCGGTGATCGCATTTTTCGGACTGCCCGAGACCACCCTGTCGGAATAGGTGAGATAAACCAGCGCGTTGCGCTGAGTGTCCACAAACCGGACCACCTGCAGGGATTTGAAAACAAGGCTACGGCGTTCGGTGAACACCACTTCCTTCTTGGGCAGTGGGCTTTTGAACACCAGTGGGCCTGTTTGACGACAGGCAATGGACGCGTCGGAGGTGTCTTCAGCCACGCCAACGGCGCCTGAAAGTCCACCTGTTTTGGCTTTGGAGACGTAGCAAGTCACCCCGCCGACCAGTGGGTCGTCAAAGGCCTCCACGACGATTTTGTCGGAACCAAACAGTTTGAAGTTGGTGTTCACAGCGCCGATTTCTTCGGCACGAAGAGGCGAAGCGGCGAAAACGGACAACATCAACAACGGGACTGCAATTCGGAATGCGGCCATGGTGGGGTTCCTGTTCACTGTGTCTGGACATCTGACATGGCGTCGTCGTAGCGTTTTTCAAGTTCCTGTCGCAATTGCTTCCTGATCAGGGCTTTTTGGTGTCTGCGTTTTTCATCGTCGCTCTCGGGCCGGAAAGGGGGCACGCGCGCCGGGTTGCCTTCGTGATCGACCGCCACCATGGTGAAGAAGCAGCTGTTGGTGTGGGTCGCGATGCCTTGATGAATGTTTTCAGAAATGACCTTGATGCCGATTTCCATGGACGACTTGCCCGTGTAGTTGACACTGGCCAGAAAGGTCACCAGTTCGCCGACGTGAATGGGCTGGCGAAACAGCACGCGATCTACCGACAAGGTGACCACGTACATGCCTGCGTAACGGCTGGCACAGGCGTAGGCCACCTGATCAAGCAACTTCAGGATGTGACCGCCGTGCACCTTGCCGCTGAAGTTGGCCATGTCGGGTGTCATGAGAACCGTCATGCTGAGCTGATGATTCGGAAAGGGCATTTACAATCTCCTGAATTGTTCAATCTTCACCGGGAGCCGGAGTGGCCGCCTCGCTTACAAAATACTTGATTTGGATTCTAAGTCCTTTGGGTCTCTGGATCTTCCTGACAGTTCTGGCCTGCCTGGGTTTTTTGGGTCGCCGAAGGCTGAAGCTGTGGGTCATTGTATTGGCCAGCATGCAACTGTTTCTGTGTAGTCTTCCTGTGGTGTCAGACTGGCTGTTTGGTCATCTTGAAAAGGAGGCGATGGCCTTGCAGGTTCAACATCCTGTTTCCGGCAAGCTGGATGCGATTGTTGTTTTGGGGGGTGGGCTGGAACCTGCTTACGAAGGCGTCAGGGCCTTGCCAGACCTGGGGGACGGGGCAGACCGAATGTGGACTGCCGCCAATTTGTACCGTGCCGGTTTGGCCCCCATCGTTCTGGTCAGTGGCGGTGGTTTTAGCGTAGACCCACGCAAACACACCGAGGCCGAGGGCATGCGCGATTTTCTCATCGCCCTGGGTGTGCCGGCCGAACGCATCGTGCTTGAAGATCGATCTCGCACCACACTGGAAAATGCCTTTGACTCCATGCGTGTGCTTGAGGGTGTTTTGCATCGGGAGGTGGAGGCACGCACGCCGCTGAAGATTGCCTTGGTGACTTCTGGATTTCACATGGGTCGGTCGTATGTCCTTTTCAAAAAGGCCGAGTTTGAGGTGTACCCTGTGTGTTCAGACCTCCGAATCACGGGTGAAAAACGTCCCCTATGGGAATGGTTACCCCGGTCGCAGGCGCTGGATCGAAGCAGTCTCGCCATCAAGGAATACCTTGGGCGACTGCAGCAGTGGGTGCTTGGGCTCTATTTAGGCCGCTCATCGGATTCATCAGCATGAAACACCGCAACATGATTAAAGTGATTTTCAGTCTCCTGTGCTGTTTGCCCGGCATCGTCTGGGCCGGCAGCACGCTGGATGGTGTGCGCCAGCGCGGTGAGGTGCGTTGCGGGGTCAGCTCGGGCGTGGCGGGGTTTTCTGCCCTCGGCGAAGATGGCCAGTGGCACGGCTTGGACGTGGATGTTTGCCGAGCCGTGGCTGCGGCTGTGCTGGGCGATGCAAACAAGGTCCGCTACACGCCTTTGAGTTCCCAACAACGCTTTGCCGCCCTGCAAGCCAGGCAGATCGACATTCTGTCCAGAAACACCACGTGGACATTGAGTCGCGACGCAGGCCTGGGCATCGTCTTTACAGGCATTACCTATTTTGACGGGCAAGGCGTGTTGGTGCCCAAGTCGTTCCACTTGAAAAGCGCCAGGCAACTGAATGGCGCGGAAATTTGCGTGCAATCCGGTACCACCAACGAAAAAAACCTGGCCACGTTCCTGAAGGCCAATCGCATTAAAGCCAAGGCCATTGTGTACGACAACTTTGAAGCCGCTTACAAAGCGTTTTTTTCAGGGCGCTGTCAGGCCTTTTCAACCGATGTGTCCGCATTGATTGGCTTGAAGACCAAGCAAGCCCTGCACCCCGATGACTATGACGTGCTGCCCGAGGTTTTTTCGAAAGAGCCCTTGGGGCCCGCTGTACTGGACGGCGACACCGCCTGGTTTTTAATCGTTCGTTGGGTGGCTTTTGCCATGATTGAGGCCGAGGAGTTGGGCGTGGGGCAGGCCAACCTTCAGACCATGTTGAACAGTGACAACCCCGCCGTGGCGCGTCTGCTTGGTCAGAGTGAGGACCTCGGAAAACCGCTCGGTCTGCCCAAAAACTGGGTTCAGCAAATTCTTAAACAAGTCGGAAACTACGGCGAGGTGTTCGATCGCAATCTGGGGGCACATTCCCCCCTGGGGCTGAAGCGTGGTTTGAATGACCTTTGGACACGGGGCGGTTTGATGTACGCGCCACCGCTGAGGTAAGCCGGTGGATTTTCACTTTCTGCTTGACCCCGCAGGCTTCTCCCTCAGTGAGGGTTGGTTGGCCGTTGGCCTGAAATCGCCGTATTGGACGGTGTTGCTAGCGGGTTTGCTCAACACCCTGAAGGTGGCGTTGCCAGCCCTGTTGTTGGCCACCGTGCTGGGAACCCTGATCGGTCTGGGGCGGCGTTCCGATCATCCGCTGATTCGCCTTGTTGCGGACTCGTATGTGGGTCTGTTCAGGAACATTCCCTTGCTCATTCTTTTGCTGGCGGTTTATTTTCTGATTATTCAAGGGTTGCCGGTGGCCAGTCAGGCCTGGTCATTTCACGGGTGGATCTATCTCAGTAAGAGTGGACTCGCCATACCCGACCTGTGGAGTGGACAATGGCCGAGACAAGGTTATTTCTCGGTGGAAGGCGGCTGGGTGCTTAGCCCTGAATATTGTGCTGTGCTGTTGGCGCTGGTGCTCTACACGGCCGCGTTTATTGCTGAGGTCGTTCGCGCGGGTGTGCAATCGGTGCCCCGTGGCTTGGTGCAGGCCGGGCTTGCGCTTGGCTTTGGTCGCCTTCAGCTGAACCGCCTTGTCGTGTTGCCTGTCGCCTTGCGTGCCATCGTACCTGCGTTGGGCAACCAATACCTGAACTTGCTGAAAAATGCCTCCCTGGGGGTTGCAGTGGGTTATCCCGAACTGGTGTCTGTTTCCAACACCGCCATGAATCAGAGTGGTCAGGTCATTCAGTGTGTGGTGCTGATCCTGATCATTTATGCCTTGTTGAGCATACTGGCAAGTGCTTTGATGGGACGCTGGAACCGCGCAGTGAACAGGGGCAGCGCATGAGTCCCATTCTGGAAAAGCGTTCAGTCTTGGGTGGTTTGTGGCGCAGTCCCTCAAGAATTGCGGTCACCGCAATGACTGTGCTGCTGTTGGCCAAGCCCCTGTGGCTTTTGTTGTCCTGGGGCCTGTTGAACGCGGTGTTCCATGCCGATTTGCAGGCGTGCAACGCCGTTGCGGGCCATGGGGCCTGTTGGGGCGTTGTGGCCCAAAAATGGTCGCTGATCCTCATGGGGCGAATTCCAGAGGTCAACCAGCCTGCTGCCTGGGTGGCTGTTGGCATTCTGAGCATTTTGTTGTGGGTGTCGTTTCGCACCCGCTGGGCGATTCCCACCAAGGCCGTGGCTTGGGCAATCGGTCTGCCGCTTGCCTGCGCCCTGCTAAGCCCCATTCCGCTGGACAGAATGGGTGGGCTGCCCTTGACCCTCCTTCTGGCCATCTTTGGCTATGGTTTCGCCTTGCCGCTCGGCTTGTTGCTTGCAGTCGGAAGGCGCAGCGCCAATCGCGTGTTGTCAACACTGTGTGCGGTGTACATCGAAACCTGCCGCGCTTTGCCCTTGTTGACAGTGCTGTTTTTGGCGGCGTTTGTTGTGCCTCTGGTGGTGGCTGATCTGGGCGGCCCGCTTTTAATCAGGGTCGTTGTGATTGTGGCCATTTTTGAGGCGGCTTACCTCGCCGAGATATGGCGTGGCGGGCTTCAAGCGCTTTCCCAAGGGCAAACCGACGCAGGCCTGGCCTTGGGCATGAAAGGCCAACAGATATTCGTGTGGGTCGTTTTGCCGCAGGTGTTTCGAGTCACCGCACCGGCCTTGTTGAACAGTTTTGTAACCTTGCTCAAAGAGAGCTCGCTCGTCACTGTGGTCAGTTTGTTTGAGTTGTCCGGTTCGCTTAGCTTGGCGCTTTCCGGCGACGTCCAGTGGCGCCAGTACTATCTGGAAGGGTACCTTTTCATCGCACTGGTGTATTGGCTGTATTGTTATGGTTTGGCTAGAGGTCGGCTTCCAGAAAAAACGATTGATAATCAGTGAACACTTGTGCACTATAGCTTCATCGCAAACATCACTCCTCAAGGAGATGCGCCATGACAAACACCAAACCACCTGTCAATGAAGTGGGCAGTGCCATCGAAGGCGGCCTGAAGCTGGCCGGTGACACCTTCGAGCAGGCTGCAAGCCGCGTGCACGAATTTCATCGCGCCATCAGCGACATGCCTTTCAAGGCGGTGGGTACAGCCACCTTGTCATCAAGCAAGCCCATCGAGTCCGTTCACAATGAAATCACCGATCTGGTTTATTCAGCGGTGAAGGAAGTGGGCAAAGGCGTTTTTAACGGTGCAGCCTGGGCGGTCAAGCAGGCCAATCAGGGTTTGGCGACCCAGAACCGGCGACCAAGTCGCAGGGTGGCTGCCATCAACAGCGCCATCAACGGCCTGTTGGGAGATCATTTGTCCGCCACGCGCAACCCGATCGAGATCAAGACGGGCTTTTATCAAGACGGGCATTTGCTGGGTCTTGAGCAGGATGAGCTGATTCAAGCGTTTCCAGATGCGAAATCCAGCCTGGTCGTGTTTGTACACGGTCTGTGCTGCAATGAAGACAGCTGGTTTCTGTATCACAAGCCCGAGGCACTTCACACCGTTCCCTATGGCCCAAGATTGGCCCATCATTTCGACGTCACCCCGCTTTATTTGCGCTACAACACCGGTCGCAGCATTGAGGCCAACGCCCGACAGTTCAAACGCATCCTGACTCGGCTGTGTAAAAACTGGCCGGTGGCTATTGATCACGTCATTCTGGTCGGCCACAGCATGGGTGGGCTGGTCAGCCGGGCGCTGGTTGAAATGCTTGAACCCGAAGACCTCCTGTTGCAGCACGCCCTGAAAGATGTGGTGTGTTTGGGTTCGCCCCATGCGGGCGCACCTTTGGCTCGCCTGGCGGCGGCCGGGGAAGGTCTGTTGGATCGATTTGAACTGAGCAAACCGGTCAGCCGTGTATTGGGCGTGCGTTCCACGGGTATTCGAGATTTGCAGGGCGGACTCGGTCCGCTCATGACCTCCGATGGCCATCGTGTGCAATTCCACTTGATTGGATCAACCGTGGGTAAATCGACCGGTTCCTGGTTGAATGACACCGTGGGTGACGGTTTGGTGCAGATGTCGTCGGCGCTGGCTGACGAAACAGGCACCGCGCAGCGCGCTGCCTTTTCGCAGAAGCATCACATGCAGCTGCTTAATGATCCGGAAATTTACGTGCAGCTTGAGGCTGTGATTCGCCAGCATCTCAAGCCAATTTAAGTGCTTAATGGTTCAGCGGATATGTTTTTGACTCAGACGAGAACACGGATTGCGTGATGTTCAGGTATTCCGACAGCAGATCGGCGTAGGTTCCGCGGTGCTTCTCGCTGTTGAAACCTTGTTCGATCAAAGACATGGCTGAGAATTTGATCGCCATGTAAGCCCTTTGACAGCGAGGGTTCCAGCATTCAGCGTGCACCAAGACCTGTTCAACGGCGTCCTGAAAGCCCATGGAGAAGCTCAGGAAATCGGCGCGGTTCATTTCGCGCATCATGGCCATGGCATTGGTCTCCACAACACTTCGGCCGTGTGCGGGTTGCCCTGCAGGGCGCGATTGAAACAAAACCGTCAGCTTGTTCAAAAGCTCTTGGGGAAGATCTGCACTGGGAACGCCATAGAGCAGGTTGATTTTGCAAAGATCCAGGCGAAGTTGGATGGGGAACATGCCAGACACATTTCGGGCGCTCAATGCCCAGCAGGCACCCAGCGTTTCGAAGAAGATTTCACGCTCGTAGCAATGCTCAGGGTAAGCGTTGCAGTGCAAGGTTTGATAGGGCGAGCGAATGGTCATGGCATCGAACTCCAAAGTCAGTCTCTCGATTTTCCCGAAGGGTCGCCATTTTTTGCATCACATGTGTGAGTGGGCACTCGCTTAGGGGGGGGCTTGGTGTAATGTTTCGGACAAAACAAATAGATGGAGACTGACGCAATGCCAAATTCAATGCGCGCCAAGCTGACAGAAAACCTGCTGCGCCAAACTTTCAGACCCTTTTTCTCTCCGAAGGTACCGGTTCGGGTTCAACGCATGATGACCCGCGCCATGGAGCTCACGGCCCTGGTGCCGCGGGGCGTTCATGTCAGCGCCTATCAATCGGGTGGAGTCAAGGGCGAGCAACTGTTGCCGGATCATCCCGCTTCCAATCACCACGCCATTTTGTATTTGCATGGCGGAGGTTATGTGGTCTGCTCACCCGCCACACATCGGGCGTTTACCTCTCGCCTGTGCAAGGCGACCGGTTTGCCCGTGTACGTGCCACGTTACAGATTGGCCCCTGAGCATCCCTATCCTGCCCAGCTCGAAGACGCCTATGCCGCCATCTGCGATCTTGAGGCGTCAGGTTTTCAAATTTCAAATCTGATTGTCGCGGGCGACTCTGCGGGTGGAAACCTCACGCTGGCGCTGACCCAGAAATTGCGTGAAAGCGGCAAACCGATGCCGCGCGCGCTGGTGTTGGTGTCCCCTTGGACGGATGCCTCTTTCAGTCAGCTGCCCCAGCCGAACAACGACGCCCTGCTGACAACGACCTGGGTGCAATTCACCCGTGGCGGATTCGTCAGTGAGGCGCAATGGAAAGACCCGAAGGTGTCCCCGGTCTTTGCCGATTTCAACGGGTTTCCGCCCACATTGATTCAATCTTCATCGGCCGAGTTGTTGGCCAATGACGCCGCCCGTTTGAATGACGCCATGTCCCAGGCAAAGGTCAAGGTGGAATGGCAGGAATTTGAAGGCCTGTGGCACGATTTCCAGCTTAACGCGGGCCTGGTGCCGGAAGCGGATCAAGCCGTTGCCCAGATTGCCGATTTTTTAAAGACCGTGATTTAGCACAGTGCTTGGTGTACACTGTCGCCTTCTCGCGCGCCCGTAGCTCAGTGGATAGAGTATTGGCCTCCGAAGCCAAGGGTCGCAGGTTCGATTCCTGCCGGGCGCGCCACTCCTCTCTGGGTATGTTCTCGTTGCCTGGGTCAGAAAGTATTTCCTACATCCCTTTAATGTAATTAAGCCATTGAAACAAAAGGGTAAACCCTGATTTCTGTCGGATTTTGGTCGGTTGATTACACCTTTAGAGTGATGCAAATGCACCAGCTTTTGAAATTCGCTCCCGCATGTGCCAATTTAGTGCAAATACACAAATTCGAGCACACTCGAAGTCGGGGGCAAAATGTCTGGAATCTCGAAGTCAGATCCGGCGAACAAGGAATTCGTTCCCACGTCGGAATGGTTGAAATCCTCTGAAAAGCGCATCGCCAAAAAGGCGGGTCTGAAGGTCAAAGGCGGCAACACGTATGGCCGCAAAGGCTGGGGCACCAAAATCAGCCAGTTTCTTGGAGACGGTCGATCCGCCGCCGTGGTCGGCAAAGGGTTTCACGAATCCAACCACTACGTTCAGGCCGCCTTGTTACGTCGTCAATTTGAGGCAGGTGATGGCATTGACTTGTCGCAATGCATCGACGATCAGGGCGTAAAAGATCGAGTCTACCGCGAGGATTACATTCGTTTTCGGCCAGAATTGTTTAAGCACTCTGAAACCAATCCAGTGAGCAAGCGCAATGCCATGGCAAGCCGCCTGTCTCGCGCTGCACACAAATTTCACGGCGCGTGCGAGTTCATGGCTGCGCCAACTGGCTTTCTTCAAACCTCATTTAAAAACCTGACCACCCCCAATGCGAATGTCAAAGGAACGACCAACCGCATCGGCATGGTGATGTCGCTGCCATTGATCGGCGTGGTCACAACGTCGGTCACCATGGGGTTTAACAAAATACCGCACATGAAAGACAAGGCACTTGGCTTGACACTTGGCGGCACTGCCATCAATTACACCATCGGGGCGTTTGCAATGGCATACTCAGCGCTTTCGGCGGCGTTTGGTGGCTTGGGTGCCGTGTCTGCTCTGGCCAGTCAGGCGGTTCTTTCAAAAGACGCACTGACTGACTATCAGAAGGGTGAGGTCATCAAGGACCACGACACGCTCTTGAAAAAAATCGACGCCATTTTGAGCCACACTCGCCGTGGCTCACAAGGGCACTCTATGTTGTCTCAGGCATTGAACAGAAAAATCGGCGCTGATTTTCGAGATCCTAGAACTGGCGAACCTGCACTTCTGAAAGCGCTGACGCTGGCCTACGATTCCTCGGCCGATCAGGCCACTCGCCTCAGAACCATTCAGCGGGTCGTCGGGCAATATCTCGCTGCACCCCAAACCCCAAACGTTTCAAAGTCTGGGCCCATGGCGGTGCTGAGAGATTATCAGCATGCGAGGGCACTGCTTACCAAAGAATCCCACTTCGTGGCGCTCTGCGATTTGATTGATCATTCGGACATCAAGGCAGCACCAGACATCACGCTTGATGCGCGACGGACCGCAGAGGCCGGGGTTGAAAAACTCCATCGAAAGGGACTGGTTCCTGGCGCCCAAAAAGTACTGCGGTGGATGCCGGGTTTTCGAAACTCGAATTTTGACAAGCACCTCACTGAACGCCAAAGCGATGATTTCAAGAAAAATCAGGATAAAAAATTTAAAACGGAATGTTTGCAAGGGCGGCACATTACTAGCGTTCAACGCATTCTTGATTTGCATCATCAATACAGTAAACCCACGGTGACCTGTGCCCGATTCGGCGAAGCCCTGCGTCGCGTCAGTCTCGACGTTGTACTTGCCCAAAATGCCCAACTGTCGAGGGCGTTTTTCAATGTGTTTTACAGAATTAACAAAATGATCGGCACAAGCCCCGCCTCCAGAACGATCAACATGGCCCTTGGGCGCTTTGCAGGTGGTGCTGTTTTGACCGCGATCATGGCCACTCTCACTTTCGTCACTGGGGGTGCACTCCATGCGCTTCACGTGCCGGTTATTGCAGGCACTGGTCTGAAAATGGGCGCGACAACGTTCTCATTTTTGGCAGCAGGCGTGATGATGTTTGCCTGTAATCTGGTTGGGCTGGGTTTGACCCTGGCCGCAAAAACCATGGCGGCAACCGGAGGCTATAAAGGTGGCAGCGCCAAACCCAGACCGTCCAATTTTGAAGACCCCAAGGCGGCTGGTTGGAACCAGAACAGCCGATTAAGCATGGTTTAGTCGTCCAATTTGAAACCTGTTTATCGATTAATAACAGGAACCACCTAATATAAGGGGCTCAACCTGAAGAGGTGCCCCCTATGGCTTTGTCTGAATCTGAACTGGAGCAACTCGCGCAAGCCAAGGCTGTGCTCGAAAACCCTGGGCTGGCCGTCAAGTTCAGTCACACCCTTGGCGCCCCCATTGAAAAGGGCTTTTCGTTGCTTCCCGACAACTGGCAGTTGAAGGTGCGCGATGCCACACGCGATGCGCTAACACTGGCCTTGAGGGGCGCCCTTTTTACCATGAAGTCGGGCACTGGTGCGCCAGCGCAAGCCGCCTCCTCGCCACGATGGCACAAACTGGCGTCGGCGATTTCAGGCGGAGTCGGTGGCGCCATGGGTGTCGGCGCGCTTTTTCTCGAGCTCCCTTTGTCAACAACCATCATTTTGCGATCCATTGCCGACATTGCCAGAGCTCATGGGGAGGACCTTTCCGACCCCGAAGTGCAACTGGCCTGTCTCGAGGTGTTTGCGCTGGGCGGGCCCAAGCCCACGGATGACGCCAGTGAATCGGCTTATTTTGGGGTTCGCATGGCCTTGGCCAAAGCGATTACCGAAGCCACGGAGTTCATGGCCACACAGGCCATGGTGGACGGCTCTGCGCCCGCCATTGCCCGTTTAATCGCCTTGATCGCAACCCGGTTTCAAGTGCAAATTTCACAAAAGGCGGCGGCCATGGCAGTGCCCGTTATTGGCGCGGTCGGTGGTGCCAGCATCAACTTGTTGTTCATCGACCATTATCAAGACATGAGCCGTGGCCATTTCACGGTGCGCAAGCTGGAAAGGTTGCACGGTGCAGACACCGTGCGTGCGCTGTACAACGCTTTGTAGCGCCGTTCAGCCCAACAGCGCCAGTGTTTCGGGGTCGTCGTAGAAGCGTTGCAAATGCCGGCGAATCAATTGTTCGGCAATGCCCCTTTTGACCAGAATATTGGCCAGATCCGGCACGTAATTCAGTACGTCTGACACCACCATGTCCTCAGTCACGCCAATGTCGTTGAGCAAGGTCTCAAGGGTTTCATTGCCGTATTTGTCGAAAAAGAAATCCACCCCGGCTGAAATGCAATCCTGTAAATAAGGCGTGCTGCGCAGCTGTAGCCAGAATTCATAGCCCAGCACCAGCAATTCCTGCAAGTCCAGCGCCGTCACGTAATGCTGAAAATTGGAAACGGGCCATTCTTTGATTTTGTCCCACAGGTCCAACACGGCGTCTTTTGCACCCTCGCGGTATTGGTCCTTGGTCAGCACCTCATCCACCATGCTGAGCGACCCGTCGACACCCGAGCCCATCAACTCCCGAATTCGGGCTTCAATCAATTCCGAGACCTTCGGTGCCCGGTCTGAAATCAATCCCCGAACGAACTTCATGCTGCTGGCCACCGTGCCGATTTTAAGCAGCTGGTTTTGCTCCAGCGCATAGCCCTTCAGCACCGTGTACACCACGTCTGACAAAAAGGCCTTGAACGGTTCACTGCTGTGAATGTTCACCACAGCGTGATCGAAAACGCTGCCGTCCTCGAACACCTTGTCGATGAACTCGTGTGCAATGTCATCCGACACCAGATCGCCCACCAGGGTGTGCTGATTGCTTGGGAAGTTGTAAATGACATCGGCAATTTCACCAAAAAGCTCAGGAATGGCGCCGCCGATTTCCATTTCAACCGCATATCGTTGCGCGGTGGCTTTCACTTTCTCGCGTGAAACGGCTTGCTTCAACTTCAGCTTGCCCAGTTCACGGTGTAGAAAAGCCACCTCCTCCTTCAAGAGTGGGACCAATTGCTTTTTCGTCAGATTCTTCAGCCAATAGGCGGTTTGAGCTTCCAGTAATTGCTTGGCGCGGTCTTGGGCGGTCACTTTCATTGGGCTTTGCCTTTCAGTGCAGGTAAACTGCCCTGATCTTAACTGACTGTTTGTCACCTTGATCAGACAGTTGCGGTCGCTTAACAATTAAATGGTGAAATGCAATGATGAGTTCCGAAGAGCAGGGCATGCTCAGGCAATCAGTCACTCAGGTTCAGAAGGCTGCACAGGCCTATCTGGGCCAGAATCCAACGTTTCCAGAGGCCGTCGGGTTTGTGACACAAATCCACAGCGCGATCGACAAAGTGGTCGCCATTGCAGTCAGTGAAGGCACCCAGCTGGCCTGTCGGTCTGGCTGTAGCCACTGTTGCCATGTTCGGGTCGAGGCACTTGAGCCTGAAGTGTTCAAAATTGCCCGGTTTTTGCAAGGGTTGCCTCAAGCGGCCCTGGACCAGTTCACCGAACGCCTTGAAAAGCATGCCGCTGCTGTGGATGGCACCACCTTGACCACCCACAGGCAAGCCTGCCCGTTTCTTGAAAACCAGCGCTGCCTGATCTACCCCATCCGGCCAGCCGTATGCCGAAAGGGGCATTCGCTGGATGTTCAGCCTTGTGCGCAGGGGGCGGACACTTTGCCCCAAAATGTGGCAATCATTGCCCAGTCAGAAGCGATTATTCAAGGCGCAGCAAGTGCCTATCGGGCGGCTGGATTGCCAGCGGGGGGGCATGAATTGGGAAGTGCCGTGCTTGCCGTATTGAAAAACTCAGACGCGCCGAAGGAATGGCTTGCTGGAGATGTTAAACTCAAATGAGATTTATTATCATTAAGAAGGCTTAAGGATGACCCCCAGCACCCTGCAATGGATTGCCGCTTTGTTGTTTGCCGGCGCTCTGGTTCACACGTTTTCAACCAGCTGGTTTGAAAAGCGGGCTCACCACAGTGTTCATCACTCAGGGCTTTGGCATCTGTTGGGTGAGGTCGAGGCGGTGTTTGGTATTTGGGCCTTTTTCCTGGTGCTGGCCATGGCTGTGGTCGGGGGCATGGATCAGGCGGTGCAATACGTCGACACCCGCCAATACACAGAGCCACTGTTTGTATTCGTGATCATGGTGGTTGCAGCCAGCCGGCCCGTGCTTGAGGTCGCCCGGCTGCTTGTGCAAGGCATGGCCAAACTGCTGCCCATGAATGACAGCCTGGCAAAGGTCTGGTTGGGCTTGTTCATGGTGCCGCTGATGGGTAGCCTGATTACAGAACCCGCGGCCATGACCCTAGCCGCGCTGCTGCTGAAAGACACCTTGTTTGCCCCCAACAATCCCAAATGGGTGCGTTATGGCGGTTTGGGGGTGTTGTTTGTCAACGTGTCCATTGGTGGTGTACTAACCTCCTACGCTGCGCCGCCGGTGTTGATGGTGGCAGGCACCTGGAACTGGAACACCGCGTTCATGCTGGCCCAGTTTGGCTGGAAGGCTGCCTTGGGTGTGTTGATCAACGCCAGTGTCTTCGCATTTTTTGCGCGTCAGTCTTTGTCTTCGACCACAGCAGCCAGCCCAGTTCCTTCAGAGGACGCCCAACTGGCGCCGGTGCCCGCATGGGCCATGGGGGTGCACCTTTTGTTCTTGGTGGCGGTGGTCTTGTTTGCGCATCACCCCGCCGTCTTTATGGGTGTGTTTTTGTTCTTTTTGGGTTTTACGGCGGCCTACAGCGGTTTCCAGTCGCGGCTGTTGCTTAAAGAGGGCCTGCTGGTGGCCTTTTTCCTGGCGGGCCTCGTCGTGCTGGGCGGAATGCAGCAGTGGTGGCTCCAACCCGCGGTAAGCGGTCTGCATTCGGATGTGCTCTTTTTTGCGTCCATGTCGCTGACCGCGATCACCGACAACGCGGCACTCACCTACCTTGGATCGTTGATTGAGTCCACCACGCCTGAATTTCGATACGCTTTGGTGGCGGGGGCGGTTACTGGTGGTGGGCTGACTGTGATTGCAAATGCCCCCAATCCCGCTGGCTTGTCTTTGCTCAAAAGCCAGTTTGAAGACGAATCGGTGTCTGCACTTGGCCTACTGTCGGGTGCTTTATTGCCGACAGCCTGCGCGGCGGCTTGCTTTTATTGGTTGTGAATGTGGCCAGTCAGGCGTTTTCGGCCTGCTCGATGTCAAACACCTGATCAAGGTGAGACAGACGCATCAGCTTTTCGACCGAAGTGTGCAATTCGAGCAGGCGGATTTTTTCGTGGCTTTGCAAGGCCATCAGTTTGGCCAGGGTGACCAAACCCACCAAGCCGCTTGAATCAATCATGCGGACTGCCGCACAATCGATGTCGATGCGGGTAATTTTGTTCAAACGCGGACGGGTTTCCGATTCGAGAATGTAAGAACTGGCACCATCCAGACGCGGTACTTCCACCTTGACTTTCAAGACATTGTTTTCAGTGTTGAATGTGAAATCCACAATATTGCTCCTGGGCCGCAGCGCCATTGAATGTCATTACACTACAATAAATGCATGAAATTTCAAGGTTTAACTGACAGTTAAAACGTAATTTTTCCTATTTCACTCCTTTCTGGTCACTTTGGCAATTCCCTTTTTGCGCAAGGGCTTGCCTGTTCTGGTAATGTGGAGTGGTTTTAAAAAACTAGATGCACATGGTTTTGACAATTACCTGCCTTTGCGCAGACTGGTGCGGCCTCTGCCGCGATTTCTCATCGACTTTTCAGCACCTGGCGATGGAGCATCCGGAGCATCGTTTTGTCTGGCTGGACATCGAAGACAGCCAAATCTGGCAGGACGAGGTGGACATCGAAACTTTTCCGACCCTGCTGATTACGGACGATGCCAACAATTTCCGCTTTTTTGGTCCGGTGCTACCCGGCGTCAAACAGTTAAATCGCCTGCTGGAAGAGGCGCAACAAGCCGGTTTTCGCGCTGCCCCGCCCGCCGAGTTGCAGCCTTTCCTGCCTCGGCTGAAGGCGCATGTTGAGCACAAAGTCAAAACCCTGCAGGGCAATTTTATGGTGAGTGAATAAGCAAAATGAGCGACCAAACAGAATACGATCTTGTCGTTGTAGGCGGTGGATCTGGCGGCGTGGCTTGTGCCCGTCGTGCCGCTTCTTACGGGGCCAAAGTGGCCCTGGTCGAGGGCAGTCGCTTGGGCGGCACCTGTGTCATCCGAGGCTGCGTGCCCAAAAAGCTGCTGATGTATGCGTCGCAATTCGGTGCGCAGCTGCGCGATGGTCTGCAGCCGGGTTGGGTGGTTCATGAGGCGAGCTTCAGCATGCAGGCCTGGCAACAGGCCAAACAGACTGAGATTGACCGCTTGGAGGGCATTTACGCCAAGATGCTCCAGAACAGTGGCGTCGAGGTGTTGCGGGGTTGGGCAAGCCTGCCCGATGCCAACCATGTCCAGGTGGGTCAAACGGTGTTGGCAACGCGGCGCATCTTGATTGCGACCGGTGGCACGCCCAATCGCACAGCCTTTGAAGGGCTTGACATTGCGCCGACCTCCAATGAACTGCTGGATTTGACTGAATTGCCCGCGCACATCGGCATTGTGGGCGCAGGGTACATTGCGATGGAATTTGCCTGCATCATGCGGGGGTTGGGTGCTCGGGTGTCGGTCTACTATCGGGCAGATTTGCCGTTGCGGGGGTTCGATTTGTCCCTGCGGCAGCGCGCGGCAGAGGCCATGCAGGCGCAAGGCATTGAGCTTCATCCCCATTCAGATTGCAAAAAGCTGGAACGCGTTTCAGATCAATTTGTGCTGCACACCCAGACAGGCGCCCATCGATTTGATTGGATATTGAATGCCACAGGGAGATCGCCCAATACGGAGGGGCTTGGTCTCGACAGGTTGGGCGTGCGCCTGGGCGCAGCCGGCGAAGTGCTGGTGGACGAATGGAATCGCTCGTCAGTGCCGGGCCTGTTTGCGGTGGGCGACGTCACCAATCGCGTTAATTTGACGCCTGTTGCGATTGCTCAGGGCCGCGCACTGGCCGAGAATGAATTCAATGGAAAAAACCTGACGGTCGATCACAACGCGATCTCTTCAGCCGCTTTTACCAGCCCACCGATTGCAACAGTCGGGTTGACCGAGGAGCAAGCTGCAGCCAGCGGTCCCGTTCGAGTCTTCGAAACTGCATTCAGACCCATGAAGACCGCCTTTTCAGGCGGCAATCAGCAAACCTACATGAAGCTTGTGGTTGATGATCGCACAGATCGCATTTTGGGCATTCACATGCTTGGCGATGACGCACCTGAAATGATCCAGGTGTTGGGCATTACTTATGTCATGGGTGCGACCAAGGCAGATTTTGATCGCACGGTGGCTGTTCACCCCACCTCGGCAGAGGAGTGGGTGTTGATGCGAGAGATTAGTCGTCGAGTTTGATGGTCCAGGAAGCCCTCAGGACGGGTGATCCCCCCTGAGGGACGATTTTTCCCTTCGTCGCTTTACTTGTTATTTTCACGCCTTCGCTACCTGGTCAGAGCATCGCGTGTCCCATTCTGTTTCAGCCCGCCAGTCCCCTCATCGCTGGGCAACCGCCATCCGCAACAACACCGATTTTGGCATCGACCTCGAGTACGACAATGCCTGGCTGGCCTTGATGCAGGCTGCGCAGGGCAAACCCGAAACGCAATTTGAATCGGCCATTCCACCAGACTGGGTCGGCGTGATGAATCAGTCGGAGAAGTTGTTGGATGAAAGCCGCGATTTGCGGCTCGTTGCCCTTTGGGCTGAGGCTGCGCTGCGGCTTCACGGTTTGCAGAGCCTTCCCGAATCCCTTCATATACTTTGCGACATGATGGAATCAGGCTGGAATTTCATATTCCCAGCACTGGATCCCGACGATGCGGACCCTTACGCCCGGATCAATGTCATCGAGGGCCTAGGGCGGGGTGGTAGTTTCTATCAGTCGGTGCGTGAGTCCCGCATCTTTGAAATACCTGCCGTGGGCGTGGTCAACATACGTGCGCTAGAGGCTTTGCTGGATGCCGCAAGCTATCCTGACACACACATTCAATTTTCCCGCGAGCAGGTTCATCAATACCTGATTGAGCAGCCCGCATTGCTCGGCACCTTGCATCAACTGATTGAGGAAACCAGAGTTGCCTTGCAGCGATGCGGCAATTTGCTGAATTCCCTGGCGCAAGGGCATCAAGCCAGCAGCCTTGCCGATCTGGCTGGGTTGTTGGGTCGCTTGGGGCAGGTGTTGCCGCCCCCAGTCACCGACAGTGAAATTGCGCCGGTGCCTGTGGCTTCCGTCACTTCAATCACAGCGGCGCCGGCTGATTTCCCCCGCACAGCAACGCCCGACTCAAGCTGGGTGCCCGGTGGCATTCAATCCAGGCGGCAGGCGCTTCGTGCAATCGACGAAATATGCATTTATCTCGAAAACGCGGAACCAACCAACCCTGCCCAGTTACTACTCAAAAGGGCGCGGCGTCTGATCGACAAAAATTTTCTTGAACTGGTCAAAGATCTGGCCCCCGACGCACTGGTTGAGGTTGCCCGAATCATGGGTGTGGATCCCGAAGATTTGCAGGCAGGCTCCCAGTGATTTTTATTTTGAATGTTTACATCTTTGAGTGAGAGATTCCCATGAGCGGACAAAAATTCGTTGGTCGCAACCGGGCACCCCGGGTCCAGATCGAATACGACGTCGAGGTCTATGGTGCGCAGAAAAAGGTGCAGTTGCCGTTTGTCATGGGCGTCTTATCTGACCTGTCTGGCAAGCCTGTCGAGCCCCTGCCACCAGTTGCAGATCGTGAATTTCAGGAAATTGACGTCGACAACTTCGACAGCCGCATGAAAAGCATCAAGCCGCGCGTGGCTTTTCAGGTGCCCCCACCTTGGCCGATCACCATGGCGTGGTGCTGCTCGATGAGGCCGTGGGTGCAGCCGTCTCGCTGTCACATCGTTACATTCCTGCAAGGCAGTTGCCAGACAAGGCGGTCAGCCTGCTGGACACTGCGTGTGCCCGAGTTGCCATTTCCTTGCGGGCCACCCCTGCACCCATAGAAGCTCAGTGGGCAAAGCTCGCCGCCTTGCAGGCCGAGCGCCAGGTGCTGGAGGCTGAAGTGGCCTTGGGCCGGAATCACGAGGATCGACTTCAGGATTTGACCACTGAGCAGGAATGCGTTGAGGACGCGCTGAATGCGCTTTGTGCGCAATGGGCCAATGAAAAGGAGTGCATCGATGTGCTGACCAGGAATGCAGCCGATTCCGAGGCACAAGCGCGCTTGATGGCCGTGCAAGGTGAAACACCCTTGATGTTTCCCCGGGTGGATGCCCAGGCGGTGGCCAGCGTGGTGGCCGATTGGACGGGCATTCCGGTGGGTCGAATGGTCAAAAATGAGATTGACAGCATTCTGAAGTTGGCCGACACGCTGTCAGAGCGGGTGATCGGGCAGAACCATGCCCTGGAACTGATTGCACGGCGTATTCAGACCAGCCGTGCCAGACTGGATGATCCGAACAAGCCGGTTGGTGTGTTCATGCTGGCGGGCACTTCCGGAGTTGGAAAGACAGAAACTGCGCTGGCCTTGGCAGAGAGCCTGTATGGCGGTGAGCAGAATCTGGTGACCATCAACATGAGCGAGTACCAGGAGGCCCACACCGTATCTTCCTTGAAGGGTGCGCCACCGGGCTATGTCGGTTACGGCGAGGGTGGCGTGTTGACTGAGGCAGTTCGCCGCAAGCCGTACAGCGTGGTTCTGCTGGATGAGGTGGAAAAGGCCCATCCAGACGTGCACGAGCTGTTTTTTCAAGTGTTCGACAAAGGTGTGATGGAAGACGGAGAAGGTCGGCAAATTGATTTTCGCAACACATTGATCCTGCTGACCACCAATGTGGGCACCGACGAGTTGATGCATTTGTGTCGACGTGGCAACCACCGCCCCGCACAGGATGAAGTGGCGGCAGCCATTCGCCCTGCTTTGCTGAATGTCTTTCCTCCAGCCCTGCTGGGTCGTCTGGACGTGGTTCCGTTCTATCCACTCAATGACGCCATACTGGCGGGCATCGTGAAACTGCAGCTGGAACGAATTCGCAAACGAGTCACACTCAACCACCGCATTGACATGGTGGTTCAGTCTGCCGTGGTGGATTTGATCGTTGAGCGTTGCAATGAGAGCGATTCAGGGGGGCGAGTGGTGGGCTCCATTCTCAGCAACAAGCTTTTGCCAGAAATCAGTCGTCGCCTGTTGCAGGCCAGCCTGATTGGGGAAAAAATTGAAAAACTGGTGTTGTCCTGTGAAGACGGGGAATTTGTCTACGAATTTGCCTGAAGAGATGCCTGGATCGAGCGCACGCCGCCGCTTTCTCAAGCAGGTGGTGGCCGGGGTTGGCTTGCCGGGCGTTGCTTTGGCAAGCCGGCTGGCTTTCGGCCATGATATGCCCAGTAAGACACCAGACCGGCAGACGCGTTTTGCGTTGTTGGTCGGCAATGGGCTTTACCCTGCGCCCTATGATTTGCCCCCTGTGCATAAAAACGTGTTTGATTTGGCCCAGGCACTGGCCTACCGCGGTTTTGATGTCACTCAGGCGCTGGATCTGGATGCCGCTTCCTTTGAGCAAACCCTGACGGAATTTATTGCCCGAATCGCCAGTGTGCCGGATGCGCTAACCCTGTTTTACTACGCCGGTCATGGCATGCAGGTCAATGCAAGCAATTTGCTGCTGGGGTCCGGGTCCAGCCCAAAATTGGCCAAACCCGACTTGCTGGCGCAGTCAGTCATCCTGCAGAACAACCTGCTGGCCCGGTTGCCGCAGCGCGATTCTGCGGTCAACATCACCGTGATCGATGCCTGCAGAACGGACATTCGAGCCGCCGTGGGCGATGCCGACGGGCTGAATCAGGTGGAGGCTCCCCTGGGCAGCATGGTCTGCTTTTCAACAGCGGCAGGCCGGCCCGCCGTGTCGCCAGCCAGTCCTGATCAGAATACGTTTTACACCGCATCCCTGGTCAAAAAGCTGCGAGGGTTGCCCGATCACACCACGTTTGCCGAGTTGTTTCAGTTAGTGAAGGTGGATGTGGAACAGACCATGTTGAATTTTCCGGTGGAGGCCATACGACAGCTTGCACAGGTCCCGTTTATCGCAGACAACACCCGGCGCAAAGTGGCTTTGGCCTGGCACAAGCCAGGGGCGGGCGATCGTCTTGAACGGGTGCCAACGGATGAAGAGAAGACACGCTGGGCCGCCTTGCAGCCCATATTTTGGCCCGTTGATCTGATTCGAGACGCGCAGCAGTTTCTGAGCGATTACCCGGACAGTGCTTTGCGCGATCAGGTGGGGTTGGTGCTGGAAGGTGCAAAAAGGGCTTTGAGCATCCTGCGAAGCAACGAGGTCCACCTGTACAAAAGCAGCTTTACCACGCCTCAGAAGACGGACACCTCGCTTGAGGATTTAAGCCGGGCTGGCCGGGGTGACAAAGACGCCGCCGCCCGCATTGGTCATGGGTATCGACAACTGGGCGGTGAGGTGGCCTTGTTGCGTTTTGAGGGCTGGATGCAATTTGCGGCGGGCCTTGGCAATGGCATTGCAAGTTATGACCTCGCCCTGTATTACAGGGACACGGGCCAGGCGCTGCTTGCTGCGCAGGCTGAGGCCCGTGCGCGGGCCCTTGGATATGTCCCCCCGCGCAGCCTTGGCCATGAACGCAAGTAGTACAAACGGGGGATAGGGTCAAAATAGACCCCATTATCCGATTTCCTCGACCCATCGCTTCCTCAAAACCGGTGCAATATGACACCATGTAAACCAATGCAGTGCGGGTGTGCGAGGAGAATATCTTGAGTAGTCCAATGGAAAAAATGCTGGACAGTGTTCGTGTGTTGCCTTCCATTCCGAAGGCACTGCAGGAAATACTGTTGACGCTGAACAAAGAGAACACCGGCACCGCCGATGTGTGCGTGCCTTTGTCCGCAGACCCCGCCTTGACTGCAAAAGTGCTGCGCATGTCCAATTGTGCCCATTTTGGGCATTCCAGACAGATTGCCACGGTGGAAGAAGCCGTGTTGATGGTGGGTATGAGTGCCGTGCGCACCATGGTGATTGCCTCGGGTTTGATGGGATCTTTTTCGGACATTCCCGGCTTTGACATGCAGCGGTTTTGGCGACTGTCGCTGTTGTCTGGCAACCTGGCCCGTGAAATTGCCCGTAAAACCGATGTGCCCGCTGAAGAAGCCTACACGGCAGGTTTGATGCACGGTTTGGGCATTTTGGCCATCCATGGCGCATTTCCCGAACCCGCCTCTGAAATCGACAAGGTCTGCGGTGACCGAAGCCCGTGCGACCGTGCCGAGCTTGAGTTCGATCAACTGGGCTTTCATCATGGCGATGTGGGTGCTGAAATCGCCCACCGTTGGCACCTGCCCGATCAAATTGCCAATGCCCTGCGGTATTACGCTTACCCAAGGCGCAGTGGCGCATCCGACATGGCGGCCGTGGTGCATTGTGCAGTCGCTTTTGCCATGGATTTGGTGGATGAAGCGCCTCAGGATCAATGGGGTCATCGCATCCACCCGGCATTGTCTCAACGCCTGCACATCGATTGGGACAAGGTGTCCGATCGTGCCACCCTCTACCTCGCAATGCGGGACATGGTCAATGACATGGTGTCTTGAGCGCAGCTGTCGGGCATTGTGGTGCCTGATTGCTGTTGTGGCCCTGAGCGCCTGCAATCCGAATTCGGCCTTGACCAAGGACAACCTGCTGCGCGGCGCGCGCGCGGAGACCTTCATTCTGAATCATGGCGCCCTGTGCGCACGCCTGCCCTCGCTGGAGGCTGTTGACCTCTATTCCCGCGGTGTTCTGCCCGAACAAAGCGCCGCCGCTCGGCAGGTTCACGCCTGGGACATGTCGGGGCTTCTCAATATTTTCAAGACGGACGACAACCGGTGGGTGATGTTGCCTTCGGAAGGTCTCAAAAAACTGGGTCGGGTTCACTTTCGAACGGATGCCAAGGGTGACAATGACGCGCTGTGTTTTGGGCGCCTTTGGGTGGACGAGGTGATCAGCTACACCAAGAACAAGCCATTGGGCATTCCTGATGCGGTGACTGCCCGGGTTCGCGTCAGTTTGAAAGACGCGTTCATGTTGAACTACTTCAAGGGTCTGTTGGTGGAATCTTACGATCCATCCGCCTTTACGCTTGAAAACGGCAGTGCCTATGCAGAGACGCTGATTAACGGCTTTCAGGTGGACATGGCTTTGCGACCCACGGACGCTGGCTGGTATTTTGCGCGAAACCCTTTGCCCTGAATTTGGCATAATGGTTGCACTGGCAGTACAACAAAGGATCGAATTTGAGTCGCGGCAACAAAGGCAACACAGCGCCATCGCCTGAGAAAGGCAAGCAGGATGTCCAGAAAGTTCGCGTTGACAAATGGCTGTGGGCGGCCCGTTTTTTCAAGACCAGGTCGCTTGCCACCGACTGCGTGGAATCGGGCAAAGTTCGTTGCAACGACGAACGCATCAAGCCTGCCTATGGCGTGCAGGTGGGCGATGTCATCAAGCTGCCCGTTGTGTGGGATGAGATCGTCGTTCAGGTGACTGGGTTGGCGGACAAGCGCGGCAGTGCCGCCATTGCCCAAACCCTGTACCAGGAAACCGAAGAAAGTCGGCAGGAACGCAAACGCCGTGCTGAAAACCGCAAACTGATGAAAGACCCTTCGCTTGAAATCAAGGCGCGCCCCACCAAGCGGGATCGGCGTGCCATGGACAATTTCCGCTGGGGCGAGGCCGAATAGGCCAGTGCTGGTGTTTGTACCGGGCTCAGCCTTTGTCCGACAATGCCTGATCAATCAAGGCGTGTAGGGCTTTGAAATCAGGCTGCCCGACATAGGTTTTGATGATGTTGCCTTTTTTGTCCAGCAGATAGCTGGTGGGCGTAACCTGCACATTGTTGTAGGCCTTTGCTGCACTGCCATCCAGGTCGAGCGCGACGTCGAAAGGCAGATTCCTCGTTTTGGCGAAGTTCACAACGTAATCAGGTCGGTCGTAGCTCATGGCCACCGCAATCGTTTTGAATCCTCGGCCCTTGAACTGGTTGTAGGTGTCCACAACCCCCGGCATTTCCTGAACACAGGTGGTGCAACTGGTTGCCCAGAAATTCACAAACACCACCTTGCCCGCGTAATCCGCCGGTGTCAGGGTGGTTCCCTCAATGGTTTTGAAGGCAATTTTTGGGGCTGATTTGTCGAAACACCCGGTGAGCCCACTCATCAAAACCAGCAAAGCCAAAGTGCGGGCTGCCGTTTTAAGTTGTCTGTTCATCATGGTGTTTCAACTCCTTTTGTTTCAAACGCTTATCGAACGTTGCCCCCTGCATCGGGGTTCGAATTGGTGTTCGGTGTGGCGGTCATGGTTTTCAGTTCGGCCTCGGAAATAGGGTCGATCACCTTGACGACACGGGTTACACCGGACACCCCGGCTGCAATTTGCGCCGCCCGATCGGCTTCACGCTCGGTGACCAGGCCCATCAAATACACAGAACCTGCCTCTGTGGTCACTTTGAATGCGTTCCCGAATACGTCTTGCGCGTCCAGCAGAGACGCCTTCACCTTGGTGGTCAGCAGCGTGTCGTTGGTGCGCGAGGTCAGCGAACTGTTGCCCGCAATCTTGATGTCATTGGTCACCAGGTGCAGGTTGGCAATATTCGACACGGCGCCCTCAACCCGGCGACGCGTGGTTTCATCCGGGGCTTCACCCGTCAACAGCATGTGTCGATTGTACACGGTCACATTGACGTGCACAGTGTCGCCAAAATCGCCGCTGATGATGTTGGTGGCTTTCAGTTGAATGGTTCGATCTTCGACCTGTGTGCCGACCGTGCGGCGATCGCTGGCGGCCAGCGTGGAGGTGGTCAGTGCGGCGGCGGCGCCGAAAAAGCAACCGCTGAGCAGGGGCAGCGTGAGTGCAAGGGCAACGGTGGAGCTGATTGCGGCTTTTTTAATCTTCATCATTTTCTTCTCCAAGCAAAACCAGGTCGATGCCGTCGCAAATGCAATGGATCGACAAGAGGTGAATTTCCTGAATGCGCGCAGTTCGGTTGTGCGGCACGCAAATGTGTATGTCGTTTTCCTGAAGCAGGTTGGTGACCTGTCCGCCCCCTTTGCCGGTGAGCGCCACCACTTGCATTTCGCGCTGGTGGGCCGCTTCAATGGCCAGGGTGATGTTTTTCGAATTGCCGCTGGTGGTGATGGCCAGCAACACGTCGCCAGGTTGTCCAATGGCAGCAACCTGCTTTGAATACACTTCGTTGAAGCTGTAATCGTTGCCAATCGCGGTCAGCGCCGAGGTGTCTGTGGTCAGTGCGATCGCTGCAAGGCCGGGGCGTTCGCGCTCAAACCGGCCCACCAGTTCAGCGGCGAAGTGCTGACAATCAGCCGCTGAGCCTCCGTTGCCGCAGGCCAACACCTTGGACCCGTTGGTGAGCGCGCCCACCATCAGTTCGATGGCCTCTGCAATGGGCCCGGCCAGTTCTTCAGTGGCCTGCTGCTTGGCTGCAATGCTTTCGTCAAATTGGTGGGTTACCCGGGTAATCAGATCCATGTTGTAGGCCCTGTGTTTGTTTTTCAGATCGCCCTATTATAGGTGAGCGCCCTGTAGAACGCCTTACTCAGACAACAGCCACGCGTTTTGTATCCATTGCAAATCAGTATTTTCTGAGACGGCAACCACATCAAAACGCATCGACTTCCAGTTTTGTTGACCCCGGCGCACCCACCACAGCTTCGCGCATTGGCTGATGCGGTTCTGCTTGCTGTGCGTCACACTGCTGGCTGCGTTGCCATGGCTGTTGCCATTGCGAACCCGAACCTCAACCACCACGGCAGTTTGCCCGTCCTGCATGACAAGATCGAGTTCCCCACAGCGGCAACGGTAATTTTGCTCGATCAGTGTCAAGCCACTGGCCAGCAGGTATTCCAGTGCCCGTTCTTCGCCCCGTTGCCCACGCTGGTGTCTGACAGTCGCCTGATTGAGCCGGTGCTGGGCGGTTTCTGGGTCTTTAGCGCCGTCTTTCAACGCTTTGGCTTTCCAGGGAATGACCGGTTTTTTGCTGCGCTGTTTGCGCTGTCCCCACGGAATGGTCGACAATGCGGAGGCTTTGGATTTGGATTGGATGGACATGTCAGACACGGATGAATTGAATGCGGACTCGGTGATGCATTTTGCATTGCCCGATGCCCCCACCCTCTATGTGGTGGCGACGCCCATCGGCAATCTGGGGGATTTGACCCCGCGTGCGCGCGCTGTGCTGCAACGGGTTGACCGCATTGCCGCCGAAGACACGCGCAACACAGGCAAGCTTTTGAATGCGTTGGGCATTCGCAAGCCTTTGATGGCGCATCACGACCACAACGAGGCAGACAGCGCAGGCGGCATTGTGGCCTGCTTGCAGCGAGGTGAGTCCGTTGCCTTGGTCAGTGACGCCGGGACTCCCGCCGTGTCAGACCCGGGCGCCGTGCTGGTTCGAGCGGTTAGCGAGGCGGGCTTTGCCGTGGTGCCTGTGCCCGGGGCCAGCAGTGTTTTGGCGGTGGTGGCGGCCAGTGGACTGGTTGATGGACCCTTTACATTTCAGGGCTTTTTGCCGCCCAAGGGCAAGGCCCGGCTGGACAAACTTCAGGTTTGGCTCGCCAGGCCAGAGCCACAGGTGGTTTTTGAAGCGCCACATCGCATTTTGCAGTTGTTTGACGATCTGTTGACCGTGCAGGCCAGCGATCGCACGGTGTGTGCCGGCCGTGAAATGACCAAGCAGTTTGAAACGTTTTACCGTGGCACTGTCAGTGAAGTGTTTGAACGCGTGAAAGCCGATGCCTATGCCGAAAAGGGGGAGTGGGCGTTGGTGTTTGCCGGACAGGGAGAGAGCCAAGACACAGCGGAGGCTGCCGGGCAAACGGAAGAATGGATTAAAGCCCTTTTGGCACACTTGCCGCCCAAAACCATTGTTCAAATGGTGACGCAGGTCACGGGTTTGCCCAAAAACCAGGTGTACAGCCAGGTGCTTGAGCTGGCGAAGCAAAAAGACTGAGTGCAAACAAAAACGCAGAGCGCTGGGGCTCTGCGTGGGTGCTGTGCAGCTCGACGGTGCGGGATCAGTCGCCGTACATTCTCTGCTTGAGTTCCCGGCGCTGCTGGGCTTCAAGCGACAGCGTGGCCGTGGGGCGGGCGAGCAGACGGGCAACGCCGATGGGGTCGCCGGTTTCCTCACACCAACCGTATTCGCCATTGTCAATTTTGGCCAGGGCTTGTTGCAGCTTTTTCAGCAGCTTGCGCTCGCGGTCACGGGTGCGAAGTTCCAGCGCATGTTCTTCTTCAATGGTGGCGCGGTCTGCAGGATCAGGAACCACCACGGTTTCGCGCAGGTGTTCCGTGGTTTCATCGGCGTTGGCCAGAATTTCCTTTTCCATGTCCTGAAGCCGCTGCCGAAAGAAGGCCAGCTGCACGTCGTTCATGTAGTCCTCTTCTGGCATCGCGAGCAGCTCGGCTTCGCTGATAATGGGCGTCTTTTCCGTCGTCATAATTTGTAGAGCCTCTGATCAATCTGGTAATAACTGACCTTATACCAGTATATTGTTTAACGAGCTAGACATAGCTCCAACCCTTGGGTGATAAAGTCTTTGGGCAATTTCCTGCCAATAAAAACCACTTTGCTTTCTTTTTTTTCTTTGGGCTCCCATTTTCGCCCCCAGTCCAGCCCCATCAACATGTGAACCCCCTGGAAAAGCGCGCGTCTGTCGCTGCCTTTAATGTACAGGATTCCTTTATACCGCAACATGTCAGCGCCGTAAACTTGGGTGACGGAACCCATGAATTCTTCGAACTTTGCGCCGTCAAAGGGTTTGGTCTGCTTGAACACGAAGCTTTGAATTTCATCGTTGTGGGAGTGCTTGTCTTCGTCCAGAAAGTCAGGGACGATGTCAAGAATGGAGTTCAGGTTGAAACCGCGCACATTCAGCAGTTTGGCGATGGGGGCCACGCCAAAATTGCTTTCCATTTGCTCGGCACGGGCGTTCATCTTGGCCAGTCGCTTTTTCAGGGCATCCACTTCGCCGGGCTCGCAGAGGTCGATCTTGGACAACAAAATTCGGTCGGCAAAGCCCACCTGTTGTTGAATTTCGCGGTGCTCGTCCAGCTGTTGCATGCCATGCTTGGCGTCTACCACGGTGATGACGGCATCCAGAATGTAGCTTTCGGCCACCAGGTCATCCACAAAGAACGTTTGGGCAACAGGGCCCGGGTCTGCCATGCCGGTGGTTTCAATCACCACCTGATCGAAGTGAATTTCACCTTTTTTGCGCCGCGCTGCCATGTCGCCCAATATGCGCACCAGGTCGCCGCGCACGGTGCAGCACAAGCAGCCATTGTTCATTTCAACAATGTTTTCCTGCTCGTTTTGCATCAGCAGGTCATTGTCGACGCCTTCTTCACCAAATTCGTTTTCAATAACGGCGATTTTAAGGCCATGATTTTCTTTGAGAATTCGGTTCAGCAGGGTGGTTTTTCCGCTGCCCAGAAAGCCTGTGAGAATGGTGACCGGGATCAGGGGTTGGTTGTTGGCGCTCATGGTGTCTGCTTCACTGCAAAATTGGGAATTTCAGGTAAATGGGGGCGTTTGTTTGATTTTAAAGGGCTGAAAACGTCCAGACGCCCTCGATGGCTTTGCGTTGTACCAAGCCTTTGCGCCACAGGTAATGCAAGTGGGCGATGGCCTCGCCCATGGCGAAGCTGGTCTGATGGCCATCCATTTCACGTTTGAACAGCACGGAAATGGCCTGACGGGCAGACAGCCCGCCTTTTTCCCGCACCGCCTCAAGCAGTTCGTTCAGGCGGTGGTCGTGGTGGCGCAGCAATTGGTCGCACCGGTCGCGAAGGCCCTTGAAAGGAACGCCATGTGAGGGTAGCACTGTGAGTGAGTCGGGCAGGGTTCGCATGGTTTGAACCGATTGCAGAAAGCTGAGCAGGGGGTTGCCTTCGGGCTCGCTGCCGTACACGCTGACATTGGTTGAAATGGTCGGCAGCAGCATGTCGCCGCTGATCATCAGGTTCAGGCTGTCACAGATCAGGCTGATGTGTTCGGGGCAATGGCCGTAACCCGCCATGCAACGCCAGGTGTGACCGCCAATCTCAAGCGTATCGCCGTCCTGAATCCGCAGGAAGTTCAAAGGGGGCTCAGGAACCAGCCGCGCGAACAGCCCTCCACGCGCTTTCTGGGTTTCATCCGCTTTCTGGTCGTTCACCAGGCCGTGAGAACTCATGAACTCGGCCAGTGTGTGTGAATCAAAACCGGGCAAGTTGGCGCACAGTGCGCGCGCCGCGAAGTACTCGGAGGCCGACATCAGCACGGGTGCGCCGTGCTTGCGCGACAGCGGCCCGGCCATGCCGATGTGATCGGGGTGTGCATGGGTCACAACAATGCGCCCCAGCGGTTTGCGCGTAAAAAGCTGTTGCTCGATCTGTTCCCAGATGGCGGCCACATCGGGCAGGCCTGCGCCGCAATCAACCAAGGTGTATTGGGTGTCTTCTTCAATCAGCCACACGTTGATGTGGTCCAGCTGAAAGGGCAGAGGCAGGCGAAGCCACAACACGCCGGGGGCCACGGGGGTCAATTCGCCGATGGTTGGCGGCTCGTACAGTCTTTCAATACCCATTTGTGTTTTATTATCCTGTGCAACGTTGCTACTGATCAAACGATTGATTGTAGGGCATGATGATCAAAATACCAAAATGAAGGGCAGGAGACTTGAATGATGAATATTCCCGGTTTGCAGTTTGACCTTGGTGAAGACATAGACGCGCTGCGCGAGGCGGTGCAGGCCTTTGCCAGCAAGGAAATTGCACCTTTGGCCGCTGAAATCGACAAAACGGACCAGTTTCCAATGCAGTTGTGGAAAAAGTTCGGCGACATGGGCTTGCTGGGCCTGACGGTTGAAGAAGAGTTGGGCGGTGCCGGCATGGGCTATCTGGCCCACATTGTGGCCATGGAAGAAATTTCCCGCGCCAGTGGATCTGTGGCGCTCAGCTATGGTGCGCATTCCAATTTGTGTGTGAACCAGATCCGCCGCAACGGCAATGACTGGCAGCGCAAAACCTTCCTGCCCAAGCTGATCTCTGGCGAGCACGTGGGTGCCCTGGCCATGAGCGAACCGAATGCAGGATCAGACGTGGTTAGCATGCGCCTGCGTGCCGACAAGCAGGGCGACCGATATGTGCTCAACGGCAGCAAGATGTGGATCACCAACGGGCCTGACGCCGATGTGCTGGTGGTGTATGCCAAAACCGACATGGCTGCAGGCCCACACGGCATTACAGCGTTTTTGATCGAGAAGGGTTTCAAGGGTTTTTCAGTGGCGCAAAAGCTGGACAAGCTGGGCATGCGTGGCAGCCACACTGGTGAACTGGTATTTGAAAACTGCGAAGTGCCCGAAACCCACGTGCTGGGGCAGGTGGGGCGTGGTGTCAATGTGCTGATGAGTGGGCTGGACTTCGAGCGGGCGGTGTTGAGCGGCGGGCCGCTTGGCATCATGGCGGCAGCCATGGATGCAGTGGTTCCTTACGTGCACGATCGCAAGCAGTTCGGTCAAAGCATTGGTGAATTTCAACTGATTCAGGCCAAATTGGCCGACATGTATTCGACCATGATGGCCACGCGCGCCTATGTGTATCAGGTGGGCAAGGCCTGTGACAAAGCCACCAAAGACATCGTTCGCAGCTTGCGCAAAGACTGTGCGGGTGCCATTTTGTACAGCGCTGAAAAGGCGACCTGGATGGCGGGCGAGTCCATCCAGATTCTGGGCGGAAACGGCTACATCAACGATTACCCCACAGGCCGCTTGTGGCGCGATGCCAAATTGTATGAAATTGGCGCGGGCACCAGCGAAATTAGACGCATGCTGATTGGGCGTGAGCTGTTTGCCGAAACGATGTAAGCTAGTTCGACTTCATTCATTTGACCCGAACCCGCATGAAAAGAACCAGCCTTGACCTGATGACACTGGACGAAGACATGAGTGAACTGGTGGAAACCAGTGGCATGACGGAGGAAGAGGAGCGCGAGCTGTCCAAAAAGGTGGCGTCTGACATTCTGGCCGGGTTCGACAAACACTACCGGCTGTTCAGGTACTGTGCGCAGCAAGCCAAAAAGCTGTTCGAGGAGGGTGATTGGCACCTGATTCAACAGCTGGCTCGCGACCGGATTGATTTTTACGACGAACGCGTGCGTGAGGCGGTGGATGTACTGCGCCGCCACTATGGCAACAAACTCAGTTCGGAATCGGTATGGTCCAAGGTGAAAACCCGCTATGTGACCTACCTGGTGGATCACAAGCAGCCGGAATTGGCGGAAACGTTTTTCAATTCCGTGATCACCAAAATGCTGCACCGGGATTACTTCCACAACCGCTTTTTGTTTGTGCGCCCGGCGGTCAGCACCGAATACGTGGAAAGTGACCCACCCTCGTATCGCAGCTATTACCCGGCCAACCCCAAGAGCGGCGGCCTGCGCAAAACCTTGCGCAAGCTGATTCTGGATTTCAACCTGAAGTGTGAGTTTGTTGATCTTGAGCGTGACTTGCGTTACATCGTGCACGCAGCGCGTCAGGTGATCGCTCGGCCAGTCAAAGTGGACCAGGATTTGCAGATTCAGGTGTTGTCGAGTCTGTTTTTCCGCAACAAGGGCGCTTACATCATCGGCAAACTGATGAACGGCAACATGCCACAGCCGTTTACCATTCCCCTGTTGCGCGACTCGAATGGTCGCCTGTACGTGGACACAGTGCTGTTCAATGTGCAGCAAATTGCGACCCTGTTTTCATTCACGCGGGCGTACTTTCTGGTCGACATGGAAACGCCGGGTGCCTACGTGCAGTTTTTGCGTACCCTGCTGCCCAACAAGCCCAAAGCCGAGATGTACACCATGCTGGGCCTGCAAAAGCAGGGCAAGACCTTATTTTATCGAGACTTCTTGCACCACCTGAAGCACTCGCACGACGAGTTCATCGTAGCCCCGGGTATCAAGGGTTTGGTCATGGCGGTGTTTACCTTGCCCTCCTACCCGTATGTATTCAAGCTGATCAAAGACAAAATTGCACCCAGCAAGGAAATTGACCGGCAGGGTGTAATTCGCAAATACCGCTTGGTGAAAGAACACGATCGAGTGGGCCGCATGGCCGACACTTGGGAATATTCCTTTGTGGGCTTGCCATTGAACCGGTTCTCACAAGAATTGCTGGACCATTTGAAAGAAGAATGTGCCTCGTCACTGGAGTTTGAAGATGGCCTGGTGATTATCAAGCACCTGTACATTGAGCGTCGCATGACGCCGTTGAATATCTACCTGCAGACCGGTACCGAGGCGGAGGTGGAGCATGGCATCACGGAATACGGCAATGCCATCAAACAATTGGCCGCAGCGAACATTTTCCCGGGCGACATGCTGTTCAAGAACTTTGGTGTTACGCGCCTGGGCCGCGTGGTGTTTTATGACTACGATGAAATTGAGTACATGACAGACTGCAATTTCAGACGCATTCCGGAGGCGCCCAACCCCGAGGCTGAAATGTCATCCGAGCCTTGGTATTCCATCGGCCCGAAAGACGTGTTTCCCGAAGAATTCGGACACTTTTTGTTGGGCGACCGACGGGTTCGAGCCGCCTTTTTGGCGCGTCATGCCGACCTGCTTGAATACGAGTTCTGGCAAAACCGGAAAGAGCGCATCACGACGGGCCACATCGAGGACATCTTCCCTTACTCGGAAACGGTCAGATTCACCAATCGCTTCATTAAAAAAACAGCCCCGGCGGATTAACGCAGCGGCAGCAGCATTTCCTGGGTGGTGATTTTTTCAGGCTGAAACCGGTTAACAGGCAAGTCCGCCTCAAACCCCAGAGCCACACCACACAACAGCTTGTACTGAGGTGGAATGTCGAAGTGCTTGTCGAGCGGTGTCCGGTACAAGCCCAGTGCACCCTGCGCGCAACTGCCCAACCCGGCATTGGTGGCGGCCAGCATCAGGCTTTGCAGGTAAATGCCCGCATCCAGCGGGCCGTAGGGGCCGGTTTCACCGTGTACAAATACGAAAACGGCCGCCGGCGCGCCAAAAAACCGGAAGTTTTCAGCCATTTGGGCCTCGCGGGCGCGGATGTCTTTTCGGTCGATCCCCAGGGTGGCGTACAGGCCCAGGCCACATTCAAACCGGCGTTTTTGCAAGTCTTTGGGGTATTTCAGCATAGGCTTGAAATCGCCATCGGGAATGCCCGGGCTTTTGGTGATCAGGGCTTTCAATTTGCCCAGTGTGCCACTGCGTTGCAGTTTGGCACTTTCGATGTAGCGTGCGTACAGCGTTTTGCGCAAATCCTCCAAAACCTCGCCAGTGGCCACTGCAATTTTGTAAGGGTGGGTGTTGGACCAGCTGGGCGACAGGCAGGCCTGAGCCAATACATCGTTCAGGGTTTGGGGGTCGATTGGTCGTGGTAAAAACGCGCGGACGCTGTGGCGCTTTTGGAGTGCTTCCGTAAATTCCATGCTGATTCTCTGCCCATTGAATTGTTTTTTCAGAGTTTAGAGCCTTTCCTCGCAAACAGAGGTTGCCAGACTTCAAATCTTTGGTTTAATGTGACAATCAACAAAGTCAAATAACCCAAACAACAGGGGACAATCCATGAGTAACACACACGTTGATGTACTGATTATCGGCGCCGGTCTGTCTGGCATTGGCGCAGCCTGCCACCTGAAGCAGAAATGCCCGACCAAGCAGATTGCCATTCTTGAGCGTCGTCAGAACATCGGTGGCACGTGGGATTTGTTCCGCTACCCTGGCATTCGGTCTGATTCCGACATGTTCACGCTGGGTTACAGCTTCAAGCCCTGGAAGGGCGACAAAGTGCTGGCCGATGGCCCAGCCATCAAGAACTACGTCACCGAGGCTGCTGACGAGTTTGGCGTGACCCCCAACATTCACTTTGGCTTGAAAGTAATCAGCGCCGAATGGACCACCGAAAACAACCGCTGGACAGTCACTGCGCTGGAAGAAGCCACCGGAAAAACCAAAACATTCACAGCCGGGTTCTTGCTCGGTTGCACCGGTTACTACAATTACGACACGGGCTACACGCCCGATTTCCCGGGAATCAGCAAGTTCAAGGGCGAGGTGGTGCACCCCCAGAAATGGGACGAAAGCATCGATTACACCGACAAGCGTGTGGTGGTGATCGGCAGCGGCGCAACCGCCATTACCCTGGTGCCCGCCATGTCTGACAAGGCCAAGCATGTGACCATGCTGCAGCGTTCACCCACTTACATTGCGTCCATTCCCTCGGTTGACCCGGTCAGCACGCAATTGAAGAAGTTTTTGCCCGATTCGGTGGTGTACACCATGGGCCGCGTGCGCAACATCGGTTTGCAGCGCCTGATTTTCAAGCTGAGCAAGCAACGGCCTGAAACCATCAAGCGCCTGTTGCTGACCGCCACCAAGCGCCGCATGGGTCCCGATTTTGACATGAAGCATTTCACCCCCAGCTACAACCCTTGGGACCAGCGTTTGTGCGTGGTGCCAGACAGCGACCTGTTCAGGGTGCTGAAAAGGGGCAAGGCGTCGATTGTGACCGACCACATTGACCAGTTCACCGAGAAGGGCATTCAGCTCAAATCAGGCGAGACACTGGAAGCCGACATGGTGGTAACAGCCACCGGTCTTGAACTGTTGATCATGGGCGGCATTGCCATGAAAGTGGACGGCAAGGAAATGGGTGTCAACGAGAGCATGAGCTACAAAGGCGTGATGATCAGCAACATCCCGAACATGGCGATGGTGTTTGGTTACACCAATGCGTCTTGGACCTTGAAAGCCGACCTGGCCAGTGAATACGTGTGCCGCCTGCTGAATTACATGGATGAAAAGGGTTTTGGACGTGTGGTTCCACGCAATGACGGTGTCGAAGTGACTAAGGCCCCCTTGCTGGACCTGGAAGCCGGTTACGTAAAGCGCGCAGCCGACCGCCTGCCCAAGCAAGGCTCCGAAGCCCCTTGGAACATTTTCAACAACTACCTGAAAGACTTGCCTGTGCTGAAGTACGGCAAAATTGAAGACAAGGCGCTGGAATTTGGTGCACCCAAGCCCCCGGTCCGAAAGAGCCTGATCGGCCGTGTAACGGCACCTTTGCGTGCGGTAATGGGTTGATGTGACTTCCGGCAGTCATACTCGTACCTTGTTCGAGGTACGGGTTTGACCCTCTGAAAATACTTGGTCTAAGGTCGTGATTTTACTCGGGCCAAGAGAATGCTTAACGTCAATCTACAAGGCGGCGTGATCAACCGTCGCATTCGGCTACATCTTCTCCCGTCACTTGACCATGGCCCAATGCCGACGGTCCATGGCATCGTCGTTCATCAGACTGACAGTGACACCGCAACCAGCACGTTGAAAGCTTATGAGCATCAGGCCAGTGGCGCGCATTTTTTAATTGACAAAGATGGCAGTATTTTTCAGACCATTTCTGTGTACCGTAAGGCTCAGCATGTCGGTTGGCTGAAATCAAGGTGTCTGGCCACGCATGTTTGCAGTCCTACCGAGTTACACAATCTTCGTGGCAAGTCACCCGGTAAGGCCATTGGCCGTGTTGAAGCTGCAAAACCATGGCCGAGGCGCTACCCTTCAAATTCAGATTCCTTTGGCATCGAATTAGTGGGAAAAGCACTGCCCAACAGCATGGGTCAACTGATTTATGAAGCACTCACCGAGCTTCAGCAAGCGTCATTGAAATGGTTGGTAAGCGAGTTGCAAATAACGTTCAAGTTACCCACAGTGGAAGTATTTCGTCATCCCGTTGTGTCTTGGAAAAATGCCACAGAGGCGGAGTCCGCGCGATGGTAGGTGAAATTCGATTCAAATCGATCTCTCTTAAACGCATTTTTGTCTTTTGGATCGCTGTCTTCTTTTGCGCGAGTGCATCTGCAATTAACTCAACGGGTGTAAGCGAGGTCGAAAATACACCGCTTAATCTGGACACGGTGTTGAGCTGCGGGGAATGGAAGGAAGGAGATGCGTTTGGCTATTACCGACTTCTGGTTGTTGCTGTCAATCAAGGCGCCGGAGACGAGGTTTATCTCCAGAAAGTCAGAAGCAGTATTGAAAATACCCAAGCAGGGATTGTGTGGACTCAGGCCATCGTCGAACTGAACAATGAACACGATCAATATCAGCTTGATCATGCGAGTTGTGAAGCCTTGTCTCGTAATTCAACCTTTGTGCTTTCGATGACGCACGAGGATTCCCCCGTGGGAAAGTTTGAGCGATTTTTGATCATTCCGGATCAGAGAAAGCGGTATATTCTGCGAAAGAAGATGGGATCCAGATGAAACCTACTGTCGGATGGAAACCCGACTGACGCGGTTCGACACCATGCGAGTGTTGTTGCCTGGTCGGGTTCCCTGTCGCGCCGCAATTGTTTTTTGAAGATCCTCTCGCCTTGAGGAAATGCCCACCGGCTGCTCGAAGGTGTTGTACGACACAGCCGCGTCATAGGCACCTTCCAGTGGGTTTTGTTCGAAAGTGTTGGCGTTGAAGGCCACACCGGTCAGATCGGCCCGGCCGATGGTGGTCAGTTCTCGACCCAGTGGAAACATGCCTTCTGTGTCCACCCGATCCAGCAGGGTGGGTATTTGGTCCAGGCTGCCTCCGGCGGTTTGCTCGTAGGCGTCCATGGGGCGGGTTACCTCTTCAAAACGTGCGGCCTGAGCGGTGCTGGCAAGCATCATGGCGGCAGCCATCGTCAGCAAACTGGTCCATTGGGCTGTGCGCATGCTGATTACCCCCGTGGTTTTAGTCGATCAAAAGTTCCCTTTTATAGTGTCCCTCTGCAGAGGGCTTGTCCAGTGGGTTTACCCGTCACTCTGATGGGTGAATTCTGCCTGGGCAGAATGGAGCAAAGTGGCCTTTGGCCTGCCTGAACTCCGATAGAATCAAGGGCAAAGAGAACGACAGGAGACATTCGACATGGCAACCAAACAAACGATTGATTTCTATTACGACTTGACCAGCCCATACAGCTATGTGGCCGCCGAGTTGATTGAGGGCATCGCCCGTGAGGGCAACGCAGAGGTAAATTACCTGCCCACGCTGCTGGGCTTCGTGTTCAAGGCCACCGGCAATTCCGCGCCCATGATGAACCCCACCAAAGGCAAGTATTCCGCCAATGATTTTCTGCGCACTGCGCGTTATTACGACCTGCCCATTCAGTGGCCCAAACAGTTTCCGATCAACGCCACTTGCGCCACGCGCGCCTTGTTGAAGCTGAAGGACCAACAGCCCGACAAAATGGGTGAGCTCACGCGTGCGTTGTACCGCGCCTATTTTGTCGAGGGCAAAGACATCACGACCGTGGATGGCGTGGCGGCCGTGGCCGATGCCATCGGGCTGAATGGCGCAGACCTGGCCTTGGCCAATGACGATGAAGCCTACAAAGCCAAAACCCGTGACCTGGTGCAGCAGGCGGTTGACGCCGGCATGTTTGGTGCACCTTACTTTGTGGTGGGCAAAGAATGCTTCTGGGGTCAGGACCGCATGGAGCAGTTGCGCCGTTGGGTTGTGAAGGGGCCGTTCTGAACATGGCTGTACTCGATTCAAACAACGTCACTGCACGCCCCGATTACGCGTCCAATTTTTCGACCATGCAGGGGCTGGTGAAGGCGCTGCGTGGTCATCTGGACAAGGTTGCGCAGGGGGGTGGTGAAAAGGCGTTCGCCCGCCATGTGGCGCGTGGCAAATTGCTGCCGCGTGAGCGGGTGGCGGGTCTGCTGGACGCCGGTTCACCCTTTCTGGAAGTGGCCCCTCTGGCGGCCTTTGGCATGTATGGCGACGCGGCGCCCAGCGCGGGCGCAATCGCGGGTATCGGGCAGGTGGCCGGGGTCGATTGCATGATTGTCTGCAACGACGCCACTGTAAAAGGCGGCACCTACTACCCCCTGTCGGTGAAAAAACACCTGCGTGCCCAAGAAATTGCAGCCGAGAACAATCTGCCTTGCATTTACCTGGTGGATTCAGGCGGCGCAAACCTGCCCAATCAGGATGAGGTGTTCCCCGATCGCGACCATTTTGGTCGCATCTTCTTCAATCAGGCCAACATGAGTGCCCGTGGCATCGCGCAAATTGCGGTGGTGATGGGCAGCTGCACCGCGGGCGGCGCCTACGTGCCTGCCATGAGCGATGAAGCCATTATCGTCAAGAATCAGGCCACCATTTTTCTGGGTGGCCCCCCCTTGGTGAAAGCCGCCACGGGCGAAGACGTCAGCGCTGAAGAACTGGGCGGAGCCGATGTGCACACCCGTTTGTCCGGCGTGGCTGACCATTTTGCTGAAAACGACCAGCATGCGCTGGAAATTGCCCGCAACATCGTGAAAAACCTGGGGCGGCCCGCCAAGCAGTTTCCTTGGGCTGTGCTGGAACCTCGTGAGCCGCTGTACAACGCTGAAGAGATTTACGGCATCGTGCCCACCGACACCAAGAAGCCGTTTGATGTGCGTGACATCATTGCGCGCATGGTGGACGGCAGCGAATTCGACGAATTCAAGGCCCGCTTTGGCACCACGCTGGTGTGTGGTTTTGCACGGCTGTACGGCATGCCTGTGGGCATTGTGGCCAACAACGGCATTCTGTTTTCTGAATCAGCCCAAAAGGGCGCGCACTTCATCGAGTTGTGCTGTCAGCGCAAAATCCCCTTGGTGTTTTTACAGAACATCACTGGTTTCATGGTGGGCAAAAAATACGAAAACGAGGGCATTGCCCGACACGGGGCGAAGATGGTGATGGCCGTAAGTTGCGCCAAGGTGCCCAAATTCACCGTGGTGATTGGTGGTTCGTTTGGCGCTGGCAACTACGGCATGTGTGGCAGGGCTTACAGCCCGCGCTTCATGTGGATGTGGCCCAACGCCCGCATCAGCGTGATGGGTGGCGAACAGGCCGCTGGCGTGCTGGCCACCGTAAAACGCGCGCAGATTGAATCAAAGGGAGGCACCTGGTCCGCTGAGGAAGAAGCCGCCTTCAAAGCCCCCACGCTGGCTCAGTTTGAAGCGCAAAGCCAGCCCTATTACGCCACTGCGAGGCTGTGGGACGACGGCTTGATTGATCCTACCGACACACGCCGGGTACTGGGCATGGCCATCTCGGCCAGCCTGAACGCCGAGATCGGTGAAAGCCGGTTTGGCGTGTTCCGCATGTAAATATTCCGGAGACAAGACAATGACAGAACAGGCACCTGCAGTGCTGGAGAGCCGTGACGGCAAGGTGGTGACACTGACCCTGAACCGCCCACAGGTTAAAAACGCCATGAATGGCGAGATGGTGGAGCGCTTGATTGAATCGTTCAAGCGGCTTGGCCAAGACGAAGACACCCACGCCATCGTGTTGGCGGCCAATGGCGACGCGTTTTGCTCGGGTGCCGACCTGGGCTACATGCTGCAAATGGCACAAAATGCCGGAGCCAATGCCCAAAGCGGCCACACCCTGACCCACCTGTTTCGCGGCATTGCCGAGTGCCCCAAGCCTGTGGTGGCCAGAGTGCACGGCCTGTGCTTCGCTGGTGCAACCGGCTTGGTGTCGGCTTGTGACATCGTGGTGGCATCCAGCAACGTCACTTTCAGTCTGCCCGAAGTCAAGATCGGCTTGATTCCTGCGACCATCAGTCCGTTTGTGATTCAGGCCATGGGCGTGCAAGCGGCTCGTCGCTATTTCATCACCGGTGAGGTGTTTACTGCCCAAAAAGCCCACGCCTTGGGCATGGTGCATGAATTGTGTGAGCCCGATTCACTGGACCTCACGGTGCAGGCCATGGTGGACAATTTGCGCAAATGTGCGCCTCAGGCCATGGCCGAATGCAAGGCCCTGGTGCGCGAGGTCAGTCGAATGAACATCACGGCTGACGCCACGCACGCCCACCTGGCCGAGCGCCTGGCGCGAGTCCGATCTGGGGCTGAAGCCGCTGAGGGTATGCAGGCCTTTCTTGAAAAACGCAAACCGAAGTGGGTGGCTTGAGCATGTTTGACACCTTGTTGATTGCCAACCGCGGCGAAATAGCCCGACGAATCAATCGCACCGCGCAAGCGATGGGTATTCGCACCGTGGCCGTGTATTCGGAGGCGGATGCGCAAGCCCTCCATGTGCAGGAATGCGACCTGGCCGTCTGCCTGGGCGCGCCGGAAGCTGCAAAAAGCTATTTGAACATTGACGCCATTGTGAAGGCGGCTTTGGCCACAGGTGCGCAAGCTGTACACCCCGGCTATGGCTTTTTGTCAGAAAACGCAGCCTTTGCCAAGGCCTGCGCCGAGGCGGGCTTGATCTTCGTCGGGCCTGATGAACACGCCATCCGCGTGATGGGCAGCAAAAGCGAGGCCAAAGCCTGCGTTCAACAAGCCGGTGTGCCGTTGATTCCGGGGTATTTTGGTGACGATCAGTCTGTGGCAACCCTGCAGGCCGAAGCGGACAAGATGGGCTATCCGCTGATGATCAAAGCGGTGGCGGGCGGTGGGGGCAAAGGCATCCGCACCGTGCATGAAGCCTCCGGTTTTGTGGCGGCTCTGGAAAGTTGTCAGCGTGAAGCAAAAAATGCCTTTGCCGATCCAACCGTCATGCTTGAAAAGCTGATCGTGAACCCGCGCCATGTGGAAGTGCAGGTGTTTGCCGATCAGCATGGCAATGTGGTGCACTTGTTTGAGCGGGATTGCTCGGCCCAGCGCCGCCATCAAAAGGTGATCGAAGAAGCGCCTGCATTCGGTTTGACCGACGCACAGCGCAAAAGCATCGGCGACACGGCGGTGCAGGTGGCCCGCTCGGTGAACTATCGCGGGGCAGGGACGGTCGAGTTTTTAATGGACGCCAGCGGGGCGTTTTATTTCATGGAAATGAACACCCGCTTGCAGGTGGAGCACCCCGTGACCGAAATGGTGACCGGGTTTGACCTGGTGAGCTGGCAGTTGAAAATTGCCGCGGGCGAACCCTTGCCCGTTCAGCAGGCAGACATTCGATTGACCGGCCATGCCTTTGAGGCCCGGCTGTACGCTGAAAACCCCGACAACGGCTTTTTGCCCGCCATCGGCAAGGTTGCGCTATGGCGCGGGCCAGACCATGCGTCCGAATTTGCAGTGCCGACCTCGATGAATCAGGTCGCCGTGCGAATGGATGGCGCGATGCGAAGCGGCCTTGCCATCAGCCCGTATTACGACCCCATGGTCGGTAAGCTGATTGTGTGGGGTGCCACCCGCGACAAGGCACTGAACGCCTTGCAAGACCAGTTGTTAAAGCTGCGTTGTGTGGGCGTCAGAAGCAACATCGCCTGGTTGCACACCTTGAGCACCCATCCTGACTTTGCACGCGGTGGGTATGACACCGGTTTGATCGATCGCATGGAGGCGGCGCGAACACGCGCAGTTGAGCCTGATCAATCCATCGGTCTGGCGGCGTTGTGTGCCCTTGGGCGTTGGGCCAAGGGCGTTTGTGAGCAGCAAGGTGTGGGTGTGACAGATCCTCTGCTTTTGCGCGATGGTTTTGCAAGTGCATCGCCCCTGCTGCGCACGGATGTGTTCAGTGAGGCCGGCAAAAGTGAATCCAGTTGGCCAGTTCGCAGCCACTGCAGAAGACAGGGGGCTCGTGTGCAGGTGATTGGGGCGCTGGGTCCTGCCGGGAAGGCGACCTCTTTTGATCACGCCTTTGAATTGCCTCAAGAGCCCGTGTTGACTGGTGAAGTGTTACGAATTGTTGCCATTTCACCGGAGATGGGTGAAATAGAGCTTATCTGGAATGCGGACTTGCTTCACGTGTTCGGGCGGGACCACAGCGCTCTGTTGCTCTGGCATAATCCAGCTCATATTCGTGTTGACCAGGGCGATGCCGGCCACGGTGTGAATGCACCCATGCCGGGCAAGGTGTTTGCCGTGTTGGCAAAGCCCGGCGACACCGTGAAGAAGGGACAGCCCTTGATCGGACTTGAGGCCATGAAGATGGAGCACATGCTCTTGGCCCCGGCAGATGCAGTCGTCAAGGCCGTTCCGTTCGAGTTGGGGCAGCAGGTGAACGAGGGCGTTGCCCTTGTTTTGTTCGAAGAGTGATTTTTTAAAGCGACTTATGCAATTACGCAGCCTTCCCAAGCAGGTCAATCTCGTTGAAGTGGGCCCTCGGGATGGCCTTCAGAACGAAAAGCAGCACATTGAAACTGGCATCAAGGCTGAGTTGTGCAACCGTCTGCTTGCCGCGGGCGTGAGCCGTTTGGAGGCTGCTGCCTTTGTGTCGCCAAAATGGGTGCCGCAAATGGCCGATGGTGCGGCGGTGATTGCAAGCCTGAATCGCACGTTGTCGCCCAAGCCGCAGTCGGTGTCCGTTTCCGCCCTGGTGCCCAATCTGAAAGGCATGGAAGCGGCCATTGAAGCGGGTGTGGACGAGATTGTCGTGTTCACGGCGGCGTCCGAAGCGTTCGCACAAAAAAACATCAATTGCTCAATTGCCGAAAGCATCGAGCGATTCAAGCCCGTCATCGAGCTGGCTCGCCGCGCAGACATTCACATTCGAGGTTCGATCTCCTGCGCCTTGGGCTGCCCGTATCAGGGCGATGTGCCTGTTACTGCAGCCGCTGAAGTGGTTAAACGCTTGCATGGCATTGGCGTGCAGGAATTTGACGTGGCCGACACCATTGGTGTGGGCACTGCAGGGCGAGTGTCCGAGGTGTTCTCAGCGGTGGCCAAGGTCAGCCCCTTGAACCAGATTGCCGGGCATTTTCATGACACCTATGGGCAAGCGCTGGCCAACATACTGGCGGCCTTGCAAGTGGGTGTTCGCACCTTTCACAGTTCAGTGGCTGGTCTGGGTGGTTGCCCCTATGCCAAGGGTGCCACTGGCAATGTGGCCACGGAAGACGTGGTCTATCTGCTGCAGGGCTTGGGCATTGCCTGTGGAATTGATCTGGGTGAACTGGTCAAAACCGGCGCCTGGATTTCCGGGCAGATTGGCAAACCTTACGCCAGCCGCGCGGGCAAAGCGCTGTTGAACAAACAGCAAGCGGAAATGCTTACTGAATCAGCTGGTTGATTTCAATAATCGGCATCATCACGGCCAGCACAATCAACAGCACAATCAAGCCCATGACCAGAATCAGCAAGGGCTCCATGAGGCTGGTCAGCCACAATGCCTTTCGCTCCACCTCGGTTCGCTGGCTGTCAGACGCCCTTTGAAGCATGTCTGACAACTGCCCGGTGGCCTCGCCGCTGGCCACCAAGTGCGTCAACACGGGCGGAAACAAATTGCTTTTGCCCAAGGCTTTGCTCAGCCCGCTGCCTTCTTTCACCCGCTCTTGAACATCGTGCATGGCGTTTTGCAGCGCGCTGTTGCTGACCGTGCGGTTGGCTGCAGCCAGCGCCTTCAGGATGGGTACCCCGCTGCCCACCAAAATGGCCAGTGTGGAGGCCAGGCGCGCGGTGTTGACCGAGCGCACGAAAGGGCCGATCAGCGGCACGTTCAGCAAGCCCTCGTCAAAACGCAGTTTGAAGGCCTTGTTTTTCAGGGCGGTGCGCAGTGCATAAGCCGCCACGCCGATGGCCAGCAACAGCAACCAGCCCCAATTTCGCAGAAAATCGGAAATGGCAATCATGACGATGGTCAGTGTGGGCAACTGGTGATTGGTGTTCTCAAACACAGAGACCACTTGGGGCACCACATAGGTCAGCAGGCCTGTAACCACAGCCAGAGCAACGGCGGTGACAATGGCCGGGTAAATGAACGCGGCGCTGACCTTTTGAGCCAGGGCCTGCCGGGCCTCCAAGGCATCAGCCAGTTTGGCCAGCACAGTGCCCAGTTCCCCGGTGTTTTCACCCGCGGCCACGGTGGCCACGTACATTTCAGGAAAGGCTTTTGGAAAAGCGGCCAGCGCCTGAGAGAGGGCCGTACCCGCCACCACTTCGCTGCGAATGCTGTTGATCCGCTCGCGAATCAGTGGCTTTTCAGCCTGTTCCACCAATGCAGACAGGGCCTGGGCCAGGGCAAGCCGCGCTTGCAAAAGGCTGGCCAACTGGCGAGTGAAGAGCACCACCTCGTTGCTGGACAGTTCTCGCCCCCAGCGGCTCGCCTTGTGACTGCCGCCCTGGCGGGATTGCACCTCAGCAATGTCCAGCGGGGTCATGCCCTGCATGCGCAGGTTCTGGCGGGCCAGGCGGGCAGAATCGGCCTCCAGCGAGCCTTTGACGGCTTTGCCTTGTGCGTTGATTGCCTCGTACCTGAACACTGCCATGTTATGGGTCTACCTTGCTGTTGTCGGGTTTAATCGCGGGTCACGCGCATCACTTCTTCGGCGGTGGTCAGCCCCGCATCCACCCAGCGCTGCCCGTCTTCCCGCATGTTTTTCATGCCCTTGGCGTACGCGTATTCACGCATGCTGCTTTCGGCGGCTTCGTTGTGAATCATGGTGCGGATTTCATCGTCCACTGTGAACAGTTCATACACGCCAGAGCGACCCAGATAGCCCGTGTGGGCGCATTTCTCGCAGCCTTTGGCGTGCCAATGGGTGTGCCCATCGCTGTCGACCTCGCTGGTTTTGCAATGGGGGCAAAGGCGGCGCACAAGGCGCTGCGCCAGCACACCCAAAATGCTCGAACTGAGCAGGAAAGGCTCAACACCCATGTCCACCAGCCGCGTAACAGCACTGACCGAGTCGTTGGTGTGCAGGGTGGCCAGCACCAAGTGGCCCGTCAATGAGGCCTGCACCGCGATTTGTGCGGTTTCAAGGTCTCGGATTTCACCAATCATGATCACGTCGGGGTCTTGCCGCAAAATGGCGCGCAGTGCCTTGGCAAAGCTCATGTCGATTTTGGCATTGACGGGGGTCTGGCTGATGCCGGGCAGATCGTATTCCACCGGGTCTTCCACCGTCATCACGTTGGTGGTGCTTGAGTCGATTCGCGAAAGCGCCGCATACAAGGTGGTGGTCTTGCCCGAGCCTGTTGGGCCGGTCACCAGCACGATGCCATGTGGCATTCGGCAAAGCCGATCTACTTCCGCCAAGATGTTGGAAGGCATGCCCAGGCTGGTCAGTTCCAGTCGCCCGGCTTCTTTGTCCAGCAAACGCAGCACAGCCCGCTCGCCATGTCCGGTGGGTAGCGTTGAAACACGCACGTCCATGGGCTTTCCGCCAATGCGCAGCGTGATGCGACCATCTTGCGGCAGGCGCTTTTCGGCAATGTCCAGGCTGGCCATGATCTTGATTCGGGAAATAAGGGCAGAGTGCAATTCACGCCGTGGCTGCAAAATGTCGCGCAGCGTGCCGTCCACCCGAAAACGCACCAGCGAATGGGTCTCGAAAGCTTCAATGTGAATGTCCGAGGCCCCATCGCGCGAGGCTTGGGTCAGCAGGGCATTGATCATCCGGATGATCGGGGCGTCGTCTTCGGTTTCCAGCAGATCTTCCACCGCGGGAATATCTTGCATCAACTGGTCCAGATCAAGATCGCCCGCCACTTCATCGGCCACGGCCGCCGCGTTGGTTTCCTGGTTTGAATACGCCTGATTGATGGTTTTTTCCAGTGCGACCGGGTCTTCGCAAAACACCCAGTCAATCGGACAGGGGGCAACGCGTTGCGCTTCCGTGAAGGCGTGGCTCGGCGTTCTGGAGCCGAAAGCCAGACGCCATTGGTGAGTTCCGGCGTCCAGGCACAGCACCTGGTTTTGCCGTGCAAATCCGTAATTCAGACGCCCGATGGTTTGGGGGTTGAAGCTCAGATCGCTCAATTCATGCTCCCTGGGGGTGGTCCATCCGCCGGTGTGTTCTGCGGCCTGGGCACCACGATGACACTTTTGCCCTTGGGTTGTTGCTGGATCTGCAAATCACCCTGAGTGCGTTGTGTGGCCTGTGCATCGGGCATTTGCCGCATGGATCGCATCGGCGCAATCGGTTGGGCGGGCATGATCGGGGCCTGCATGTCGGGCAGTGCAAACCGCTTCTCAAGCTGGCCTGCTTTCTGGGCACTGCGCATGTAGTCATAGCGGTCGGTGACGATGTCCTGCAGGTCGTCTTCACTGCGGACGACCACGGGGCGCAAAAACACCATCAAATTGGTTTTGACGTGTCGGCGGTTGTCGTAGCGAAAGAAGTTGCCCAGCACCGGCAGATCGCCCAAGCCGGGCACTTTCTGTTCATTGCCAGTCACTTTGTCTTCCACCAGACCACCCAGCACAATGATGTTGCCACTTTGCACCAGCACATTGCTCTCGATTGAGCGCTTGTTGGTGATCAGGCCTGCCGCATTGGTGCTGTCTGCTACGGAAGACACTTCCTGATAAATGCCCATTTTGACGACATTGCCCTCGGTCACCTGGGGCTTGACGCGCAGTGTCAGGCCCACGTCTTTGCGCTCAATCGTTTGAAAGGGATTAACCGTGGCGCCGTTTCCGCCCGAGTTCGTGAACTGGCCTGTGATGAAGGGCACGTTCTGACCAATCACGATTTTGGCTTCTTCGTTGTCCAGGGTCAGCAGGTTTGGTGTGGACAGAATGTTGGCGTTGGCCTTGGATTCCAGTGCGCGGGCCAGAAAGCCCAGGTTGGCGATGGTGCCCACGCCCGGTATGTTGACCTGCCCATTGATGATGCCGATGTTCAGGCCCTGGCCGATGGACCCTAGATTGGTGGCCGCACCAATGATGTTGGTGCCGCTGCCCGTGGCGTTGAAATTGGTGCCGCCGATGAGCTGCGCGCTGTTGCCGGTGGCGCCCGAGAGCCCCTGGAACTGGATGCCGAATTCGGCCGCCTTGTCGGAGGACACCTCAACGATGAGCGATTCCACATACACCTGGGCCCGCCTGACATCCAGCTTCTCGATGATGGACCGCATGTTGCGATACACCGGCTCAGGTGCAGTAATGATCAGTGAATTGGTGGAGGTGTCAGCCTGAATGATGCCGCCGCCAGTGCTTTCGCCCCCGCCGGAGGCCGCTGTCAGCTGCGCACTGCCACCGGTCTCAGGGCTGCCCAGCGCGTTAGTGCTGCCGCTGGTGCTGCCCGTTGACCCACTCAATGTGTTCACGTTGCCAGTTGTGCTGCCCAGGCTGGGTGTGCTTAAGCCTGTGTTCGTGGCGCTTGCACTGTTGGTGTCTTTCGACAGAATGGCCTGCAGGGTTTTGGCCAGCTTGCTGGCGTCCGCATTTTTCAGATACACCACCCACACGTTTCCGGGTTGCTTGGTGGGTTGGTCGAGTTGCGCAATCAGGCGCTTGGCGAGGTTGATTCGTGCCCGGCTGGAGGCCCTGAGCAAAATGCTGTTGGTGCGGGGGTCTGCCAGTACGGTCAGGCGTTGGCCTGCGTCCACTGCAGCGCCGGTGCCCCGGCTGCCTTCATCCAGCATTTTGTTGACCATGGTGGCCACGTCTACAGCCAGCGCGTATTGCATGGGGACCACTTCCATGTCACCCGAGGAGGGGCCGTCAATGGCCGAAATAATTCTCGCAATGCGCTGCAGGTTGTCTGCGTAGTCGGTAATAACCAGCGTGTTGTTGTTCGGGTAGGCCGCAATGGTGTTGTTGGGGGCAATCAAAGGCCGCAACACGGGTACAAGGGCTGTGGCCGACTCGTAGTTCAGCTGAAAAACCTGGGTAACAATTGCGTTGTCACCCTGTTTCAGGGCCCGTTTGGGGTTGACATCGGCTGCCTGTATCTTGGCGTCATTTTCGGGCACAACCTTGGCGACACCGCCAGACTCTACAATCGTGAAACCTTGAAGTCTGAGGGCTGCCAGCAGCGCATTTTTGGCGTCTTGTCGGGACAATGGCGCGGGTGAAACCAGAGTAATGGTGCCACGCACGCGGGGGTCCACCACAAAGGTTTCATTGGTGAACGAACCCACCGCACGAACCACAGCGCCAATGTCGGCGTTCACGAAGTTCAGCGCAAACTTGTCAGTGGGGTCAATTGTCAGTTTGGTTGAGCCCTTCAAGTCGAGTGCTTGCGCAATTGCAGTTTGCGCAAACGTCGTACCCATTACGGCAGTCACCAGACAAGCCACCAGTTTTTTCTTCATGTTCATCCCATGCACATGCATATCAAAATACACCCAGGCGATACTTGTCGCCTTCCTGTCTTCCCATCTGGCTAAGCAAGCCTGTCAACGCAGGTCTGCTTTTTTCGTCGCTGTAGGCATAGCCCGAAAATGCCATTCGACGATTCGGCACCAGTTTGCCTTGCCCCTCGATAAACAAGGGGCCTTTGAGGGTTTGTATCGTCAAATTCATTTCTTTTTCCGGCATGCCCTTGAGCGACACCACATATTCTCCAAGTGGGCGAATGCTGGCCAACGCCGACTGGGCATCCACCCACTTCATCGTGACGTCGGCAGATTCGCCTGTCTGCCACCTCGCCCAGTCCAGCTTGAATACACCTTCAGGCTTGATGGTGTTGAACGGTGCGCCCAAACTACTCAACCAGCTTGCGGGTATTTCCATTTTGCCCGCCTGTAGGGTGATACCCCCCGAAGCCCAACCCAGATGCACGGGTTGCAGCATCGTAGGATGATTCACGGACAAACCCAACCACAGCCCGCCGCCAAGCACCAACACATGCCACTGCACATCGCCAGGCAGGGCGCGAACCGTTCCACCATCCGACAGGCCCAGCTGGGCTCGGCCATTCCAGACAGAGCCACTGCTGTTGATCAGTTGCAGCCGGCCACTGGTGGCATTCATGACCGCATTGTTCAGGCTACTGGCCGGCATTAAAACCACCCAGGCGACTATTCCGGTCAACAACAGACCCACCCAGGCCAATCGGCCTTTCATGGGGCTTTTCCGGGCGTCTCGCCCTTGCCTGCAAACATCAGGGACCCGCTGACAATGGCGGCTTCATTTTTTTCAATCTCGCCTTTGACCGGCGTCAGGGTTGCGATTGCCTGAACGTCGTCCAGCCAGGCCAGCACGCCGGCTGCGGGTGACTTGTCGAACTTCACCTCGTAATACCCTTCTTCGGTGCGCTGCAGGCTGGCGGTGTCTTTCAGACCATGCTCGGCCAGCATTTGCTGCAAACGCGGCTGAATGTCGCCGGCGGTCAGACGAACTTGCGACCGCGCGCCGCGCAGTTGCTGAAGGTCCGCCGTAGCCCGCAACACCTTGGCTGCTTTGTCGGTCAGGGCGGCCTGCTCGTCTGGGGCGGTTTGAATGGTCTGCAGCGCAGGCTGAATCAGAATTGACCACACCAGCGCAAGACCCAGCACCACAGCCCCTCCGATCACGAGGGTTCTCTCTCGCTGGTTTAACTCATCCAGTCGTTGTCGAATCCATTGAACGGCGGCAAGGCGATTCATGAGCGGCCTCCGTTGGGCAGGCTGACCTGAAGAAGCGGCAATTTGCTGGTGCCGCCGATCAGCCAGCGTGCCTCCAGGTTTCGCGCCTTGAGCTTCTGGACGGCCGCGTCCTGGTCGGCTTGCTGCACGTTGGCCTGAAAACGCAGGGTGAGTGTGTTGTCTTGCCAGGCAAACCCGGCCATGCTGTTGAACGGCGCTGTGTCCATGGCCAGGCCGACTTCATGCAACAGCCAGGCGATTGACCGGTTCTGACCAGACTGCTGACCCGAGTTCAGCTTGTTCTTTTCGCGTTCAATGAGCAACAATGGGTCTGCAATCATGGGGGTGTTAGGCAAGGCTTTCTGATAGGCCTGCTCAATTTGATCATTGATGGTTTCAAGCGTGTGTTTTTCCTGAAATGCCACCACGTTGAGGCTGACAATGGCGCATGTGGCCAACACCAAAAACGGCTTTTGAATGGCCTTCCAGGGGGATTCAATGGAGCTTTGGCCCCGAAATCCCAGTTTTCGCAGGTCTTCCGGTGTGGTGAGAAGGGATTCCATCAGGCTGATCAAAGGGCTGGTAACGCCAGCACCTTCGCTTTTTACCCGGTTTGGCCCGAGATGTTCAATGAACCAGTGGGCGTCGTGTTCGCTGACCAGAAGGTTGGTGTCTTGACCAAGCTTGGCTTTAATCAGCGAAAGTTGCCCTTTGGTGGCAATCAAAGGCGACGCCTGTGCGTCTGTAATCAACACAAAATCGCCCGACAGCCAGGCTGTCAGACCTTCGACCGTGGGTTTGCGCAAGCTCTCGCAACTCAGCCCCACAAGTTTCAGGCCCAGCTTCGTGCAGGAATCCAGCACCTCGCGCGCACGTCGCTTTTCAAGCACGCTGGCCAATTGCCTGGGTTCGTCACCGCGAAGGTATTTGGGCCAGATTGAGACCAGGTTTTCTTCGGGCTCATTCAAGATGAAAGGTTCAACCAGAAAGGGCAGGGCGTCTTTCAATTTTCGCCCCGAGATCCGGGGTGTTTCAATGGCAAACAAGCCCACATCGGTGGGGGCAAGCAGCACCAAAACCGGCATGTCTTTGGGCAGTCTATGGGCAGGTTCTACGCCACCGTGCAGCTTTTGTCCAAGGCGCGAGTGCACCTCGTAGCGGATCATCAGGCTTCGGCCCTGGTCTTCAGCGTCTTTCTGTTCGTAGGCGGTGGGCCACCAGGCGATGACCAAAGGCTGCGAGCTGCTCAATTACTGTCTCCACATGACATACACGCGCTGGTTCTTCCTTTCCAGCAAGGCTTGGGTTCGCACCAGGGCCTCATCGATTCGGGCGCTTCCTTCCACCAGAAAATAATCACTTTTTACACCAAGCATGCTGCTTTGGATTTCGATGTCCGGGTTTAGGGCTGCACGCAAGTCAGACAAGTCTTTGAAGGGTACCCGTTCCCGGCGGGCGACCACCTGCTGGGCATCCGGAAACCCCAATTTTTCAATGCAAGCATACAACAGCTCTGCGCTGGCGGTGTTGGCATTCAACGGGGTGATGTCGGGCAGAATGACCACATAGGGCCTGAGTTGTGACCAGGTGTTTTCATCCACGCCATCGTTGTTGTCAAACTCTTGCCATCGCTTGGCGGGCAGCAGGCGCACCTGGTTCTGGCTGACCTGTTTGTCGGGGGGGCTGGCAGGTGCCGGTGGATACATTGCCCCCAAGGTGTCCACCAGGGCTTTCTGTTGGGCCCCACTGACACCCAGCAGGTCGCAGAGTTTGGCAAAGGCCAGCAGCCAAACCGCCCTATTGCTGTTGTCCAGTCCCAGGTTGCGCAAGTTAAACCGCCCCTGTGCGTCTTCAATCCGCCCGGTCACCACCGCTTCTTTGTCCGTCAGGTTGCTGCTCGATTCGTTGGGCCGCATCAAGCCTTCGCTTAAACGGCTTTCTGCCAGAGGCACTGCCCACGGCTCGGTCAGGTTGTCGGTGGCGGACACGCGCGCGTCTTCACGCAAAATCACCCGCGCCCAGTCCACTGCACTTTGGGTGACTTCCAGCGTTTGGTCTCGGGCGGCAGACACACTCACGGTTTTGGCGGTGGCAAACAGGTTCCAGATCAGCGGGCTGATTGCGAGCGTGCACAACACGACAATGAACAGGGCCATGATGACGGCGGCGCCACGTTGTTTCATTGAATCGTTCCTGTGATGAACAACTGCCGAACAGCCTGAGCGTTGGGCTGGGTCAGCGTCACTTCCACGGCGCGAATCAGCGGCTGACTTTGTGTATCCGGGCCAGTGGGGGCCGCAGGTGCATTGCTGCCGCTGCCAACCTGGGTGGTGCTCAACTCCAGCGTGTTTGCCACGCCTTGAAAGTCCACCTGAAAACCGCCAAGGTCGGCATTCTGGCCAAAGGAAGTCAGTGCGCTCCAGCCACCGGGCTCCAGCCAGAACCGAATCGCCATTCCCTTCATGGCAATGGGTGCGCTTTGCACGGTGGGGGCTGGGTCGGTTTGATTTTGAACCTGACTGGTGCGGATCAGTGCGCCATTGTTCAAGGTCCATTGAATGCGTTCTTGATAGGCCGGTTTTTCGGCGGGGCGTTGCGTCACCAGCAGGGTCAGGCCGGTTTGATCCACTTGAACTGCGTCGTTCGGAAAGTAGCGTCTTTGATCCGACAACTCCGCGTGTGAAAGATCCGTTTTGAACTGCGAAAAAATCGCCGCCGTGGTTTGCAACTGGCCGTCCACCTCGTTGACCCGCCGTGCAGACCGAAGCACCTCTTCAAGGCCCCGCCAGGCCAAGAGCGCCAATATGGCCACAATGGCCAGTGCGATCAGCATCTCGATCAGGGTGAAGCCGACAGCGCGTCGTTTGTTGAAACTCATGGCGCGCTGCTCAGAAACACCACCAGTCGCGCAAGCTGATTGCCCTTGTCGCCCTGAAAGGCGTCGCGCACGGTGATCTCAACCCGGCGAAAGTTGGGGTTCGGCGTGGTGCTGATGTTGAAGGAACAGACAAAACGGAAGTGGCCCTGATTGCAGTTGGTTTGGAGCACTTTCGGGCCGTCCGGAAATACACCGGACACTCGCAGGTAGGTGGCCGCGCTGTCGGCACTCCATTGTGCGTACTGGCGTTTGATCAAATCGTCCTGTTGCAGATTCAGGTTGCCTGCCGCTTTCAGGCAGGCCATTAAAGCCACTGCGATGATCGTCATGGCCACCAGGGCTTCAATCAGTGTGAAACCACGTTGAGGCCTCATGCGCCACTCCGGTTTTGCACCGCTTTTTGCACTGGCCCCAGTACAAACTGCCCACTGGTCTGGCTGGTGAGCGCCATGATCGAGTTGTTTTTCTGAAGAACAACACTTTTGGTGATCAGCCCCGGTGTCGGGCTGATGATCAAAAACCGCACAGCCTGGCCCTGATTCAACAGGGTTGCCTTGATCGGCCCGTTGTCCCAAACGCGGGTGCGAAGCATGGGCTCTTCAGTGACTGGTTGCCAGGTCAGGCCATTGAATTCTTCAAACGAATAGCCCTGACTGCCCGCCACAAAGCGGATCTCTTGAGACTTCAACAGGGCCTGTTGTTGGGCGATGCGGAGAATTTGAGAAAGTTTTTGCCCTTCGGCCTGCAGGTAACGGCTGTCACCGGGTGTGCCCCGGATGGTAATCAGGCCGGCGGCGATCGACATCACCACCAGCACCACCAGGATTTCAAGCAGACTGAAGCCGTTTGGCCCGTAAGCTGAAACCCCCGGTTTCTTAGAGTTGCCAGGAGCCAATGTCGGCATTCACGCCTTCTCCGCCCGGCTTGCCGTCCGCCCCCAGGCTCATCACGTCTACCTCACCTTTCAAACCAGGGCTGAGGTATTGGTATTTGTTGCCCCAGGGGTCTTTGGGCAACTTGGACAGGTAACCCCCTTCCTTGTAATTGCTGGGAACGGGTTCCGTGGTGGGTGCCTTCACCAACGCATCCAGACCTTGTTCCGTGGTGGGGTAACGTCCGTTGTCCAGGTGGTAAAGGTTCAGGGCTTGCATGATCGACGCGATGTCTTGCTTCGCCGCCACTTTGCGCGCCTCGTCTGGGCGCCCCATCAATTTGGGGACCACCAGCGTGGCCAAAATACCCATGATGACCACCACCACCATGATCTCGATCAGGGTGAGGCCTTTTTGAAGCGGGCGACGTGTCAGTGAAAGCGTGTGGTTGAGGTTTTGCATAAACAGGTCAGAAAACAGAGAAGTCCCATTGTAGGATTTTTTGTGTTCAGATTCCTTGACACCGGTTAATATCAGGCTCCGGATGCCACAATTTACAACACCATGAAGCTTGCTTTGCCCAGCATGAATCCACACGCACTAAGCCCCTTCACAAAGGCGCTGCCTTGGCTCATGTACGCTTTGTCTGTGGTTATCGTGGTGGCAGCGGTGCAGCGGCTTCGTGTGCCCGCCCCACGCATTGTGCCTGCCATGTCGGCTACGCAGTCCGACAAGTTTCAGGTGGATCAAAGTCCCGAGGCCCGTTTGCTCGGCGTTGAAACCACCGGCGGATTGACGCCGCCTTCCTTGGTCCTCAACGGCGTGTTTGCCAACAGCAAGGGTTTGGGGGCAGCTGTGCTTTCAATCGAGGGCCAGCCGGCGGTGTCAGTGGCCGTGGGCGAGGAAGTGGCCAATGGCTGGAAATTGGTGCAGGTGGACCCCGCCTTTGCCGTGATTGAGCGCAGCGGACAGCGCAGCAAAATTGCCCTGCCCGAGCAGCAGACAGATCCCAATCAGTTCCGGATCATCAAGCAAAACCCCTGATTACTGCAGTCCGACCAGCGTTTGGGTCAGCTGCGCACCCTTGTGGTCTTCAACTTGAATCTGGGCTGCAGTCCAGTTCAGCTCAGGCGCAAACCACAATCTGACTGTGTCGTCGTCGGCCTCTTGCGGCGCCAGTTCAAACAGGTAGGTTTTGACCGTTTTGGACTCTTTGCCCAGGTTCAGTTCAAGATTTTCTGATTTTTTGAATGTGAAGGGTTCTGTGTCCAGGGCGCCGGTCGTCATGACGCGCATTTTCATGACATCGCCTTGGTCCACTTTCCCTTTACAGCGCAGCAGGGCGACCATTTCATAGATCATGCTGAGCCGGTCTTGCAGGCGGCTTTCCAGTGCGGCTTTTTCACCATTCTTCTTGAAAACGACCTGTTTGTGTTCAGTGTCGATCACGGTTTCTTGAAGTGGTTTTTTGCCGCGCTGCTCGCTGTAATAAATCGGTACGAGACCAATGCCGGGTTCGATGACCCCCTCGCTTTTCTGGTTGAGCGTGCCGGAGTACAGCATCGCCAAAAAACCAGTGGCCTTCGAGGTGGAGCTGAGCTTGTACTGGTTGCCCGACACCACAAACTCATGTGTGGTGATCGCAATCTGCCCGGGGATCTGGCTGTAGCTCAGTGAATATCGGGCCGTTCCGCCCGTCAGATAGTCCGCAATGTTTCGGCAGGTTTTCAGTTCACCCGCCTGTACAGGCTGTTGGATTGCGGACAGAGCCAGCACACTGCTCAGTGCAAGAGTTACAAAATACTTCATCGTTCAATCAATCCTTCCAGATAACCTTCATCTGCGTTGAAAATGCTCAGGCATTGCCGCCTGGCGGGCTGTTCTGCGGACGGCACTGAAACATGCACCCACCGGTTGAATTCGATGATGAGTTGATCAAATTCCAGTCCTGAGTCTCGAATGGCGCAGGCCAGGCTGTAGGGCGTGCCATAGGCTGGGCAAGCAATGTCGGCGGCTTGGCCCAGCGTGTGCTGGGAATTCTCGACCCCGCCTACCTTTTCGTTCAGCGCGGTGCTTCGAAAACCGCTGGTGATGCAAAGCCTTGCGCTGTCTGGTAACAGGCTTTCAATTTGACCCAGCAATCGGGAAAGTCGTCTCAGATTGTCTTTCAGGGGCGCAGGGCAGACATTGTCTAGACCGCATCGCTTTGCAGTGTCAGAATGGCAAAGTATCGCTTCACCAAATGCGGGGTGAAAGTCGTCGTGGTCAACATCCGGATTCAACATTTTGCAAGTCAAGTATCACCTTCGTCCCAATGCGGGCACACCCAAACAAGTTTACCTTCTGGATCTCGACAACACTCTGCACGCCGCATCCAGATTCATTTTGCCTGAAATCAACCGGCAAATGACCCGTTACATTGAAGAGCAACTCGACCTGTCCGCCCCCCAGGCCAGTGCGCTGCGCACCCAGTACTGGATGCGCTATGGCGCCACCTTGCTCGGGCTGATCAAACATCACGGCGTTGATCCGCATCACTTTCTGGCCGAAACCCATCGGCTTCAGGATTTTCCACAGATCAGTGGCCGCCACGCCAGCGTACCCCGCAGACTGGCCCGTTTAAACGGCATTCGCATTCTCTTTACAAACGCGCCCAGGGCCTATGCTGTTGACCTGTGCAGGGCGCTTGGCTTGTATCGCTATTTTCACGCCATTGTGGCCATCGAAGACATGCAGATACACCGCCAATGGCGACCCAAGCCGTCTGACTGGCTTTGGGCCAATGTCCGGGCGCAATTGAAAACGCGAAGGCTGATGTTGGTGGATGACACCCTCGGGCACCTGAATGCCGCCTCCCGACGCGGCATTCAAACCGCCTGGATCACCAGCCCTGGCCTGGGCTTTAAGCCCTTGCTGCCCACTGGGCGCGTGAAAAAGCGGATCAGGCAGTTTGACCAGATTCGCCGGCACGCTTTTTAGTCGCCTTGTTGCACACCGGGCAGTCGGGGTCTTTGGGCACTCGCATGCGGGTGAAATCGCCGTTGCGTGCGTCGTAAATTTGCAGGACCCCAAACAAGGGTGAACCAAAACCCGCAATAATTTTCAGCGCTTCAGTGGCTTGAAGGGTGCCTATGACGCCAGTCACCGGGGCGAGCACGCCCATGGTTGCGCAATTGATTTCGCTGACGTCTTGGCCGTCTGGAAACAGGCAGTGGTAGCAGGGGGCCTCCGAATTGCCCAAATCAAAACAGGCCAATTGCCCGTCCAGTCGAATGGCGGCACCCGACACCAGCGGTTTGCCGTGTTCAACACAGGCCGCATTCACCGCATGGCGGGTTTTGAAGTTGTCACAACAATCCAGCACCAAATCTGCGTTTTGAACGGCATCCGACAGCGCTTTGCCGGTCAGGCGCTGCTGAACGGCATTGACTCGAATGGTGGGGTTGAGTGCCAGCATCTGCACTTTGGCCGACTCTACTTTTGGCATGCCCACACGGTCGGTGGTGTGCAGCACTTGCCTTTGAAGGTTGGTGAGATCAACCTCATCGTCGTCGGCAATGGTGATTTCGCCGACCCCAGCTGCGGCCATGTAGAGCCCCACTGGGCAGCCCAGTCCACCTGCGCCCACAATCAGCACCTTGGCATTTGAAATGCGCGATTGACCCTCAATGCCGATGTCGTCCAGCAGAATGTGCCGGGAATACCTCAGCAACTCGTCGTCGCTGAGGTCACGCAGGGCGTGGGCGCCCTGCTGCACAGGGTTCGTCATGCCAGCATCACTTCTTCTTGTCGGCCTTCGCGGTTTCCTCAGGTGGCCGCTTGTTTTGTGCGACAGGCTTGCCTTTCAGGTAATTCAGGGCCTGTTGAAGCTGGTAGTCGTCGGCCGATCCAAACAGGATTGGCTTGAGGTCTTTCGCATCGGGGGCAAGCTCCACTTTGCGCTCATCGGGCGGGGGTGTTTCTTGGCCACCTTTGTCATTGTTCAGGTGGTGGCTCAGGTCCGCTTCACGAATGCGCCCCACAACGTCGCCTTCCGGGGTTTCAGCCACATAGAAGTCGGGCACAATGCCGCGCGCTTGAATGCTGGCGCCAGAAGGCGTGTAGTAACGGGCCGTGGTCAGCTTGATGGCCGTGTTGTTGTTCAGCGGCAGAATCGTTTGTACGGAGCCCTTGCCGAAGGTCTGTGTGCCCAGAATTTTGGCGCGGCCATTGTCTTGCAGTGCACCCGACACAATTTCAGAGGCTGAGGCGGAACCGCCGTTGACCACCACCACCATGGGCAGCTTTTTGGCCACTGCAGTCAAATCAGACAGATAGTCTTTTTCCTGGCCGCGCAGGTAGTCTGAAGGAGTCACCACCAGCTTGCGATGAGAGTCTTCAGTTCGGCCGTCCGTGGAAACCACCAGGGCATTTTTGGGCAGGAACGCGCCCGCCACACCCACCGCGGCATTCAGCAAACCACCGGGGTTGTTGCGCAGGTCCAGCACGATGCCCTTCATTGGCTTTTCAGCTTCAAGCTTGTTTAAGGCCTTGGCCAGATACTCGCCGGTGTGTTCCTGGAATTGGGTAATGCGAACGTAACCGTAGCCGTCGTCCAGCATTTTGAATTTCACGGACTGCACTTTGATGATGTCACGCATGATCGTGACGTCGATTGGCTTGTCGACCGATTTCCGCAGCAGCGTCAGTTTGATGGTTGTTTTGGGTTTGCCACGCATCAGGTTGACCGCGTCTGACAGGCTCATGCCCTTGGTGGGCTTGTTGTCGATCTTGATGATCAGGTCACCGGCCTTCACGCCTGCGCGCTGGGCAGGTGTGTCTTCAATCGGAGAAATCACCTTCACAAATCCATCTTCAGTGCCGACTTCAATGCCCAGGCCGCCAAATTGACCTTGCGTGCCAACGCGCAGCTCTTTGAAGGCGTCCTGATCCAGGTAAGCCGAGTGCGGATCCAGGTTGGACACCATGCCACTGATGGCACCCTCAAACAGCTTCTGATCGGTGACAGGTTCCACATAGAAGTTCTTGATCGCGCCGTACACTTCGGTGAACTCGCGGAGTTCACTCAGCGGAAGCGGATCTGAAGGCTGCTTCTGGGCAACAGCGCTGATGCCGATGCTGACGCACACGCCGGCCACCAGGCCAACTGAAACCAGACTGATTTGACGTACTTTGTGATGCATAGTAATTAGTGACCTTTGGTCCAGGAAATCGGATCGAAGGGTTGTCCTTGATGCCTAAGCTCAAAATATAACCCAGTTTCAAGATTACCACTGCTGTTTCCCGTTTCTGCAATGGTGTCTCCCGCCTTGACTAAATCTCCTGCCGATTTCAACAGCTTGGAGTTGTTGCCATACACGCTGAGGTATTGGTCGCCGTGGTCAATAATGACCAATTCGCCGAATCCGCGCAGCCACTCGGCAAACACCACCTTGCCTGAGCCCACCGCCCGCACTGGTTGACCAGCCTCGGTTTTGATAAATATACCCTTCCAGGACGGCCCCTGACCGTCCTTGGAGCGCGTTTCACCAAATCGGCCCACCACAGACCCCTGCACTGGCAACTGTAAGCGGCCTTTGAGCTTCGCAAAATCACCAGTGTCAGGTATGGGTGGCGACTCCACCTCGCGATTGGGCGTTTTGCGTCCAGACGGTGGGCTGCCCGGGTTTTCCTGTTCGCGTTTGCGGCGCGCGGCCTGCTCGCGCTTGGCTTGTTCGATGGCACGGGTCAGGTCGGCGATCACACCGGTCAATCGCTTGTCATCTCGTTCCAGCCGTTTTTTTTCAAGTTCCTGGCCCTTCAGTTTCGAGCTCAGGTCCTCCACCAGCTGCTGGCGCTCTTCTTTCTGGGATTTCAGTTCCCGTTGTTTTTGGTCCTGACTTTTAATGGTTTTTTCCAGCCGTTCGCGCTTTTTTTCCATGCCTTCGCGAATGGACTGCAATTGACTGGCCTGCGCTGCCTGCGTGTCGCCCAGCTGCTTTTCGGCGCTGGATATTCGTTGATACCAGTAACCCTCACGGGCGGCCTGGCTGGCAGACTGGCCCGCGAGCCAAGCTTGGGTGGGGTTGATGTCGCTGCGTCGGTACTGGTTACGAATGACACTGGCCAGCCGCTTTTCGGTGTCCGCCAGCGCAGCTTCCACCGCAGCTTGTTTGGTCTTCAGGTCGGCAATGTCGTCCTCAAGAGCCTTTCGGTCTTTGGACAATTGGGCAAGTCGACTTTCCGTGTTTGCAAGCTGCTTGTCCAGCTGCTTGATGGCGTTGCTGACTTTTTGTTTCTCACCCGAGGTTTGGGTGATCGCCTTCTTGATGTCCTGCAGCTTTTTGCGCACATCCTCGCGCTCTTGCTTGACCCCCGCGGGGTCACGAATGGCGGCTACACCCGCGAGGCCATGCGTCAGCAGGGCCACTGCGAGCGAGTACAGCACAGCAGCACGGGCTGCCGATGATTTGCGCGCAAAAAAGGACATTCGACCTTACTTGGCCTTGCCTTGATTGGCCACTGCCGCCATGGCTGCCTCAATTTCCGCCTGATCGCCCAGGTAATAGTGCTTGATTGGACGCAACTCGGCGTCCAGCTCGTACACCAGCGGACGGGCTGTTGGAATGTTGACCTTGAGAATGTCGTCTTCGCTGAGGTTGTCCAGGTACTTGATTAGCGCGCGCAGGGAATTGCCGTGCGCAGCCACCAGCACCTGCTTGCCAGCCTTGATGGCGGGCGCAATGCCGTCTTTCCAGACCGGTATCACACGATCCACGGTGTCTTTCAGGCACTCGGTCAGAGGAATTTCCTCGGGTTTGAGCTTTTTGTACCGTGGGTCGTTGCCGGCAAAACGGGGGTCGTCCACTTTCATGGGGTTGGGTGCAATTGCATAAGCCCTGCGCCAGATCAGCACTTGCTCCTCACCAAACTTGGCAGCGGTCTCTGCCTTGTTCAACCCTTGCAGGTCGCCATAATGGCGCTCGTTCAGGCGCCAGGAATGAACGATTGGCAGATACATCTGATCCATCGTGTCCAGTGCAATCCACAAGGTTCGGATGGCGCGCTTCAGCACAGAGGTGTAGGCCACGTCAAACGAAAATCCTTCCGATTTCAGCAACTCGCCTGCCTTTCGTGCTTCTTCGCGACCTTTGTCAGTCAGATCCACGTCGGCCCAGCCTGTGAACCGGTTTTCAAGGTTCCACTGGCTTTCGCCGTGGCGCATCAGAACAAGTTTGTACATAAAAACTCCACCTTCGGGGCAGGATAAATAAGCGATGCCGTATTTTAGCCCCGAAACGTGCGGATATAATGGTGGATTGAACCAGTTTTTGAAAAGCCCTCACATGACACAAGAATTTCTTTTGCACAACAGCTGGCTGATTGTTCTGGCTGTCGGCTCGGGCATGATGCTTTTTTGGCCCATGCTCAATCGTGGAGGTGGCAACCGCATTTCCGTGGCGCAGGCCACTTTGCTGATCAACCAGAAAAAGGCCGTGCTGCTGGACGTGCGTGAACCCGATGTGGCCCAGAAAATGGGGCAAGTGGTCAACGCCAAGCCCGTTGAAATCAAAGACCTGAAAGACAAAGCCCCCACGCTGGTCAAGAACAAGGCGCATCCGATTGTGGTCTTGTGCCAAACCGGCCAGCGTTCCGGTGCCGCATCGGCAGTGCTGAAGGCCACCGGTTACACCGAGGTGTATGTGCTGGACGGCGGTATCAACGCTTGGGTTGAAGCCGGCATGCCCATCAAAAAGTCGAAGGCGGCCTGACATGAGCAAACCCGTGACCATGTACACCACGGCGGTGTGCCCTTACTGCATGCGGGCTGAACGCCTGCTGACCGAACGAGGCGTGGCGCACATTGACAAAATTCATGTCGACCTGGACCCCGGCGTGCGCCAGCAGATGATGGAAAAAACCGGCCGCCGCACCGTGCCTCAAATTTACATCGGCGACGTGCATGTGGGCGGCTTTGACGACCTGGCTGCGCTCGATCAGGCCGGCAAGCTGCTACCCTTGCTCAACGGTCAGGGCGACTGACTCCGTTTTAAAAGCAAACCCACCCAACAGGAAGGAACAAGATGTCCGAACAAGCCCAAGAAGCAGTCTTTCAAATGCAGCGTGTTTACCTCAAAGACGCTTCTCTGGAAATGCCAAACGCACCCCAGGCCTTTCTGGAAAAATCCAATCCTCAAATCGAAGTGTCCGTTGACGTTGGTGCGCAACGGCTGGGCGAAACCGTGTTTGAGTCTGAAGTGACCGTCACCGTCACCGCCAAAGTGGAAGACCGTGTGTCTTTTCTGGTTGAAGCCAAACAGGCCGGCATTTTTGAGATTTCCGGTGTGCCTGAAGAGCAGTACGACCCGCTGCTGGGCATTCTTTGCCCCAACATGATTTACCCCTATCTTCGCGCCAACGTGGCCGACCTGATTACCCGCACCGGTTTCCCGCCCGTGCATTTGTCTGACATCAACTTCGAGCAGTTTTATCAGCAGCGCCTTGCCGCTGCTCAAGAGCAGGCCAACCAGGCCTGAGCGGCTGCATGATGAAGATCACGGTGTTTGGCGCGGGGGCATGGGGCACGGCTGTTGCCTCGCACATGGCCCGGTGTCATCAAGTGGTGCTTTGGGGTCGTCGGGCGTCCGATCTTGACGATATCCGGTCCCATGGTGAAAACACCCGGTATTTGAAGGGCATTCCCTTGGCGTCCGGGCTCCAGGTGGAACCCGATTTCGAACTGGCCGCCCGTCACGCCCTGAGTCACCCCGACCCCGATCAGCGTCTGTGGGTCATTGGCACGCCCATGGGTGCCCTTCGATCCACCTTGACCCAGTTGTTGGCCATTTGCCCGATTGACCAATGGCCCTCGGTTGTCTGGTTGTGCAAGGGCTTTGAGTCAGACACCGGCTTGATGCCGCACCAGGTGGTTGAATCGGTGCTCGGTCAAACCTACGGGGGTGCGCTTACCGGGCCTTCATTTGCTGCAGAGGTGGCCATGGGTCTTCCCTGCGCTCTCACCGCGGCCTCGGCTTGCCCCAAAACGCGCCAAGCCATATTGGCGGCTGCACATCATTCCAGCATGCGGGTTTACGCACTCGACGACATCATCGGTGCCGAAGTGGGCGGCGCGGTCAAAAACATCATGGCGGTGGCCACTGGCATCTGCGATGGCTTGCGGCTTGGTTTGAATGCCCGTGCCGCCTTGATTACCCGTGGCATGGCTGAAATCCGAAGGTTGGCACTGAGTTTGGGTGCGCAATCGGAAACCCTGAATGGTCTGTCTGGTTTTGGCGACCTCATTCTGACCTGTACGGGCGATTTGTCGCGCAACCGTCGGGTTGGCCTGATGCTGGCCCAGGGCAAAAGCCTGTCTGACATCCTGGCCGAGTTGGGCCAGGTGGCTGAAGGTGTGCGCTGCGTGTCTGTCGTTACCCAGCTTGCCCAAAAACTGAACATTGAAATGCCGATTACCGAAGCGGTGTCTGCCATTGTTCACGATGGCAAATCCATACAGGCTGTTCTTCAAGACCTTCTGGCGCGGGAATCAAAGCTAGAAAGTTGACGGGCCAATTGCCCGTCACGTTCACATGCCGCCCATGAAATTCAGTTGGCGCCACGCCTCATAGACCATTACTGCCACTGCATTGGACAGGTTCATTGATCGACTTTCGGGGCGCATGGGCAGTCTGAGTTTGTTGGTGTCTGAAAACCACCCTCTGATCTCATCCGACAAGCCCCGTGTTTCGCTGCCAAACACCAGGTAATCCTGGTCCTGAAACTGGACCGAGTAAGGGGACTGCGTGCCTTTGGTGGTCAAGGCAAAGCAGCGCGCCGGATCGGGTTGCTCGTTCTGAACAAACGTCTCCCAGCTGGCGTGCACGCGAATGGATGCAAATTCATGGTAATCCAGGCCGGCGCGGCGCATGCGCGCATCGTCCAGCGGAAATCCGAGTGGTTCCACCAAATGCAACGCTGCGCCCGTGTTGGCGCACAGGCGAATAATGTTGCCAGTGTTGGGCGGAATCTCCGGTTCAACCAATACAATTTGAATCATTCTGGGGTCCTGCATACGGCCATTAAAGTAAATTGCGTGGCACCCGCCTTGCGCAGTGCGTCTACACACGCCTGCATGGTGGCCTGCGTGGTTATGACATCGTCCACCAATCCGATTCGCAGCTCGGCCGGAATGGCTTTTTGGCATCGAAAAGGGTTGTCCGTTTTGGCCATTCGAGCCTGCCGGCCTTTGCGGCTTTGGCTGGAAACCGAAGGCCTTGCACGCTGCAGCAAGGTGGTGTTCAGGGCAATGCCGGTGTGTCTGGCCACAGCCCTGGCCAGCAATTCGGCCTGATTATAGCCGCGTTGTCGCTGTTTGTCGGGGTGCATGGGCACCGGCACGATGACATCAGGCTGGGCATGGTCACCTGCCTGCTTCAGCGCCAGCGCCAGCCAGGCCCCCAGCAGTCTGGCCAATTCAGGCCGCCCCCCGTATTTCATCTGCAGCAGCCAAAGGTCAGCGGGCGTCGCGTAATTGTGGCAGGCCACGCTGACAATGGCTGCATTGGGTGTGGCCCGGCAGTGTCGGCATCGTGTCCAGCCAAAGGCTTGGGGGCGTGGGCCCAGCGGCAAGGCGCATTGCACGCATCGAACTTGGGGCTTGGCCAATAAAGCGTCAGCGCAGGTTGTGCAGCAGGGCAGGCCAGCTTGATGGCCCACGCAGCTCACGTTGCAGCTACAGGCCAGACAGCGCACCGGAAGCAGGGCATTGCGCAAACGCTCCAATCCGTGTGCGCATCTTCTATACAATGCAAGGGTTGTATTCAAAGTGTGTTTCATTATGGTATCTGCATTCATGGCGCAGGCGCGCAGCGCCAACGCACTGGCCCGGCAATGGGGTCGGCGTGCAGGTCGTGCCCAGCCCTTCATTCTTCAGGAAGTGGAATCCCGCATGATCGCCCGAGCGCAAATCATGCGCCCGGTCGAGGGAGGTGTGTTGCACCATGGCTGGTTACACCCTGCCAGCGTGTCCGCAGTGCACAATCTGTTCATGGATCGCGAGATGATTGCGCTGGCCCCCTTACCAGGGGTGGTCGCCTTGGAGGTCGAGGCGGTGTCGCCGGTGACGGCGCTGTTGAACCGGTTCAGAAACAAGCCCGGCAAGCCTCAAATCAAGTCGCATGAATGGCTCAATCAGGCCGCTTTTCCTGTGCCGGCGGAATCCATCGGCATGGTGTGGTCACCGTTGTGGCTGCATGCGCACCCTGAGCCAGAACAATGCCTGCAACACTGGAATGAATCGCTGAAACCGGAAGGGGGGCTGTTTTTCTCGGTGTTCGGGCCGGACACGCTGCGCGAGCTCGCCCCGTTCGCCGCCCTGTTGGGCGCTGAGCTGCCGCAATTCCCCGACATGCACGATTGGGGTGATCTGCTCGGGCGTCAGGGGTTTTCAGATCCAGTCATGGAAATGGAGCGCATTACGCTGACTTATCAAACCCCTCAAACCTTGTTGGCGGATTGTCGCGCCTTGTTTGGCAATTACCTTCACAATGCCCGGCCTGGCTTGCTGGGTAAAAGGCGCCACAAGGCTGCCATGGCCACGCTTGAGGACCTTCGTGACCCTCAAAACGGGCGTCTGAACCTCACCCTGGAGTTGGTTTATGGTCACGCTTGGAAGGTACGCAAGAATATGTCACCCAAAGAAGTGACCGTGCCGTTGAGCTCAATTGGCGGAAGAAAGCCATTAAAATGAATGAATTAGCTTTCGGTTGCTCTTGAAGGTCTTGATTCAACAAGGCCTGTTCACGTTTTTTGGCAATTTCCTAGCGCATTTTGTATTGCTTGCCTAGAGGGGTTGTGCCTATAATTCTCGAGTTTGAATTCTACTTTCCGTGGAGTTCAGCTGGGTCTAAAGACTGCTCCTTGAGAGGTAAAGAGGATGCTTGCGGAAGATTCAATGGATTCACAGGTGGTACCAGTGAGCCATGCGGTCAGGTCTGAAGGTGTCGTTCGTTGGGTATTCAAACGAAATTGCTCCCTCAGCCCAGGGCAGTTGTCGCTGTGGTATTTCAGTTTGTGTTCTGTCAGTCTGTTGATCGCATTTGGTTTTTGGATTGCAGGCTATTGGGTAGTACTCCCCTTTGCCGGTTTTGAGTTGCTCGTGGTGGGCGCAGCCTTCCTGCTGTACGCGCGCCATGCAGCCGACTATGAAATGATCGAGCTCAGCCGAACTGAATTGCGGCTGGTTCTGGCAGAGGGAAGCCGGTTGACCGAGACACGTTTTGTGCCTCAGTGGGCCCGGGTGCGATACGATGGCAGGTACAAGGCACCAGTGGTGTTGAGTCAGCGAGACAAGCAGGTCTTTCTCGGAAAATTCATCAACGAGCAGGACAAACCTTTGCTGCACAAGGAATTGCGTGTGGCACTGGCTCAGGCGGCGCACTAGTTGCGTTGTTGAACAATATAATTATTTTAAATAGAGGATCGCCATGTTGAAGACGTCCTTGGGTCAACGTCAATGTGCGGCAGCTACCTTGGCCGCAGCGTTAACCACCTTCGGAGGAGTTGCCGTCGCGGCAGAAGGGGGGCCTCAGCCTCTTCAGCTGAATCTCGCACCACCCGTGACCGAGATTGCACGCCAAATTTATGACCTGCATTCCATGATGCTGATCATCTGCCTGGTTATTTTTGTGGCGGTGTTCGGCGTGATGTTTTATTCAATTTTTGCGCACCGCAAGTCAAAAGGTGCCAAGCCCGCAACCTTTCATGAAAGTACAACAGTCGAGATTATCTGGACGGTGGTGCCTTTCCTGATCGTGATCGGCATGGCCCTACCCGCCACCAAAACAGTGGTGGCCATGAAAGACACGTCCAACGCGGACCTGACCATCAAGGCCACTGGTTACCAGTGGAAGTGGGGCTACGATTATCTCGCCGGGGAAGGCGAGGGCATCAGCTTTCTGTCAAACCTGTCTACCCCGCGTGACGAAATCAACAACCACGACGGTCAGGGAAAGCCCAAAGACGACGCTTACCTGATGGAAGTGGACCAGCCTCTGGTGGTGCCCGTTGACAAGAAAATCCGCATCGTGACCACCGCCAGCGACGTGATTCACAGCTGGTCTGTGCCCGCCTTCGGCGTCAAGCAAGACGCCATTCCCGGTTTTGTACGCGACACCTGGTTCAAGGCCGACAAGCCCGGCACCTACCGGGGCTTCTGTTCCGAGCTGTGTGGCAAAGAGCACGCCTTCATGCCCATCGTCGTGATTGTCAAAACGCAACCTGAATACGACGCCTGGGTGAAAACCAAGCTGACCGAGATGCAGGCCAAAATGGACGATCCCACCAAGGTGTGGACCAAAGAGGACCTCGTCGCCCGTGGAGAAAAGGTGTTCAACTCCAATTGTGCAGCCTGCCACCAGGCCAGCGGTCAGGGCATTCCTGGCGCATTCCCGGCCCTGGTGGGCTCGCAGGTTGTGCTGGGGCCTGAGGCCGAACAGATCCACATTCTGTTGAATGGCCGCAACGGCAAGATGCCAGCTTGGAAGCAGTTGTCGGACGTTGAAATTGCGTCCGTCATCACCTACACACGCAACGCCTGGACCAATGCGGGCCAGGGTAAAGACCCGGTTGTACAGCCAAGTGCTGTAACGGCTGCACGTTAAATTGCTTGGGAGACACACATGAGCACTACCGCGGCAGATTTGGCACACGGTCACCATCACGACCACGCCCATGACACCCCACACGGCTGGCGGCGCTGGCTGTTTGCCACCAACCACAAAGACATCGGCACGATGTACCTGATTTTTGCGTTTGTGATGCTGCTGGAAGGCGGCACACTGGCGCTGATGTTGCGTGCCGAGCTGTTCAAACCGGGCTTGCAACTGTTCAACCCGGAATTTTTTAACCAGTTGACCACCATGCACGGCCTGGTGATGGTGTTCGGCGCGATCATGCCCGCCTTCGTGGGCTTCGCCAACTGGATGATTCCGCTGCAGATCGGTTGTTCAGACATGGCGTTTGCCCGCATGAACAACTTCAGCTTCTGGCTGATGGTGCCCGCTGCCATCATGTTGACTGCGTCGTTTTTCCTGCCCGGCGGTGCCACCGCCGCAGGCTGGACGCTGTATGCGCCCTTGTCTGTCCAGATGGGCCCCGGCATGGACGCCGCCATTTTCTCGCTGCACATTCTGGGCGCGTCTTCCATTATGGGGTCGATCAACATCATCACCACCATTTTGAACATGCGCGCACCTGGCATGACCCTGATGAAAATGCCGATGTTTGCGTGGACCTGGCTGATTACCGCCTACCTGCTGATCGCTGTGATGCCAGTTCTGGCCGGTGCCATCACCATGGTGCTGACCGACCGTCACTTTGGCACTTCATTCTTCAACGCCGCTGGTGGCGGTGACCCAGTGATGTACCAGCACATTTTCTGGTTCTTCGGTCACCCCGAGGTGTACATCATGATTTTGCCGGCCTTCGGCATCATCAGCCACATCGTGCCTGCTTTCGCCCGCAAGCCCCTGTTTGGTTACAGCTCCATGGTGTACGCCACTTCGTCCATTGCGATCCTGTCGTTCATCGTGTGGGCGCACCACATGTTCACCACCGGCATGCCAGTTACAGGCCAGTTGTTCTTCATGTACTCCACCATGCTGATTGCCGTACCCACCGGGGTGAAGGTGTTCAACTGGCTGGCCACCATGTGGAAAGGCTCCATGACCTTTGAAACCCCCATGCTGTTTGCTGTGGGCTTTATCTTCGTGTTCACCATGGGCGGCTTCACCGGCTTGATTCTGGCCGTGGCTCCGGTGGACATTCAGCTGCAAGACACCTATTACGTGGTGGCGCACTTCCATTACGTGCTGGTGGCTGGCTCACTGTTTGCCTTGTTCGCTGGTTCTTATTTCTGGCTGCCCAAGTGGTCTGGTCGCATGTACAACGAAGGTCTGGGCAAGCTGCATTTCTGGTCCAGCCTGATCAGCTTCAACGTGACTTTCTTCCCGATGCACTTCTTGGGTCTGGCTGGTATGCCACGCCGCTACGCCGACTACGCAACCCAGTTCACCGATTTCCATGAAATCGCCACCATAGGTGCGTTCTGGTTTGGCCTGTCGCAGTTGATCTTCCTGTACAACGTGCTTCAAACCTGGGCCGGTCAGAAAGGCGAGCCCGCGCCAGCCAAGCCCTGGGATGGCGCTGAAGGTCTGGAGTGGACAGTGCCTTCACCTGCACCGCACCACACGTTTGAAGAACCTCCTATGGTGAAGTAATGACACCTGAGCAGAAAAGGGAAATTCAGAAGAAAAACCGTCGCACCGGGTTGATTTTACTGAGTGTGGCGGTGGCCTTCTTCGTGGGTATCATGATCCGCAAGATGATGGTGCCCGGTTTGTTCAGTTGATAGACGCTTGACCCCATGACTCAGCCACAGCCCAAAAAGACCGGCATTCACAAACAGATGGTGTTCCGTTTGTTTGTGATTGTGCTGGGCATGTTTGGGTTTGGTTATGGCTTGGTGCCCATTTACAAAGCCGTGTGTGCAGTCACAGGTGTGAATGTGTTGAGTCGCCAGGAAGCGCAGGCCGAACCGATGGCCAAGCGCAACACCCAGGTGGACACCAGCCGCACGGTGGAAGTGGTGTTTGACGCCAACAACCGGGGTACCTGGCAGTTCAAGCCGGAAAAGCGTTCAATCCTTGTTCATCCGGGCGAGGTGGTGTCTGTCAAGTACGACATCCACAACATGGCCAACCGCGACGTGGAAGGGCAGGCAATACCCAGTTATCTGCCCAAAAAGGCAGCAGCGCACTTCCACAAGCTGGAATGTTTCTGTTTCAAGCAGCAGCCTTTCAAGGCCAACGAGGTCAAGGCCCTGCCGGTTGTGTTTGTGGTCGATTCCGATCTGCCAAAAGATGTAAAAACGATCACGCTGTCCTACACGTTTTTTGAAGTGGGTTTGCCGAGCGCCAAAGCGGATTGAGGGGCTGGCTTGTGACAGACGATTTGAAGAAAGCAATACGCAGGAAGGCCGACAGGTCGACCTTTCTGCAAACCGTGTCCGCAGTGCTGTGGTCTTTTTTTGGCGTTCGCAAAGGGGCCAGCCACACCAAAGACATGGAGAAGTTAAACCCGGTGCACGTTATTGTGGTCGGGTTGCTGGCAGCGGCATTGTTTGTAGTCACGCTGGTGCTGGTGGTTCATTGGGTTGTGAAGTAAAAGACAAACAGCAATAAAAAAACAGGAGAAACCAACATGCGTGCGAATGCACCTTATTACTTTGTGCCCGCCTTGTCGCGCTGGCCCGCCCTGGCGGCGTTGGCCATGTTCTTTTTCGTGCTCGGGGCTTCAAACTGGGTCAATGACGTTTCATGGGCACCCTACGCCTTCGCACTCAGCCTGCTGATTCTGTTCAGTGTGTTGATCGGCTGGTTCCGTCATGTGATCGGTGAATCCGAAGGCGGCCAGTACAGCGCGAATGTGGACACCTCGTTTCGCTGGAGCATGGGCTGGTTCATCTTTTCAGAGGTGATGTTTTTTGCCGCGTTTTTTGGTGCCTTGTTTTACGCCCGGGAAATTGCAATGCCCTGGCTCGGCGACCTGAACAACAAAACCTTCTTGTGGCCTGATTTCACAGCTGCCTGGCCCAACACTGGCCCCGCGGGCACCATTGAAAAGTTTGAGACCATGGGCCCGTGGCCCATTCCAACCATTAACACGGCACTGCTGTTGACCTCGGGTTTGACACTGACTTACGCGCATCACGCCTTGATTGCCAATCACCGCCCGAAGGTTATTCTTGGCCTGGCCGTGACCGTGCTGCTTGGTGTGCTCTTTCTGATTTGCCAAGCCTACGAATATCACCACGCCTACACTGAATTGAACCTAAAGCTGACATCCGGCATCTTCGGCTCAACCTTCTTCATGTTGACCGGCTTTCACGGTTTCCACGTCACCATCGGCGCCATCATGCTGTTTTGCATCATGCTGCGCTGTATCAAGGGCCACTTCAAGCCAGACAGTCACTTTGCATTTGAGGCGGCTGCGTGGTACTGGCACTTTGTGGATGTGGTTTGGCTGGGCTTGTACATTGTGGTGTACTGGTTGTAATCAGCGGGCATCCATCTGATTTGAATGTATGCTGTAAGGCCACTGGCTAAGCAAGCCGGTGGCTTTTTTTTTGCCTGAGTGTCAGCGAAGGCCCGTCGACTCAATCCACCCCATGTGATGGGCGAATAAAATAAACAAAAACAGGGTGATCGACAGGGTAATTCGCACGGTCAGGGCGTTCACTGTGCGGCTGGAACGGCTTTTGTCCTTCATCAAAAAGAAAAAGGCTGAACCAAGGCTTGCCAGAATGATCAAAAGGGCAACGCCTACAAAAATCTTCATGAGTGTGTCTTTGAAAATGCAGGGTGTCATGAGTATGTCACGGATGGAGAAGTTGTGAAACGCTCACCAGTCAGGTTGTTGTTGTCTGTGGTTCTGGGGCTGGGCCTTGCAGCCGTTACCTTCTCGATGGGCAATTGGCAGGTGCGCCGGGCGGCTGAAAAAACGGCCTTGCACCAGCAGCAGGCCGAGCGATTGCATGCGCCTGCAATTGATCACCCGGAAGAGTTACTCGATCTGCAGAAACTCGCCTATCGTCGATTAAAATTGCAGGGGCATTTTGTGCTCAATGCCGTGGTTTACATCGACAACCGGCAGATCGACGGACGGCCCGCTGTTCAGGTGATTCAGGCGTTTCAACCCGAGGGTGCGAATTACGTGGTGCCTTTGGACAGGGGTTTGTTGCCCCGCAATCCGGATCAACCCAGAATGCCGCCACCCCTGCCGATGCAAGCTGCCGGGGCAGACGCCAATGACCTTCTGGTGACTGTTTTGCCTGGTTTTGCGCGATCGGCCGAATTGTGGGGCTTGACGCTTGGTGGCTCAAAAAAGATCCACCGTGAGACTGATGAGGGCAGGCAAGTGTGGTCCAACTTTGATGCAACCGAATTCGGCGAGTGGCTGGGCCGCCCAGTCAGCAATTACGTGGCCACAGTGGAGCCGGTGCTGCCAGAGGCGCAGGACATGCAGACGTCTGGGCAGGCCACTGCCAGTGGCTTTTACATGGATCAGGTTTCACTGCCTGACCAAGTGGCCCGCCACCGTGGGTACGCCATTCAGTGGTACGCAATGACAGCCATGTTGCTGTTGTTCAGCGGCTATTTCGTGTTTAAGGAATTTAAAAGCAGGAACGATTGAAGTGAACAAGTCCAGAGCAACCCTGATTGCCGTTTTTGTGGTGTGTGCCGTGCCTATTTTGGCGGCTGCTTATTTGCACCTGTTCAGCAAGCCTCAGCGTTTCAACAACTACGGCACCTTGATCGAGCCGCAGGTGGATGCCAGTTCAACGGCTTTTCGCAATATCAATGGCGACGCCTTCTCGATGAGCCAGCTCAAGGGCAAATGGGTGCTGATTCAAACCATTCGCAGCCAATGCGACAAAGTGTGTCAGCAAACCATGTTTTACCTCCGTCAGGCCCGAAAAACCAAAGGGCAAGATGCTGATCGAATTGAAAGGGTGGCTTTTGTCACCGACGATGGCCCCTTGGACACGCTCTTGCTAAGGCAGTTTCCCGAGGTGCATTTTGTGCGCACCAGTGGTCTTGGACGCCTGCAAGGCTGGCTGCCGCTTGAGCAAGGCATTGTCGGTTCCAAGGGCAGCACCGAAATTGGCACCCTGTATGACCACGTGTTTGTCGTAGACCCACTGGGCCACGTCATGATGAGATTTCCCGAAAATCAAACCCTGCAGTTCGAGCCGCTGAGACGAGACATTTCGCGCTTGCTGTGGGCGTCGAACATCGGCTGATGCAAGATACACAACTTGAGATGAGGCAGTAGCAATGAATTACAAACGACTGGTGATTTTTGCCACCGTGTTGACCTTTGGGTTGATCATGTTGGGCGCTTACGTGCGTCTGTCGGACGCTGGGCTGGGGTGTCCGGATTGGCCGGGTTGTTACGGCAAGCTCACGCCCCACCTGGCCGCCCCTGAAATTGCCAAGGCTGTGGCCGAGCAAGGCGGTACACACGGGCCAGTTTCCGAGCCCAAGGCCTGGAAGGAAATGATTCACCGCTACATCGCCACGTTTTTGGGGCTGCTGATTTTGACCATTGCTGCAACCGCATGGATCAAGCGCAAAACCCTGAACCAGTCGCCCTGGTTGGCCACCTCGCTGGTGGGTGTGGTGTGCCTGCAAGGGGCTTTTGGGGCGTGGACGGTCACGAAGTTATTGAAGCCGGCCATTGTGACGGGGCACCTGATCGGCGGGTTGACCACGCTGGCCTTGCTGATGTGGCTCTCGTTGAGGCAAACCTCGCCGGTTAGAACGGTTGCGCCACCGCAGGACCAGAAACACCTTCGAATTCTTGCGCGCATCGGTTTGGTGGCTGTGGCTTGCCAGATCATTCTGGGCGGCTGGGTCAGCACCAATTATGCGTCAGTGGCCTGTACCGACTTTCCGACCTGCCAGGGCAGCATGTGGCCGCAGATGGAGTTTGATCACGCTTTTCACATTGTGCGCAACCTGGGTGAAACGGCCGATGGCCAGTTGCTGAGTCAAGCTTCACTGACCGCCATTCACATGGTCCACCGCATGGGTGCGGTGGTGGTCATTGCCGCGCTGCTGAGCCTGATCGTGGCCTTGTGGCGCAACGCAGGCACGCAATTGCTGGCAGTGGGGCTGACGGCCGTGTTGACGCTTCAGGTCTTGATGGGCATTGGCAATGTGGTCATGCATTTGCCATTGTGGCTTGCCGTGCTTCACAATGGAGGGGCAGCTCTTTTGCTGATCACCCTGGTGTTGGTAAACTATCGAGTTGCCAGCAAAGTACATCGGGCCTGAAAGCCATGCAAACTACCGTCACCGCAGTGAATTCAATCAGCCATATCGCCAAGCAGTACTGGACCCTCACGAAACCCCGTGTTGTGGCCCTGATTGTATTTTGTGCGGTCATCGGCATGTTTCTGGCCACGCCGGGCCTGCCCGGGGCCAATGCCCTGGTTGCAGGCACGCTCGGCATCTGGCTGGTGGCGGGGGCTGCTGCTGCATTCAATTGTCTGGTTGAGCAGCAAATTGACGCCGTCATGGCACGCACCCGTGCAAGGCCGCTGCCGCGTGGCGAGCTGAATTCGGTGCAAACGCTGGTGTTTTCTGCGCTGGTGGGTGGCTTGGGTGTGTGGATTCTGTACACCTTTGTGAATCCGCTGACCATGTGGCTCACCGTGGCCACGTTTATCGGCTATGCGGTCATCTACACGCTGCTGCTGAAGCCCAATACCCCACAAAACATCGTCATCGGCGGGGCCTCAGGCGCCATGCCGCCGGTGTTGGGCTGGACGGCCGTCACCAATTCGGTGTCTGCAGAGGCGCTGGTGTTGTTCCTGATCATTTTTGTGTGGACTCCGCCGCATTTCTGGTCATTGGCCCTGTACCGCACGCAAGAATATGCCAAGGCCGGTTTGCCCATGCTGCCGGTCACGCATGGCCCCGAGTTCACCCGGTTCCATGTGTTTTTGTACACCATCATGCTGGCGGCCACCACGGCCATTCCGTACGCCATGAAAATGAGCGGGCTGATTTACCTGTTGTCGGCTGTGGTGCTGAATGCCATTTTCATCGCTTACGGCTACCGGCTCTGGAAGAACTACAGCGACGCGCTGGCCAAACGCGCGTTTGCGTTTTCGATTGCATATCTGTCTTTCCTGTTTGCAGCCCTTCTGGTCGATCACTACTTTTATTTCTAAAGGTTTTTGCATGCTCAGTACCCAGTTGAAAAGGGCGTCCATCGGCGGTGCTTTTGTGTTGGCCCTGTTGGGGCTTTCTGGCTGCGACACCAAACCCCAATTCAACAGCACTGACATCACCGGTGCGTCTTTGACGGCCCCGTTCGAGCTGAAAGACCTGGAAGGTCAAACCCGCACGCTGGCCAGTTACAAAGGCAAGGTGGTCGCCATTTTCTTCGGTTACACCCACTGCCCGGATGTGTGCCCCACCACACTGGCTGAGTGGGCCCAAGTGAAGCAAAAGCTGGGTAGCAAGGGCGACAAGCTGAAGGTGCTGTTTGTGTCCGTCGACCCTGAGCGTGACACGCCCGAGTTGCTGAAACAGTATGTTCCCAAATTTGACCCCAGTTTCGACGCGCTGACTGGCTCTGAGGATCAGCTCAAGCCTTTGCTGGCGGGTTTGAAGGTGTATGCAGCCAAGGTGCCGCAGGGCGACAAGCCCGGTGACTACTTGATGGACCACACCGCTTCAAGCTACGTGTTTGATCAAACCGGGGCCATCCGTTTGCTGGTGCGTTACAACACCCCTGTGAAAGACATCGCCAGTGATGTCGAGCAGATTATTGACGGAAAATAGGTCAGCCAGGGCAGTTCCCTTATTTTGCGGCGGTAATCAGCGTGCGGTTGCAGCCCGGGATGCTGTTGCACAGCAATCTGCCGAAGTCGCTTTTGCTCCATTGTTGCGTGTGGTTTCTTGCTTCAGATGACTTCGTGTAGATCGAATGTGCATCCATTTGAAACACGACCTGCCATTCCAGCCTGTTGGAATGCGTGAGAGGGGTGTAGTCCAGCAATACAATCACGGGTCTGTGATTCAGTAGCTCAAGTCGGATAAATTCCAGGGTGTCTTCTTCGGTGCCACCCACATACCAGCAAGCCTCAAGTTCAGCCTTTTGCAGGCCTTCCAGCATTTTGGCGGGTGAGGTGCCCCACACGCCGCCCAGTAAATCTGGCGCGCCGCTCCAGCGCATCACCTCCAGTATGAAATCATCATTGGCCGCGTGACCGTCGCTGGCTTTTGGAATGTGACTCCAGCCTATCTGATAGTAATCCAGCACGCAGGCCAGGGAACAAGGACCACTGACGTTGTGGAGGCCCGACGGCGCGGCAAAGCCGAATACTTTGCAAAAAGGATTTTTTTGAAGCAGTGATTCCGGTGTGGGCGTGCGTGGCATGGGCAAATGCCGTCTGCCTGAAGTGTCCAATCCGAGTGCTGGCAACTCATCCAACATGAAGTCTCCTGGGTGGGGCGATCAAGATGGGGTTTGCAGCAATCAGTCTAGGCCGGGTTAGTGCGGTTCTGCCTTTTCAGAGTGGTTTGATACGGTTTGAAGGTCCGTTCTGTAATGCGTTTGGGTGTTAAGCCTGTGTGTGCTGGCCCAACAGGCTGTGCAACAGGTCGTTGAGGTTTGCGTTGTGGCTGGCGGTGCTGCTGACACCCGGGCTTTGCTGAAGGTGCAGCAGGTCGGTCAGTGCGTTTCCCCCGCTGCTTGTTCCGCCATTGCTGGGCACCCCGCCACTGGGGTCGGGCTGTGGAGCTGGCTGAGGGGCCGGTTGGGCACTGTTGCTGCCCGCTGCGTCGTTGCCAGCTGGGCTCAACGTGGGGTCGGCGCTGGCTGAAGATGAACTGCCGCCGCTGTCAGCTGCAACAAACGCGGCTGCACCCAAACCAAGCAGCGCATCGCCCCAGTGGTGGCTGCTGGTGTCAGCCGGTGTGGCGGTTGCGCTGCTGTGCTCACCTGGCTCACCAACCAGGCCCTGCAGGCTGGCGTGCTCAGTGGCATGTTGCTTGGCGTGGGCGGTGTGAGCGGTGTGGGTGGCGTCTTCCATAAACACATGTGCGCCTTCAAGATCGATGACCACCCATTGGGCGGGCTGATCCAGTTGCACGGTTTGCAAGGCCATGGTGGCGGCTGAGCCGTGTTCAATCACCACGTGTTCGGTTACGCCCGTGAACTGCACTTCGGCGTGACCACTGTTGCCTGCAATAAGGCGGTCTCCCGGCAGCAGTTGCATGCCGGGTTCGCAGGCAATCGTTTGCCCGTTGCGCACCAGCTTTACATTGCCGTTGCACGCCGCCAGTGTGGCGGTTTGTACGGGCATGGGCAGGGTGGCTTGCATGGTTTACGCTGGCCTTCAGGCGTAGTCGTAGGGGCCACCCACTTCCAGCGCCTTCTTGTAGGCGGGGCGGGCGTGAATTCGGTCCACGAATTCCCGAATTTTCGGGAACTGGGCGATGGCCTCGGCTCGGCTGCAGGCCGCCTCCAGCGGAAAGCTCATCATGATGTCGGCGGCGGTCATGTCGGCCCCGCAGAACCAGGCGTTTTGCGTCAGCACGTCGTTGATGTACTTGAATTGGCGCGCCAGGTTGGGGTCGATGAAGCTGCTTTTAACTTGTTTTGAAATGCCGCGTGCAATGGGCAAAACCAGCGGTTTGAGCAGCAGTGGCAGCGGCGCGTTTTCAATTTTGTTGAAAATCAGCGTCATGACCAGAAAGGGCATGGCTGAGCCTTCGGCAAAGTGCATCCAGTAGGTGAAATCGCGAGCGGCTTGTGTGCCAGCCTCGGGGCGCAGTTTGCCCCCCGCTTTGTCCACCAGGTATTCAACAATGGCACCCGATTCAGCCACTGTGATGTCGCCATCGGTGATGACTGGCGACTTGCCCAGTGGATGAACCTTGAACAGTTCGGGTGGTGCAAGGTAGGTAATCGGATCGCGACTGTAGCGCTTCACGGTGTAAGGCAGGCCGAGTTCTTCAAGCAGCCACAGAATGCGCTGCGAGCGCGAATGTTCCAGATGATGAACGACGATCATGCCCTGCAAAGCCCCATTGAAGTGAAGATAACTACAAACGGCCTTGGTCAGGCCGCTTCGTTCTCGTACTTTAACAGAGCCTGCTTCATTTTTTTCATGGCCTGCACTTCAATTTGGCGCACCCGTTCAGCAGACACACCCAATTCAGCGGCCAGGTCATGCAGGGTTTTGGATTGATCACCCGCCAGCCAGCGGCTGGAGATGATGCGCTGGCTGCGCTCGTCCAGGCTGGACAAAGCCAGTTCAAGCCCTTCGGTGTGCAGGCGTTCCTGGTTGGACATGTCGATCACTTCAGAGGGTTCAGCACCCTCAGCGGCCAGGTATTGCACCGGGTTGTAGCTGCTCTCTTCGCTGTCGGCGTTGACGACGGGGTCGAGGCTGAACTCGTGGCCAGCCATGCGGCGTTCCATGTCAGACACGTCTTCAGGGCGAACATTCAGTTCGTCGGCCACCTCGCGGATTTGGGCCTGCGACAGGGTTTGACCGAACTTCTTGAAGCTGTTCAGGTTGAAAAACAGCTTGCGGTGCGCCTTGGTGGTGATCATTTTGACCATGCGCCAGTTGCGGATGATGTATTCGTGAATTTCGGCCTTGATCCAGTGCATGGCAAAGCTGACCAAACGCACGCCGCGTGTGGGGTCGTAGCGCTTAACCGCTTTCATCAGGCCGATGTTGCCCTCTTGAATGAGGTCGGCGTGGGGCAGGCCATAGCCCAGGTACTGGCGCGCCACGGCCACCACCAAACGCAGGTGGCTAAGCACCAGGCGGCGGGCGGCTTCCAGGTCGTTGTCTTTTTGCAGGCGCTCGGCCAAATCTTGTTCTTCTTCCGCCGACAGCATCGGAATTTGATGCGTGGCAGAAATGTAGGCATCCAGATTTCCGAGTGGACCTTTGGCCACCAGGGCCCAAGGGTCGCGCACAGCCACAGCACGGCTGCTGGCTGCAGTGGGGGAAAGTGTCAATGCAGTGGTGGTCATGTTTGCTTGAATTCTCCGTAAAGAAGCAATTTCGCAATGCTATTTTAGCACTCCTGCAATAAGAGTGCTAATCCCCCGAAAAGTTCGGGAGGTCGTTTCGACACGATTCGAAACGCAGGCGTTGAATGAAGTTCGTTCCTGCACTCAGCGTCCACAAATCTAAATTCAAGTCGTCTTGCGATGTGATCAGTACAACCTTCAACACATTCAAAATAGTGGTACACATCTCCAAAAATAGTGGGCGGTGTAGATTTCGCAATGTATTTGACTGAACCAAATGCGCTACCAGCCTCTCCCCGACAAGTCATGGTCTTGAAATGCCATTCCAGCGTGGTGTTCTTTGATGAGTTTAAATAACAGGTGGCGACTTTGGTTAAGGGTTCAAAAGGTGTTGTTGAATATTGCTCAAGTTCAATGACAAAAACCACCTGACCATTCTTTCGACAGGGTTCATCAGAAATCTGGTCTTTGGGGCAAAGGTATCGCCATTTGTCCATCATAGTCTGAAAGGTTTTGCCGTCTCGACTGTCACCGATCAACATCGAAAAGTAGGTGGCGTTGTCTTGCTCCATGTTGTGAGCCGAGGCAAACCCGCTAACGAGCAGGGCCAGTGAAAATACAAGCCACCTTTTCATGATCACCCCTTTAATCTTCACCATTCATGATCGAATATTAACCTTAGGCGATTGATTAAAAGAAGATTTACACATGGGCTTAGACGCAATCGAAACAACAATTCAGGCCGCAGGCCTGACCTTTCCGGCCTTGCGTGCTGGCACCACCGGGCCGCTGGTGGTCTGTCTGCACGGCTTTCCGGACAATTACGAGGGTTATCGCAGCATTGCCACCACGCTGGCCGCACAGGGTTATCAGGTGGTGTGCCCGCTGTTGCCGGGTTACAGCCCGGCCAACCAACGCCAGGGCGGTACGCACAACGCTTTGTATGTGCGCGATGTGCTGACCGAGCTGGTGGAAGTGCTGCTTAAGGAAACCGGGCAGGTGCGTTGCCATTTGGTGGGGCACGATTGGGGTTGTGTGGTGGCCTGTTTGATGGCCGAGCACCGGCCCAACCTGTACTTCAGTCTGTGTGCCATGGGCGTGCCCTACGGCATGAGCTGGGCCAAAATGGTTGTGCGCTGCCCGTCTTATTTGCTGCACGCTTGGTACATTTTGTTTTTTCAGTTCAGGGGCTTGGCCGACTGGCTGATTCGCCGCAGGCGTTTTGCCTTTTTGGCCTGGTTGATGAAACACTGGAGCCCGAATTATGCCGGCATGCAAACCATGCAGCAGTCGGTGATTCAAACTTTCGAAAAGCCAGGGGTGTTGAAGGCGGCGCTGGACTATTACCGCACTTCGATGTTCTCAATGACGCCCCAGGGTTTTGAAATACGTGCCCTGCTGAACAAAACCATCCATGTACCCACCCTGGCCTTGCGTGGGCAACACGACGTCTGTCTGCCCGAATCAGTGTGGGAAGTGACCAGCCCAAGGGCCTTTCCAAACGGCCTTACTTTGGAGGTGCTGGCTGGCGCTGGGCATTTCATTCAATACGAGCAGCCGGACGCCATCGCCCAACGCCTTTTGCGCTGGTTCAAGCAGGCGGGGTTAGGTGCTTGAAAGCCCAGTTACACGCGCAGCCAAAGTGGCCGCGCGCGGGGCAAGGTGGTTGCGAGGCTTTAGTCTTCCAGCATGTCCAGGTTGCGCACTGCACCCTTGTCGGCGCTGGTGGCCAGCATGGCGTAGGCCTTCAACGCAGCTGACACTTTGCGTGGGCGTGGCTTGACTGGCTTCCAGCCCAGCTTGTCTTGCTCGGCGCGGCGCTTGGCGAGTTCTTCCTCGCCGACCAGTACGTTGATGCTGCGGTTGGGAATGTCGATGCGGATGCGGTCGCCATTTTTGACCAAACCGATTGCGCCACCGGCTGCTGCTTCAGGCGAGCAGTGGCCGATTGACAAGCCCGATGTGCCGCCTGAAAAGCGGCCGTCTGTCAGTAGCGCACACGCTTTGCCCAAACCTTTGGATTTGATGTAGCTGGTGGGGTAGAGCATTTCCTGCATGCCGGGGCCACCTTTGGGGCCTTCATAGCGCACCACCACGATGTCGCCAGCCTTGACCTGGTCGTTCAGAATGTTTTCAACGGCTTCGTCCTGGCTTTCAACCACGTGGGCCGGGCCTTCAAACACCAGCAGGCTGTCGTCTACGCCAGCGGTTTTGACCACACAGCCGTCCAGCGCAATGTTGCCGTGAAGCACGGCCAGGCCGCCTTCCTTGCTGTAAGCGTGTTCGAGAGAGCGGATGCAACCTTCGGCGCGGTCCACATCCAGACTGGGCCAGCGGCTGTTCTGGCTGAAAGCCACTTGGGTGGGAATGCCGCCCGGACCCGCCATGTAGAAGTGTTTGACGGCGTCGCTGGGGTTGCGTGCGATGTCCCACTGGTCGAGTGCGTCTTTCATGGTTTTGGCGTGCACGGTGGGCACGTCGGTGTGCAGGTTGCCGGCGCGGTCCAGCTCGCCAAGAATTGCCATCACGCCGCCAGCGCGGTGCACATCTTCAATGTGGTATTTGTTGGTGTTGGGCGCTACTTTGCACAGCTGGGGCACCACGCGTGACATGCGGTCGATGTCGGCCATGGTGAAGTTGATGTTGGCCTCTTGTGCGGCGGCCAGCAGGTGCAAAATGGTGTTGGTGGAGCCGCCCATGGCAATGTCCAGTGCAATGGCGTTTTCAAAGGCTTTGAAGCCGACAGAACGCGGCAGAACGCTTTCGTCTTCCTGTTCGTAGTAGCGCTTGCACAGCTCGACGATTTGCCGGCCGGCTTTTTTGAACAGTTGCTCGCGGTCGGCGTGGGTGGCCACCACGGTGCCGTTGCCGGGCAGTGAAAGACCCAGTGCCTCGGTCAGACAGTTCATGGAGTTGGCGGTGAACATGCCAGAGCATGAGCCACAGGTTGGGCAGGCGGAGCGCTCTACTTCGGCCAGGTCGGCGTCGCTGACCTTGTCGTCAGCGGCCATGACCATGGCGTCGATCAGGTCGAGTTTTTTGAACTGAACGGTTTTGGTTTCCGGATTGGCCAGCTTGACCTTGCCCGCTTCCATGGGGCCGCCGGATACAAAAATCACGGGGATGTTCAGGCGCATGGCGGCCATCAACATGCCGGGGGTGATTTTGTCGCAGTTGGAAATGCACACCAGTGCGTCGGCGCAGTGGGCGTTGGCCATGTATTCAACCGAGTCGGCGATGATGTCGCGGCTGGGCAGCGAATACAGCATGCCGTCGTGACCCATGGCGATGCCGTCGTCCACCGCAATGGTGTTGAATTCTTTGGCGACGCCGCCGGCGGCTTCAATTTCACGGGCCACAAGTTGGCCTAGGTCTTTCAGGTGCACGTGCCCGGGTACGAACTGGGTGAAGGAGTTGGCCACAGCAATGATGGACTTGCTGAAGTCGTCGTCTTTCATGCCGGTGGCGCGCCACAGCGAGCGTGCACCCGCCATGTTGCGGCCAGCGGTGGAGGTTTTTGAGCGGTATGCGGGCATGGCAATGCTTCCTGCGAGTGTTGGTGTGTAGCCCTCTATTCTAACGGACTTTGCCTGCGCCTGTGGAGGGCTTGTTGGTTGGCTTGTTGGTCAGATAGACCCCCAGCGCCGTGATGGCACCACCCACCCCCATCGACACCAGAATGGTCTCGCGCAGTATGAGTGCCGACAGGGCAATGCCGAACACCGGCACAAGGTTGGTGAACACAGCTGTGCGCGAGGGGCCGAGAATTTGTACACCCTGATAGAACCACAGGAAAGCCACCACGGTTCCGATTGCGCCCAGGTACACCAGGCATGCCCAGACCACCCAAGGTTGTTCAGCCCAGGCAATGGTGGGCAGTTCATGCGCGGCACCCGCGCCCATGAACAGCAGGCCCCACAGCGTGGCCCAGGTGATGGCGGCCACTGGGCTCATGGTTTGGCCTGCCTTGCGCAAAATCAGCGTGTAGGTGGCCCAGCCCAGCACGGCCATGACCATCAGCAGTTCACCGGGCCCCAGTGACTGGCTGACATCGTGCAGGGTGCCCAGCAGGTCGCCCCGCGTGATCACGATGCCTGCGCCAAACAGGGCCAGTGCAATGCCGGTCCAGCGCCTGCTGCCCAGCCTTTCGCTGAAGACCACGCTGGCCAGCAGGGCAGTCATGATGGGGTTCAGGCTGACGATCAAGGCGGTGCGCCCGGCTGGAATGTGGGCCAGTGCTGCAAAAAAGCAAATGTTGTACAGCGCAATGCCGGTGGCCCCCATGGCGGCGGTGGTCAGCAACTGGCTGCGGGTCAGCCTTTGCAGGCCGCCTTCCATTTTGAAAGCGGCGGCCACCAGAAACACGGCCGCCACCAGATACCGCAGGAAAGCGGCTGTCATGGCGGGCAGGTGTTGAGACACCGTTCGACCAGCGACAAAGGTGCCACCCCAGAACAAGGCGACCAGCGTGAGTTTCAGCATCAAAATGCCGTGGTGGTGGGGGCGGTGCTGCATGTGGTTTGATTTTTAGAGGGTGCCCAGACGAAGGTGGATGGGCCAGCGCACAGGGCGCACGGTGGATGGGTCGCCCCAGGCGTGGGCAAGGTCGTCTGCAAAGCGGGTCAGAATGGCGTCGCCCTGGGCTTCTCGCGCGGCGCGAATGGCAGACCACGTGGACACATAGCCCAGAAACTGGGGCAGGGTCCATTCATGCTGAATGTGGAGTGCTGGCGCTTGCTGTTCATCAAAAGGAAATGGCAGGGTGGCGTAACCGGAGTCGACCAAAGCGCGTTCTGGCGGCCAGTGGGGTCCGATTTCGTCGGTGTAAAACTGCTGAAAGCGCGCGTTGAGGGCCGCCTCGAGCGTTAAAACCCCGTAGGTGATCAGTGCCAGCACGGCTCCGGGTTTGGCAATGCGCCGCACTTCATCGTAAAACGCGGGCAGCTGGAACCAATGGGCGGCCTGGGCGGCGGTGATCAAGCTGGCGCAACGGTCGTCCACAGGCAGTTGCTCAGCGGGTGCGCACAGGTAGCTGACGTTGGCCAGGGGCGTTGCATGGGCGATCTGGCTTTGACTGGGGTCGATGCCTAAAACCTGTTTGAACGATTTTGCCAACAGGGTCGTGAATTGGCCCGTGCCGCAACCCACGTCCACAGCAAGGTCAAGGTCCGGGACCAGCCCGGCAAGCCAAGTGGCCAATTCGGCCGGGTACTCGGGCCGGAAATGGGCGTAGTGCTGGCCGCCCTGGTCGAACCAGTTTTTGGGTGCTTCGTTCATGCCGGGTATTTCAAGGCGTTGCTCTTCATTTTTTGCTCAACTGCCTCATTCAGGTCGATGCCCAGCACCGATGCCAGCCTGACCAGGTAAAGCAGCACATCCGCCACCTCGTCGCGCACGGCGCGGGCGGTGGCTGGATTGTTGGCCACTTGGGTGGATTCTTCCTCGGTCAGCCATTGAAAGAGTTCCACGAGTTCACCCACTTCACCAGTCAATGCCATGGCCAGGTTTTTGGGCGAGTGAAAGGAGTTCCAGTCTCGTTCATCGGCAAACTGTTGCAGGGTCTGTTCTAGCGCCTGGGTGTCTAACAAGGGGGTGTTCATGGTTAAGCCTTATTCGTGTCGCTGTGCGCCACACACTATAATGCGGATTCCAGTTCACAACCAGACGCATCATGAACGACTACGCTACTTTGCTGAAAACCCTGAATGAGACCCATGATCTGGTTTTAAGCATGCTGGAGGGCCTGACTGACGAGCAATTGAATGTTCCTTGCGTCCCCGGGATCAACCCGCCCTTGTGGGAAGTGGGGCATGCCGCATTTTTTTATGAGCGATTTGTGCTGCAGTGGCTTGATGGTGGCACCACCTACAACCCCGCGATGGACGAAATATGGGATTCGTTTGAGCTGGCCCACGAGGACCGTTGGCTGCCGGGGCTGTTTCCAGATCAGCAAGAAACGTTGACCTATTTTTCAGAGGTGTATCGGCGGGTGGCTGCGCGAATTCAGGCCAAGCCGCTGACAGATCAGGCGCATTACCTGGTCAAATACGCGATTTTTCATCAGCACATGCATCTGGAATCGATGACCTGGTGCCGTCAGACCCTCGCGTATTCACCGCCCCCGGGTGCTGTGATGCCCGCACAGGCCACACACCACGGCAAACTGGGCGACGTGCAGGTGCCAGGCGGCGTGTACCGGTTTGGCATGCCTGCCAACTCCCCTGATTTTGCGACCACGGGGTTCAGCTTCGACAATGAAAAACCCGGTTTTAGCCGAGAGATTGCGCCTTTTTCCGTGTCGGCCACGCTGGTGTCGAACGCCGAGTTTCTGGATTTTGTGCTGGCTGGGGGGTATCAGAACGACCTGTTCTGGAGCATGGGTGGTCTGCGCTGGCGCGATCGAAACAAGGCCCGTAACCCGGCTTACTGGCGGCAAGTGGACGGGCAATGGCAGGAAAAACATTTTGACCGCTGGCTGCCTCTGCAGCCTGAATTTGCAGTTCGCCATGTGTCATTCTGGGAGGCGCAGGCTTACTGCAAGTTTGCGGGGCGACGCCTGCCCACCGAGCTTGAATGGGAGGCCGCCGCTTTGGGCAATCTGGAAGGTCGGCCCTTCCGGCTATTTCCGTGGGGCAACACCATGGACTCAAACCAGGTGGACATGGACCGCAAACAACTGGGTCGACTGCCCGTGAGTGCGCTGCCTGAGGGCGCAAGCCCTTGGGGGTGTCGGCAAATGATCGGCACAGTGTGGGAATGGACGGCAGACCAGTTCATGCCGTATGACGGGTTCTGTATGGACATGTACCCTTTTATGTCGACCTTGCAATTTGGAGATCACAAAGTGGTGCGCGGTGGATCGTGCGCCACCTCTTCGCTGCTGATTCGCGGCACATACAGGCAGGCTTACCTGCCTGATCGCAATGATGTATTTGTGGGTTTCAGAACCTGCGCCATTTAACCAAACAGGCAACTTTACTGCATGAGCAACCCTTACGAAACCGACGAGCTGGTCAACCAGTACCTGGCATTTCATTACGGCCCCACTTATTTTGAGGTGCCCAATTACGCGGTGCATTGTGCAGACATTTGTCTGGGCTTGATGCAGGGCAGATCAACGCGGCGCGCGCTGGACCTGGGCTGTGCGGTGGGCCGCAGCACCTTCGAGTTAGCGCGAGGGTTTGAGTCGGTGGTGGGCATAGACCTGTCCAGCCGATTTGTAGAGTCAGCACGCGCGCTGCAGGAAGGCGCTGTGCTGCCTTATTTTCTGCACGACGAGGGCGTGTTGGGTCATGCAGCCAAAGCCAGCCTGTCAGACCTCGGTTTGATCGACATGGGGCGCAAGGTGCGTTTTGAACAGGGCGATGCCTGCCAACTGAGGGCGGGCCTGGGTCAGTTTGATTTGGTGTTTGCCGGCAACCTGATTGACCGGGTGGCAAACCCGGCTGCGTTTCTGGACACGTTGCAGGATGTGGTCAACCCCGGCGGTTTACTGGTTATCAGTTCACCTTACACCCTGCTGGATGAATACACGCCCCGTGAAAACTGGTTGGGCGGTGTGGTGGTTGACGGGCAAAGCCGAACCATGCTGCAGGGCATGACCCAGGCGCTGGCCCCAGCATTTGTGCCCCTAGGCAGCCCGCAAGATGTGCCTTTCGTGATTCGCGAAACCGCCCGCAAGTATCAGCACAGCATTGCGCAGCTGACCGTTTGGGCGCGTGTTTGACGGACGAAGTTGTCAGGCGATCAAAGTAGAGAATAACGAGCCTTGAGCCTTGATTGACTGCCCGGCTTGAAGTTGATGCGATTGGCCTGATGCCCCACCGCGTTCACCAAGCGCGGGTTCATTACTGCAAACCACAGAGGCGGTACATAAGCGATCAAAAACATCGCAAAGTAACCCGACGGCAGGCTGGGCAGGTCCGGAAAATCCCGCAGCGACTGATAGCTGCGTGCCGGGTTGGCGTGGTGGTCGGAGTGGCGCTGCAGTTGAAACACAATCAGGTTGGACACCAAGTGATTGCTGTTCCAGGAGTGATGGGGGGCGCAACGTTCGTACTCGCCATTGGGCAGTTTTTGACGAAGCAGGCCGTAATGCTCAATGTAATTGGCGCTGGTCAGCTGAAACGCGCCCCAAAAGGCAACCACGGCCAGTACGGGCACCATGGGCCAGCCAAAGAGGGCAATCAGCGCCGTGTACAGAATGACGGTCATCGCCGTGGTTTGCAGCATTTCATTGCTGACATGCCACTTCGACAAAGCGGCACGCGCCAGGCGCTCGGTTTCCAGCGTCCAGGCCCGCTTGAAGCCGCCAGGAATTTCACGCAGCATGAATTCGTAGATGTGTTCACCCATTCTTGAGGTGGCCGGGTCTTCGGGCGTGGCCACATGGCGGTGGTGGCCCCGGTTGTGCTCAATCGAGAAGTGGCCGTAGCCACCCAACGACAAGGTAAGCAGCGCCAAAAAGCGGTCAAGCCCGCGTTTCTTGTGGCCCATTTCATGCCCCAGGTTCAGACCAAACCCCAGCAGTGAACCGGTGGTGATGGCCACGGCCAGCCAATACAGTGGGGCCAGGTGGTGCGTGGCCAGAAAGATCACATTGAAAAAGAAGCCAAAGGCGATGACCGGCACCAGCAAGTAGGTGATCCAGCGGTAATAGGGGTCATTTTCCAGTGCGGGCACGGCCGATTCAGGCGGATTTTGGCGGTCTTGCCCAAATGCCACGTCCAGCAGTGGCACCCCCACGTAGAAGAAGGCCAGAAACAGCCACAACCACAGCGTTTGGCCCGTCAACAAATACAGAATGGGTCCGAGTGGGGCCGCGAACGGTGACACCAGTGACAGCAGCCACAGGTGCTTTTTGGTGTCCACATAGTGTTGCGTGGGCAATGCGCTGGATGGGGTGCTCATGGCTTTTACCAAAGTGGTTGTCTCAAGTTCGAGCATAGGCCCGAGTCGGCATGGACAACACCGCAGAAGCTGGCATAAGATCGTCAAAAACTGACAAACCCTACGCAGATTCAGGAGACAAACCCCTTGCGCGTCAACGCCCTCGATTCATTTCAGGATCTGCAACCCGCCTTGCACCCGGTGTACGCCCGCGTGCTGTGCACCGAATTGCAAGCGCGGGGCTTTGATCGAGACACCATTTTGGCGGGCACCCGCCTGAACTGGCAGACGCTGCACGACAGCAATCAGTTTTTGAATTTCGACCAGATGCGCAGGCTGATCCTGCACGCGCTCGGCTTAACCGCATGCCCGTGGTTGGGGCTGGATGTGGGGTTCAGAACACAGGCCTCGGCCCACGGCATGCTGGGCGCAGCCATGATTGCCAGCAAAGACTTGCCCCAGGCGATGCTGTTGCTCAAACGCTTTGCCGGGTTGCGCCAGAACCTGGCGGACCTGCACATTGAGGATCGCGGGGGGCTGTGTGTGGTGTTGGTCGAAAAGGTCAAGTTGGGTGATCTGCGTGAGTATTTGTATGGCCAGCTACTTGGGGGCTTGGCACAACTGCTGACGGCATTGACAGGGCTTGAGTTGCCGCCGCGCCTGCGGATTGAATGGCCATTTGACGAACCCGCTTGGGCCAATCAATATGCGCGCATTGCTGCCCACAACAGCTTTGGCCATGCGCAACTGGTGGTGCATTTGGACCCTGACTTGCTGTGCTGCCCCAGCATTGGTTCTGATTCGGACGCCTTGCAGCGGCTGGTTCGTGACTGTGAATTGCAACTGAATCGACTTGAGCATGGCGCTGGCCTGTCTGATCGTGTTCGCTTACGCCTGCAGGCCACGCAAGGGCGCATGCCCACCTTGCTTGAAATGGCCCATCTGGAAAACCTGACTGAGCGGACCTTGATCCGCCACCTGAAGGCGGAGGGGCACAGCTACAAGCAACTGGTGGATGCCGTGCGAGTGGAGCGTGCCTGCTGGCTGCTGGAGCAGACGGAGCTGACGGTCGAGCAGGTGTCCGACGCTTTGGGTTACGAAGACCCTTCCAACTTCAGCCGCACCTTCAGGCGCTGGACAGGATTGATTCCAAGCCATTACCGACAAGGTGACAAGGGTGTAGGATGAAAGATCAATCCACTCCAAGGGGCAACCATGATTGAACTGATGGAAGATTTGCCAGACCACGTGCTGGGTTTCAAGGTGTCAGGCCTGGTGACCGCCGACGAATACGAAAGTGTGGTCATTCCGGCGGTGGAGGCGTTCTTTCTGGTTCAGCCCAAGGCCCATTTCATGTATTGCTTCAGCCCTGAGTTTGAGGGGTTTGAGGCCGGCGCTGTGTGGGATGACGTTCGCTTGGGTTTGCGGCACATCAGCGGCTGGGAAAAGGTGGCCGTGGTGGCCGATCAGGACTGGCTGCGCGGTGCAGTCAAACTGTTCAGGCTGGGTATTCCGGGAGATTTGCGGGTGTACACCACGCAGGAGATGCCCCAAGCCAAAGCCTGGGTTGAATCGTAAGGCTTACTCGGTGAAAGACAGGCTGGTGCTGGTCAGCATGGGCGAGCCCTCGGGCGGTACCCGTCGAACTTCGATCAGCCGCTTGTTCCAGAATCCGTCGGTCAGGCTGGAGTACACCACGCCTTCGCTGGTGGATGCATGCAGAAAGGTGCCGTTGCCCGCGTAAATGCCCACATGGCCGTGACGGCCGCGGAACTTGAAAAACAGCAGATCGCCGATTTCAGGTTCGCTTTTCTTGACGCGGGTGCCCTCTTGGCGCAGTTCTTTCACGGTTCTGGGCAGAATCATTTGGTAGGCGGTGCGATAAAAGCGATCCACCAGGCCCGAACAATCAATGCCTGCCAAGGTGTGTCCACCCAGCTTGTAGGGCGTGCCCAGCATTTGTTCGGCAAAAGTCACCAGAATGTTTTGTGGAGCCTGGCGATCGGCCACGGTGTCGTCACCGGCGTACGCAGGCATGGCGCTTGCGGCAAGCAAGGCCAACACACTGAAAAACTTCAACAAATTGTGAAAACTGCCTTTCATTTTGGCTCCGGCAAGGGGATGCTGCTTCGGTCAAAGAGGGGCTACCAGCGGCGATAGTAATTCGAAAATCCGCCGTGTGTTGCACTTGGGGTACAAAAATGAAATATTTTTGATGAAAGGCTTGACGCAGTTTTTGATGGATTTCAGCTGCGTCGGTTCCTAGATTTGAATGATGGTGTCACTGTAAAGGGCTACCGTGGCATCGTGTGTGATGAGACGCATGGGTTCGACCAGCGCTTGTGCAATCAGGATTCGGTCAAATGGATCCTGGTGATGTGCGGGAAGAGATTCAACTGCCACCGCGTGTTCTGCCTCAATGGACAGCAGGCCATAGCCAGATTCTCTGAAGTAGTTCAGGGCTTCTGCGCCTGAAAGGGGCATGCCACCTTTTCCGAGTGCATGTTTAATGGAAATTTCCCAGACGCTGGCGGCGCTTACCCACAATGAGGCTCTGGGTGATTGAAGCAGGCCCCGTGCTTGCTGGCTGAGTTTGGGGCTGTCGGTGATAGCCCAGAGTGCCACATGCGTGTCCAGCAACAGGTTCATTCAGCCGGCTTCCCTTGAAACAGAGCAGCCACAACGTCGTTCAGGTCATCAATAGACTCTGGCACTTCGAACTTGCCCTTTGCCACACCCAATCTTGGTTTGGCATTCGCTGAGGCATTCAAGGGCACAAGTTTTGCGACTGGCCGACCATTCCGTGCAATCAGAATCTCACTTTCCTGGCCCAGTTCGATGGCTTCTACAAGGCGTGAAAGTGTCGACTTGGCTTGCAGCATATTAACGGTTTGCATGGAATCGCCCTTGTGTCATATTGGCTTAGTCTAGTCTGGCTAATTCAAAAACACAAGCCCTATGACGGGCTGCCTGTGTTTAACGCAGTGGCGGGGTCAGGTACCGCGCACCCTGGCCAAGGGTGGCTTGGCTGGCTTTGATCTCCATGCGGGCAATGGATTGCAAATGCACCTCGTCGGGCCCGTCGGCGTAGCGCAGGCATCGGCCCCAGGTGTAGTGGTCGGCCAGTGGTGTGTCGGGGGTCAGACCCATCGCGCCAAACACTTGCATGGCCCGGTCCACCACGGTGGTGTGCACGGTGGGCACCAGTGCCTTGATCATCGAAATTTCCTTGCGGGCGGCTTTGGCGCCCACGTTGTCGATCATCCAGGCGGTTTTCAGCACCAGCAAGCGGGCCTGGTCAATTTCAATGCGTGATTTGGCGATCCACTCACCGATGGTGCCGTGTTGGTACAAAAATTTGCCGAAGGTTTTGCGTTGCTGGCTGCGTTCAATCATCAGCTCCAGCGCCAGTTCGGCTGCGCCGATGGACCGCATGCAGTGGTGAATGCGGCCAGGGCCAAGCCGGGCCTGGGCCAGTGCAAAGCCGCTGCCTTCTTCACCCAGCAGGTTGCTGGCGGGCACGCGGACGTTCGTGAACGTGATTTCGCAGTGCCCTTCGTGGTGCTGCGCGTTCAGCACGCTAGGGTTGCGCACAATTTCAACCCCCGGCGTGTTTTTGGGCACAAGGATCATGCTTTGCTGGTGGTGCGTGTCGGCGTTGGGGTCTGTTTTGCCCATCACAATGAAAATTTTGCAGTTGGGGTGACCGGAATTGGTGATGAACCACTTGCGGCCGTTGATGACGTAGTCGCCGCCCTCACGCTGAATCAGGGTGGTCACATTGGTGGCATCTGATGATGCCACGTCGGGCTCGGTCATGCAAAAAGCAGAGCGGATTTCGCCGCGCAGCAGGGGCATCAGCCATTGTTCTCGCTGCTCGGGCGTGGCAAACATGTGCAGCAGTTCCATGTTGCCGGTGTCGGGGGCGTTGCAGTTGAACACCTCGGATGCCCAGCCGATGCGTCCCATGATTTCTGCCAGCGGGGCGTATTCCAGGTTGCTCAGGCCCATGCCGGGTTCGTCCTCACGCAGGCTCGGCAAAAACAGGTTCCACAAGCCTTCGGCTTTGGCCCTGGCTTTCAGTTCTTCCATGAAGCTGACCGGAAAAGTGCCTGCGCGGGTTTCTTCGTTGTACTGGCGCACGCGCGGCACGATGTGCTCGTCCATGAACTGGCTGACGCGTTGTCGCAGTGCTTCCACGTTGGGTGAGTATCCGAAATCCATGTTCAATCCCTCTTCAAAATCGTTGCGTTTTAATAAGCAGACACACCGCCGTCCACGGCGATGGCCTGGCCTGTCATGTAGGTGTTGTCGGGCGAAATGATGCCCAGCATGGCGGCCACCATTTCTTCAGGTTGGCCCAGGCGCTTCATGGGCGAAGCCTCGGCCAGAAAGTCCAGGCCCACGCCAATGCCCTCGGTGACCAACGGGGTGGGGCTGTAAAACGGGCATACCGCATTCACACGAATGTTTTTGCGCGCGTACTCCACCGCTGCGGTTTTGGTCATGCCGACCACGGCGTGTTTGGCCGCGCAGTAGGCCGTCAGTTTGGGTGCGCCCCCAATGCCCGCCATGGAGGCCACGTTCAGGATGGCCCCCCCGCCTTGCGCCAGCATCTGGCGAATTTGGTGCTTCATGCCAAAAAACACGCCCTTGGCGTTGACGGCAAAATTCAGGTTGAATTCCCATTCTTCGGTGTCGATCAGCGCTTTCATGGGGGTGGACATGCCCGCGTTGTTGATGCCGATGTCCAGCCGCCCGAAATGTTGCACGGCGGTGGCCACCATGGCTTGCACCTGGCTTTCCACAGTGACATCACAGGGCACGGCCTGCACTTGTGCGCCGCCCTCGGTCAACGCTGTGGCCACCGCATCCAGCCCGGCCACATTGCGGTCGCCCAGCACCAGCTTTGCGCCGCCTGCGGCAAGGCGCTCGGCCAACAGCTTGCCGAAACCACTGGCTGCACCCGTGATCATGACCACTTGGCCTTTGAAAGTGTCGGTCTGCATGGTGATCTCCTTCACAGGGTCAGGCCGCCGTCGACCACGATGCATTCACCGTTGGTGTAGCTGGCTGCGTCAGACACCAGGTAAAGCACTGTGCCTGCCATTTCGTCGGGCATGGCGTGGCGCTTGAGCGGAATTTTGGCAATCCATTCGTTGCAGATTTTCTCGTTGGCGAACAAGGCACCTGCAAACTTGGTTTTGGTCAGGCCGGGCAGCAGAGCGTTGACGCGGATGCCGAACTGGCCACATTCTTTGGCAAAGGCTTTGGTCATGTTGACTACGGCAGCCTTGGTGATGGAATAAATGCCTTGCCATTCGCCGGGTTGCAGGGCGTTCACCGAGGCTGTGTTGACGATGGCACCGCCACCCTGTGCGCGCATCATGCGGCCTGCTTCGACCGACATGAAAAAATAACCGCGAATGTTCACTTCCACGGTTTTGTTGTAGGCGGCCAGGTCGGTGTCCAGAATGTGGCCGAAGTAGGGGTTGGCGGCGGCGTTGTTGACCAAAATGTCGAGCCGGCCGTGTTTGCTTTTGATGTGCGCAAAAATGGCGGCAATGTCGTCCATGTTGCCCACGTGGCAGGCAAAGGCCTCGGCACTGCCACCCGCCTCAGAAATGGAATGGGCCACGGTTTGGCAGTCGTCGATTTTTCGGCTGGACACAATCACGTGCGCGCCCTGTTCCGCCAACAGCCGTGCAATGGATTCGCCAATGCCACGGCTTGCGCCGGTCACGAGTGCAATTTTTCCGCTCAGATCAAACAGCTTGGTACTCATCAATGTCTCCTCTTTGTTGTGTAGGTCAAGGCAGCAAAACCACTTTGCCTTTGACCTGTCGATTCATGACTTTTTGCAGCGCAGGCACGGCTTGCGCCAAGGGCAGTTGCTCGTCCAGCACCAGGCGCACTTTGCCTTGTTCATACCAGCTGAACATTTCGGTCATGTTGCTGGCAAACACCTTGGGTTCGTGCACCACAAAGCTGCCCCAGAACACGCCCAGCACGGCGTACTCTTTCACCAGCGCCAGATTGACCGGGAATTTTGGAATCTGCCCGGACGCAAAGCCCACCACCAGGAGGCGACCATTGCGGGCCATGCAGCGTGTGACCGCGTCAAAGGCCTCGCCACCCACCGGGTCGTACACCACGTCCACGCCCTTGCCGCCAGTCAACTCTTTCAGGGCTGTTTTCAGGTCTTGCTGGCTGTAATTGATCAGCTCATCGGTGCCGTTGGCTTTGGCAATATCCAGCTTTTCAGCGCTGGAACAAGCGGCGATTACCCGGGCACCCATGGCCTTGCCGATTTGCACGGCCGCCAGGCCGGTGCCCCCGGCTGCGCCCAGCACCAGCAGTGTTTCACCGGCTTGAAGTTTGGCGCGTTGGCGCAGGGCATGATGCGCTGTGCCATGGGCGCACAAAATGCAGGCGGCGTCGGCAAAAGGCATGCTGTCGGGTATCCGGATGGCGCAATTGGCGTACAGCACCACCTGTTCAGCCCAGGCCCCACAGTTTGGGGTGTAACAGGCCACCCGGTCGCCCACTTCAAACCCGGTGGTGCCGGGGCCAATGGCCTCCACCACGCCTGCGAATTCACAGCCGGGTACAAACGGCGTGTCGGGGCGGGCCTGGTATAGCCCTTGCACCAACAGCCCGTCCGGAAAGTTCACGCCAATGGCGTGGTTGCGTACCCGCAATTGCCCTTTGCCAGGCACGGGTGGGGCTTGATCGGCAAGCCGCAAGTTTTCAATGGGGCCGTAGTCGTCGCACACAATGGCTTTCATTCGACTTTTCCTTCCACAATGTTCATGGCCATCTGGGCCAAGGGTTCGGTCATCTTGCCCACTGCCATGGCCTTGTCGCTGGCGGCATTGCCGTCCAGCGCGCGCTTCAGCACGCCTTGTGCAATGGCCGCCAACCTGAAAAAGCTGAATGCCAGGTAAAAGGACCAGTTCGGAATGTGATCGATGCCGCGCAGTTTGCAATACAGGGCAACAATGTGGTCTTCATCCGGAATGCCCAGCTCGGCCCGGTCGAGGCCCGCCAAACCGGGAATCAAACCCTTGCCCGGCAATCGAAGGCACATGCAGAAATAGGCCAAGTCTGCCAGCGGGTTGCCCAGTGTCGACAATTCCCAGTCCAGCACGGCGCGCCCATGTGGGCTGCCTTGGTCAAACATGATGTTGTCCAGCCGGAAGTCGCCGTGCACCAGGCTGACTTTGCCGTCGTCTGCTGGGCAGTGGGCGGGTAGCCAGGCCAGCAGGGCCTCCATCGCGGGCAGTTCGCCCGTCTGGCTTGCGCGGTACTGGCTGGTCCACATGTTGATTTGGCGCTCGAAATAGTTGCCGGGTTTGCCGTAATCGCCCAGGCCCACGGCATTCACGTCCACCTTGTGCAGGTCGGCCAGAATGCGAATCAGCTCCTGGAAGTAGGCCACCCGGTGGGCGGGTTCCAGTTCGGGCAAGGCCGGGTTCCAGAAAATATGCCCGTCCTCGAAGCTCATGATGTAAAACATCGAGCCGATGATGTCTTTGTTTTCACACAGGTGGATGGCGCGCGCCACGGGCACCGGGGTGTTGGCCAGCGCTTTCAGCACTCGAAATTCACGGTCCACCGCGTGGGCCGATTTCAGCAATTGCCCCGGGGGTTGCCTGCGCAGCACGTACTTGCCACTGGCGGCCTCCAGCAAAAAGGTGGGGTTCGATTGCCCGCCCGAAAACTTGGTTGCCTTCAAGGGGCCGCGAAAGCCCTCAATGGCGGACTCCAGGTACGGCGTTAATGCTTCAGTGTTCAGGTGTTGAACATCGGTGCTCATGTCGTCCTCTTTTTGTCGTGTTTATCCGTAGGTGATGGCGTTCAGCCTGTCGGGGTGGTCCAGGTGCCCCAACGTGTTGAAGGTGGCCAAACGCAGCGTGGTGTCGTTGAAATAAAAATGCGACAGGCTGCTGTTGCGGATCTGCAGGTTCAACTCGACCCCCATCTCGGGTGGCGCTTGCAGGGCCATGCCCGTCACGGTGCCGATCGGGCCGCCCGAGCTGACGACCAACACCCGGCGGGCCGACGGGCGCGTGGCAAAGGTGGTGGCATCCTGCACCCGTTTGTAAAAGTCGTCCCAGTGCTCTGGCAAAGGGCCTGTCAGTTGTTTGTTCATCCACAGCTTCAGCACTTGTTTCAATGCCGAATAAAAGGCCCTGCGATCGCCTTTGGCGCTGGCTTTCAGGCTGGCGTGTTCGTCGCCCAGCGCGGCAAAAAGACCGTAAAAGTCGTATTCGTTAAAGCCGGGGTGGGTTTGCGCATCCACCGTGATGCCCATGCCCTGCGCAATGCCTTCCAGTGTTTGGTGGTGGCGAAGTTGCGTGCCGGTGACCACCCGGTCAAATCGCAGGTTGCGCTGTTTGAAATAGTCGCCCAGCCACACTGCTTGCTGGTGGCCCAGTGGGGAAAGCTGGTCGTAATTGTCGCTGCCGAACGAGGCCTGCCCGTGCCGCACAAGATACAGTTCTGCCATGGTGTCTAGGTGTGTCGTACTCAAACAAGAACCCACAGGCTAAATGCAGAACAGTTATTATTGAAGTTGATTGTATGAATGCTAAGGTATTCATTGATTGAATACTTGGCCGGAGGAGACCATGCGTTTAACCCAGGTGGATTTGAACCTGTTTGTGGTGTTTGAAGCCATTTACACCCGCCGAAACCTGACCCGCGCCGCTGAGGTGTTGTGCATCACCCAGCCAGCAGTCAGCAATGCCCTGGCCCGCATGCGCAAAACCTTCAACGACCAGCTGTTTGTCAGCACCTCACGAGGCATGGTGCCCACCCCCGTGGCTGAAAACATCTACAGCCGGGTCAGTGAAGCCTTGCTGCTGCTCGACAGCAGTGTGCAGGAAAGTGAATTGTTTGTGCCCCAGCAAGCCCGCAAGGTGTTTCGCCTCAGTATGAATGACCTGACAGAAAGCCTGGTGTTGCCCCGGCTGACTGCCATGCTGGAGCAAGAGGCCCCAGGCGTGCAGATTGAAAGCTACTTCACTGCGCGACGAGACCTTGCCACTGAACTGGAAGCCGGTGCGATCGATCTGGCCATTGACGCCCCTTTGGTGAATGACCCCAAGCTGCGCCACAGCCCTTTGCTGCCGGTGAAATATGTGTGCATGCTGCGCAAAGATCACCCGTTCAAGGGCGACACCATGACCATGCAGCAATACCTGGGCCTTGCGCATTTGCACATTTCAAGCCGTCGCAAAGGCCTCGGGGTGGTGGACACTGAGTTGTTGAAGCTGGGCCACAAGCGCAACATCCAGATGCGGGTTCAGCATTATCTGGTTGCCCCCCTGATCGCCATGCGCAGTGATCTGGCCTTGAGCGGCCCTGAACATTTGCTGCAAGACTACGATGCACGCCTGATCGAATTGCCTTTTGAGTTGCCCTTGATGGAATGGCACCTGTATTGGCACCGTTCCAGCGATCAGGACCAGGCCAACCGCTGGCTGAGGTCCCGAATTGCAGCGGCCTTGCAGCTTATTTGAAGGGCTTCAGGAACAGGCCGACAGTCAACGCCAGGCCAAGAATCACGATGGCGATTCGCAACCATTTTTCATTGACGCGGTGCAGTGCCCAAGCGCCTGCCAAACCGCCCAGAATGGCACCTGTGCCCAAGGCCAACGCGCTCAGCATGTGCAGTTGCGGGGCGCGCAGAAACACCACCACGGCAGAGGCATTCATGACCCCGGCCAGCACGTTTTTGGTGGCACCCGCGTTGCGGGTTGGCAAGCCGGCCACAGTCAGTGCGGCAATCATCAAAAACCCGATGCCGCCGCCAAAATAGCCGCCGTAAACCGCAATCAGAAATTGCGCCACACCAGTGCTGAAGGCACCCAACCGAACCTGAGCCTCGCCGGGTTTCTTGAAAAAGTTGCCCCAAGTAAACACACCGGTTGCAAACAGCACCAGCCAGGGCACCAGGTCAGCGAACACGGTTTCCGGGGTGTTGAGCAGCAAAAATGCGCCCGCTGCACCACCGATCAGGCTGAGGATGAACAAGGCTTTGAAAGACAGTTCACCCGCGTCGGACACCAGTTTGCGGCCCGCAAGGCCCGACAGTACCTGCCCCGGAAACAGTGCCACGGTGGACGTGATGTTGGCCGCCAGCGGAGTCAGGCCGCTGAAGATCAGTACGGGCAAAGTGACGAATGAACCGCCACCCGCCAGTGCGTTCTGCAGCCCGGCCCAGCAACCTGCTGCAAATATGAAAAAGTACATCAACACGATGCGTCCGCCCGTTTCTTAAGAATTGCAAGCCGGCTATCGTATCACCCGCATTGCACTGGCACAGGCTAGGGTAAACGCGGGTGTTTTTTTGACTCAGCGCCTGCGCCGCATGAGGCGATAGGCCGCCGGAATCAAAAACATCGACAACAAGGGGGCTGTCACCATACCGCCCACCATAGGCGCGGCAATGCGCTGCATGATCTCGCTGCCCGTGCCGCTGCCCAGCATGATCGGGAACAAGCCCGCCAAAATGACCGCCACCGTCATGGCTTTGGGGCGAACCCGCAACACGGCCCCTTCCTCAATGGCGTCCAGCAGGTCTTCATCGCTTGTTTTGCCGAGGTCCACACGGGCGAACCAGGCTTGCTTGAGGTACAGCAGCATGATGACGCCAAATTCTGCCGCCACACCGGCCAGGGCAATAAAGCCGACCGCGCCTGCAATCGACAGGTTGTAACCCAGCAGATACAGCAGCCAGATGCCACCCGTCAGCGCGAAGGGCAGGGTTGCCATGATCAGCAAAGCCTCGCCGAAATCCTTGAAGGTGAGGTAAAGCAGCACAAAGATGATCATGAGGGTGAATGGCACCACCAGTTTGAGCTGCGCGGTGGCCCGCTCCAGAAATTCAAACTGCCCAGACCACGACAGCGAGTAGCCAGCGGGCAAGGTCACCTGTTGCGCCACTGCACTTTGCATGTCGCGCACCGCCGAGCCCAGGTCGCGGTCGCGGATGTCCACGTAGACATACCCGGCAAGCCGCGCGTTTTCACTGCGCAGCATGGGTGGGCCGTCGGTCACGCGGATTTTTGCCACGTCTGACAGCACCAGCTGTTGACCCGACGGGCTGTAGATCGGCAAAGCCTGCAGCTTGTCCAGTGAATCCCGAATTTCGCGCGGATAGCGCACATTGATCGGGAAGCGCTGCAAACCCTCCACAGTTTCGCCCACGTTCATGCCGCCCACAGCCGAGGACACAATGGCCTGCACATCCGCAATGTTCAGGCCGTAACTGGCCGCCCGCGCCCGGTCGATGTCCACGTCGATGTAACGCCCGCCGGTCAGTCGTTCAGCAAAGGCGCTGCTGACGCCAGGCACCTTTTTGACCACCTGCTCGATTTGCCCGCTGATCTTGTCGATGGTGGCCAGGCTGGGGCCCAGTACTTTGATGCCCACCGGGCTTTTGATGCCGGTGGCCAGCATGTCCAGCCGGTTTCGAATGGGTGGAATCCAGATGTTGGTCAGCCCCGGCACGCGAACCGTTTTGTCCAGCTCTTCCACCAGCTTGTCCATCGTCATGCCGGGCCGCCATTGGTCTTGCGGTTTGAACTGAATGGTGGTCTCAAACATCTCCAGCGGGGCCGGGTCGGTGGCTGTGTTGGCCCGCCCGGCTTTGCCATACACGCTGTCCACCTCGGGGATGGTTTTGATCAGTCGGTCAGTTTGCTGCAACAATTCAGCCGCCTTGCTGGCGGAAAGGCCGGGCAGGGCGGTGGGCATGTACAGCAAATCGCCTTCGTTCAACTGCGGCATGAACTCTGTACCAATGCGCTGCAGGGGCCAAAGGCTGGTGGCCAGCAAAAGCAACGCAACCCCAAGCGTGGTTTTGGGGCGCTTCAGCACGGCCAGCAGCAGTGGGCGATACACCCTTATCAAAAACCGGTTCAGGGGGTTTTGCTGTTCTCCCGGTATTTTGCCCCGAATCAGATAACCCATCAGCACCGGAATGAGGCTGATCGCCAAACCTGCTGCCGCAGCCATGGAATAGGTTTTGGTGAAGGCAAGGGGGGCAAACATGCGCCCCTCTTGCGCTTGCAGCGTAAACACCGGGATGAACGACAGGGTAATGATCAACAGGCTGAAAAACAGGGCCGGGCCAACCTCGGCGGCTGCATCGCCAATGACCCGCCAGCGTTGTTCGCCTTGTAGTTTGCCGCCCGGGTTGTCGTGGGCCCAGGCCTCCAGGTGTTTGTGGGCGTTTTCAATCATGACAATGGCGGCGTCCACCATTGCCCCCACCGCAATGGCCAGGCCCCCCAGCGACATGATGTTGGCATTCACGCCTTGGTAATGCATCACGATGAAGGCCGCCAGAATGCCGATCGGCAAAGACACAATGGCCACCAGTGCCGAGCGCAGATGGAACAGAAACAGCGCGCACACCAGCGCCACCACGATGAATTCCTCAAGCAGCTTGTGACTGAGGTTGTCGATGGACCGCTGAATCAAGCCGGACCGGTCGTACACCGGCACCACCTCAACGCCCGCAGGCAGGCTTTTTTTCAGTTCGTCCAGCTTGTGCTTCACGGCAGCAATCGTTTGCAGGGCATTTTTGCCGCTGCGCATGATCACCACCCCGCCCACTGCTTCGCCCTGTCCATTCAACTCACCAATGCCACGCCGCATTTCGGGGCCGACCTGAATGGTGGCGACGTCGCCCAGCTTGACCGACACCCCGGCGGGTGTGGTGTACAGCGGAATGTTCTGAAAGTCCGCAAGCGTCTTCAAATAACCACTGGCGCGCACCATGTATTCGGCCTCACCCATCTCCAGCACCGATCCGCCCGCCTCCTGATTGGCTTTGCCGATGGCGTCAATCACTTGGTTTTGGGTGATGCGAAACGCCGCCAGCTTGTCGGGGTTCAGCACCACCTGGTATTGGCGCACCAAACCGCCGACGCTGGCCACTTCGGCTACATCGGGCACTGTTTTCAGCTCGAACCGCAAAAACCAGTCTTGCAGGGCACGCAATTGCGAGATGTCCTGTTGGCCCGTTTTGTCCACCAGTGCATACTCGTAAATCCAGCCGACCCCGGTTGCGTCGGGCCCCAATGCCGACTGGGCGCCAGGCGGTAGCCTGGACTGCGCCTGGTTCAGGTATTCCAGCACGCGTGAACGCGCCCAGTACAGGTCGGTGCCATCTTCAAACAGCACATACACATAGCTGTCGCCAAAAAACGAATAGCCCCGCACCACCTTGGCACCCGGCACAGCCAGCATGGTTGTGGTCAGGGGGTAAGTCACCTGGTTTTCAACCAGTTGTGGCGCCTGGCCTGGCCAGGTGGTTCGAATGATGACCTGCACATCCGACAGGTCTGGCAGGGCATCCAGCGGTGTACGCAGCAGTGAAACAACCCCCCAAGCCGTGACCATCACGGTGGCCAGCAGCACCAGAAAGCGGTTGGCAATCGACCAGCGAATGAAGCGTGCAATCATGGTGTGCCTCCGGGGGCTGGATTGGGCACTGGCAAGCGGGCCTCAAGGCCTTTCAGGCTGGCCTCTGAGTCAAGCAGAAACTGGCCTGACACCACCACCTGTTGGCCTGCCTTCAAACCAGCCAGAATTTCGGTTTTGTCTGCCGTGCTTTCGCCGGTTGTCACTTCCACCGGCCTGTATTGCCCTTGTTGTTCCGCCACCATCACCAGCGTGCGTTGGCCAGTCTGAATCAAGGCCTGGGTGGGCACCAACAGGGCTTCGTGCCCCTGCTGGTCGGCAAAGGTCATGTTCACAAACATGCCGGGCACCAGTGTGTGTGCCGTGTTGTCCAGTTCAAGCCTGGCTTTCAGGGTTCGGGTTTTGGCGTCCACCTGGGGCAGAATGGCCTGCACCTTGCCGGTGAAGGTTTGCCCGGGCAGCGCAGGGGTGGTGGCCGCAACCGTTTGCCCCACGCGTAATAGCGGGGCCTGGTTTTCAGGCACCTCGGCGTAAGACCACACTTTGTCCAGCCCGTTGAGTTGCATCAAGTTGCTGCCGGGCATTACGGTCATGCCCTCACGGGCGTTCAGCTCGGTGATCACACCATTTTGCGGTGAATACACGGTGACACGCGCCTGCACCTTGCCTGCTTTTTTAACCTGTGCAATCTGCTGATCGTCCATGCCGGCCTGCCGCATGCGGGCCAGCGCAGCCTCGCGCAATGTGGCCAGGTTGTCGCCTTGCATGTGCTGCAAGGTCAAGTAATCTTCTTGCACGGCCACCCAGTCGGGCACATACAGGTCAAGCAGCGCTTGCCCTTTGCGCACCGGGTCGAGGGTGGCTTTTACGTACAGCTTTTCCACGTAGCCGCTGGCCCTGGCCTGCAGGGTGGTCAGTTCACGTTCATTCCAGGCGATGGCACCCACTGTGCTGACCTTGCTTTCAAGTCGGCCCGCCTGAACCAACGCCGTGCGCATGCCCAGGTTTTGTTCGATGCGCGGGCTGATGGTCACTGTGCCAGTGTCGCTGCTGCCACCCCCGTAGGCGGGCACCAGCATCATGTCCATGAAGGGCGATTTACCGGGGCTGTCAAAGTTTTTGCCCGGCACCATGGGGTCGTGGTAGTACAGAATTTTCTGCCCGGTCACCGGGTCGGTGTCGCCAGCCTTCAGGCCTTCCTGAATGTGGCGGCGGGTGGCCGCTTCGCCCTCTGGAATGCCCCAAGTGGACGGGTCTTTGGGATTGGTCTGACCGGATGTTGCGGGTGACCCCCCCGCGGCCGTCATGTTCATACCCTGATGCATGCCGAACTCGTAAAAGCCGAAGCCGGTGCCTGCCAGCAGGCCGGCTGCCAGCAGGGCTGTCAAAATGGTTTTCTGTTTCATGGGTTGGTGTCCTCGGGCAGCAGATATTCAAGCTTCAGCCATTGCAAAGCCGTTTCCTGTGCAAGTTGCAGTCGATCCAGTTGCGCTTGCAGTTCACGACTGCGCGCGTCCAGCACGTCATTCAAGCTGGAATGGCCGGCCCGGTAGGCCGCCATCGTCAGCTCAACATCCTGCTTGCTCAGGGGGAGTACTTTTTCATCGAATACGGCGAGTTGCTTCAAGTCGCCTTGCCATTGCGCCCACCACTGCTCGGTTTGCGCAAGGTGTTCACGCGTGGCCTCCATGCGTTGCCTTTCGGCTTTTCTGGCCAGTGCCTCACGCGCCTGTACAAGCTTGTCTTGCCGGTTTTCAGGGTCAATCTGCAGGGGGACCGAGACCCCGAAGGACAGCATGTTGGAGTAAGCCGGCCCTCGCAGGCTGTACATCACTGAATAACTGACATCGGCCGACTTGTCTTCCTCCGCGGTCACCACCTCGGCCCTGGCCTTTTGTTCCAGTGCATTCATCAAGGCGATGTCGGGGTGTTTGTCAATGTGTTGTGCCAGGTGATCCAGCTTAAAGCGGGTTTTGGCAAGGTCGGGTTCGTCAGCCGGGTTTGCAGGCAGGCTTTGGCCGGTCCACCGTTTCAGCTCGAGATTGTCTTCTTCCAGCTGTGTTTGTGCGGCAATGGTTCTTGCCTCCAGCCTGGCCAGCGCGTTTTGCAAGGTCAGCACCTTGTTGGCAGTGCCCCGATCTGCCCTGTACTGGGCGGATTCAGCCTGTATTTGGCGGGTAATTTCAGCGTGCAGCCGGTTCATCCATTCCACCCGCTGCGCCGAGAAATGGCTTTTGAACCAAGCGCTCGCCGTGGCCTGTCGCAGCTCCGTCAAGGTCATCAATCGCCTTGCCTTGGCCACATCTTCATCACGGTTGAAGGCGCTGGTAGCGGCTGCGCGCTTGCTGCCTTTGACCCAGGTTTGTGACATGCCGACCGACCGCATGGTCATGAAGTCTTGGGCCGCGCTGTATTGCATCGGGCCGTCGACCGGCAAGTTGTCAATCGAGAGTTTGAGTGTTGGGTCGGGCAATTGACCCGCCAGGTCGGCCCTGCTTTTTGCGGCTTCTGCGGCAGATTCTTCTGCCTTCAGCGCAAGGCTGTATTGTTCGGCTGCGTCCAGCGCCGCCTTTAGCGTGAGTTGGCTTTGCGGCTCTGCCGTGGCAAGGCTTGCCAAGGCCGTTGTGGCTGCGCAAACCAGCAAGCCACGCGCAAGCGCGATTGCAATTGATTGCATGGTAAATCCGTTTGAATTGGCGTGTTGAAACAAGCCGCACCACGTGGGTGCGGATCAATGGCGTTTCAGGCCAGCAACGGAGGTCGCCACACATCGCGCAGCAAGGTATTGCGCGGGGCGCTTTCCACATGGGCCACCAGCAGATTGCGGGCGGCGCCAAGCGGCAGCAGGGTTTTGAATGGATTGACTGCCAAATTGGCACTGCTTTCGCAGTTTACGGGGTGTTTGCAACAGGTTTTGCAAGCGGTGCTTGCCTGTTTGGAGTCCATGTCGCAATGGGAAAAGCGGGTGTGTTCCTGCATCGGGCATGGCAACGCGGTACCGGTCGCGTAAACAAGCGACTGACACTGTATGGCCAAGCAAACCAGAACAAGAAGCAATCTTTTCATCGCCGAAGGGTAACCTAAATTCAGGATTAGCACAACATGCAGCCCACCAACTATTTTCGGGAGTAATCAAGCAATAACTGCATCGCCAAGCCGGGTTTGGTCTGGAAGAGGGCTGCATCGAACCCTTTTTGGGTTAGCCAAAAATAATCGCTTTCGGCAGAACGCCAGTTCACGGGTGGCTGGACGTGTCGAAAACCCATGGACCAGTTTGAAAAGTGTCGTTTATGCAGCGGGCCATCAAGTATGTGCTGAATATTACCGTGTCGAGGGTCCGTGGCTATGATTGCAAATCTCTCCAAGACCATATCCCGCGGCCCTTCCAGCACCTGAATAAAAGAGCCTTTGGCATATAAAAGCATGCCGGTCACATCCACTTTCTGGTTGTTGGTAGAAGACTGAATTGCAATTTCGGCGAGATCGAACTGATTCAGATCGGCGGCGGCAGTGCTCACGTAAATCAAATTATAAAGTGACATAAAGTTGACCGTAAACCATATCCAAAAGCGCAAACAGGCTGTTGTTCATCCCTTTGATTTGCTGACTCATTCGACTGGTATAAATTATCATGAAACGTAAACAAGTGTGAATTGTCACAAAGAGGGTTCAGGTGCAGCATAACAATTTTTTGAAGTTTTTGACGATCATGGCAGGGGTGTTTTTGCCTGCTGTGCTCGCTCTGTGGCTTGCTGTACCAAGCGCTGGTGTAGTGTACATCTGGCCACCTGCTGGATTTGCAGTGGCCATTGGCCTGAGCGTTTCTTTGGGTCGACCGGCCTGGGGGGCCCTGCTCGCTGGGGTTCTGCTGGCCCCCCTGATGGTAATGCCCTCGTTGCATGGGTTGTTTTTCGGAATGTTGCTGCTCACGTCGATGGTGGTCCTGGGTTTGCTGGGAAAGTGGCTCAGCCGGAGTTTTTTGAAGCGACTTAACAAAAGGACAGATCAGGATATCCTGGTCTGGTTGGTCAAAGTAGGTCTTTGTGCCAGCATCGTACCTGCTGCAATCTGTGCGGTTGGAGAAAGGCTGCTTTTAGGCAACACCGCACAACCTGTTTGGTTTCTTTTTACAAGCTGGTGGCTTGCAAATGCGCAGGGCGTTTTGCTTTTCTCTCCGATAGTACTTATCTTGAATCGAAGCGCCCATATCAAGCTTGCAGGTCGTCAGGACACCAACCGCGCGCTGGTCGTCCTCGGCGCTTTGGTTCTGTTGTTGGCGCTTGGTGCTTACTCCTTGGTCCGGCTGGAATCCTCGCGCATCCAGCGCAATCAGCTTTTAGCAATGGACCAACTGGCCAGCGAAAAATTTGAATCCATCCCTTCTTCGCTGAATGCCATAGATGCCATGCGATATTACATCTATGCAAGCAAAGATGTGTCAGAGATCGAGTTCAATCAGTTCGCCCGTTTTGTAGCCAATTACCAGGCAGTCATTTCGCTCGATTGGGCCCCACAGGTTACCCAAAGGAATTTGGCCGCATACACCCGAGACGTGCGAGCCCGATCATTCAAAAACTACTCGGTTTATACCTATCGGGACCAGGCGGTGCCTGCTGATCCCGACGAGGTAGCCTATCCTGTTTACTACAGTGTTTCAAACCACGCCGAAACGACTGGGCTTGGAATGGATCATTACTCTGATCCTGCTCGCCGTTCGATCATGAATAAAGCGGCCGCCGATGATCAAATACTCATTGCGCCAATTGACAAAGCCAGACGAACACAAAGACGCGCTTTGATAGCCGTGGCCCCGGTTTTCAAGTCGCCGGATTACGACAGCGCCGAGTGGCCATACGGTCAAACCAATTCCCGACTGCGGGGGTACGTGGTAGCCCTGCTGGATACCGATGTGTTGCTGGCGCCGATTGTCCAGGCCGCCAAAGCCCACAATTTTTCAGTAGCCATCACCAACCTGACGGTGCCAGATCGTCCGGTTCAACTGTTGGCGGCCGGTCAATTCCCAGCCGCCGGATCGGGGCTAGATAAAACCATTCAGTTTGGTGGGCAGACCTGGCAGCTTCAGTTGACATCGACTGCATCTGCACAACTGGTGCAATCGAGCGACATTCTTGTGCTGTATCGTTTTTTATCGATTCTCATCTCATTGGGTGTTGTGGTAACAGTGCTTGGCGGCCTGGGCCGAACCGTGTCGGTTTTAAGGACAGTCCAGGCCAGAACTATTGAACTCGAAGAACGATTGAGTCAACAGTTGCTGACCGAGGCTGCACTGAAACAGCAAGAAGAAAACCTCAGCGTCACGTTACAAATCCTCGGGGAAGCCGTAATCATCACAGACGAGATCGGCAATGTCGTCAAAATGAACCCCGTTGCAGAGTCACTGACGGGTTGGAGTCAATCCCAATCCATTGGTGAAAGATCAAGCGCGATTTTCTGTATTCAGGGCTACATGTCAAGGGACAGTTCTCGGGAGCCCCTTTTTCCGCTGACTGAAGCCCTAAGCCACAAGGAAATCGTGAAAGACGAGGCACCAGTGTGGATTGTTTCGCGCTCGGGTTCTCGACATCTGGTCAGTTACGTGGCAGCACCGCTTCTTGAAAAAAGCCGCTGGTTGAGAGGTGGCGTTCTGGTGTTTCGTGAGGTCTCGGATGTTGAAAGGCATCATGCAAAAGTTGCCGATGACGAACGCCTGTTCAGAAGCATTGTGGAGCGCACACCGAATGCGATTGCACTACTCAACGAAGACACCATTGAGTTTGTGAATCCGAGGGGCTTGCGTTTACTGGGCTTAAATCCCAACGGCGGTGAACAACGCGTCATCGGCACAAAAGTGCTTCAGTGGTTTGCCCCGGGGGACCATGACGCATTACTTGAATTCCGGGCCCAAAGTGACGAGTATTACCAGCAAAATGAATTGGTTCTGACACTTAAGCGATATGACGAAGAAGACCTCATGGTGCGAGTCAGTGTGGGTAACCTCAGCGTAGAGGGCCGCCACCAGTTCCTCGTCATCAAACCGATCACGCCTGATTCCGGCAGTCATTTCGACAGAAACGGGTTTTTTCACATATCTCCCGATTTGATTTGTATTGCAGACAATTCGGGTTTTCTCAGACAAGTCAATCCCGTTTTCGTGAGAACCCTTGGATGGTCCGAAAGGGAACTGATTTCACAGCCATTGCTTGGTTTTGTGCACCCAGATGACGTGGAGAAATCAAGGCAGGAGATCCGGAAGCTGGAAGATGGGGTAGGCGTCCAATGCTTCCGCAATCGATGTCAATGTAAAAATGGCAATTACCTGTGGCTGGAATGGAAGGCCAGGGTGGCTGAAAGGGGCAAAGTATTTGCAACCGCGCGAGATGTGACGGAGCAAGTTGAGACTTTGGAGAAATTGAAAACACAAAATGACCAGTTGGCACGTGAATTGCGTTTGAAAGAGTTTGCAATAAAAGCCAAAAACACTGGGTAGTAGGGGTAGCTCACAGAGATTCCCGGTAATCTCAACGTGTAGGTAGTTGCTGGAGTCGCGTGACAGACGCTTCACGGTTTTGACTCTGGAGGATTCAAATTGGTAAACACATCCACACCAAAAGTCACCAATCCAGGCTGAGCGGCAAAGCCCAGGTAATCCAGCCCGAAGCCGTTTTCAATGCTTTTCAACATGGCGTAGTGGTTGTAGGCCACATTGCTGACCGTGCCCGGTTTGATGAAGGGGCTCAGCATGACGGCACCCACCTGCCCGCCACCAAAGCCCACAATACCGGGCAGGGGGCTGTTCAGCGACACATTGGGTGTGCTTGCGCAACAGGCACCCGCCTTGTCCAGAATGGGAAGCTGATTCAGCGCACCCTGCAAATCCTGATTCTGCAGGTCGCTGGCAATGGTCGTGAATGTGCTGGCGCTGGGGGCTGTGGGTGTGCTTTGCAGTTCGGCCTCATCGAACGTCACAATCAACAGGCCATCTTGCATGTAAGCCGGTGAATTCAGGATCATCGGCACCACGCGCTTCAGAAAGTCATTGATCGACACCAGGCCGCCGGCGTCGCCATTGGCGCAGCCCGTGTCATGCCCGTCGTTGCACAGGTTGGGCACAATCATGTTGTAGTTGGCCGTGGTGCTGGCACTGGCCAGGTCGCCTTCCAGTTTGTCCAGCGCCACCACGCGCTGGTCGCAATTGGCCTGGTCATCAATAATGCTGTGAAAGTACACAAAGGGGTTGTGGCGTGTGGCGTACTGGTCGGTGGCCGTGGCGCTCTGGGTGTTGTCACGGCTGTTGATGGCTGGGTGCCCGCAGGTGGCAGCCTCACGGGTGGGGTCTTTGCCCATGTCTTCCATGTAGCCCTTCCAGTTCAAGCCTTTGTCTTGTAGCTGATTGGCCACGGTTTTCACGAAGCTGGGGTAGACACAGCCCTGGCCCAAGGCCTGGCCATTGGGGTCCACGGCGGTCGGGTTGCCAATAAAGTCTGAGTAAATCTGGCAATCGGCCTGGGTTTGGATATTTGGGCCTTGGCCACTGATCATCGCCAGGTAATTGGGGTTGCTGTTGTGGGCCACACCATAATAATTCGGCACAAATGCGCCCATGCTGACCAGGTCTTTGGCCAGGTAGGGGGCGGGGCTGTTCGCGCCAAAAGTCTGGCTGAAATTCTTGTTCTCCAACACGATCACAAACACATGGCCGATGTTTTTCATCGGCTCAGTGGTGTTTTGGGCCGCTTGCGACGGGGTAATGGCACTGCCATTGCCTGTTTGAGAGGCAGTCACCGTGCCACCTGCCGCATTGGCCGTGTCGTTGCTGCCCGAGTTACAGGCTGCAAGCGTTAAGGCCAGAACAACACCAAGGGTGGCGAATTTGAATGTACTAAAAGTGCGTGCGAGTGTCATGCAATGAACCTGTAAACGTCTGTGTGTCACCCAGTAATACTGTTTAGTACTCACTTTGGTTTTAGGTTCGCCCTGCTAAATGAACTGTCTAATATTTGTCACAATGTAAAAGTTTGTAAATACCTGATTTGAATAGGCTTGTTTGGTCTTTTTGGTGCATTGTTTCAGCAGTGCTACCGTAAAATGACACTCAGTATCAAGACCTGTCACCCGGCTGTCACATCATGCAAAAGTACATTTCGCCACAACGTCAAAAATGGATGCCCAAAGTGGCTTACTCCGCTTCCATGGGGTTTGCGGCGTACTGGGCGTATTTGTACCTCAGCCAGACCAAACACATCTTCAGCCCCAAGTGCTCTGAAACGGGTCAAACCCTTGCGTCAACTCCGCACCCGGAAATCACGCCCGTGCGCTTGCCGGTTGGCAAGGGCATCGAACTGGAAGGGTGGGTGCGCCTGCCAGCTGGCTTTCAAGGTGGAAACCAAGGTTGCGCCATTTATTTCGGTGGCCGCAGTGAAGACGTGCGTTGGCTGATCTCCGAGATGGACGGTTTCGGCGATTTGCCTTTGGTGTTTTTCAACTACCGGGGGTACGGCCAATCGGGCGGTCGCCCGGATGAAAAACGTCTTGTGGCCGATGCGCACGCCATTTACAACTGGGTCAGCAATCAGCCTTGGTGCAAAAAGGGTCAAATCTCGGTGATCGGGCGCAGCCTGGGCACCGGTGTGGCCGTTCAGCTGGCTGCCAGTCAGCCCGTTCACAAGCTGGTGTTGTTGACGCCTTACGACAGTTTGGTCAATCTGGCCAAGGCCCGGGTGCCTTTGGCCCCGGTCTCTCTGCTGCTGCGCAGCCAGTTCAAAAGTGCCGACAAAGTGGATCAAATTCACAGCCCCACTTTCGTGTTGCTGGCCGAGCAAGACGAGGTGGTGCCTCACGATTCAACGGCCCGTTTGCTCGCCAATTTTGTCGTCAAACCCCTTGTGGCCACCGTCAAAGGCAGCAATCACGTCAGTTTGCCCCACCATCGCAGTGCGCAAGCGCTGATTGAACACTTTTTATCCGATGCGCCGTAAAACCCCGTCCTTCAGGGTGGGGATATAAGGCGCAAGGTAATTGGGTATTTTTCTCCTTTGAATCCTGAATTCTTGTATGATGTACTGTATGGATAAACAGTATTTCACCAAAACGCTCAAGCTACGCATCAAAGACAAGCATGCGTCGTTTCTGCTTGCGCAAAGTAAAGAGGTGAACTTGTGCTGGAATTTCGTCAATGACCTGAGCCAACAGATCTTGCGACGCGAACACCGGTTCTGCTCCGCATACGATCTGGCTCAATACACCTGCGGTGCAACCAAAGAAGGACTGTCTCTGCACAGTCAAACGGTTCAGGCGATCAATGAAGAATATGTGCTTCGAAGAAAGCAATTTCGCAAGGCCAAGTTGCGATGGAGGAAATCAGGAGGGTCTCGCAGAAGCCTGGGGTGGATTCCCATTAAATCCAGCGCGATTAAGTACCACAACGGTCAAATCAAATACTGTGGCAGGTTCATCTCCCTTTGGGACTCCTATGGATTGGCCCGCTATGAACTGGGCACCGGTTCGTTTTCTGAGGATGCCCGTGGTCGGTGGTATTTCAATGTCACGGTGAAAGTAAAATCCAAAATCGAATCAGGCACAGAACTGATCGGTGTTGATCTGGGCTGCAAGGCGGCCGCAACCGCCAGCAATGGCAACAAAGTGATTGGCCGCCGGTACCAAGAACTGGAAAAGAAGCTCGGGGTTGCGCAGCGTGCCAGAAACAAAGCTCGCGTGAAATCCATTCACGCCAAAATAGCGAATCGCCGACAGGACGATCATCATAAGTTCAGTTCTGCTTTGGTCAAACAAAGTGGAGCAATCTTTGTTGGCAACGTATCTTCTCCAGCCATGCGCAAAACCAAACTGGCCAAGTCCAGTTCGGATGCAGGCTGGGGGTTGCTCAAAACCATGTTGGAATACAAGTGCCGTTGGGCAAACATAGTGTTTGAAGAAGTCAATGAAGCGTACACCACCCAGACCTGCTCGTGCTGTGGCTGCATAAGCCCCAGTAGTCCGAAGGGTAGAGCAGGTCTTGGAATAAGGCATTGGAATTGCATGGTCTGTGGTGCAGATCATGATCGTGACGTCAACGCAGCTATCAACATAGCCAAGCGTGGCGAAGCTCAATTCTTGGCCGGGGCAGGACATTGCCCTCTGGTAGCAGGAATCCCCGTCCTTACCGCAAAAGCGGCAGCCGCAGGCTGAGGGCGGGGAGGATGTCAAGCAGAACGAGTCCTATTGTTGCGTAATATTTGTGATGATGTAATGATGCGCAGTACAACGAGATGTACCTACAATGACGCTCAAAAAAATTGACCTTCGCGACCTGACCGGTCTGATCCGCCTACGGCGGCGTGAACTTGGCCTGACCCAAAAGCAACTGGGCGACAAGCTGGGCATCGACCAGCGCACCGTGTCCGCACTTGAAAAGAACCCTGGTTCAATCAGTGTCAGCCGCCTGTTCAATGTGCTGGCTGCGCTTGAAATTCAGCTGTACGCGAATTCCAGCAATGAGGCCGAGCAGTCGCCCGGCGCCATCAGCATCGAGCAGTTCTTCAAAAACGCCGGAATTCTGTAAGTCAGGCTGGTTTATTCAATCGAAAACGACGATCCGCAGCCGCAGGTGGAAGTGGCCTGGGGGTTGTTGAACACAAAGCGCGCACTCAGGGTGTGCTGTTCATAGTCCACCGTGGTGCCCTCCAGGTAAGGTGCGCTAAAGGGGTCAACATACAGCGTGATGTAAGGGTTCACCTCAATCACAATGTCGTCGTCGCTGACCTCACGCACCATCTCGATCCGGTATTCAAACCCCGAGCAACCGCCACCCTGCACATACAGGCGAATCATGGCGGGTTTGTGCATGTTGTCGCGCAAATCGAGAATGCGTTCTTGAGCGGCATCCGTCAGTGTGATCTGGCAAGTGGGTTGGTTCAGCGTGGTGTCCATGAATCTTAAATAAGTTCGCCCTGTACTTTTTCAATCTGGCAGCTTGAAATTTTCCACTGGCCTTTGTCATTGCGGGTCAGCACGTAGTATACATTCCACAGGGTCTGATCCTGATCGGTCATTTGAAGGGTGTGTCGCGCAACATCGCCCTGCAGGCTGAACGCCAAGAACTGCACCGACGCCGGGTGGTACACCACTGGGTAGTTGCGCTCTACCATGGTGACAAAGATGACGGCATTTTGAAACATGGCCTTGATGTCGTCAGAGGCATACGAATAAGCCTTTTCAGCGTCGTGCTGCGCAAAAGCGTCCAGCTGGGCCTGAATCACTGCCCGGGTGGCGGCCTGGTCTGCCTCATTACTGCTTTTGGCCTGCGCCAACCCAAACCACAAACACCACACCAGTAAAACCCATTTGAACGTGCGTGCCATTGCCGTGCCCCTATGCTGCAACACAGCACGAGTGTGCCATGCGCCACGGGGGCGGGCAAGGCCCATTTTCTGGCCGACCTTGAATCCACAGCGGGCCAATACGAGTAATACCTACAAACCATCCATCTGCCGATCGGGAGAATCCGTGCGACGTCTCGTCTTTGCCCTGTGTTTGTTTTTCTCAGTAGTGCAATCGTCATTCGCAGCGCCAGTGTCCACTCGGTGGATCATTCACATACCCGCAGCGGCCAATGTGCAACAGGTGCTGGGCGCCGCCACTCAGCGTTTGGGAGTGCCTGTCCGCGTTGTGCGGCCCTTGTTGCAACCCAACAGTTGGCTTGTCCAGCTGGACAGTTTGCCGGTGCTGTCTACGCTGGCAACCCAGCCTGCGGTGTCGGCCCTGCTAAACGCCATTCCAGGTGTGGGTTTTGCCAGCCCAGACATTGAATTCAAGCCCGTGGCCATTGCCCCACCCGATGACCCCTTGTACGGCAGCAATCAAGCCGATTACATGGGCAACGGCACCTATGCCGGCATGAACATGCCTGCCGTTTGGGAGCAGACCCGTGGCAGTGCCAGCAAGATCATCGCCGTGCTGGACACGGGCGTGCTGTTTGATCACCCCGAATTGCGCGGCCGCCTCTTGCGCGGTTACGACTTCGTCAGTCAGGTCACGCCTCCCACCGGCACCCCTGAAACCGCGCCTGTTGCGGCGTCTGGCTCGAACGACGGCAATGGCAGAGACCCCGATGCCTCCGACCCGGGCGATGCGCCACCTCCTGGCTTTGTGTGTTCAGATGGCAGCACCACCAGTTCATTTCACGGCACGGCGGTGGCCTCGGTTGCCGTGGCCCAAGCCAACAACAGCGCATTTCTGGCCGGGATGGACTGGAATGCCAAGGTACTGCCGGTGCGTATTTCGGGCCGTTGCGGCACCGCCACCACGTCCGACATTGTGGATGGCATGTATTGGGCCACGGGTTCGGGTCGGGTGGACCCAGCCATTGGCGTGAACCCCAACCCGGCCAATGTGATCAATCTGAGTTTTGCAACCAGCGCCACGCTGGGGTCCAATTGCACAGACGCGGGAACAGCTGCCGTGCGCCTTGCCATCAGTGACGCCCGCGCGCGCGGAGTGGCTGTGGTCATTGCCGCGGGCAACAACAACGGCGGGCCGGTGGAATTTCCAGCGTCTTGCCCGGGTGTGATTGCCGCTGGCGCCGTGCAAAGCAATGGTGCTTTGGCCAGCTACAGCGCGCAAGGCACAACAACCAACGCCTTGACGCTGATGGCCCCCGGTGACGCCAAGGGGCAGTTTGTGGCGGCCTACAACCCCGGCATTCTGGGCGGCGGCCACAACGGCGCACCAGACCCCACGAAAAACGGCGCAGCCTTGTTTGCCGGCACCAGTTTTGCAGCGCCCATGTTGTCTGCCGTGGTTACTTTGATTGAATCGGCCGCCCCAAGCCTGTCGGTCGATCAAATCATCAACGTGTTGAAAACATCCGCCTTGCCTTATCCCTCGGGGGCAAGCTGCTCGGCTGGCAACCTGTTTGGAGTTGGTGGTTGCTCCTGCGGCAGCAACAGCTGTGGCGCGGGCATCGTCAACCCCTTGCAGGCGCTTAACCAGGCCCGTGCATTGGCGGGGTTGCCTGTGGCGAATGTGCCGCAATCGCGCGTGGTGTCGGGCGACAGCACCACACTGGATGCCGGCATTTCAAGCTCCGCAAGCGGATCAAACACTGGCCTGACCTACCAATGGACCCAGGTCTACGGCAACCCGACCACGCTGGTTGGCACCGTGTCACCCATTCTTCAAGTCACGGCGGGATTGACCAACAACCTGGCCGAATACCAATTGCAAGTGACTGATTCCAATGGCAACCAGGTGGGCGAGTCTACCGTTCGGGTGCTGTCGGCAGGCGTTGATGAACGCAACTTCACCCCCTCTGGCCAGTCTGCCCCGGTGGTCACTCAACCGGCGCAAAGCAGCGGTTCCGCTACCACAGTGAGTACTGCGGATGGCGCGTCCTCCGGTGGTTCTGGCGGGGGTGGCGGCGGCGGTGGTTTGGCACCGCTGGGGCTAATGGGTTTGTTCGCGTTGTTGCGCTTCTATCGCAGGGGTGGCCGGGCACTTTAGGTGGCATTTCGGGATAGAATCCGAAGCTATGACCACACAAAACCGCCAGTCACCCTCGCCCATGCATTGGGAATACGCCTCCGTGGCAGCGTTGCTGCTGGTGTGGGCGTTCATGATGTCAGCCAAACTGGGTGCCGGGCTGATTGCGGGCTTGGCCGTGTATTCGCTAACGCGGTTTACGCTGCGCTGGATCACCGCCCTGTGCCTGGCCAAGGGGCGCCACCTGCGCAGCCCGACGGTTCAGCGAATGCTGGCCTGGATGCCCACCGTATTGACGTCCGTCATTGTGGCGGCCACTCTGGTTTTGATTGGTCTGGGTTTGACCTCAGGCGTCAAATTCACGATTCGCACCATTGTGTCGCAAGGCCCGCAGTTGATCGACGAGGCCATTGCCAACCTGAACTCGATTACGGGCAGCCTGCCCGACACCGTGCGGCAGCAAGTGCCGGGCAACCCCGCCGATTTTTTTCGCATGATCAAGGCCAGTTCGGGCGACTTTACGGGGTATTTGAAGAACTTTGGCGGGGCCAGCTTTTTTGTGGCGGTGCAACTGGTGTTCGCGCTTATTCTGGGCACCTCGGCCGCCTTGCTGAAGTCGCAAGGTGAGCGCAAGCCCCTTTCAGCCGCCTGGCTGGGCGCGCTTGAGCACTACGTGGAATGCTTCACCCTGCTGATGGGCGCGCAGGTCTACGTCAGTCTGTGGAACACCTTCTGCACCGCTGTGTTTTTGTTTGCCATCATGCCGGCGTTTAACATCGTGCTGCCTTTTCGCGAGCTGCTGTTGATGTTCACAGCGGTGGCCAGCCTGATTCCTGCGGCTGGCAACATCATGTCCAACACCCTGATTTTGATACTCAGCATCAAATTCGGCCCCATGGTGGCGGCCGGTTCGCTGGTGTATCTGTTTGTTATTCACAAGCTTGAGTACTTCGTGAACGGCTACATCATTGGCCGCAAGGTCAGCGCCAGCGTGCCTGAAATGCTGATCGCCATTATTTTGGGCGAAACCGCGTTTGGTCTGCCCGGGTTGATTACCGCACCGGTGACGTATGCGTTTCTGAAAATGCACTGGAAGAATTGGGGTTGGGTGTGAAGGCAGACCTGCTTAGGCGACCTGCATTCTGGCTGGCGCTGTCCGCCTTTTTTTTGCCGATCAAGCCCGCGCCGGTTAATTTGTTTTTGCTGGTGGCTGTGGTGTTGGTGTTGGGGCAGGAAGCTTACCGAAAAGCAATTGCCAGTTGCCTGTTTAGCCCTGTGGGGTATTCCATTCTGGCGCTGGTGGCCTGGTTGATGGCTTCCACACTGCTGCCTGACAGCAGTTGGCAATCGGCGAACCTTTATTTGGTCAAATACCTCAGACTGATGCTGATTCCAGTCTTGGCGACCGCCGTTCAACAAGATTCTGATCGCTGGAAAATTCTGGATGCATTTGCGCTCGGTGTTTTGGTCAGTGTGCTGGCCAGCTATGCTGTTGCAGTCGGGCTTTTGCCTTGGCCTGCAGACGCCACCTCTCCGGTGTATTTTAAGCTGCACATTACCCACAACTTCTTCATTGCATTGGCTGCACCTTATGTGGTTTGGCGCCTGTTCGAGCGTTGGTCATGTTGGTCCGCCCCAGTCCGGTTCTTGGCACTATCCGGTCTGACGATCTCTCTTTACAACTTTCTGTTCATGGTAGAGGGTCGCTCTGGTTGGCTCGCAATTGCATGCATCCCTGCAGTTGTTGCGCTTCGTAAGCTGGGTTTGAAAAAGGGCGGTGTCGTCGCTTTGGCACTGGCTTTGGGGGCTCTTGCAATTGTTGCGTTTTCGCCGTTTGTCCACGAACGGGTTGCCACGGCTTTGCATGAGGTTCAGCAATGGCATGATGGGCTCAGTGTCGCGCAAGACACCAGCATGGGTCGCCGTCTTATTTTTTGGTCCTATTCGATTCGTGCCATTGAGCACGCCCCCCTGTTTGGTCACGGTTTAGGGGGATTTGAATTGGCAATTACGCCGTACGCCATGGCTGATCATTTTTTCATATTCAACAACCCACACAATCAGTACTTGTTATTCACTGTGCAGGGTGGTTTGCTGGCACTTTTTCTCTATTTCACAGTGCTCTGGGCTTTGCTTTGCCGATCAGAGGGCCCAGCACCGCTGGTACTCACCTGTCTGGTGGCCAGCTATGCCTTGTTGAATCTTTTGAATTCTTTTCACTTCGATTTTGCCGAGGGCTTGTTGTTCATCATTGCCACAGCAGCGCTGGCCTTCCGTGCAAACGCAAGCTCTGAAAAAGCGCATGAACGGCCCTGACCTGCTCATCCTGACTCAATGGTTTCCACCTGAGCATGCACCTATCGGGCACATGCTGAGTGAGCTGGCGCAATACATGCAGAATCAGGGGCGACAGGTGGAAGTGGTCACCGGGTTTCCAAATCACCCTGGTGGAGTGGTCATACCACCTTACAAGAAGCGCTGGCTGCTTCGAGAAACCCTCTTCGGCATTCCCGTCACACGGCTTTGGCTGTTCACTTCACCGAAGCGAAGTTTTCTGACGCGTGCTCTTAATTTTCTGAGTTTTGTAGCAAGAACAACGATTTACCTCTTGTTTTGCAAGCGGCCCACTGTCGTCTTTGCAGTACTTCAGCCGCTTCCCTTGGGTTTCACACTGGTTTTGCTGTCGAAAATACGTGGCTTCAAGGTGATCTTCAATGTTCAGGACCTTCACCCCGATGTCATGATCGAACTGGGATTGATCAAGAACACTGTGGTCAAACGCATGTTGCTGGGTATTGAGCGCTTCGCTTACCGGAATTCAGACGCGCTCTCCGTGATTTGTAAGGGATTCGATGCCCATGTCCGTAGCCGAGGCGCGCGGGGCAGCGTAGCCATCATTCCGAACTGGATTGATGTCGATGAAATCAAACCTGCCAAACCAGCAGGCACTTTGTTGGCTACGGCGCATATTCCTGCAGACGCAAAAGTCGTGTTGTATGCAGGTACTTTGGGCCATGTGTCGGGCGCTGTGGTAACCCTGCGTGCTGCGCGGCTTGCCCGCCAGCGGTCAGACGTTTTCTGGTTAATTGTGGGTGAAGGGCCGGTTTTGCCGCAGCTGCTGGAACAAGCCAAGGCCGAGGGATTGAATCAAGTTCGATTTTTGCCTTTTCAGCCCAGGGCTATGCTTGCAGAGCTGCAAAACTCAGCCACTGTGTCTATGGTGACTTTGCTGCCGGGCAAAGGACTCTTTTCAGTGCCTAGCAAAGTGCTTGGTTACATGGCGGCAGGCAAACCCGTGGTTGCCAGTGTTGATGCCGACAGCGAAACAGCGCGTCTGGTTCGTGTCTCAAATTGTGGGAAGGTGGTTTCAGCGGGTGACGAACTGCAGTTGTGGCAAGCTTTGGAGTCTTACCTCGACAACCCTTCTGAGGCCAGTGTTGCCGGTCAGCAGGGGCGTCTCTATCTGGAAGGCCATTTCAGCCGACAAGTGGTTTGCAAGCAATACAGTCAATTTTTCAATCAATTTCTTGACTCATCAGAGATTGCGCCATGACTTCCGGATTTTTTATTCGTGCAGCCCAGCCGATGGATATTCCCGCCGTGGTGTCTGTTCATCAAAGTGCATTCAAAGGTTTTTTTCTGACTCGCATGGGGCCTGCGTTTTTGCGAGTGCTTTATCGGGGGTTTCTGAATGATCCCACGGGTGTCTTTCTGGTGGCTTGTCGAGTTGCCAGTCCAGATGAGGCGGTGGGGTTTGTAGCCGGTACGACTGCGCCTGCCACTTTTTTTCGAGATCAATTGCGCAAGCATTGGATACGTTATTTGGCGGCGGCATTTTTTCCTTTGTTGATGAGTCCTTCGCTCGTCATTCAAAAGCTTTGGTCTGCATTGTTTTACCGGGGTGAAACACTGCCCGAACTTCCCAACGCTGCGTTGTTAAGCAGCTTGGGTGTTTTACCCCAACTTCAAGGGGCTGGGCTCGGTAATCAGCTGGTCAAATCTTTTCTAAACGTTTGCAAAGAGAAGGGCCTTCCAGCGGTCTATCTCACCACCGATCAATCAGACAATGACAAGGCCAATGCCTTTTATCAGCGTTGCGGCTTTCGACTGGCTGGGGCTTGCAAACGACCACCGCAACGTATACTCAACCGATATTTGATAGAGCTTTAATCATGAGTGAACTGCCATTTTTACCCTTTGCCCTGCCTGAAATCGGTGAGGAAGAAGTTCAGGAAGTCGCGCAGTGCCTTCGATCTGGCTGGCTCACGACCGGTCCAAAGACACGGCAGTTCGAAACTGATTTTGAGGCCATGCTTGCCAATCAACTGAATACTGACCAGGAACCAGTCAGCGCAATCGCTGTGAATTCAGCCACTGCAGGTCTTCACCTTGCGCTTGAGGCTTTGGGTATTGGGCCTGGGGACGAGGTGATCGTACCGACGCACACGTTTACCGCAACCGCTGAAGTCGTTCGTTACATGGGGGCCGACCCCGTGTTTGTCGACGTGCTGCCCGATAGTTTGAACCTGAACCCTGTTTTGGTGGAAAAGGCCATCACGCCCAAAACGCGGATGATCATGCCAGTGCACTTTGCGGGTCTGGCTGCGCCCATGCATGAAATCATGCAAATCGCGAAAACGCATGGCTTAAAGGTGGTTGAAGACGCCGCACATGCACTTCCCACCAGCCTTCATGATGGCCAGTGGATCGGTAATCTGGGCACAGACGCCACGGTGTTCAGCTTCTATGCCAACAAAACCATGACCACAGGTGAGGGGGGGATGCTGGTCTCGCGTAATCCGGACCTGATCAAGCGTGTTAAAACCATGCGCCTGCACGGCATTAATCGAGATGTTTTTGACCGGTTTACATCCAAAGCGCCAAGCTGGTATTACGAGGTGGTGGCACCTGGCTTTAAGTACAACCTGACCGACATTGCCTCAGCCATCGGCATTCATCAGCTTCAAAAAGCCGCCGGATTTCAAAAGCGCCGTCAGGCGATTGCGCAGTACTACCACCGTGAGTTGGCCAATTTGCCGGTTGTTTTGCCTCAGGTTGCCGATGCAGATGCACTTCATTCCTGGCATTTGTATGTGCTCCGCCTGGCGGACAATTGCCCGATTGACCGCGACACCTTTGTGGATCAGCTCTACGCACAGGGCATTGGCTGCAGTGTGCATTACATTCCATTGCACCTCCAACCCTATTGGCGCGACACCTACAATTTGCGCGCTGAACACTTTCCCGTTAGCCAGCATGCCTACGAGCGCATGGTGTCTATCCCGCTCTACTCAAAAATGACTGACATCGATGCAGAGCGGGTAGTGAACGCGATTAAAAAGGCCCTGTCAGGTGCTTAAGCGTGCTTTTGATGTCATTGCCAGTGCAAGCGGGTTGCTGTTGCTGTCTCCGCTTCTGGTGCTTATTGCGCTTTGGGTCAAGTTCGATTCGCCAGGGCCCGTTTTTTTCCGCCAAGAAAGGGTGGGGCGCAATGGCAAACACTTCAGGATTCACAAGTTCAGAACCATGACGCAACTGCAGGCCACCTCCAGTCTGCAGATTACTGTCGGCGGAGACGCCCGAATTACCAGATCCGGTCATTTTCTGCGGCATTACAAGCTGGATGAGTTGCCGCAGCTGATCGATGTGTTGCGTGGTGCCATGAGCATCGTAGGCCCCCGGCCCGAGGTGCCTCGTTATGTCGCTATGTATCCTGCGGATGTTCGGTCGATTGTGCTGTCCGTAAGGCCCGGAATAACCGATTTGGCCTCGATTGAATATCGAAGTGAAAGTGAATTGCTGGCTCAAAGCGACAACCCTGAACACACCTATATTCACGAAGTGATGCCAGCAAAGCTTGCGTACTGTGTCCAGTATGTTCAACGTCAAAGCCTATGGCTTGATCTTCAAATCGTGTTCAGGACTTTTCTGGCCATTGTCCGTTAGCACATCAAACGACTCCTGCTCTGGTTGATAACCGTCAACCAGCTTGAGTAATAAAGTCTTCAGGGCAGGAATATCTCTTTCGCTCATGATTTGCTTGAAGCGCGCGGTTTCCAACTCCACGCTTTCATCATCCAGCCAGCTTTCGTTGGCTTTCATGATTCTGGGGTGCTCCGTGGGTTTCGGGTTGTTTCCAATCAACAGCTCTTCATACAGCTTTTCGCCCGGCCTCAGCCCAGTTATCTTGATCTCGATGTCGCCATTGGGCGTTTGTTCGTCTTTGACCGAGTAGCCGGCCAGTTTGATCATGCGTTTGGCCAAATCAATGATACGAATCGGCTCACCCATGTCCAACACGAAAACTTCCCCACCCTCCGCCATGGCGCCCGCCTGAATTACCAGTTGCGCTGCCTCGGGAATGGTCATGAAATACCGAGTGACTTCTGCGTGAGTAATGGTGACGGGCCCCCGTTTGGCAATCTGGTCTCTGAACAGGGGCACCACCGACCCGCTAGACCCCAGTACATTGCCAAAACGCACCATGCTGAATCGCGTGGTCATGCCCGGCTTGTGGGCCAAGGCCTGCAAAGCCAGTTCGGCCAAGCGTTTACTGGCCCCCATAATATTCGTTGGGCGCACGGCCTTGTCGGTGCTGATCAGCACAAAGTCGGATACGCCAACTTCGGCTGCCACCTTCGCACAGCAACGTGTTCCCACAAAGTTGTTCCTCACCCCTTCAAACGGGTTCAGTTCAACCAACGGAACGTGTTTGTAAGCCGCCGCGTGATAAATCGTTTCAGGCTGGGTGTGGCTGAATACCTCGCGAAGGCGATTCTCATCGCGTACATCGCCCAACACCGGGGTAAGCACCACACCCGGATAGAATGAGGCTACCATCTGGCTCAATTCATGATGAATGGCGTACAAAGCGTATTCATTGTTCTCAAGCAAAATCAGTTTGATGGGGCGTGCTGCCAGCACTTGCCGACACAATTCCGATCCGATGCTGCCCCCTGCACCCGTCACCAGCACCACCTTGTTGTGGTTGCGCTTGTTCAGAAGTTCGACGTTGGGCGGCACGTGCTCCCGGCCCAACAGGTCGTCAATGTCCAACTCTTTGATGGAGGCATGCTGCCCGCCAAGGGTAAGGCTTGCCGTTTGAATGTGCACCGGCAAACCCTCGCATTGCGAGATGATGTCCTTCCGGGTTTGTTCTTGCCCGGTTTCAAGTGCCAGAACCAGATCGGACACTTCGTAGTTCTGAATGATCGATTTCAATTGATTTACGCCGAATACGCGGTGCCCCATCATGTTCCGACCCAACAAGGTTTGATCGTCACTGACAAAACCGAGCTGAACGTATTCAGGTGAATTTTGCAAGGCGCTGGACAATTGCACTGCAGATTGCCCCGACCCCGCGATCAGCAATCTGCGTCGCAGTATGCGCAAACGAGGATCGATGGCACCCGAGAGCAGCCAGAAACGGGCGAACAGTCTTGAACTGATGATGAACGCGCACAGAATGAGCGGTTGGGTCAGACCCAAAGACCGGGGTAGAGGATTGATGTGAAACACGACCAGAAGCACCGTGTATACTACGGCGTAAACCGCAGTGCCCTTAACGATTTGCTTGATGGCAGCAAGATCGGTGTACCGAAATATTGCCCGGTACAAGCCGTAATGGATGAATATTGGCAATGCCAACAGTGGACCAAACCAGTACGGAATCCATTCGTTGCCTGATGGGCTGTGGAAGCCGTCGATGCGGATGCTGAAGGCGAGCCATGTAGCAACCAGGCTCATTGTGATATCGATAGACATCACGATGCCTTGTTTCAGCATTCTTGGGAGGCTTATTACCTGTTGAGAGTTCACTGCGGCTTCGTCCGCCTTCGATAGATTGAATCTTGAGTGAATGTTAATGCAGCCAACCAGCGAAAAATGCGGATGACTTCAGCAAATGAGGAATTCTTGGCCATCCTGTCCCCAGGCTGACGCCTCAAGGCGTTGATAGCAGATCATTATCGAATATTCTCGAGATATTTAATTGACAACAGAAAACCCGATTTTAATGCTGGTCTTCAACAGGCCTCATCTGACTCAAAAGGTGTTTGAACAGGTTCGAAAGGCTCAACCTTCAAGGCTTTATGTGTCTGCTGATGGCCCAAGGTCAGGCAATTCCACTGATGTCGCCTTGACACAGCAAACCCGCGCTATTTTTAATCAAATTGACTGGCCCTGTGAACTGCATACCCGCTTCCTAGACAATAATCTGGGCTGCCGTCTCGGCGTTTCATCTGGCATTACCTGGTTTTTCGAGCAAGAGGAGCGGGGCATCGTGCTGGAAGACGATGTTTTGCCGATACCAGCATTTTTTGATTTTTGTGACCTGATGCTTGATCGTTATGAACAAGACGAAAAGGTGATGTCGATTTCAGGATGTAACTTGGTTCGACCTTGGTATCAAATGAATGGTGAATACGCCTTTTCTCGTTACATGTGTGTTTGGGGTTGGGCGTCCTGGAGAAGAGCTTGGCACGCTTACGACGAGAAGATCGCAAATTGGCCTGTTCAAAGGGTAAATCCAAAATCTGAGTTTATGAATTTGAAGGGGCTTGGAAGGTTATTTTGGAGACTCGTATACGATCTGGTCTACACCGGCAAGATTGGAACATGGGATCATCAGTGGGTCTATGCGCATTGGATCAACGATGCGCTAACGGTTATTCCCCGCGAAAGTTTGGTCGTAAATTTGGGGTTTGGAAAAGACGCCACACACACATCCAGCCGACCACCAGAATATGTGACCAGAATGCGGGCGCTCCCGTTTACCTGCACGGAGTCTATCAGTCGATTACCGGTAGTTGAAGACACCATTCTGTCTAAGTCCATTGCAGAGAAGGCAATCCGTGTTAACTGGTTGACGTATTCAAAATTGCTGATTCGACGGTTTGATATTCTGTTCAGGGCAGCCAAGAAACTGCAAGTTATGGTTAATGGCAGATGATGATTCAACCAAAAATTTCGATTGTTATGCCGGCCTGGAATGCCGAGCGCTATCTTACTGATGCCCTGGAAAGTGTATTCAATCAAACCTACCCCAATTTCGAGCTTTTGGTATGCGACGGAGGGTCGACAGATTCGACCCTGGAGATATTTAAAGGTGTATCTGACGTCCGCCTGAAGATTGTCTCGCAGTCCGATAAAGGTTTACCCGATGCTCTTAACAAAGGTTTTTCATTTGCGTCTGGTGACATCTACTGTTGGCTGAACTCCGATGATGTGTATCTCAGTGCTGATGCTATTAAATCGGCGGTTCATGAGTTTGTCTCTGAAGGCTCCACGGATTTCCTGCTCGGTCTATGTGCCACCCTCACAGAAGAGGGTTCAGTTTCCAGATATTTGCTGCCTTGGGTGACTCGTTCTCCGTTTGCGTATCAAGGGTATTCAAATGTTTTTACTGGGGCCCTATTTTTTAGAGCGACCACTTGGCGTCAGTTCGGTGGCTTTGATCCTCAATTCGGCCTTGCATTTGAGTACCAATTACTTCGGTTTCTCTTCTCATCTGGAGCAATTGGCCGTGTCTCCTCTTCTGTCGCATATGCAGGATTTCGTCAACGTCCAGATTCCTTGAGTGGTGCAAACGCCGATAAAATGCGAGCGCAGCTTGCCGCAATATTGGGAGGGAAATTTAACCCCTCTATGAATATGAGTGAAAAGATCGCAAGAGTGATTGGCCATATGAGAGACGGTCAACTACAGCAGTTTCTGACACTCAGTAAAATGAACAAGGCACTACCCAGACCATGGCGATCAGTATTCTATTAAGGCTTAAGCTGTATCTCAGGCTTAAGCCATTCGACATATCGACGCCTGTTGGCCTCGATATGGAAAGAAATCGCATTGCTCTCGTCACGATGATAGCTAGCGCCATGAACAAGGCGATGGCCATGCTAACCGTATTGGCGGGTATATCCTGGACTCTTCCCTACCTTGGTTCCGAGCGGTTTGGCGGATGGATGACACTTCTCAGCATGGCTGCATTGTTGTCGGTCCTTGACTTGGGTGCAGGCAATGCCTTGGTGAATCATCTGGCAAAGCATAGACATGAAGGCAAGCAATCTACAGCCAGTGCTCTAAGCGGCGGGCTCGGGGTCGTGGCTTTGTTGGCGATCGTAATGTGGATCCTATTGAATTTGATACATCCGATTTTGCCTTGGGCTTCAATTTTAAAAGTCAAAGATCCTGAAAATTTGATCGAATTGACTTCGGCTTTTCGTATTTTTTATACCCTGTTTGCACTGCAATTGTTTGCAAATGCGGTGGGCAAAGCTGCTACGGGTATGCAACAGGCACACCAATTCGGTTTTTTGAGTTTGGTAATTTCAGTGTTTGGACTGGCTTTGCTCTACATGGCCTCCATCAATCATCTTGGCATCGCCTGGTTATTGTCCATCACCTTAGGTGCTCCTGTTTCCTCGGGATTTGTCTATTTTTTGTTGTTATGGAAGAGGGGTCTTTTTCAGTTCAAGGGCCTACCAAAGCAGGTCATTCTCCATTGGCGCGATGTGCTGTCAGTAGGCGGTTTGTTTTTTATTCTTCAAATTGCGGTCATTGTAGGCTGGGGGGCCGATTCCCTTGTTATTGCGTCTACTCTGGGGGTCGGAAGTGTCACCATGTATGCGGTGGCGCAGCGCATGTACCAACTCGCTACACAACCTTTCTCTATCGTTAATTCTTCGTTGTGGGCTGCTTATGCCGATGCACACGTTAAAAACAACCGGGTGTATGTTCGACAGTTATTTTCAAGAAGCTTTATGACTTCGCTGATTTTGGGTGGCCTGATTGTTGGCGTCATATACGTAGCAAGCCCCGTCATTTTGAAATTTATCAGTAAATCCCATTTGTCTCCTGATCCACTGTTCTTCGCTATTTTTGCGGTTTGGGCATTGATTGAAATTGTCGGTAACAGCCTGGGTACGATGCTTAATGGCATCGGGGTCGTTCGTTATCAGGTCATTGTTTCTGGCTTATTCGCTGTCTGTGTGATGCCGTTCAAATTCGTACTGATCAATCGCTATGGATTGAACGGCTTGATGTTAGCAAACGTGGTCTGCTACCTGTTTCTAATTGCAGTGCCCTACGCTATGTTGTTCAAGCTAAGGAAAATTTCTCTCTAGTGGGGCTGGTCTAAAGGCTCACTCGCAAAAAACTGCCATGCAAGCATCCGGTATACTGCAGTGGAAATTGAATCGACTATGACAATGCACGTTATCTGCTTAAAAAACCAAACCAAATTCGAGGCTTCTAGTGAAGCCACAATTCTGGATGCCGCACTGGCTAAGGAAGTTGTACTTAACCACAGCTGTAAAACGGGCCGCTGCGGTGTGTGCAAAGTTCTCGTTTTGCAAGGGGAAACTCGAGTCAGTCAGCCCGAAGTGGCGCTTAGTGATGCAGAGTTGGAAGACGGCTATATCCTGACCTGCTGCAGATTGGCAAGCAGCAATCTGACTCTAAATGTAGAAGATCTGCCGCAGTTAAACGGGATTAGATCAGCCACGCACCCCGCAAAAATAGACTCGATTGAACCTCTCTCACCAGAGGTCATGCAAGTGGCTTTGCGTTTCCCGCCCGCTTTAAAAATTAAATACTTGGCGGGGCAGTACGTCAACATCATTATTCCTGGCGGAGAAAGGCGTTCTTATTCAATTGCCAACGCACCGCGTGATGACGGTAAGATGTTTTTTCAAATCAAAAAAGTGTCTGACGGTGTACTGAGTCAGTATTGGTTCGAAAAAGCCAAAATGGGTGATTTGCTGCGTGTTGAGGCGCCTTTGGGCACTTTTTTTCTTCGCGACACGAACATAAAACATCTTGTATTTTTAGCAACAGGTACCGGAATAGCCCCGGTGCAGGCACTGCTTCAGGGCTTGTTCAAGTCTTGCGAGCCGCAATCTCAGAAACCCCACGTGCACGTTTATTGGGGTAACAGGTCGTTCCAAGATATTTATTCTCTGCAGCTAGACAATCAGATTGAGGGTGTGTCCTGGAACAATGTTTTATCAAAGCCAGACAAGAACTGGCATGGTCTCACTGGCTATGTGCAAGACGCTTTTTTTTCAACTCAAATTCCGTTGGACGAAGTGGCCATTTACGCCTGCGGTTCAATGAACATGATCAACACAGTCGCTAGCCTGCTTGCTGAAAAATCGTTTGACATGGGGCGTTTTTACTCCGATGCGTTTGTCAGCTCAAATGAATCTAAAAAAACCGGGAAATAAGGATGAAAGCTATTATTTTGGCGGGTGGATTGGGTACACGCCTAAGCGAAGAAACTTCGGTACGCCCCAAGCCGATGGTTGAAATTGGCGGCAAGCCCATCTTGTGGCACATCTTGAAGATGTACTCACACCATGGCATTAATGATTTCATCATTTGCTGTGGCTACAAGGGTTATGTCATCAAAGAATACTTTGCCAACTATTTTCTGCACATGTCAGACGTTACCTTCGACATGCGAAGTAACACCATGGAAGTGCACCACAAGCGGGCTGAGCCTTGGACCGTCACCTTGGTCGACACGGGCGACAACTCGATGACCGGCGGGCGCCTAAGGCGCGTGGCCAAGTATGTGGAAAACGAATCCGCGTTTTGCTTCACCTACGGAGATGGGGTGGGCGACATCAATATTACCGAGACA
>NZ_BSOJ01000005.1 GCF_030160455.1 Limnobacter litoralis | reverse complement strand
GCTTGCTCTGGAAACGGTGTCCAGTTTCAGCCAGAAACCGTGTCCAGTTTCGGCCAGAATACGCAGTTTGATCGCTTTTATCGGGAAAACGGACACATTGTCAGCGGCTCTGGTCTCGGTTTGTCCATCTGCCAAGAGGTGGCCAAACTGCACGACACGCAAATACAAATATCTGACGGTTTGAATGGACAGGGCATTGCTTTTTGCTTTGATCTCAAAAAGGCGGATTAAAGGACAAAAGCCGATGGGGAAGGCACTTCGGATATTTGGTGGTTCTGTTAGTTTACATAATATAAATTATACGCCAAACATTACTTAAGGAGTTCAATTTGACTTTCACAGGAGGCATCCCATATAATTCCGGGATGTTTAGACGTTGGTGGATATTGTGTTTGCTGTTTTCGTTGCCCCTGCAGGCTTTTGCCGGGGTTACGGGTAAGCTTTGCCCCGAAGTAAATATCCAAATCCACCGGACTGTCGGTTTCAAGTCACATCAGCAATTTGATGAAGTAAATCGACACAGTCACAGGTTATCTGGCAGCGTCTCTGTTCATTTGGTTGCACATTCCGTTGGGGCCTGCTGTTCGGCTGTGGCAATAATGCCCGAATGCAGGGCCTCAAACCATAACACCACAGGCCAGATATTCGTCTCAGAGCCAGTAAGAAAACTGCTCAGTATTTCCTTAATCTTTCCTCTCCGGCCACCGATCAGCCCTCTGATCGTTTAGTTTTTCAAGCAGTGACTTTAATGAAGTCGCTGGCATTCATTACGAACTGATGAGGAAAAATCATGTCCCGAAATTTCACGCGTCCTATCGAACTGCCACGTCGGCGCTTTGTGCAAGGTTTGGTTGCTGGTGGAGTGATGCTTGCGTTAAGCGATGCGAGTCAAGCCAAAGAAACAAATCGGACACAAGCCACCCACACGGGCTCCGCTCCTGAATTGTCAGGCACAGAATTCAATCTGGTAATTGACAAAACACTAGTCAACTTCACGGGCACGCCGCGTTATGCGACGACGGTCAACGGCAGTCTGCCCGGTCCGACACTTCGCTGGCGCGAGGGTGATGCCGTCACGATTCGCGTCACGAACCATTTGCCCGAACCCACTTCAATCCACTGGCACGGCATCATTCTGCCCTATCAGATGGATGGGGTTCCAGGCATCAGCTTCGCTGGAATACCTCCAGGCGAGACGTTTACCTATCGTTTCAAAGTTAAACAATCAGGAAGTTACTGGTATCACTCACACGCTGGTCTGCAAGAGATGACAGGCATTTACGGAGCAATTGTTGTTGAGCCTGCTGAATCCTCACGAAGTATCAATGCCGACCGGGATTACAGCATCGTAATGTCAGACTGGACCGATGAAGACCCAACGCGGGTGCTTCAAAAACTGATGATCCAGAGCGACTATTACAACTACGTCAAGCCCACTGCGATAGACTTTTTTCGCGATGTTTCAAACGACGGTCTGCATGCCGCACTTGGCAAACGAAAAATGTGGAACGAGATGCGAATGAATCCCACAGATCTTTCGGATGTTTCCGGCGCGACGATGACCTACCTGATTAACGGAGTTACACCAGCAGGAAATTGGACTGGTATTTTTAAACCGGGCGAGAAAGTTCGACTTCGCTTTTCAAACGCGACCGGAAATACTTTTTACGATGTAAGAATTCCGGGTTTGAAGTTGAAAGTGGTTCAAGCGGACGGTCAGGACGTAGAACCCATTAGCGTCGATGAGTTCCGATTTGGACCAGGCCAAACTTGTGATGTAATCGTTGAACCCAAAGGCGACGCCTACACCCTTTTCGCACAAAGTATGGACAGAAGCGGATATGCAAGAGGTACTCTTGCAACCCGTCAAGGTCTCTCGGCCGCTGTGCCTCCCCTGGACAAAGTCGAGTGGTTGACCATGAATGACATGATGGGTGCCATGGGCGGTATGGGTGGCATGAGTGGCATGAGTGGCATGAGTGGCATGAGTGGCATGAGTGGCATGAGCGGCATGAGCGGCATGAGCGGCATGAGCGGCATGAGCGGCATGAGCGACGACCCATTAAAAACACCGACTCAGACTACCCATCATGCTCTCACTGAATACGGTCAGGCTACAGACATGCGAGTGGATATGGCCAGAACAAATCTGGATGACCCCGGTGTTGGATTAAGAAATAACGGGCGAAGGGTACTCACACTCGCAGACCTCCATACAATCGGTGGCCCCTTGGATAAGAGAGGGCCTGGCCGTGAAGTGGAGTTACACCTAACGGGCAACATGGAACGGTACGAATGGTCTTTTGACGGCGTTCCTTTTGAAGACTCTAAACCGGTCTACTTCAAAGAGGGTGAAAGGGTCAGGGTGATATTGCATAACGACACCATGATGACTCATCCAATGCACATGCATGGAATGTGGAGCGAGCTGGAAACCCCTGATGGTGAATTTCAAGCGCGATTACACACCATCCCTGTGCAACCTGCGCAACGCATCAGCTTTTTGGTCAACGCAGACGCGCCCGGTCGCTGGGCTTGGCATTGCCACTTACTCTTCCACATGAAGATGGGCATGTTCAGAGAAGTGTTGGTGGCCTAAGGAGAAAATTGTGACAAAACCAGCAAAAAAAATACTAATTTCGATATTAAGTCTGTTAGGAACAGCTACTGCAAATGCCGCAGAACATGGCATGACCATGAATATGCAAGGCGGTGACGCACCAGCAGATGCCAGAAACACGGACGATTACTCTGGAGGTTATACACTCGGGACCGGCCCGTATTTGTACTCAAAAAATGCTGGCCAATCTGCCAGAAAAATGGAAGACAGTGGAAACATTGGCTCTTTTTTGGCAGACCGACTGGAACGGGCGCAAAGCAGTGAAAATACCATCACCGCATGGGATCTTCAGGCGTGGATCGGCAATCAACATGACAAGGCAACGATAAAGGCCGAGGGCGATTACAGCAAGGGACATGTCGGTGAAGAGCGGACAGAGGGTCTCTGGAGTCATGCTGTATCGACCTACTGGGATACGCAGTTGGGTATCCGATTGGACAATGGACGAAACCGACCTTCCCGTGAATGGCTGGCCTTTGGTGTACAAGGCCTTGCCCCATATTGGTTCGATGTTGAAGCCACGGGATATATCGGCCCGGAGGGTCGAACCGCCGCACGGGTTCAAGCAAGTTACGACCTACTGTTAACTCAAAAATTGATACTTCAGCCTCGAATCGATGCAAACGTTTACAGTAAAAGTGACCCACAAGCCAACATCGGCAATGGTCTGACAGATGCAACTCTCGGCATTCGGCTACGTTACGAAATTACTCGCCAATTCGCGCCATACATCGGCCTGGAGCGGGCGAAGTTGTTCGGATCAAGCGCTGATCTTGTTCAGGCAGCTGGCGATCGACGTCTGGAAACCCGCATCGTCGCAGGCGTACGCCTTTGGTTCTGATTAATTTTTAAAACTCAATAATTTATGAAAAGGTCAAAAATCATGAAACTTAAAACACAACTTTTTACTGCGGTAATTGCAACCATGTTGAGCACCTCAGCACTTGCTCATCCCAAACTGACTTCGAGTATTCCTGCGGACGGCACAACCGTTGCGTCGCCCAAAAATATCGAAATTCATTTTTCAGAGGATCTTCTAGCCAAATTTTCCGGGGCAAAACTCACAATGACTGAAATGCCTGGCATGGCCATGCAGATGAACATGGCAGTTAAGGTATCCCCTGGCAGCGACGAGAAAACGATGCTGCTTACTCCAACAACCCCATTGTCCGCAGGTAAATACCGGGTTGACTGGCGAGCGGTTTCTTCTGACACGCATCCAATGACAGGCCACTTTATGTTTGAGGTCAAATAAGGATGGAGCCCATCAGCCTGGCTTTGAGATTCGCTTTGTACCTCGATCTGGGGCTACTGTTTGGCATGCCGTTCTTCGCGCTCTATTCATTTAAAAAGAATGAATTGGCAGAGGGGTTTGCAAAACATCTCACCAGTGTTTCCTTGGTGTTTGCTTGCTCTGGTGTGGTGCTGTCGCTGTTCAGTTTGATCGACACGGCCAAGAACATGAGCGGAGTGTCAAGCTGGGCTGAGGTTAACACTGATACATTGGGCATGCTGCTCTACGGAACCGCGTTTGGTGCTGCATGGATAGTGCGGGTCGCAGCGCTTTGCGTGGCGGCTCTGCTTGCCTGGCTTCGCCCAAGAGGCCAGCCGGGCATCGCCTTGCTTTGTCTGGTGGCTTGCATTGCACTATTAACGGTGGCATGGTCGGGTCACGCGGTCATGGATGATGGGCTCCGTCGCTATCTGCATTTGTCCTCAGACTTTGCACATTTGCTTGCCGCGGCAACATGGCTGGGGGCACTTGTGAGTTTTGTCATGCAGATCGAAGCTAAAAATCTGGCATCCCCATCAGAAATCGAGCGATTAAAGCGCACCGTCAGCGGTTTTGCACCGATTGGGGCGATGATAGTCAGCGTGTTACTTGTCTCAGGCGCAATAAACTACCTGTTTATTGTCGGGGTTAAATGGCCGAACCATCTTTACGGCGAATTGTTGCTGGTCAAGCTTTTTCTCTTTAGTTTGATGTTGTTACTGGCAGCAGCAAACCGGTTCCGTTTGGGTCCGTTGCTAGAGAATGCCAGCTGGGGCGAAGTAAGCATCACTACCATTTCTCACTTGCGTAAAAGTCTCAGGATGGAAGCAAGTATCGCATTTCTTGTTTTAGCAGTGGTTTCAAGTCTTGGCGTTCAGTCACCCTTTGGGTCCTGAATGAACGAGGGGCACAGTTTTCGCTGCGCCCCAACTGAATCGTCACCAATACCCAATCTCAATCTTCAGGATCGTTTTCAGGCTGACGGTCCACTTCATCGGCCTTTACAAACAGCACTGTGCCTGTTTTTGCATCCACGCGAACATCCTTCACGTTCGTTCCATCAATTACCTCGATGTCGTAGACCACTCCATTTTTTGAATGCTCAAGTTCAGCGCGGGTTGCGCGTCCTTTTGCAGCATCCTCCGCGACCACAATCGCCTGTTTGATTGGAATGGCAGAAACCCCATACATCAGAGCATCATTTTTTTCATGCTGTTCTGCAGCGTAGGCTACACTCGCTAAAGCAGCAACTGCCGTGCTTAAAATTCCAATTTGAATCAGTCGGATTTTCATATCCAGTTTCCTCACTTGATTAAAGACAACTGAAATGTGAGCTGAAAGAGTTAGCTGATGAATAGATTCAAGCGAAAAACACCACTTTGTCCGTAAGCGTCACGCCGACACCGCCTTGCGGTGATGTATCAGAACTTGTAAGTCTTGTCTGAATCTGGGTTGTTGAGTTCGTCTACACACTGGCCATCAAGTTTTGCCTGTGCGATTGCAAGCTCCAACCGGTGCAGGATTTGCTCCAAAGACTCGCCTGCTTTACAGCGCAGCATTGCCAGTGTCTTTTTTCCATCGTGAGCCACGGCGGCGTGGCGTATGGGCTTGATCGAGCCGATCATGATTTGTCCCCCACCGTGCACTATGGCCTCGACGTGGGGGTGGGATTTGGTCAGGGTTTTTACGCTGCCTTTGACGGGGCTTCGTTGGTCAGGTCCAGATGCCATGGCAGCAACTTCTCAATGGTGTTAATCGGGTGATCTGCAATTCGTTCCAACACGGCTCGAAGATAGGCAAAGGGCTCCACGTCATTGAGCCGTGCGGTGCTGATTAGGCTGTAGATAATGGCTGCACTGTGCCCGCCGCCATCAGAGCCTGCGAACAAATAATTTCGTCTGCCAATCACCAGCGGGCGAATCGACCGCTCAGCCGTGTTGTTGTCAATCTCAATGCGACCATCGTCGCAGTATCGGGTCAGCGCTACCCAATGGCCCAAGGTGTATTTGATGGCCTTGGCCAATCCCGATTTGGCAGACACCTGCATCAGGGTGGACTCCAGCCAACCCTTCAAGCTTGCCAGCAAAGGCGCGGCATGTGTCTGTCGGTGCGCAGTACGAACCTGCGCAGCCTTGCCACGCACCTCGCGTTCAATGGCGTAGAGTGCCGCAATACGGGCCAGTGCTTCTTGGACAATCGGTGAGCGATCCAGCTCAAACAGGTCGAAGAATTTCCTGCGC
>NZ_BSOJ01000004.1 GCF_030160455.1 Limnobacter litoralis | reverse complement strand
GCGAACGAGTTACCGTTCACCACCCTTGATTCCGAATGAACTTACACAGAATTTTTTACAGGCTCCATAGGTTGTGTAATTCGTTCCCGGAATTTTTGATGGAACTGTTCCCTTTAAAATTGTCCGGAGCTTATGAAAGTCTGCATGACTCTCAACCGTAACACACCCCTCGCTGATCCCGGCAATACCCTTCGGATGCAATCTGAAGTTACCTCGTTTTACACTTTCACAGAAGGTCTCATCATCAATTTTTGTGTCAATGGCATAGAGAGCAAACCATTCCTTCTTGTCAGTGAAGAATTCTCTAACCGCACCCAAAAGGCCACCTGATTGCCGATCAATGATGTAGTAGCGGCCTTCTGGGATGGCCCCGAAATTAGGGTGACACACGAAATTTCTCTTGTTTACGTGACTGCCTAGGCCAGAGAATGCCGGAAAAGAAAATTGCTGAGCTTTGCTGGCACTCATCGGCAGGTTGTTTAGAGTGAACGAGCAGTCGATCATGGAGTTTTTTCCTGAGTTTTTCAGAAAAACGCCTATCAACTACTTCCAGGTGTTACAAACAGGTGATTCGTTCTGGCCATCAATTGCCATCAAAAGGGGGTATCAACCCTATTGCGACAAAGAACGAATTTAGGCGGTGCAGGTATTAAAGCAAAGAATGGAAGGCTTTTTGATCTGAAGGATAAACACCATAAACCGACGCAATCACATCCACCAGCGGTTGTGGGGGTGAGGGTTTCCAGGTGGGCCAACCCGTTTCGGAATCTTCAACAACTCCTCGAAGAGAAGAGGAGGTATTACCCCCTCTTGGACCGACTCAACCGCCCAGGCGCTTGGCGTACTCTGCCACACGGGCGCCATACAATTTTGCGGTTTCAAGGTCTTTGGCCGGGGGCGTGACCTCTGCAGGTGCATTGTCAGACTGGGTCATGACGCCCACCCATGAGCCTACGCGATTCAGCTCATTGGGGTCACCGGGTTTTTGAGCGCCGGGAATCGCATTGCCCACCCAGATCATGCCGTGTTGCATGGCAAAGGTCACGAAGTACTGCAGGGTGCTCAGCTTGTCACCACTCATGGACATGGAATTGGTGAACCCGCCTGCCACCTTGTTTTTCCAGCCCTGTGTAAACCACACCTTGCTGCTGGCGTCGGCAAACTTTTTAAAGTCGCCAGAGGCTCCGCCCATGTAAGTGGGCGCCCCAAAAATAATGCCATCGGCCTTCGCCAGCACATCCCAAGTGGCGTCATTCACTTCATTGACGTTCACCAGGTGGGCAGTGACGCCCGCCACGCTTTGAACGCCCTCTTCCACGGCTTTGGCCACTTTGGCGGTGTGGCCGTAACCACTGTGATACACAACTGCAACTGAAGTCATTTTGTTTCTCCTTTTAAGCGGGTAAATCGAACACCAACATTTCAGCCTGATCTGCCACCTCAATGGTCAAAGCCGACTCGTTTTCAATCATCAGCGCATCGCCTGTTTCAAGGGCAACACCATTAACCACCGCATGACCACGAGCCAGGTGCAGGTAGCCCTTGCGCACCGGACTGATTGCCAGCGTTTCGGTTTGCGCTTTCAAGCGGCCGGCATACACCTTGGCATCTTGATGAATGAAGGCGATCTTCAACTGCTCGGCCTGCGCCTCATCCCCCACCGCGATCAAACCGAGCCGACCTGTAATGGTGGCCAAGTCAATGTCGTGGTCTTTGTAGCCTGGGGCCACGCCGGTTTTGGCGGGTTCAATCCAGATCTGCAGCAAATGCGCCACATCCGTTTTGTGCGCATTCATCTCGGAATGTCGAATGCCCGTGCCCGCACTCATGCGCTGTATTTGCCCTGGCTTGATGGCGGACCCACCACCCAAACTGTCTCGATGACTCAATTCGCCATCCAGCATGTAAGTGATGATCTCCATGTCACGGTGACCATGGGTGCCAAAACCGGTTTGGGGCTGAACCCAGTCTTCGTTGATGACGCGCAAGGGGCCGAAACCCATGAATTTGGGGTCGTAGTACTCGGAAAACGAGAAGCTGTGATAGCTCTTCAGCCAACCATGCTCGGCGTAGCCGCGTTCTTTGGATTTTCTGATCTGAAGCATTTTCATCTCCTTGAATGTGTTGATTGAAGTGTAGGTGAGCACTGGAGTGCAAACAACACGTAGAATTTGACTCAGTTATTCAAATTTTTTGAATAGGACGAATGACATGAACCTTGAGTCACTGGCTTTGCTGGAATTGATTGAAAGCCGCGGCAGTTTTGCTGCGGCAGCCAGCGCCTTGAACAAAGCCCCGTCAGCCATCACCTATCAACTTCGCCAGCTGGAAGACTCCCTCGATCTGCTGATTTACGATCGCACGGGCCACAAGGCCCAACTCACGCCAGCAGGCAAGGTTCTGCTTGAAGAGGGTCGACGTCTGCTTGCCCAGTCGGAAGAACTCAAACAGCGCGTAAAGGCCACAGCCAGCGGCTGGGAGTCTGAACTTCGAATCGTCATCGACGGCCTGATTCCTTTCGAAAAAATGATTCCATGGATTCAGGCATTTGACCAGGCCTGCTCTGGCACTCGGCTTCGAATCAGTCAGGAAATTTTGTCAGGCACCTGGGAAGCCCTGTACTCCGGTCGGGCAGACCTGCTGATCGGCACCCATCTGGATCAAAACCAGTTTGCCGCCAACACGGGCCTGACTATCCAGAAGCTGGGAAAGGCACAGCTGGTCTTTGCAATCGCGCCAGGCCACCCGCTGGCGCAAGAACCTGAACCCATCAGCAACGAGACCCTGGCCAGGCATCGGGCCGTGGCTGTGGGCGACACCTCGCGCCAATTCAAACCACTCACTTTTGGCTTGCAAAGCGGTCAACATGTGTTAACCGTGCCCACATTGTTGGCCAAAGTGGAGGCTCAATTGGCCGGATTAGGCACGGGCTGGCTGCCCTGGCACCTCATCAAAGACCTGGTTACACAGGGCAAACTGGTGACCCGTAAAACGGAAGACACCTACCGGGAAAGCCCGCTTTGCTTTGCATGGCAACGCAACAAGCGTGGCAATGCACTGGCCTGGTGGACTGACTACCTGCGGGGCTGCAGCTTGAATCTTGCTGAGGATGCACCTGGCAATGTCTGAACACGCCCCCTACCGCGGACGATTTGCCCCATCACCCACCGGGCCCTTGCACCTGGGCTCGCTGGCCACCGCTGTGGGCAGCTATCTGGATGCACGCATTCACCAAGGCCAATGGCTGGTACGCATCGAGGACATCGACCCCCAGCGCTGCAAACCCGAATGGACCCAGCGAATATTGCACAGCTTGGCGGTGCACGGGCTTGTCAGTGATGAACCCCCTGTATTGCAAACCACCCGTACACCCGCCTACCAACGGGCCCTGAACGCGCTGAGCCATGCCGGACTGACCTACCCCTGCGCCTGCACCCGACAAGACATTGAGGCCGCCAACGCATCACGCGGCTTTGGGGAAAACCGGATTTATCCGGGCACCTGTGCACAAGGCATGCCCAAGGGAAAAACTGCGCGTTCGATCCGGTTTCGATGCCCGAAGGCGACCATTGAATGGCAGGACCATCGATTGGGCCAGTTTATTGACCTGTTGAGCCAGACCAGCGGCGATTTTGTGCTTTTAAGGGGGGATGGCGCGTGGGCCTACCACCTGGCTGTGGTGGTGGATGATGCCGCCAGTGAGGTTACGCACATTGTTCGCGGTGACGACCTTGCTGACACGACGGCCAGGCAACTGGCCCTGTTCGATGCGCTTCAAAAACCCAGACCCGCCTATTGGCACCTGCCGGTCATACTGGCGGTCGACGGGCAAAAATTGTCCAAGCAAACGGGTGCAAAGGCGCTAGATGACAACACCCCCGTGGACAACCTGAACGCGGTCTGGAAGCACTTCGGATTTGATGCGTTGCGGGCCAAGACGCCCGCGCAATGGCGGGAACTGGCTGCGGAGAACTGGGCGGTGTACCGCGCTAAAACGGCACACCAAACCAATTATTGACGGGGGCTACCGCCCAAGAGAAAGGCCACTGGCCCCGTTTGCTTGGTGGATTTGCCATTGGACAACTGACCACCTTGCTGGCGACTGCCTTCCTGCTTTGGCGGGTTGTTGTCTTTCTCTACGTAGGGCTTGGAGAAAATGTCATCCCGAACACGCCCCTGCGCCAGCTTGGCACGCAAACGCTCGTATTCAGCATCACGGTGAATGGGTGCGCGCTCGTCAGAACGCGTTGATCCGTAACCGGGCCCCTTGCGTTCACGACGCTCACGTGGGGCTGCTGCACTGCTGTCTTCTGAAGACCGAGGCCGGCGCTCTCTTGAGGCGGGCTCTGCGGAACGTGCATTGGCCGAAGGCGCGACAAAACCTTCCAATTGGCCCTTCGCGATGGGTTTGCCGATCAGCTTCTCGATGTCTTTGAGCGCACGTTCGCCCCCTTTGACAACAAACGAATACGCCACCCCCGTGGCACCGGCACGGCCTGTGCGGCCAATTCGGTGGACATAGTCTTCGGGCGTGGTTGGCAAGTCGTAATTGATCACGCAAGGCAAGTCAGCAATGTCCAGACCACGCGCAGCCACGTCTGTGGCAACCAGAACTGCCACTTCACCGGCCTTGAAAGCGTCCAGCGCCTTCATGCGCTCACCCTGAGACTTGTCACCATGAATGGCCGTGGCTGTCAGTCCCTCTTTTTCAAGGAATCGGGCCAGCCTTGCCGTGCCCAGCTTGGTGTTGCTGAACACGATCACTTGCGACATTTGCTTGCTTTTGATCAGGTGAGACACTGCCGCGCGCTTTTCTTCGTCGCTGTCGAGCGCAAACATCACCTGCTGAATATTCTCGGAGGTTGCATTGCGGCGGGCCACTTCGATCAGGGTCGGCTGCACCATAAAGCTTCGGGCCAGCTTCTGGATTTCAGGCGAAAACGTGGCAGAGAACAGCAAATTCTGGCGACTGGCGGGCAGCAAATTGATGATGCGCTGCAGGTCTGGCAGAAAACCCATGTCCAGCATGCGATCTGCCTCATCAAGCACCAGCACTTGCACTTGGCTTAAATTGATTGTCTTTTGTTGGACGTGATCCAGCAGGCGGCCAGGCGTGGCAATCACCAACTCAACGCCGCTTCGTAGCGCCTGTGTTTGAGGGTTCATGTCTACACCGCCGTAGATGACGGTGGAACGCAGCGGCGTGTGCTTGGCGTATACAAACACGTTGGCCGCAACCTGATCGGCCAATTCACGGGTAGGCGTCAAGATCAGCGCACGAACCGGGTGACGGGCTGGCGAGGTGCTCTCGGAAGCCAGCGGCATCAAACGATTCAGGATGGGCAGCGAAAAACCCGCTGTTTTGCCAGTACCGGTTTGCGCAGCGCCCATGACATCAACACCGGTCAATACGACCGGGATGGCTTTGGCTTGGATGGGTGTTGGTTTGGTGTAACCCTGTTCATCAATGGCTTTCTGGATGGACGGGTGCAGGCCAAAATCGGCGAAGGTGATCTCCGCCAAGGCTTTTTCATCGGCAATTTCAGCCGGGCTTAACTCAGATGAATTCATGCACGCATTCTAAGCCCAATTGATGCCTAAAAATTGTGCACCCCCTGGAAAATGTCGGTCGACCCGAATACAGGGGGTGATCTGTTCCATTATTGCAACAGCCGTCAGCGCTTAGAGTTGTTCGGCCAGAAAGCGGTCAATCTGCTTGACGGCAAGTCGCGCCAGGTTGGTTTGCGAAGCCTCCGTGGCCCATGCAATGTGGGGCGTAATGATGCATCGCGGGTGCTGCCAGCGAACCATCAGGTGATCCGGGGGCGGGGGCTCCTGCTCCAGCACATCGAGCGCCGCGCCCAACAGGTGGCCACTTTCAATGGCTTGTTTCAAATCTTCAAAATTCACCAGCGCACCGCGGGCTGTGTTCAACAACACGGCACCAGGCTTCATCATCTGAATCACTTTGGAATTGATCAGCCCGCGCGTCTGGTCATTCAGCGGACAATGCAGGCTGAGCACGTCGCTGCGCTTCAAACCCTCTTCAAAACTGATGTAACCTTCACGCACGGACGTGGCACCCATGCGTTCCAGGTGGAGCACATGCATGCCAAATGTGCGCGCAAAGTCAGCCAACTTTTGACCAATTGCGCCGTTGCCCAGAATGCCCAAGGTCATTTGGCTCAAGGTGCTCATGGGCAAGTCGTGCAAGCAGAAAAAACGCGATTTGCTCCAGGTGCCATCGTGCACCAAGGCCTGCCACTCGGGCACACGGCGCACCAATTGCAACAAACAGGCGAACGCATGTTCCGCCACGGCCTCTGGTCCATAATTGACCACGTTGCTGACGATCACACCGCGTTCGGCACAGGCCTGCTTGTCCACGTTGTCAGTGCCGGTGGCCACAATCTGGATCAACTTGAGGTAGGGCGCTGCGTCCAGCTCTTCAGCACCAATTTTGACCTTGTTGATGATCAGCACTTGTGCATCTGCGATTCGGGCCTTTACCTCGCTCTGGTTGGTGAAACCGTATTCAACCCAGGTGTTCGGGAATTCAGGTCGGGGAAGAGGCACACTCAGACTTTCGCTTTCAAGCCAGACAATTTTCATAAGGGAAGCAATGTGAAATGAACAATGCCCCTGATCTTAGCCCCGGCAAGCCACAGTTGAAAGTGGGGCAAACCATACAATACCTGTGCAGCGGCACGATCAGACCCGGGTCATTTCCTCACCGGTGTTGGTACTGCTGCTGGCGATTCGATAACAGTTCTTCCCGGCCCGTTTGGCAAAATACATTTGACGATCACTCAGCTCAAGCAGGTCTGTGACATTTTGCGCGTGCAGGGGATAAAGCGCTGCACCGATACTGCAAGTCACAGAAAGGTGATGGTTTTGCCGAATTCGCCCAAGCAATTTGTCTCTTGAAAATGCATCGATGATTCGCTCTGAAATATTCTTCATCAGCTGCATATTGGCTCGGCCGATGATGATTGCAAATTCATCGCCACCAAGCCTTGCCACCAGATCAATATTTCGGGTCGCCCCTTTAAGCAGGCTGGCCGAGGTTTTCAGAATCTGGTCCCCTGCCTTGTGCCCAAGGGTGTCATTCACAGCCTTGAACCCATCCAGATCGAGATACATGACCCCCAAAAGCTCGCCGGGCAACAAGCGCCCCAAGCGGCTTTGCAGCGTCATCTCGAAGCCTCGCCTGTTCAATACAGCGGTCAGTGGATCCGTTTCCACTTCGTTTTTCAGGTCTTCCACATTTTTCCGCATGCTGACGTCTTCAACGATCAACACGCCATGCGGCCCCTGAACCTTGTCGCGATAGATGGCAAATCGGAATTGCAGGGCCTGCCCATCTGTAAAGTCCAGCTCATCGGGTGCCTCATGATTGCGAAAATACTCGGTCATCAAATCATTCAGAATGACCTGCTGCTCGCGAACCACTCCGGCACGCTTCAACAAAACCGCCAGATCCGGACTGGAGGGTGCGGGTGAGGTTGTTTTCAGCATCCGCGCCAATGCCTTATTGACGTACTGCACATTGAATTGCTCATCGAGATAGGCCACGCCGCTGTTCAGTGATGACAACAGAAGATCCAGGCGATTTTTTTCCGCGATTGATCGCAGAGTGTTTTCTTCCATCAAACTGATCTGCAATTCAATGGCCTCGGTCATGTTGTTGAATGCCCACCCCAAACAGGAAAGCTCATCTTTGCCTTTGACATCAATTCGAACAGAAGTGTCCCCAGACTGTATCGCCCCAGCCTTCAGCCGCAGTTCAGTCAATCTTGCGCTTAAGGCATTGCCCAGGCCCAACAGCACCAGGCCACAGGCAAAGGCGCTCAGTACAAAAGCGCCCACCAAGAAAAAGACAAAATGATTTCGCTTGCCGAACACCTCGTCAGGATCAAACTCCACTTCAATTCGCTCACTGCCTCCCGGGGTAGCAAATGAATTCACCAATGAACTGGAGTCCAGCGAAGAAGTTCTCGGCTCCACAGACTCCCCGAGGGTGACCACAGGCTTACCGCTGGACGACAGCAAAGCCGCATAAACCAGGTCCTGTTTGAGCATGACCGTGTGCAAATATTGACGAATCACCTCTTCCCGTTTGCTCCCGGATTTCGACAACAAATTGCCAAGCTCTAGTTGCATGGTGGCCACATTGCCGTGCATGGCCTCCAAGGCGGCGTCCGTCATGTGCTGAAACTGGATGGCAGAGAACACCAGCCCAAAAAAGATCTGGGTCAGAAAGGTAGTAACTATCCATTTCCATTTGAATGACATGGTGCAAAGGGCAAACGCAAAGGTAACCGAAGCCTTCAGTATCAAGCACTGCAAATGGGCCGAACATCCCACGACAGGGTGCATTTCGGAAATAAATGCCCGCTTTCGCAGAATTCATTTGTTTTCACGAAATATTTTTGGCATAATCCACAACCTTGCCGAGGTGGCGGAATTGGTAGACGCGCTGGACTCAAAATCCAGTGATAGTGATATCGTGCGGGTTCGATTCCCGCCCTCGGCACCACTCCTGATTATTCAGATGAAACTGTCTGATTTCGATTTTCAACTTCCCGAAGAATTGATCGCGCAGCACCCCAGTCCGGTGCGTGGCATGTCTCGTCTGCTGGATTGCAGCAAGGCGCCCCAGTTTCGCGACAGACAATTTTCAGAATTGCCAGCGCTTCTTGATGCGGGCGATTGCCTGTTGCTGAATGACACCAAGGTCATCAAGGCACGCATTCATGCAGAGAAGCCCACTGGCGGCAAGCTGGAGGTCATGCTGGAGCGCATCGTGGATGATCGCCACTTCACGGCGATGATTCGGGCAAGTCACGCGCCAAAACCCGGTTCATACATTACCCTTGCCAATCAGGTGGAGGCCGAAGTGCTGTCTAAAGACGGCATGATGTACACGCTTCGCCTGCGCGAAGGGGGTGTAGATCTGCTTGAGTTGCTTGAAGCGCACGGACAACTGCCTTTGCCCCCCTACATTACCCACACGGCTGACGAGGAAGACGAAGCACGTTACCAAACGGTGTTCGCTGAAAAAGCAGGGGCGGTCGCTGCGCCCACCGCAGGGCTTCATTACACCCCCGAATTGCTGAGGCAAATTCGCGACTCTGGCGTTGAACTATTGAATTTAACGCTGCATGTCGGTGCGGGCACCTTTTTGCCGGTTAAAACCGACAACGTGGCTGAGCACGTCATGCACAGCGAGCGCTATTTTGTGCCGGGCCCAGTGGTCCGCTCCATCATTGACTGCAAACGTGCAGGCAAACGGGTGGTGTGTGTGGGCACCACGTCAATTCGGGCCATTGAAGCCTGGGCCACTGAAACAGGCTGCGACCTGAACACGCAAGCCGGCCTGGCGCGTGCCGAGCAGTACGCAGACAAAGGCCACCACGGCGACACCGATATTTTCATCACACCGGGCTACTACTTTAAGGTTGTGGATTGCCTGCAAACCAATTTTCACTTGCCCAAAAGCACCCTGCTGATGCTGGTCAGCGCTTTTGCAGGCAAAGACAACATCTTCAAAGCTTACGCGCACGCCATCGAACAGAGGTACCGTTTCTTCAGCTACGGCGATGCCATGTGGTTAAACCGCGCCACCAACAAGGTAAACTGAACTTTACTTACATTGGCAAACCAGCCCTGCTGGTCAATCACCGTGACGCACTGGCGAAAATACCGTACCTTGCTTGGGCTTGTCCTCTTGGCACTTTCGCTGGTGGCTCTGGCGGGACAATGGGCTGTCCGTCGGGAAATCCAGCTCAAGCTACAAGCTCTGAGACAAACTTCTGACACAACCGTTCTCGGCATTCGCGGTATTGTGGCAAGGCACGATTATCTGCCGTACGTCGTTGCGCGACAACCCTCTGCGGCCGCGCTGCTGGAAAATCCGCACGATTCGCAACTTCAAGACAGCGTGAACCGTTACCTGCTTGACCTTCAAACCACCACAGGTGCTGCCGCCCTCTTTCTGATCAATCGCAAAGGAGTCACCTTGGCCGCGAGCAACGCCGGGCAACCCGGCAGCTTTGTCGGTGAATCGTACCAACAGCGACCCTATTTTCAGGACGCTCTTCACGGGAAGCGAGGCCTGTTTTTTGGCCAGGGCCTGACCACAGGCATACCCGGGCTGTTCATCGCCGAACCCGTCTGGAAGCAAGGCGCGGTGGTGGGTGTCGTTGCCATCAAGGTCAGTCTGGAATCGCTAGAAAAAACCTGGTCGGGAAGTACCACGCCCATCCTCTTGCTGGACAGCCGGAACATCGTGTTTCTGAGTTCTGTGCCCGAATGGAAGTATCAAAGCGAGCAAGCGCTCACAAAGGCTGATCTGCAATGGATCAACCAACACAGTCAATATGGGTCAAGAACCTCTTTCGAATTGTTGCCTTGGAAAATCAAGCTGGCGGGCGATGGTCCCATGTCTATTTTGACCACGCCCTTGAACGGCAAGCAGAGACAGTTTTTAAGTTTGACAACCCCGCTTGATGAACTGGGATGGCGTCTTTTAATCACTAGCGACTGGACTGAAATACAGCAAGCCAAAAGAGAGGCCCAAATCATCGTGGGCTTGCTTTGTGTGGTGTTCGTTCTGGGTGGGCTTTACTGGCGATTGCGAGAAAAACAGTACGCCGATCAACAGCAGGCCAAAGAGGAACTGGAAAGCCGAGTGCGACAACGCACCCGTGAACTCGAGGACGCACACGCGTTTCAAAACGCCATGGAAAACTCCTTGGTGGTGGGCATGCGTGCCAGAGACCACGATGGCAAAATCATCTATGTGAATTCGGCATTTTGCCAAATGGTTGGATACCGCCAAGACGAGCTGCTGGGCACCTTGCCACCCTACCCTTACTGGCACCCGGATGAACTGGACAGACACCTCCATGAAAGCAATATGGTTTTGCAAGGCAAGGTTACCAGGCAGGGTTTTGAATCGAAAATTCGACACAAAGACGGCCATGAAGTGCTTACCATGGTGTACACAGCGCCGCTTGTGAATGCGGCAGGCCAACCCCAGGGCTGGATGAGTTCGGTAGTCGACATCACGGCGCAACGCCAGGCTGAAATGCGGCAACGAGAACAAGAGGCCAGGCTGCAACAAAGCGCGAGACTGGCCAGCCTGGGTGAAATGGCCTCCACCCTAGCCCATGAACTGAACCAGCCCTTGATGGCCCTGTCCAATTTCGCACTTGCAACGCGTGCCATGGCCAGTTCTGCGCCGCCCGACATGTTGTTGGTGATGGCGCTGGACGAAATCGTAGGGCAATCCAAACGAGCCAGCGAAATCGTCAAACGGGTCCGGGCGTTCATCAACCCCAACCCCAAGTCTTATGAACTGGTGAACGTTCAAGCGGTTGTCCAGCAAAGCCTAAACATCATTAAATCCGAATTGGAACGATCGGCAGTGCATGTCCACACATGGTGGGATGAAGACTGCTCGGCTGTGCGGGGCGACGACATTCTGCTGGGCCAGGTGGTCACCAACCTGCTTCAAAATGCATTTCAGGCGGTGCAGAACCAGCGGATTGACAGCCGGCACATCCATGTTGCATGCACTCAGACAGGCCAATCGGTTCAGATTTCCATACAGGACAGCGGGCCGGGCGTGTCCACTGCCATCATCGATCAGGTGTTTTCACCGTTTGTCAGCACCAAACCAGAGGGCCTGGGCCTTGGTCTAAGCATTTGCCGAACAATCGTGGAAGCCCATGGAGGGCGAATATCCGTTGAAAACCACCCTGACGGTGGCGCCGTCTTTTCAATTTCATTGCCCATCACCTCATGAAACCAGATCCGCTTACCCTGTATGTGATTGACGACGACGAAGCCCTTCGTCGCTCGATGATTCTCCTGCTGTACTCACAGGGCCTTGCGGTGCAATGCTTTGATTCTGGCGAAGCATTTTTTCAATCCGTGGATGTACACAAACCAGGCTGTATCATTCTGGATTTGCGCCTGGATGGCATGAGTGGCCTTGCCATTCTGGAACAGCTTCGCAATCAGCGCAGCCCAATGGTGACGCTGTTTTTGTCGGGGCATGGCGACATTCCCACCGCACTTGAAGCCATGCGACAGGGCGCGCACGACTGGGTTGTCAAACCCGACACTGAGCAACTGCTTGCCAAGCTGCCAGCAGCGATGGAATCGGCCAGAGAGCGAAGCAGCGCACAAACACGGTGGAGCGAACTAACACCCAGGGAAAAAGAAGTGGCGAGACTGGTCGGGCTTGGCCACACAAACAAAGACATTGCCCGAACCTTAAACCCGCCGTGCAGCCCAAGATCGGTTGAAACGCACAGGGCCAACATATTCGACAAGCTCGAGGTCGGCAACGACAACGAGCTTGGGCGATGGATCACCAGACACAGTTGGTTGATTCTTTAAAGACACAAACTTATTGATCGGCGTCCAGCAGAGACCTTGAACGGGTGTCCCGCATGAACCAGCACACCAGCAAGGTGCATGCAATCACGGCAGTGGCATACCAGTAAAAGCCGCTTTGATGTCCCGCCTTTTTGAACCACAGGGCGACATATTCAGCCGATCCACCGAAAATGGACACCGCGAATGCATACGGCACACCCACGCCCGTGGCGCGAATGGACGCGGGGAACAACTCTGCCTTCACCAAAGCGTTGATGGAGGTGTAACCCGACACAATCAGCCACGCACAACAAATCAGCGCGAAAGCCGACCAGGGTCCGCTGGCGTGCTGTATGCCTGTCAGCAGCGGTACGGTGAACAGGGTTCCGCACAGGGCAAAACCAATCAGCAAGGGTTTGCGGCCAATGCGATCGGAAAGTGCACCATACAAGGGCTGAAGGCACATGGCGAACACCAGTGACGCAGCAGACACTGCCGTGGTTTGCACTTCGGTCAGGCCGACCGACAGACGCAGAAATTTTTGCATGTACACCGTGTACACATAAAAGGCCAGCGTGCCACCCATGGTGAAGCCAATCACAATCAGCGACTCTTTGGGGTAACGCAAAAGTTCTTTGAATGAACCTGTTGCTTTTCCGGCTTTGCGGGCAGCCTGAAAAGCATCGGTTTCCGGCAGGTCATGCCTCATGCGCAGGGCAACCAGGGCAAGGGCGGCACCGATCAAAAAGGGAATTCTCCAGCCCCAGGCGTGCAACTGTGTGGAATCCAGAAACAGGTTTTGCAAAGCCATCAACAACAGCAATGCCAGCAGTTGCCCGCCAATCAAGGTGACATACTGAAAACTGGAATAAAAGCCACGATGCCGGGAGGTGGCCATTTCGGACAAATAGGTGGCACTAGCGCCATATTCACCCCCCAGGCTTAAACCCTGAACCAGCCGGGCCAGCAACAAAATGATGGGCGACCAAATACCGACAAGTTGATAGGTGGGAGCGCAAGCAATCATCAACGAGCCAAAACACATCATCAACACCGAAACCATCAAAGCAGTGCGGCGTCCATGCCTATCCCCCAGATAACCAAACAGAAATCCACCTACAGGGCGAACCAGAAACCCGAGGGCAAACACCCCCGCGGTGGACATTATTTGCGCGGTGGTGTCCTGGGCAGGAAAAAACGCACCGGCAAAGTACAGGGCAAAGGCGGCGTAGCAGTAAAAATCAAACCACTCCACCAGGTTGCCCGACGATCCCACAAAAATGGCCTTCAATCGCGTGGCGCTGATTTTTTCAGCGCGAGTGGCACTTTGCACACCCGGATTGTGGCTACCGACTACATGACTCATTGTTGTCTCCTGTTGAAATACAGATTTCCGAGTATCCACAGGTAAACCATCAGCCACATCCGTCTGATTCCACAGCCCTTTCTGCGTAAAATTACGGAGATGAAATAAAACGCCCCGACCGGAAGGGCCGAGGCGCATTGGCAAAAGCCAGACTAGAACGAGGATTTACTCCACCGCCTTCACCATGTCTTCAATGACCTTCTTGGCGTCACCAAAGACCATCATGGTCTTGTCCATGTAGAACAACTCATTGTCCAGACCCGCGTAACCTGCGTTCATGGATCGTTTATTCACAATGATGGTCTTGGCCTTGTAAGCTTCCAGAATGGGCATGCCTGCAATCGGGCTCTTGGGGTCGTTTTTGGCAGCCGGGTTGACCACGTCGTTCGCACCCAGAACCAGCACCACATCCGTCTGACCAAATTCGCTGTTGATGTCTTCCATCTCGAAAACCTGGTCGTAAGGCACCTCGGCTTCAGCCAGCAGCACGTTCATGTGGCCAGGCATACGACCAGCCACAGGGTGAATGGCGTATTTCACCGTCACACCATGCTCGGTCAGTTTTTCTGAAAGTTCTTTCAGCGCATGCTGCGCGCGCGCAACCGCCAAACCATAACCTGGAACAATGGTGACAGTTTCAGCGTTGGTCAGCAAAAAGGCCACATCATCAGGCGAACCTGACTTGACGGGGCGCTGTTCGGCCTTGCCACCAGTTGCCGCCTCGGCGTCGCCACCAAAGCCCCCCAGAATCACGTTGAAGAAAGACCGATTCATGGCCTTGCACATGATGTAACTAAGAATGGCACCCGATGAACCCACCAAGGAACCCGCGATGATCAACATGCTGTTGTTCAACGAGAAACCGATGCCCGCTGCAGCCCAGCCCGAGTAGCTGTTCAGCATGGAAACAACCACGGGCATGTCTGCACCGCCAATTGGAATGATCAGCGTAACGCCCAAAACAAAGGCCACCAGTGTCATCACGACGAAAGGGGTCCAGCTTTGGGTCATGAAGAACACAATGCCGGAACCAATCATGACGATGCCAAGCACCGCATTCAGCGCATGCTGACCCGAGAATCGAACGGGTGCCCCCTGAAACAGGCGGAATTTGTACTTGCCGCTGAGCTTGCCAAACGCGATAACGGAGCCGGAAAAGGTGATTGCACCAACAAACGTGCCCAGAAACAGCTCAAGCCGGTTGCCTTGGGGAATCTCGGCGATGCCCGCAGGCACAATGCCAAAGGCCGCAGGCTCGGCCACAGCCGCAATGGCAATGGCCACCGCTGCGAGACCAATCATGCTGTGCATGAATGCCACCAGCTCGGGCATTTTGGTCATTTCGACCCGCTTGGCCATGATGGTGCCCACAGAGCCGCCAACCAGCAGACCGATCAACACGAAGGTCATGCCTTGTGCGAAATGCTCAGACTGCAACTTGTAGATCAGGGCGATGGTCGTCAGCACCGCGATGGCCATACCCACCATGCCGAAGGCGTTGCCTTTGCGGGAGGTGGTGGGGTGTGAAAGGCCCTTCAAGGCCTGAATAAAACAGACTGACGCAATCAGATACAGCAGCGTCACGGTGTTCATACTGAGATGCATATTTTCTCTCCTGTGCGCTCTGTGAATTATTTCTTCTTCTTGAACATTTCAAGCATGCGGCGCGTCACCAGGAACCCGCCAAACACGTTGACTGCCGCCAAAGCGACGGCCAAGGTGCCCATGAAACGACCAAGATCGGTCACAGTCAGCGCCGCGGCCAGCATTGCACCCACGATGATGATTGCAGAAATGGCGTTGGTCACAGCCATCAAAGGTGTGTGCAAAGCCGGGGTGACGTTCCAGACCACGTGATAACCCACGTAGATGGCCAGAACAAAGGTAATCAGGTTTGTTACTGTGTGGCTTACGATGTCCATGTTCAGCCCGTCCTTTAAGCGTTTTTGCGTTTCAATTCACCGCCAGTGCACATCAGGCAAGCGGCGACGATGTCGTCTTCCAGGTCGATCTTGAACTGGCCTTCCTTGTCAAAGACCAGTTTCAGGAAATCGAGAATGTTGCGTGCATACAGGGCCGAGGCATCGGCAGCCACCATGGCGGCCAGATTGGGGTAACCCACGATTTTCACGCCATTGACATCCACCACCTCGTTGATGCGGGACAGCGGGCAATTGCCACCCTGCTCCACCGCCAAGTCAACAACGACAGAACCCGGCTTCATCTGTGCCACGGTCTCTTCGTGCAGCAAGGTAGGGGCCTTGCGACCAGGAATCAACGCGGTCGTGATGACAATGTCGCTCTTGATGGCACGTTCGTGCACAGCCTGCGCCTGCCGCTTCATCCAGCTCTCGGGCATTGGGCGTGCGTAACCACCGACACCTTCGGCGCACTCGCGCTCTTCATCGGTCTCGAAGGGAACGTCCACAAACTTGGCCCCCAGCGATTCCACCTGCTCTTTGGTCGCAGGGCGCACATCAGACGCTTCGATGACGGCACCGAGACGCTTTGCTGTGGCGATGGCCTGCAAACCAGCCACACCCACCCCGAGAATCAAAACGCGCGCCGCTTTGACGGTACCCGCCGCGGTCATCAACATGGGCATGAAACGCTGGTATTCGTTGGCCGCGACCATGACGGCCTTATAGCCTGCGATGTTGGCCTGTGAGGACAGCACGTCCATGCTTTGTGCACGCGAGGTGCGAGGTGCCGCTTCAAGTGCGAAGGCGGTCAACCCGGCCTTGTTCATGGCTTCAAGCCCGGCCGCGTCGAATGGGTTCAGCATACCGACCACGATTTGGCCCGCGCGGTAGGCAGAAATTTCGTTTTCAAGGGGTGCGCGCACTTTCAGCAGCATGTCGCAACCGGCCAATACATCCATGGCCCGGTCGACAATGGTGGCCCCGGCTGCCGCATACGCTTCGTCGGTAATCGCGCTTGCCAGCCCGGCGCCAGATTGCACGAAAATCTCGTGCTTTTGGCCCACCAGTTTCTTGACGGTTTCGGGCGTCGCAGCCACACGCGTTTCTCCGGCCCTGGTTTCGGCCGGGATTCCTATTTTCATGGAATTTCTCCTATCTGGAAAAGCGCATTGAAATGAACAAATTGGCATGGACTATACCATGCCTTTACTCGGGTAACTACGTAGAAGCCACAGCAACAAACGCTCAGAGCCCCAAAATTAAAGGCTCTCGGCAGTACTAGAGATTAAGTGTAATCATCGGCGACTGGAAAATAGAAATGCGCCGGACGTACAGCGCCGATTGCGCAATCGTACACCCTGGACAGCACCCCTGCATCACGAAACAGGCTGACGGGTCCGGTCAGGTGTTCACCGCTTGGCATCAGTGCCAGGCAATGGGATGAAAATTGAAGCGCCATGTTGGGGTCGTGGCTAACCCAGACCACTGCACCGCCTGCCTTTGCAGCCCAAGGCTTGAACAGGCGCACCAAATCCACCTGGTGATGCCAGTCCAGCTGCGACAAAGGCTCATCCAGCAGCATCAGGCTGGCCTGCTGCACCAAGGCGGCAGCCATACTGACCCGCCTTTGCTCACCACCCGACAAAGACTGAAAAACACGAGATTCGAATCCTTTTAAACCGACCTGCTCAAGCGCCTCTGACAAGAGTGCAAGGTCCTCTCTGGATTCCCAGCCCAGCGTGCTGCCGTGTGGGTAACGGCCCACCAACACGCGCTGGGCGACGGTGCATTCAAAAGGCTGAAAATCCTGTTGTGGCATCCAGGCGACCATTTGTGCGCGCTCTGCCCGGCGGTAGCTGGTTGGCGCTTTGTCTCGCCAATTCAGCTCGCCTTGCACCTGAAAAACGGCAGGCATGGGCAAATGGGCCAAATGCCGCAACAGCGCGCTTTTACCTTGACCGCTAACCCCCAGCACGGCCCACACCTCGCCGGCGTGAACCTGCAAATTCAGCCTGTCAAGCAAAAGCCGGGAACCACAGCGAAGTGACAGGCTATGGGTTGAGAGAACCGTCATACCCGCCCCCGCCTGGCCAACAACACAATGAACAACGGCGCACCGACCATGGCGGTGACCACCCCCACCGGCAGTTGAACGGGCGCCAGGGCCACCCGAGACACGCAGTCTGCGAGCATCAAAAACACACCACCACCCAGCGCAACGGCTGGCACCAGCAAGCGATGGTCTTGCCCCAGCAGGAGACGCAACACGTGCGGCACCACCAAGCCCACAAAGCCGATCATGCCGCCTGCGGCCACCGCGATGCCCGTAAACAAGGCAGACATCCAGTAAAGACGGTGCCTTGCCGAGCGCACCGACACCCCTAGGCTAAAGGCCACATCGTCGCCCATCGACACCACATTCAACATTCGGGCCATCGGCAAGGTCAGCAGCAACATGAGCACCCAAGCCAGCATCAAAAGACCGGCATGCCCGCCCTCAAGCTCACCGAGCAGCCAAAACACAAGCCCCCTGAAACGCCCTTCGGCCGCAAAGGTCAGCAACAATGAGACAAAGGCGCTGCAGAGCGCCGACATCGCCACGCCGGTCAACAGCAGGCGCTCCATCGTGACAACACCTCGAAAACCGGACAAGCCGAACACCAAAATGATGACCACCAGAGCACCCAGTGCAGCCCCTGCCGGCAACGCCCACGCGAACACGCCTGGCAACAACAGCGCCAGCGCGATGCCGCCCAAGCCGGCCCCACCGGAAACGCCCAAAATATAAGGGTCAGCCAGCGGGTTTTTCAACAACACCTGCATCAACAATCCGGCGACGCCAAGAAGTCCGCCCACGCAGAAAGCCGTCAACACGCGGGGCAAACGCAGATTCAAAAAAATCTGCAGCTCGAGATTGTCGCCCTTCAACTCGCCTTGCCACCACAGTTTGGCCAAGGACCAGACAGACACCGAGCTGCTGCCCACCTGCAAGGCGATCACGAATGCCAGGAGGCTGATCAATGTGAGGACACAGATCACCCAAACGGCCCGACTTGCCGCCTTATTCACGCCCGCTTACCCATGTGAATCAACCCCTGCCCTTGAACGATAACCGTCCAGTATTGTGCACACCCGTTGCGCGGCATTCAATAACCGCGGGCCGTTGCGCACCAGAATGTCTTGAGGAACGACGGCGATGTGTTGCCTGGCCACCGCAGGAACCGCAGTCCAGCGAGACCACTGGGCCATCAAACGATCAAGATCACTGGTGCCTCCACTGGACAAAATGACATCGGGGCGAGCTTGAACCACCGCCTCAACCCCAATGGTGGGTGCCAGGGTTTTTAAATCCTTGAAGACATTCGTACCACCACACATTTGAATAATCTGGCTGACCACATGGCTTCCGCCCAAGGTCATCAGCGGATCTGCCCAAACCTGATAAAAAACGCGCAATGGCTTTTGCCTACGATGGGATTGGGCCAGTGCATCGAATGAGGCGAGCCATCGATCAGCAAGCTCGTCCGAAGATGCAGTCAAGCCCAACAAATGACCCAACCTTTTCATGTTGGAAGCCACCGCCTGAATCGATTGGGGTTCGCTGACAAACACAGGAATGCCCAGGTTCGCCAGTGTGTTCAACTGGTCTGGCGTGATGCCCGACTTCCAGGCCACAACCAGATCGGGGTGCATCAGGGCCAAGCGCTCCAGATCCACCCTCAGATAATCCCCCAACTTCGGCAGCTGGCGCATTTGAAGTGGAAAGTCGCTGGCAGAATCAACCCCCACCAACCGGCTTTCAGCGCCCAGAAAGGCCAGTATTTCGGTGGCGTGCGGCGCCAGCGACACCACACGCTTCACTTCGCCCACACACACCTGTCGACCCGCATCGTCTCGTTCACAGACCGTTTGAGGTGCAGCCCACACCGGCGTAAGCACAAACAGGCCGAAAAGGACGAACAGACGTGAGCAAACATTTCGCATGTCAGTAACTGACCTTCATCGTCAAATAGTACGCGCGGCCTGGTTCGGGATAAAACCCTGTGTTACCAAAGGCATAGGCGTAATAATTGCGATCAAACAGGTTGGCGATTCGAAATGACCAGTTGACATCCTTCACCCTGTATCCAAAGTCCAGATCCAGTAGCGCAAACCCCGGAATCATCGACGTGCTGTACTTTTGGGAAATATCGCCACCGGGTCGCTGGTTGGATTGAGCACGCAGCACCGCACCGCTCGAAAAGCGATCCGTCCACAGGCGAGTCAGACTGGCAGTGACCTGATTGGCGGGCACCAGCGGCAAACGCCCGCCAGCGCGCTGACCTACGCGAAACTCTGAATCCAGGTATTGATAAGACACACTGCCCAGAGTGTGAGTGTCCAGGTTGCCTTTCCAGGACAGTTCAGCACCACGTCTGCGGGTTTTGTCCAGATTGGTGTTTGAACCAAATGCGCCCACGGTTGGATCAAACAGGATCTCATCGTCCAGATTCATCACGAACAGGCGGGCGGTGCTAACACCGTGCGCATTGGTGTGCCGCAAACCCACATCCATCTCGCGTGAAATTTGTGGCTTCAGAAAATCGCTCGTGGCAAAGCCATTGTCATCAATGTTGGGCAGTCGATAAGCCCTGCTCAACTTGGTGTAAACCGCAGTGTGGGTTGACCATGCGTAAGTTGCCCCCAATTCATTGGCCACCAGCGAATAGGTGTGATTCAGCGTGCCGCGCGTTTGCTCCGATCTTGCCACGCGAGATCCCAGATTCAAACGCCATTGGGGATTCAGCGTCCAGTCGTCCAGCGCATACAGGGCGGTGCTTTGCTGATCCGCCGGGAGCGTGTCAATCGTGGATTCATGGATGGTCCAGTTCTGCTGCTCAAACCCGACCCTCACTTTGTGGCTTCCAAGCGCCTGAAAACCGAAGTTTGTGTATGGGTTGATTTGATCCTGAACAATTTTGCGGGTCACGTTAAAACCGCCAAACACGCCCACCGCAACCTGCTCTCGCCGGTTCAGGGAAAGCCCCAGCTCGGACTGACCAAACTGCTTTGCAAGGTAAGCCGTGTATGCATTGCGATTAAAAACACCGTAGTCATTCGGATTGTTGGTTGACCGTGGGTTTTGCTGCGCTTGCGACAGACTTAACGAACCTGGAAACCGGTTGTTCTGCCCGTCAAACGACACAGATGCGCCTGCTTTGTAGTCACCCTGCGAAAAATCAAGCGTAGCGCCTGCCTGATCGTAACTGGCTTCGCTGTTGGCACGATAGCCATTGGTGGAGGCCTTGGATCCGTTCAAACCCAATGAAAACGCACCCAACTGTTGCCGAAAAGCAAGATCCAGTTCTTGAGTGTTGAATGAGCCATACGACGCAGTTGCATCAAAAGCAGGCTTGTCGCCCGCCGCACCCTTGCGTGTGGTGATGCGCACCACACCACCTGAACCGCCATCGCCGTATTCAACGGATGATCCTCCCCGGATAACTTCGATTGATTCAATGCTGCTCAAAGGAATGTTGGAATACCTGGGATTGGCCTGCTCGTTTTCATTCAGGCGAATGCCGTCCACCACGACGACCACGTTGTTCTGTGCCGTGTCGCCAAAGCCACGCAGGTCAATGGTTCCATTGCGACTGCCATCCAGCGCCGGGCGAACATTCACGCCCCCCAGGGATCGCAGCACGTCACTGAGCGTTGTGTAGGGCGAGTTTGCAATCTCTTCGCGGGTGATCACCGTGTCGGCGATCGGTGTTTCCAGCGATTTCTGGTACGGGGTGGGCGCCGTCACATACACAGGGGGCAACGATTGGGCAAAAACAGGGGTACAGCTGAACGTGGCAAGCATGAGAAAGCCCGTGCGGCCACAACGCACACGCTTTGGTTCGTGAAAAGAAAACAAGGAAAAAACTCCAGTGAGCCCGCACCCGCCGTACGGACAAGTTCAATTCACTGCGAAAAACAGACGAAGGCGCACACACGGCCAAGGGCGAAGAAGCACACCTGCGCACTGCCGACCCGCAGCACCAGTTGCCCGCCTGACACAGGTACAATCCATCAGGCTGAACAGTCAAGGCCGGTATCCGGGCTTGAGAGTCTTGATTCATCGCCTTCCCAGCATTTAAAACCAGTGGCAAAAAGATGAACCCGCACTCTCACACCGTTGCGGGGGCAGCGCAGGCCTTACACCTGCTTCCCGTTTAACTTTGCCCAAAAGATGGGCAAAAGCACCCTAACCCTGCTATTCTAACGTGTTTTTCATCAACCGCCGGGGCGCAGCAGTGGCTTCGCACAACCCTGAAAAGCCTTAAACATGTCAGACGTTTGGAAACCCAGTGTCACCGTTGCCGCCATTGTCGAAAAAGACGGCAAATTCCTCATCGTTGAAGAACACACCACTGACGGCATCAAGTTGAACCAGCCAGCCGGTCACCTTGACCCGGGTGAAGCGCCAGAAACAGGTGCCGCACGCGAAGCGCTTGAAGAATCGAAATGGGATGTCAAACCCGTGGGCTTGCTGGGCATTTACATGAGCCGCTACACCAGCTCACGCACCGGCGAAGACGTCACTTACCTGCGCTTTGCATTTGCGGCAGAAGCCCTTCGGGAACACCTGCAACGCGAGCTGGATGAAGGCATTATTCGCGTGCTGTGGATGACCGTTGACGAACTTCGCGCCACACAGGATCAACACCGAAGCCCGCTGGTCATGAAATGCGTGGAAGACTTTCTGAGCTGGAAAGCCGGGCGAAGCGCCATTCTTCCCCTTGAGTTTGTATACACACACCCCAGCGTACTGGCAGGGCCTCTGCCCGCTGGGCAATCGTAATTAAGCGGCATGAAAAAAACAGTGGTAATTGGCCTGTCGGGGGGCGTGGATTCCTCCGTTTCAGCCTGGCTTCTCAAAGAACAGGGTTACGAAGTCATTGGCCTGTTCATGAAAAACTGGGAAGACGATGACGACTCCGAGTATTGCTCTACTCGCCAAGACTGGCTGGATGCAGTCAGCGTAGCCGACCGGATCGGGATCGACATCGAGGCGGTCAATTTTGCGTCGGAATACAAGGACCGGGTTTTTTCGGTGTTCTTGAGCGAATACTCGGCCGGGCGCACCCCCAATCCCGACATTCTTTGCAACAGCGAAATCAAGTTCAAGGCTTTTCTCGACCATGCCTACCAACTGGGCGCCGACTACATTGCCACCGGCCATTACGCCCGTGTTAGACAGCAGGGCGACGAATTCCAGTTGCTCAAGGCGATGGACCACACGAAAGACCAGTCTTACTTTCTGCATCGCTTGAATCAAAGCCAGTTGTGTCGAACCCTGTTTCCTTTGGGTGAAATTCCGAAGACACGGGTGCGCGAGATCGCCCATTCACTGGCGTTGTCCAACGCCGCGAAAAAGGACTCCACGGGCATTTGCTTCATCGGTGAAAGGCCCTTCCGGGAATTCTTGAATCGCTATTTGCCCACCAAACCCGGCCCAATCCTGAATGATCAAGGCCAACAGATCGGTGAACACGTGGGCCTGAGTTTTTACACCCTTGGCCAGCGCAAGGGCATCGGCATTGGCGGACAAAAAGCCGGCAATGGCGAGCCCTGGTTTGTCGCGCGCAAAGACCTGCACAACAATGCACTGTATGTGGTGCAAGGGCATGATCACCCCTGGTTGCACAGCCAGCACCTGAAAGCAGAACAAGTGCATTACATTGCGGGCAGGGCCCCAGATCACGGGCGGCTTGCAAGCAAGACGCGTTACCGGCAAAGTGATGCTGCGTGCGTATGGACGCAACCCGACGCAGAGCACTTCGAATTGCAGTTCGATGTGCCTCAATTTGCGGTGACCCCAGGCCAGAGTGCCGTGCTTTACGATGGGGAACTTTGCCTGGGTGGCGGAATCATTACCTAGGTTAAACACACATGAGGCAGGCCTTGAAGATCGAAACCCCAAACGAACCGAAACGCCAAGCCAAACAACGCAACCACCCTTTCAGAACCTGGCCGGTCGGGCTTCACGCCCGCATGTCGACCTTCTATTTCTGCGCCTTGGCGACCCTGTTTTTTACCTGGCAAACAATCCACTTGGGGCGTGACTATCGAATACCGGCGGGGGTCTTCTTGGCACTCACCCTGCTTGGCCTGCTTGACCGCCTTCAAACCAAACAGTCCATACGGCGAAACTACCCGGTTTTGGGTCACATGCGCTTCCTGCTCGAATTCATCCGACCGGAAATTCGGCAGTACTTTTTTGAATCCAACACGGACGCCGAACCCTTCTCTCGCAACCAACGGTCGCTGGTGTATCAACGGGCAAAATCAGTCACCGACAAGCAGGCATTTGGCACACAACTGGACCTTTACACCACCGGACGGGAGTGGATCAATCACTCCGCCGCACCCGTCAACCACCATGAGTCTGAGTTTCGCGTCAAATTCGGGGGCCCCGATTGCAGCCAGCCCTATGAAGCCTCTCTGTTCAATATTTCCGCGATGAGCTTTGGCGCCTTGTCAGCCAACGCAATTCGTGCGCTCAACAAAGGCGCGCACATGGGCCACTTTGCGCACGACACCGGGGAAGGCTCCATTTCACCCTATCACCTTGAATACGGCGGCGACCTGATTTGGGAATTGGGCAGTGGCTACTTCGGCTGCAGAACACAGGATGGGCGATTTGACCCTGAACAGTTTGCCAGGCAGGCCAGTCTCAAGCAGGTCAAAATGATCGAAATCAAGCTGTCACAAGGGGCCAAACCCGGCCATGGCGGCGTTTTGCCCGGCAGCAAAGTCACTCGGGAAATTGCCTTGACTCGGGGCGTACCGGAAGGGGTTGACTGCGTGTCACCGGCAGCCCACAGCGAGTTTTCAACGCCACTTGAGCTGATGGCGTTCATCAAGCGATTGCGAAATTTAAGTGCGGGCAAGCCCATTGGATTCAAATTGTGTATCGGTCATCCTTGGGAATGGTTTGCAATTTGCAAGGCCATGCTGGAGACCGGCATTCGCCCTGACTTCATCGCCGTGGACGGTGCCGAAGGTGGAACAGGTGCCGCGCCTGTCGAATTCGCTGATAACATGGGCTACCCCTTGCGGGAAGGATTGGCGATGGTGCATCACACCTTGGTGGGACTTGGTTTGCGAGACGAAATCCGGATTATTGCTTCTGGCAAAATCGTCAGCGCCTTTGACATTGCGCGCGCCTGCGCCATGGGGGCCGACACGTGCAACAGCGCGCGCGGTTTCATGTTTGCCTTGGGTTGTGTGATGGCACAAGCTTGCCACACCGGTAATTGCCCGACCGGCGTTACCACGCAAGATACAGACCGCCAAAAGGCGCTGGTGCCTGAAAACAAGGCTGAACGCGTCTTCAACTTTCACAAAAACACCTTGAAAGCCTTGGGGGAGTTGTTGGCTGCGGCGGGTGTTTCACACCCTGAAGAGCTCACCCCGCATCACATTTCGCGTAGGGTCAGCGAACACGAGGTGCGCCTGCTTTCTGAGATTTATCCGCAGGCAGAGCATCGGGAAATTCTGGAAGGCAAGCGCAGCACCAAAATGCTGGAGCGGTATTGGGACAAGGCAAGCGCAAGCACATTTGCCTTGCCCAGGGGCTAAAATGCGGCCCTTTTTATTCAGGCTTGGTGTTCTCAAAGCTGGGGCGACAGGCCAATCGCTCTGAGTACTCTTTCAATTCTGGGTACAGTTCGCGCCAGTTGATTTCGGGCATGCGCAGGTCCAGATAAAACAGGCTGCATCCCACTGAAATGTCAGCCAGACTGAACTGCTCAGTCAGGTAAAAACCGGGCGTCGTTTTAATGCGATGTGAAATCCAGCCCAGCGCATTGTGAATTTTTTGCACTTGGCGATCAATGAATGCTTGGCTAATCTGACCTTCGGTGTGAAACCGCTTCTCAACAATGGTGCCCACAGCAGCCTCGGAAATACCGGTTCCCAATGCCTCCATGGTACGAACCAGCGCACGCAGGCGCGGGTCTGTTGGCAACAGGGGCACAGTTGGCATCATGTATTCCAGCATGCCGGAAATGACAGTCGAATCAAACACAGTCTGACCACCGTCCAGAATTAGACAAGGCACCTTGCCCAACGGGTTGTGGTCCGCAATGCGGGTCTCTTCGTCCCACACGTTTTCCAGCACAAACTCAAACGGAATTTCTTTTTCTTGCAGTTGTACGCGAATCTTTCTGACGAAAGGACTGGTGGTTGATCCTACTAACTTCATGGTCAATCTCCTAAATACAATCTGGTGATGATTGCTCTGTTTGATTTTACGAGGCCAAAGTGTCTAACAGATTTCAGCATTTCACAAGAAAAAATTCTGGTCTCTGAAGACGCCTCGCGGCGAAAAAAAAGCGAAATGCCCAGTGCGAAGGGTTACAATACAAAGCTTTGAAAAATCACATCTTTGTAGCCCTTCAATGATTACTAACAACACCCTCACTGCCCTGAATGCCCTCAGCCCCCTCGACGGCCGGTATCAGTCCAAAGTCAACAGTCTTCGTCCGCTTCTGTCTGAAGCCGGGTTCATGCATCACCGGGTAATTGTCGAAATTGAATGGCTTAAAGCGTTGTCAAACGCCGGGTTTCCCGAACTTCCGGCATTGTCTAACGACGCATTGAAACTTCTCGATGACATCGTCAATCATTTCAGCGAAAAAGACGCTGAACGCATCAAGGAATTTGAGGCCACAACCAATCACGACGTGAAGGCCGTGGAGTACTTCATCAAGGAAAAATTCAAATCCTCGGAAGAACTTGGCAAGGCCAGCGAATTCGTTCACTTTGCCTGCACCTCGGAAGACATCAACAACATGAGCCATGCGTTGATGCTGAAAGCCACTCGGGAAAATGTTATTTTACCGAAAATCGACGAAATTATGGGCGTGTTGCGCAATTATGCGCATCAATTCGCCGACGTTGCCATGATGTGCCGCACACACGGCCAGCCTGCAAGCCCCAGCACCTTGGGCAAAGAATTTGCCAACGTGGTTCATCGACTCGAGCGTGCACGCGCCGCGATAGCCCAGGTTGAACTGCCCGCCAAGATGAACGGGGCTGTGGGCAACTACAACGCGCACCTGTCTGCCTATCCTGAATTTGACTGGCAAGGTTTTTCCCGCAAGCTGATTGAGGGCCTCGGGTTGACCTTCAACCCTTACACCATCCAGATCGAGCCGCACGACGGCATCGCGGCCTTAATGGATGCTGTGGCCCGCGCCAACACCATTTTGATCGACATGAACCGCGACATCTGGGGCTATATTTCGCTGGGCTATTTCAAGCAAAAGCTGAAAGCAGGCGAAGTGGGTTCATCCACCATGCCGCACAAGGTCAACCCGATCGACTTTGAAAACTCGGAAGGCAATCTCGGCATGGCCAACGCGGTGCTCAAGCATTTGTCCGAAAAACTGCCCGTGTCCCGCTGGCAGCGCGATCTGACCGACTCAACGGTTCTTCGAAATCTAGGCGTGGGGCTGGGTTATGCCCTGCTGGCCTATGAAAGTTGCCTGAAAGGTTTGGGCAAACTGGAAATCAACCACAGCGCCATTGAACAAGACATCAACCAAGCCTGGGAACTGCTGGCCGAACCGGTGCAAACAGTCATGCGCCGCTACGGCCTGCCCAACCCCTACGAGCAACTCAAAGAGTTGACACGCGGCAAAGGCATCACCCAGGACGCGCTGCAGTCATTCATTGCGACACTGGCCATTCCTGAACACGAACGCACAAGGCTGCTGAAAATGACGCCTGCCAGCTACATCGGGATGGCAGCAACACTCGCGAAGGCCATTTGATCAAACGGGTTACTTCATCTTCCACCAATCTCAGGTATCGCGCTTCTTGCATCGCACTCTCATACTGTCTTTCACTTGACAGTGTGAAAATGCGATGCAATTCAAAGGGTTTAGCGTACTAGACACAGTGGTGGCCTTGGCGATCTCAGCCATATTGGCCACCCTCGCTTATTCGTCTTATCAAAGCCACATCGAGAAGAGCGACTTTCAAAGCATGCTCGAAGTCGCATCCCGATTCGCACTCAACCAACAAAGACATCGAATGGGGTTTTCAACCTATGCATCCAAGGTCGATGCCACGGGTCAAGAGAACAACAACACCCTGATATTCCCAGACGCAGACCAATACAAATTCAAAGTCGATAAAAACCAGACCAACATCCAGCAATTCGTTGCCACCGTCACGCCCATTGCTCCAGCCCATTCCAGCTTTCAGCAGCAATGCCGCAGCATACGCGTGACCAGCGAACAAGGTGTTCTTTCTTATCGCGCAATCAGTCAAACCGGTGGCGACACCACCTCGCAGTGCCTGCCTCATGAATAAGTTGTCTATCCAGAAAGGAATTTCAACCCTTGAGCTGGTGATTGTCATCGCCATCGGCGCTGTGGGCATCGGTACAGCCTTACCCAATATGCTGCAATACGTAGACCGCGTGCGCTTGAAAAGCACCGCCAAGGGCATATCCCACGCTGTTGAAATAGCCAGAAAGATTGCGAGTAGAACCGAATGCCCCACCCAAGTCGGTCTTCTTCCTGCAGGCAGTTCCGGTATCCACGTCCAGGTCATCATCCAACCTCAAAACGGCGACATGGGCGGATGCAACAACTGGCGATCTACAGTAGGACAAAATACCAGCGGCAGTATTTCAGCCTATTCCGCAACATTGTCAGGCGCATCCATCACAAATGCACTGAATCTGGATTTTGACGAAATGACGAGCAGTCTGAACACCGTCAACCAAAACCTGCAACTCAAAAACGGCAGCCAGCACCTCACGCTGAGCTTCGGAGGAATCGGCAATGGCATTGCCAGCTACTAAACACCAGGCGGGATTTTCCTTGATCAGCCTGATCATCGGCGCTGCCATCTTCAGTGTTGTTCTGGCAGCCACCCTCAAGTTGTATGCATCCGGCATGACTGCATCAGGCAACTCGGCGCAGAGCAATGTCGAAGATCATTTGACTCAATTGTCGAGATTTTTAACCTATGCGTTGAACCGCGGTGGCGGCGGAGTCACAGATGACGATCGAAACCGGGGGATACAACTCTGCAGCCTGGTGGGAAACAGTGGTGGCTGGCACTGCCAAAGCTATCAGGACAGCGCACAAAACATGTGCCTCGTTCTGCCAATTGTCAAAGATCCAAGTACCAACCCATCCACAGAAGTTCAAGGGTTCAGGCTGGTTGATCAAACCCTGTATCAAAAACAGGTCAGCGCCCCCTCAGGATGGTCTAATTTTAACGTCCAGCAGTTCTGTGAAAGTGACAGCGACTGGTTGGCACTACACGAATCGAGAGACTTCAAAATTGAACGTTTGAGATTGTGCAAATTCAACAGTGAGACCTCAAACCAGGTGCTGGGCGATTATCTCAACAACTGCCCAAGCATCCTGACGCCCAACCCGGCAAGCACCAACAGCACTTGGATTGTTACCTTGGACGTTGCCATGAATGGCGGAGCAACTCGATTTAGTCGCCCATTTGTAACCCGACTTTACAACTGGCCCGTGGTAGGCAGCCTCTGACAGGACGGACAACATGAAAAGCGCTTACACACTCTATCGTCAGCGAGGCATGGCCGGCATTCTCCTGGCACTGCTTCTATGTGTCGGTTTGGTCATCGTGTCTGTTTCAGCGGTGTCTGAAAGCAATCTTGCCATGTACTTGGCACCCAACGGAGACCGAATTGCACAGGCCGACCAACTGCTGCAATCCACCATGCAATTCATCTATCCCAGATTATCCGATGAAACCCACAGACACTCGTTTTTCAACACCTGGAATAACGGTCGGAGCACGCCCGATTGCAGCGAAAACTACGTTGTTCCGCAAAATATGGAAACTGCAGAAAAACCGATTCCATCCAGCCCAAGTCTGAGTGACCCCAAGCAGGAAGTCCTCATCAAGGTCGCATTCTCCCCATTTGCCTGCGACATGACTCACAGAAACATGAATCAGGACAACTTCCGGATGTTGATGGAAATCACTGCAAACGTGAACTGCAAGGGTCAGGACAGTATTGATCAATGTGTCAGCAGAACAATCAAGATTGGCCTGAGACAAGTGCCATCCGATCTAACGGATACAGATTTCAATCCTGGCCCGCTTCCTTCGTTGCCGCCCCCCCCACCACCCCCGCCAGTTGTTGTGATTGAGCCGCCCCCCACGCAATCCCCTGGGCCAGTTACTCCGCCGCCGGAACCTAGCCCAGGAAATCACGGGCACAAAATCGGCGGCAAAGGGCATTGGGATGTGGGCATTTGAATTTCGCGGGAATTGAGATGAATCGACTTCAAACCAAGCACTTGCGGCAATCCGGCATTTCCATCATTGAAGCGGTGGTTGCAGCGCTCGTGCTTTCAATTGGCATTGCTGGCTTTGCCAAGCAATGGAACCTGGTCATGAGCAGCAATGTTGACTCTGCCTCAGCATCCAGAATCAACAGTCTCGTTGGCAATCTGAACATGAGTATTCAGGCGCATGCCAGCGAATTGGAGGGCACAATGTCTGCCAATGAGTACTTTCAAAATGTTTCAGGCTTCGCCAAGCAGCTAGCCAACCAAGTAAACGCGAGCATCAGCGCCAAAGGTCTGTACACGTGCAAAAAAGGAATACCTGTACCCACGGAAAATACCGAGACAAACGCATGGAGCAACTCATCTACTTTGTTCAATGTCATTGGCCAGGCCAATGCGGTCTGCATAACGGTGAATACCGACCCACAAGATTTCAAAGTGCAGGCAGAAGATGGCAAATTTACCCATTACCGCAGATGGAGCACTCAGGCAAACTGGCTTACGCTCACAGGCGACACCTCACAGGCGCCTTTGACCTTGAACCTGCAGCTCATTATTGCCTACCCTGAACCTTACTAAGGCAAGGTTGATGGCTTAGACACCCTCTCTAGAATAAAGCGGGGATTCAATCCGCTGAATCAAACGATCAGAGACATAGGCGTGGATGCTTGCAAAATTCTGATCGCTCAAATCCTGGAATGCAATACCGTATCGAGATTGTCCTCGATCATCGGGAGATGAGACCGACATCACCTGTGCATTGGGTTCCAGAATGAATTTACGCTCACCGAAATTAAGCTGAAAAGCGAGCTGAACCAGTTCGCCCTTTTGGATGGTTGCTTCATGAGACGTCGAAAATTCAAGCCCCCCCGTCGAGAGGTTTTCGATGATTCCGTTGAGATAGACGTCTTTGACCTGGTCTTTGAAACGACGCATTGAGGCAGGCAGTGTCGTGGAAACACGGCGTGCTGCGCGAATCACCTTGGATTCAACATGGGTTTCTTGCGGCCAGGATACGATCACCAAGGGAATTGGAGACAGCAACACCTTTTCAACCTGGGCCGTAAATCGATAAACACTGCGCCCATAGAAAGAGCGAAATTCCCAGATTTGCCCCTCTTTGACAAACACAAAAGCTTTGTCACGCATGGGGTGGCTAACGATGAATGCCTCTTTGTCGAGCGTGCCTATCAATCTAACCACAAAGGCTTCGTCAGCTCCTTCGACACTCATTTTCAAGGTAGAGCCTGTTTCCGAAGGATCAACAGCCGCTGCCTTTTTTGCAACGACCCGCGACTCGGTTTCTGGCTTGACCGTACCTCGCGCCTTCGGATTGACAAAGGTATCACTCATCCAGCGCGGGTTGTGAAACAACCCCTTTTGCGCCAATTCATCCAGTTGCTTTTGACTGTGTACACTTTGGCCCGCCGCAAGCAGCAACTGCCCCTGGCGATCAAAGATGGCAAAAGGAAGCGCTTCCCCCAACTTGATATCAGCCACCGGCAGCGGGGATAAATCGGACGAATTGCTCACATGCCCTCTTTCAAAAAACGGACCTTGATTTCACATACACGAAATATATACACAAAACATCGCAAACTGCCAGCCCCATCATGGGGTCTCGAAAGACCCCTCCTTCTTGACGGGCTTGACTAGGTCTTCGCGCGTGACACCCAACCACTTCACGATCGGACTGGCCACCAGCACTGAGGAGTAAATACCAAAGCAAATGCCAATCGTCAGTGCCAGCGCAAAATAATGAAGTGTAGGACCACCAAAAAACAACATGGAACACACCATCAACTGCGTAGAACCGTGTGTAATCACAGTTCGTGAAATCGTGCTGGTAATCGAATGGTCGATAACTTCGGTCACTGACAGGCCCCGTACCTTGCGGAAGGTTTCGCGAATCCGGTCAAACACCACCACAGATTCGTTGACGGAATAGCCGAGAACAGCCAACACCGCAGCCAGTACAGACAGTGAGAACTCCCACTGAAAGAAGGCAAAGAAGCCAAGAATAATGACGACGTCGTGCAAGTTGGCAATAATAGCCGCCACCGCAAACTTCCACTCGAACCGAAGGGCCAGGTAAATCATGATGCCCGTGACCACAATCAAGAGTGCAATCAAGCCGTTTTGCGCAAGTTCTTTACCAACCTGGGGGCCGACAAACTCAATGCGGGTCACCGTGACACCTGCACCACCCTTGGACAATACCTTGTCTGTAAATGCGTCTTTGTCGAGTTTGCCGTTGCTTCCAATCGCCCCATTTTGTAGGTCTTTCGTCGCCAGACGGATCATGGTGTCGCGGGAAGTTCCGAAGTTTTGAACCTGCGGATCTTCAATGCCGAGTGCTCGCAAGCCTCCACGAATGCCGTCCAGATTGGCGGCCTGCGTGTAATTGGCTTCAATGACCACACCACCGGTGAACTCCACACTGAAATTCAAACCTTTGGTAACAAGGAAAAACACAGCAGCAACAAATGTCAGCGCCGAAATAACGTTGAAGAGCTTGGCCCGTTTCATGAACGGGATGTCTTTCTGGATTCTGAAAAATTCCATGTCTGTCTTCCTTACGCTTTTTTCACGGCAGTGCCGGCAGTCTTGGCTCGCCAAACTTGCCCAATGCTGACTTTGTCCAGGCGCTTCTTGCCGCCGTACCAAAGATTAACGGCACCGCGGGACACCACCACGGAACTGAAGATGGAGGTCACAATGCCCAAACAGTGAACCACGGCAAAACCGCGAACAGGGCCAGACCCGAAGATCAGCAAAGACAAGCCCGCAATCAACGTGGTGATGTTGGAGTCAAGAATGGTTGCCCAAGCCCGCTCGTAACCGGTTGAAATCGCTTGCTGTGGTAAGGCCCCTTCACGCAATTCCTCACGAATGCGCTCGTTGATCAGCACGTTCGCGTCAATCGCCATACCCAGTGTTAGAGCAACGGCCGCCAGGCCCGGAAGCGTCAACGTGGCCTGCAGCACGGACAACAGCGCAAACAACAGCATCACGTTGACCATCAGCGCGAATACCGAAAACACACCAAACATCAGGTAGTAACAAACAATGAAAATGGACAGCGCGATAAAGCCGTACAGCGTTGAATCAATGCCCTTGGTGATGTTCTCAGCGCCCAGGCTTGGTCCGATGGTTCGCTCTTCAATGATGTCCATGGGTGCCGCCAGAGAGCCGGCCCGCAACAACAGCGCAAGATCAGCCGATTCGGTGGTGTTCATGCTGCCAGAGATCTGTACGCGGCCACCGCCAATTTCGCCACGGATAACCGGGGCGGTAAGCACCTCGCCCTTGCCCTTCTCAATCAGCAGGATCGCCATGCGCTTGCCGACGTTGTCTCTGGTAATGTCACGGAAGATGCGAGCACCTTTGTTGTCCAGGGTCAGGTGAACGGCCGGTTCATGGGTTTGTGGATCAAAGCCGGCTTGCGCATCGGTCAAATTGTCGCCAGTCAAAATCACTTCTTTCTTGATCAACAGAGGGCGACCACCCCGCTCAGTGTATTTCTCAAGACCGAATGGCACCACGCCGCTTTCAAGGGCTGTGATGGCTTCAGGACTGTCGTCCACCATGTGAATTTCGAGGGTGGCCGTGCGGCCCAGAATTTCCTTGGCCTTGGCCGTGTCCTGAACACCTGGCAACTGAACCACAATGCGGTCTGCGCCCTGACGCTGAATAATCGGCTCAGCCACACCCAGCTCATTGATCCGGTTGTGCAGCGTGGTCATGTTCTGCTTCAGTGCGTTTTCGCGCGCCTGTTGCTCGATCGCAGGCGAGAGAGATGCCCGCACTTCAAAGTTGGGATTCGGCTCGGGGCTCAGTAATTGCACTTCGGGCAGGCTGGAGGACAGGGCAGACTTCGCCTTGTCCAGTGCTGCCTGATCGCGGAACTGCATGAAGAAGCCCTCGGGCGTGCGAGCGGCAGCCGCGTAACGAATGTCTTCGTCCCGCATGCTTTGCTTCGCATCGGCCAACAGCGAATCCTTGCGCTTTTCCAGCGCCGCATCCATGTCAACTTTCAGCATGAAATGGACGCCTCCGCGCAGGTCAAGACCCAGATACATCGGCAGCGCGTGAATGGCCGTCAACCAGGAAGGTGAGCGCGACATCAGGTTCAAGGCAACCACGTAGGACGGATCTGAAGGGTCCTTGTTGAGGGTCTGCTGAATAAGATCGCGGGCCTTCAATTGCTCATCTGGCGACTTGAAACGCAATTTGACCGTACCCCCGCCGAGGGTGTTTTCATAAAACACGCCATCGGGGCTTACACCGTCTTTGGTGAGTGTGTCCGCCAGAGACTGGACCAGGTCAGAACTGACCTTTTGGGTGGCCTTGGCACTGGAGACCTGAACGGCAGGCGCTTCACCAAAAAAGTTAGGCAAGGTGTAGAGCACGCCGAGGCACAACACCACGGCAATGAGGATGTACTTCCAGAGGGGGTATCGATTCATGACGGGGAATTAACGTGAGTCTTTGATGGTTCCGCGAGGCAATACGGTCTGCACGGAGGCGCGCTGAACAAGCACCTCCACTGGCTTGTCACCCAGCGTTGCAACGTCCAGCGTGAGGTAGGCATCGTCCAGCTTGGAAATTTTGCCCAGCAAACCGCCGGTGGTAATTACTTCATCCCCCTTCTGAATGGCTTCGATCATGGCTTTGTGTTCTTTCTGACGCTTCATCTGTGGGCGAATGGCCAAAAAGTACAGCACGCCGAACATCAGGATAAGGGGCAGAAAGCTCATCAATCCGCCCGCAGCGCCCGCTGGGCCAGCAGACTGGGCATAAGCCGAAGAAATCACATCAAAAGAAATCACCGCTGTTCTCCATTCAAGTTATAGTAAGCTCGCGCCGAGTATACAACGCCCAGTCGAGAAAATCAGACCGAAAAGGCCGACTTGGGTTCCACTAAGCGGTTGACTCCTATAATCTATTGAAAAAATAAAAGGGTTTTTAAGCATGACAAGCAAGCTGGAACTGGCAACTCTGGGAGGAGGCTGCTTCTGGTGTCTTGAGGCGGTTTTTAGCCAGCTCAAGGGCATTGAAATTTGCGAATCCGGATACAGTGGCGGCTCCGACCCCAACCCCAACTACGACAAGGTGTGCTCTGGCAAAACCGGACACGCTGAGGTCGTGCGGCTTCATTTCGATCCTGAAGTCATCAACTTCCGAAAAATTCTGGCGGTGTTTTTCGCCATTCACGACCCCACCACTTTAAACAGGCAGGGCAATGACATCGGCACACAATATCGCTCAGTCATTTTTTATCACTCGGAAGAACAGCGGGAGGCGGCCGAGCAGTTCATGCAAGAACTGGTCAACCGAAAAATCTTCAATGCGCCGTTGGTGACCGAACTCAAGCCTGCTGAAACCTACTTTCCGGGCGAGACCTACCACCAGCAGTATTTCGAAAACAACCCGATGCAGCCCTATTGTGCCTACGTGGTGGCGCCCAAGCTCGAAAAAGCCGAAGACCTGTTTGGCGACTTGTTCAAACGCTAAGCGCAGCCCGATCTGAATGAGCCCGGCGCTGCTGCAGACTGGCTGTGATGGCCCAAGCGGCCATTTGCATACCCATGGTGGCAGTCACTGACACAAGCGAACCATAGCCTGCGCAATTCAGGCCACCCTGCGGGGTTTTGCCACTGGCATCGCGCTGAATCTGTTCGGGCGAGTAAAACACAGGCACACCCATTTTTCGCTTCTCGTCAAACCGCCCCGCCTTACGCAATTGGTAACGCACTTTGGCCAACAAAGGGTCATGCGTGGTGTCGCGCAGGTCGGCTGGCTGAACAAGCCAGGGTTGCTGTTTACCACCCGCACTGCCCGCCAGGGCAAAGGGTAGCTTCAGGCGGCGGCAATGCTGGGCGATCAAGGTTTTGGCCGACGCGTTGTCACAGCAATCCAGCACGGCAACCCACTTGCCTTGGTTTTGCAGGTCAAGCATCGTCTGCATCAGCTGCGCAACGTTGTTTTCATCCAGAAAGTCTTCAAGCTGTTCGACCCGACATTGTGGTGCGTACGTGGCGATGCGCTGCGCCAGTGCCTGCACTTTGGCCAATCCAAGGGTGCGAGAGTCGGCCTGAATCTGCCGGTTTATGTTGGACTCGGACACTTGATCCAGATCAAGCAGCAGCAGATGCCCCACCGCACTTCGGGCCAGTGCCTCGGCCGCCCAGGAACCGACTCCACCCACACCCACCACCATGACCGCAGCCTGGCCTTGCAACCAATCCACAGCACCTGGGCCGTAGAGTCGATTCAGGCCACCGAAACGGCGTGCGGCGTCCATTTCAAGTTCATCCATCCAGATCCACCACCTGGATTTCAACCTCGCGCGTTTCATCGCCATGGATGACCAGCAACTTCACTGTGGCACCAACACCTGCCTTTTCAAGCTCGCTGCTCAATTGACCCGAATTGGCAACAGGATGGCGATTTACCGCAATGATGATGTCGCCCAGACGGCCATTCTGCAAATCGAATGGCACCAAGCCGGCCTTTTCTGCGGGAGAACCGGGCTCAACACCCATGACAGCCACCCCGCGAACCCCGAGGCGCATGGCCAAAGACTCATCGGCCACGGCAATGCCAATGCCTGGCCTTGGCAAGGCACCCCGCTCGATCAGCTGCGGCACCACCTTGTTCACCAGATCGACCGGAATGGCAAACCCCACTCCCGCTGACGAACCACTACCCGACAAAATGGCGGTGTTGACACCGATCAGCCGTCCTGCTGAATCCAGCAATGGACCGCCCGAATTGCCCGGATTAATGGCAGCATCGGTTTGAATGACATTGGGAATTTCACGACCGTTGTCCACAGGCAAGGTGCGACCGAGCGCACTGACGATGCCGGAAGTCAGTGTCTTGGAAAGTCCAAACGGATTGCCAATGGCGAACACAGATTGCCCAACCTGAAGATCGTGTGAAGTGCCCACAGGAATGGGACGCAGTGCCGACTTGGGCTTGTCCAGTAGTTGAACCACAGCCAGATCGTAAGAGGGTGCAATACCCACCAAACGCGCAGGCAGGGGGTCGGAATCATCAAGCTGAACCCGAATTTTATTGGCTCCCCGCACCACGTGCGCATTGGTCACAATGTGGCCTTTGTCGTCCCAGATAAAACCCGACCCTGCCCCCTCAGACACCCGGCGAAAGAAGAGTTGCCCCTGCACGCTCTCGGTAAAAATGTAGGCGACAGAGGCCTTGGAAGTGTTGAACAGTTCAATGACACTTTTTTCAGTGGAAGACAGGTCGCCTCGCGGCTCGACCAGCCTGGGTTTTGCGGGCTGCTGCGGGCTACCGCCAAATTGCCCACCACTGAAGTTGTGGTACAGCAGATAAAGCACACCGACGATCAGCACAAACGCAATCAGCGACGAGGCAGACGCCCCTTTCTGTTTCAATGTTTTCACGGATCAAACTTCCGGGTCAGGTTGAAAATGAAACCGGTTCGGCAAGCTGGCAGAATCCAGTTCTTCTATCCCGCACTCACGACTGTATCGACCTGAAGTCAGAGACGGGTTCTTTCTCAGCGCAATGCGGGTATTCAGCAGCTCAGCCGGGTTTTCCGGCACCGTCCAAACCCCCTTGTGGATGAACGCACCATCGTCACCGACCAAGCCATCTGAAAACCGGGCCATGTCAGTGCTGTGCAACAGACCGATGCCCACTGACGTGTGAATCAACGCCCTTCCCTGTTCGTCGGTGTACATGGCATCGGGCAGACAGATCAGGCCGGTGTGGGTGACCAGCACGTCAGAGCCATCGTCCAGAGGATACACTCGGTAAATCCAGGGTGTGCATTCAAGTGATACATACGCTTTTTGCGGACCATTCTGAAAATAATAGCGGCCATCGTCTTCAGCGGCGTAATTTCGGGCAATGAAATTCAGGATTCGGGCGTTGCTGATGGTCAAGCCCTGCGGAACCGGCCCGGTCAACAACCATTCGCCCTGGGCAGTCAGGCGCAACCAGCCCGCAATTGCAGGCACATTGGGCCAACGTGCAAGCGCCTTGTGTACCAGATCATCCATGGTGCGGTTCGTCAAACATGTTGTTCAAAGAAATAGTGGCACACTTTGGGCAACCAGTCCAAACCCAGCGCGAGACCGTTCGCCCGGGCAAACCCCACATGCCCCCCCTGATTCGGAAACATTTGCTGGACAGCCGCCGATGCCTCTCGACGTGTCGGAAGATATTGCCCAGACATGAAGGGGTCATTGCGTGCGTTGACCATCAACGTGGGGGTCTTGATATCCAGTAAAAAGCGCTTGGCCGACGACTTTTCATAGTAGTCGAGCGCGTTTTTGAATCCATGCCAGGGTGCAGTGACCAGATTGTCAAAATCAAAGAAATCTTTGCAGGCCTTTACTTTCTCAAGGTCACCGAGTTCGGGATATTTCAGAATCTTGTCAACAGACTTGGGCACCAAGGTGGACAAGAACATCCGGGTGTACACCCGGTTGAAGCCTTTTGCGAGTGAGTGAGCCCCCGCCAACAGATCAACTGGCGCGCTAATGGCGACCGCGCTGTGAACCCATCTGGAGGCTTGGGAGCCCTGCTCACCCAGCCATTTCAACAACACATTGCCGCCCAAGGACACACCCATCACGTGCATGCGCTCAAGGGTTGGAATGGTTTGGCGCAACCGGGGCAAGACCCAATCCAGCTCTGCAGAATCACCTGAATGGTAAGCCCTGGGTTGCCAGTTGTTCTCGCCCGAGCAGCCCCGGAAATGCACCACCACGCCCAGGGCGCCCACCGCCTTGGCTTTCTCCATCAAGGCCAGGCTGTAGTGACTTTCGGATGAGCCCTCCAGCCCGTGAAACAAAACCCACAGCGTTTTGAATTGGGCAAACTGTTCAGGGGGTTCTGTGAAATCCAGGTCGATGAAATCGTGATCAGGCGTCAACCAGCGCTGCCTGAAATAGGCAACTTGCGGTTTTCGGGCCAGTTTGGCTGCAACGATGGTTTGACTGTGGCCATCCGGCAGCCACCAGGGCGCTTGGTATTGCATCGGCCCGATCAGTGCAAGGTGGGCGGAGAATCGAACTCGGAAAGATCGTCCTCAGCCATTTCTTCGGAATCCAGTGCCGGGCTGGCGTGATGCAACACCATGCGCCAGCCATTGGGCCCTTTGCGATACACATTGGTCGCGTTGACCTGAATAATCTGGGGCTCACCACGACCACCGCTCATGACCACCTGTTCGATAATATTGTGCACAGACATCACCACGCCTTCCACCCGGTGAAGTGGAACAATCCGAATCTGGAGGGCGCCGGCGGACAATATTTCCTTCCAGGACTCACGCACATCGTGATAACCCTCCACCCGGGGACCACCAGGGTGAATACAAACCACTTGCTCGTCATCGGCCCACAAATCCATCAGGGCCTCAAGATCGGCCGACTCCAGGGCCTCATAAAAGGCCTGCTCGATGTCCTGGGGCGACGAATGAATCACACGATTTCTGGGCATGGCAAAGTCTCACGAAAGCTTGTGTTCACTGAAACACCACGGTTTTGTGGCCATTCAACACCACTCGGTGCTCGCAGTGCCATTTAACGGCGCGGGCCAAAACCAGGCACTCGGTGTCTCGACCTCTGGCCGTCAACTCATCAGGAGTCAGCGAATGGTCAACACGGGTCACGTCCTGCTCGATAATCGGCCCCTCATCCAGATCAGAAGTCACGTAGTGTGCTGTTGCACCAATCAGCTTGACGCCACGGTCATGCGCCTGCTGATAAGGCTTGGCGCCCTTGAAGCTGGGCAGAAAACTGTGATGAATATTGATGATACGCCCATGCATGTCTTTGCAGAAATCGGGCGACAGGATCTGCATGTAACGCGCAAGAACCACCAGATCAATTTTTTCCCGCTCGATGATCTGCCGGATTTGTGTTTCCTGCCGGCCTTTGTCGGCTGGGTCAACTGGCAAATGATAAAAAGGCACGCCATTGGAGGCTGCCAACAAGGCAAAATCCTGGTGATTGGACACGATCGCCGGTATCTCACAATCAAGCTGCCCGCTTTTCCATCGGAACAGCAAATCGTTCAGGCAATGCCCGAACTTGGACACCATCAGCAACAGACGCTTTTTACGGGCAGGATCAAAAAAATCAAACTGCATTTTGTAGCGGGCGGCGATCGGCGCGAAGCCTTGGGTTAAATCGGTCAAGCCCTGCTCGTCACCCTCAGCGAGGGAGAAATGCACGCGCAGGAAAAAAAGATTGGTGGACTCGTCGCCGAACTGGGCGGAGTCCAGAATGTTGCAACCCTGATCAAACAGGAATTTACTGACGTTGTAAACAATACCCGTGCTGTCAGGACACGATATTTTCAGAATGAAATCGCGCATGTTTGAACTGTTGAACTGCTGATTGGATCGAATGAGTACACATCATACCCCTTGACCTGGCGGCACCAGTTGATCCAGCACCAATTTGGGCTTCAACTGATTCAAACAATCCAGGTGCCCCAGGGGGCAGGTGCGTTGGTAACAGGGACTACAGGACAATGCGAGGTAGTACACCGATGCGTTTGTATTAAGCGGAGGCGTGTGGTGCGGACTGCTGGAACCGAACACCGCGTGTACTTTGACATCAAGCGCTGCCGCCACGTGCATCAAACCCGAATCGTTGGTCAACAGGGCGGTTGCTGAGGCGATCAGGCCAAACGCCTGCTCAAGCGAGGTTTGGCCGCACAACACTCGCACCCTTTGCCGATGCTCAGGATCGACCTGCTGTTCGATGGATTGTGCAAACTCCAGATCTTGAGGCCCGCCCAGCAACACCGCCGCCCTGGCAGGATGCGCAGCCAACCAACCCGACACGGTGGCCGCCACATGCTCGGCTGGCCAACGCTTTGCCGGGCCGTACTCGGCACCGGGCGCAACCGCCAGAAACCCGGCATTCAAGTCAAAGTCTCGAAGTGCCTTGGCACTGGCGTCACCCTCCACCTGCATTCGGGGATATTCCAGATCAGCGGCGGTGTATCCATTCAAAGCCCCATACCATTCCAGCATGGGTGGCTTCGCGTATTTGGAAGGCTTCGGCAAAACTGGAGTCAAAATCAAACTGCGAAGCTCGCCTGAATAGCCTGTTCGCCAAGCGATGTCGGCAAACCAGGGAACCAAGGCCGATTTCAGCGAATTGGGAAGAATGTAGGCACGGTTGAAGCCTTCAGCCCGCAGCGCCTGCCCCACTTTGCGTCGAAGGGTCAGTTGAAGTTCGCCGTGTTTGAAGGGTTCAACATGCACCGCCTTGACCACCGGCGAGCACCGGTACACAGGAGCAGTCACCGGGGGTGCAAGGACATGAATTTCGCAGGGTTCGCCCCCTGCGCTGGCAAGCCGGTCATCGCGATGTAAAGCCTGAAGCAAAGACAGGCTCATCACCGCGTCGCCGATCCAGTTGGGGGCCACGACCAGAATCCTCAAGTCAACCCCTCGCTGGACTGTTGACTGGCTGAATCAATGCGCGTGAACCTTGGCACCTGGCTTCAGGGTGTAGACAGTGCCGCAGTAAGGACACGCCGCCTTGCCTGTTTTGGCAACATCCAGAAACACGCGTGGGTGATGATTCCAGACAGGCATGGCTGGGTTGGGGCAAAAAGCGGGCAGTTGGTCCCCGTCCAGTTCTACTTTCTCAGGGTGGGCTTTCTTGTCAATGATCATTGCTGTACCAGCCTTTTTTAAATGCGAGTTAACCAGTGTTCGTATTTTTCATTGCGACCGTACACCACGTCGAAGTAGCGGCGCTGCAATTCCTCGGTAATGGGGCCGCGGCTACCTGTACCAATCACACGGTTGTCCAGTTCACGGATGGGCGTAACCTCTGCAGCAGTGCCGGTAAAGAAGGCTTCATCGGCGATGTATATGTCGTCACGCGTGAGGCGCTTGGACACCACCTGCAGGCCCATGTCTTTGGCCAGGCTGATGATGGTCGAACGGGTAATGCCAACCAGCGCAGATGCGATTTCTGGTTCGTAAATGCAACCGTCTTTGACGATGAACAGGTTTTCACCGGCGCCTTCGGCCACAAAGCCGTCTACGTCCAGCAACAAAGCCTCATCGTAACCGTCTTGAGTGGCTTCCATGTTGGCCAGAATGGAGTTGGCGTAAGTGGCGGCAAACTTGGCGCGTGCCATGGTGACGTTGACGTGATGGCGGGCATAAGAAGATGTTTTGACCCGAATGCCCTTTTGCATGCCCTCTTCACCGAGGTAGGCACCCCATGGCCAGGCGGCGATGGCCACATGCACGGCCGCGCCCTTGGGGGACACACCCATTTTTTCGGAGCCATAGAAAGCGATTGGGCGGATGTAGCACGAGTCAAGCTTGTTGGCGCGAACGACTTCAGCGGTGCCCTGCATCACCTCTTCACGGGTGAAAGGCATTTTCATGCGATAAATATGGGCCGAATTGAACATGCGGTCCGTGTGTTCTTTCAGACGGAAAATGGCTGGACCCTTGTCGGTCTTGTAGGCACGCTCACCTTCGAACACGGACAGGCCGTAGTGCAGGCTGTGCGTCAGCACGTGGATTTGGGCTTCGCGCCAGGGCACCAGTTTGCCATTGAACCAAATAAAGCCATCGCGGTCAGCCATAGACATGCTTAATTCTCCGAAATATCAGACATTTTCAAAACGTCATATTCTACAACCCATTGGCACGCTTTGTTGAGGAATCCACGTTGACTCGGACAAGAATGAACCACTATAGTGCGACAAGGATGTGAAAAAACACAATGTCAGTATCATCATGAAATCATGCAGTGAAAAACTAAAGCCTCGCTGGGCCCGGCGCAAGGAAGATCGCCCCCAAGAATTGTTGTGCGCAGCCTTGCACGTCTTTGGTGAAAAGGGGTATGCGGCAGCGCGACTTGAAGATGTGGCCAAACGGGCTGGGGTCAGCAAAGGCACCGTTTATCTCTACTACTCCAACAAGGAGGAGCTCCTCAAGGCGGTGGTCACCGAACACATTTCGCCGATCGTCGGAGAGGCAGCCAACCTGAAGGATGAAAAGGCAACATCAGCCCAAATGATCTCGGATGCGCTTCATTTGTGGTGGGACAGATACGGCTCGACCGAACTTTCGGCCATCACAAAACTCATCCTCAGCGAGGCCAATGCCTTTCCCGAACTCGGACATTTCTTCTACGACGAGGTCATCAAGCCGTGGTGGGACTATCTGGAATCACTGCTTAAACAAGGCGTTGCATCAGGCGAGTTTCGCTGCCAAGACACCGAATACGCAGCCAAGGTGCTGTGCGCACCGCTTGTCACATTGGGTCTGTGGAAGCACACAATGGACGCTTGCTGCAACTTGAACACAGACCCGATGCGTTATATTGACAGCCACGTTCAAATGGTTTTAAACGGCTTGAGCATCAAACAACATGACACCCCGCACAACACTGGTTCCGCTGTTCGCAATATTGCTGGTGCTGGCGGGCTGCAACCGCACTGAGCCCGGCAAGCCATCTACGCCAGCCCAGCCTGGTCCAGGGCTCTCGCTGCTTCAATCCGACATTGAAACCGTTGAGTTGCGGGACATTGGCAGCACACTTCATCTAACCGGCACGCTGATACCCCGCCAAAGCGCCCAAATTCGCGCCAAGGCGGGTGGTGTTATTGCCGCTCAATTCTTTCGGGAAGGTGACACCATTCGCGCCGGGCAGGTATTTGCCCGCCTCGACGACACTGAAACCCGATTGCAGCTTGCAGAAAAACAGGCGAGCCTGGACAGCCAAAAAGCCCAGCTCCGCGAGGCTGAGGACCAGCTTGACAACAACCAGAAACTGGCCGATCAGGGCTTTGTGTCGAACGCTGCACTGATCAAGGCAAGAGCCACTTACGAGTCCGCCAAAGCGCAAGTTGCGGTGCAACAGGCACAACTTGCCATTGCCAAACAAGCACTGGCAGATCGCCTGATCGCAGCGCCATTCTCTGGCAGTGTGGGCGAGGTACAGACCCAAGCTGGCAGCAAGGTCAGCACCGACGGCCCAGTGTTTCAATTGATCAATCTTGACATCATGGACTTGCAGGCCGAGGTCACACCCGACGAACTGTCCAAACTGTCGATTGGACAAACGGCCACCGTTGAAGCTGCGGGGCACACCTACGAGGCCAAACTGGTCCGCATCAGCCCGGGCAACCTCAACAGCGATCGTTCCGTGTCAGTTTTTCTGGAAGTTAAAAACCCGACCCACGCCTTGAAGGCTGGACAATTCGCACAAGCCGCGCTAGAGACTGGCCAAGTTCACAAGGGCATCTTGGTGGCACAAGGAGCCGTTCGTGAGGACCAGGGCAACTCGATTGTTTACGTGCTCAAGAACAAAACCCTGGAGGCCAGAAAGGTCAAAACGGGTGAAACCACCACGCTGCAGGACAAAGGCCCCAGTCAGATCGAAATCGTCAAGGGTCTGAGCCCTGGCGAACAAATCGTCGGAGTCAATCTTGGGCCCCTGGCCACGGGTGTGCCGGTCACGCTTCAAACGCTGGCGCGCTGACCATGTGGTTCACTCGCATTTCAATTGGCAATCCGGTCATGGCCACCATGATGATGGCAGCCCTGCTGGTGCTGGGCCTGTTCGCCTACAACAGGCTGCCAGTGGATCAGTTTCCTGAACTCAACTTTCCAGTCGTAGTGGTCACCGCCGAATACCCCGGCGCGTCTCCGGAAATTGTGGAGAGCGAACTGGCACGCCCACTGGAAGAAGTCATCAACACCATTTCAGGATTAAAGACGCTGAGTTCTCGCTCCTTCGAGGGAAGGGTTCTGGTCATCGCCGAGTTCGACCTGCTGACCAACTCCGTGACGGCGGCCACCGAGGTGCGCGAAAAAGTGGCCTCCATACGCCCCACCCTGCGGGATGAAATCAAAGACCCGGTAATCACCCGATTTAACCCCGATGACTTTCCCATCGCCTCGGTATTGGTCGAACCAGTGGGCAACAAAAGTCTGCGCGAGTTGACGCTACTGACCGAGCAGACCATCAAAAAGCGTCTTGAAATCGTGCACGGCGTGGGGGCAGCCAATGTGGTCGGCGGGTCAACCCGCCAACTGTTGATTCAAGTGAGGCCAGCCGCGCTGGAACGCACCGGCGTGACCGTGGGCCAAGTGCTCTCCGTGCTGCAGCGCGACAACCAGACCCTGCCCATGGGCAATTTGAAAACCACGCAATCCGAATTTGTGGTCGAACTGAACTCGCGACTTCACAACGTCAATGACTTCAACAATTTGATCGTCGCAAACTCAAATGGCCGCCCGGTCAGGCTTGGCGAAGTCGCAGACATACGGGATGGCGAGAAGGACCTGGACTCGATTGCGCTGGTCAATGGCAAACCCGTCATTTCAGTCGACATTCTGAAAGGGCAGGACGCCAACTCCGTTCAGGTGGTGGACGACCTTCGTGCAAGCTTGCCAGACATCGAAAAGGAGCTTCAGGGACAGGTCAAACTCAGCCTTGCCCGAGACCAATCCAAGCCCATCCGGAATTCGCTCAACGACGTGAAAAAGACGTTGATTGAAGGCGCACTGCTGACGGTGGTCATTGTTTTCCTGTTTTTGGGCTCTTGGCGAAGCACCGTCATCACAGGCCTGACACTGCCCATTTCATTGATCGGCACCTTCAGCGTGATTTATGCCATGGGCTTTACCATCAACCTGCTCACCTTGCTGGCAATGTCCATTTGCGTGGGGCTGCTGATCGACGACGCCATTGTCGTGCGAGAAAACATCGTCAGGCACCTGAACATGGGCAAGCCCCATCGGCAAGCTGCACTGGACGGCACCCGGGAAATTGGTCTCGCCGTGTTGGCAACCACGTTCTCGATTGTGGCCGTGTTTTTACCAGTCGGTTTTATGGGTGGCATCATTGGCCAGTTTTTTCACCAGTTTGGGATTACAGTCGCCAGCGCAGTGCTGCTGTCGATGTTTGTCAGTTTCACGCTGGACCCCATGCTGTCTGCGGTGTGGTACGACCCACAGGCGCATGGCCAAAAAATCAAAGGGCCACTGGGTCGGCTGCTGGACGCCTTTCAAACCTTGATGCTGCGCCTTGAGAACCAGTACGTGCGCCTGTTGAAATGGGGCTTGCGCTGGCCAAAAACCGTACTTTTGATGGCCCTGCTGACTTTTGTGGGGTCGTTCGGTCTGCTCAAATTTGTGGGGGTCGAGTTTACTCCGCAGGTCGACAACAGCGAATTCAATATCCAGTTCAACACGCCTGAGGGCTCTTCGCTGGACCTGACACGAAGCAAGGCCTTGCAGGTGGAGCAGGCTGTACGCACCCTGCCCGGCATCGACTACATTTACACCACCGTCAACACCGGATTTTCAGGGGGAAAAAATACGGCCACGGTTTATGTTCGACTGGTACCACGCAAAGACCGCCCCTTGTCAGTGTCACAGATGTCCGCCGAATTGCGCCCCAAGTTGAAGCAAATCGCAGGGGTTGAAATCACGCAGGTGGGCCAGCAAATGTCCGTCAGCTCGGGCAAACCCATCCAGGTCAGCATTCTTGGCCCCAAGCTGGATGAACTGGCCAGGCTGTCGAACAAAGTCATGGCCCTGATGAAAGAAGACCCTCATCTGGTGGATCTCGAAAGCTCGCTTAAACCCACTAAGCCCACCGTTCGCATCAATCTTGACCGAAACAAACTCGCGGACTACGGACTGGACGTGCAAGCAGTGAACAACGCAATCCGCCCATTGCTGGCGGGCCAGACCGTTAGCACCTGGCGGGCACCAAACGATGAAAATTATGACGTGGTGGTTCAACTGCCCGATTCGGACCGGCAAAGCGTCAATCAACTTGCAAACCTGCCCATTGGCAACGCCCGAGGGGTCGACGGAAAACCAGGGGCTTTGCTGGCGCTGAAAGACGTGGCCGATCTGCAAACCACCTACGCTGCTGCGCAAATCAACCGGAAATACCTCAGCCGAGAAGTTTTGCTCAGCGCCAACGTTCAAAACGCGGCAGCAGGCACCGTGTCCAACACGCTTCAAGCCAAAATTGCAAAGCTCACGCTTCCGCCCGGCTATCGCATCACCTATGGTGGATCCACCAAAGACATTCAAGACACCCTCAGCTTCGCACTGCAGGCGCTGGCATTGGCGATCATCTTCATTTACCTGATACTGGCTTCACAGTTCGCGTCGTTCGCCCAGCCACTGGTCATTATGATGTCGCTGCCGCTTTCTTTGATTGGGGTCATTCTTTCGCTGCTGGTGTTTGGCAGCACGCTGAACATTTTCTCGATCATCGGCTTTGTCATGCTGATGGGGCTCGTGACCAAAAATGCAATCTTGCTGGTCGATTTTGTCAATCAGTCGCTGAAAAAGGGTGTAACCATTCATGACAGCCTGGTCAAAGCCGCCGAAACCCGGCTTCGCCCGATCTTGATGACCACGCTGGCAATGGTGTTCGGCATGCTGCCGCTGGCACTGGCGCAAGGGGAAGGCAGTGAACAGCGATCGCCCATGGCCCATGCGGTCATCGGCGGGGTAATCACCTCCACCCTGCTGACTCTGCTGGTCGTTCCCGTCCTGATTTCGCTTCTTGAAAACCACAAACTGCGCAAATTGGCAAAACGCAACGAAAAACAAGCGGGAAACACGCCGGATTTGTTAAAATAGAAAGTTGACCAGAACCATTTTAGTGAGAAATTTCATGGACTTTGAAAAAGCCCGCTTTAACATGATTGAGCAACAGATTCGCCCATGGAACGTCCTCAATCAGGTCGCGCTGGACTTGCTGAGCGTCATCAAGCGCGAGCGTTTTGTGCCCGAAGCACTCCAGAAGCTGGCCTTTACAGACTGCGAGCTGCCAATCAAGGTCAACGGCAAAGACACGGGTGAGGTGATGCTGGCACCCAAGATCCAGGGGAAATTCTTGCAGGAAGCATTGGCCAACCATGCGCAAAACGTTCTCGAAATCGGAACCGGCTACGGTTATCTGGCCGCGCTGCTGGCTCAGCATGCCCAGCAGGTAACCACCGTGGAAATCAACCCGGAAATCGCAGAAAATGCCTCCTTCAATCTCAAGAAGGAAGGCATCGGGCGCGTCAAAGTGGTTCAGGGTTGCGCATTTGAAATGGCAGGTCGACTGGGTCAGTTCGACACCATCGTCATGTCTGGCTCCAGCCCTGCGCTTCCAACAGCGCTGATTCAAAGCTGCCTGAGCCCCAAGGGCCTGTTTATCGGCATCATCGGTGAAGAGCCCGTCATGCAGGCAGTGCTGGCTCGCAAAACGGCGGAAGGCAACATTGTGACCACGCCGCTGTTCGAAACACTGACGAAACCACTGAAAAATGCGCCTGAACTGAATCACTTTGTATTTTGATGAACAGTGCCGGCATTGAATTCCTGAGCACACCCGAGCTGGCCCGTCTGCGGACGGACAGCAGCGGGTCCGCGCTTCAGATCGTAGACGTCCGGGAGACCTGGGAATATGAGCTTTGCCACTTGCCAGGCAGTATTCACATTCCCATGGGAGAAATCCCCTCCCGCCTGAATGAACTCGACCCTGATCAACCCGTGGCCTGCCTGTGCCACCACGGCGTGCGCAGTTATCAGGTCGCCATGTATTTGAAAAAGCAGGACTTCACACACGTTTACAACGTAGAAGGCGGCATTGACGCCTGGTCAAGACAAGTAGACCCCAGCTGCGCAACTTATTGAAGACCGGCTTGGTGCAACACGCCGTATTGAGGAGATCAAGCAGTGCCGATCCAATTCAAAGCCATCCTCACAGTGGGCGTTGCATGTCTGGCAGCGCTTCACTCGACTGCGCAGTGCCAAGAAACCGGGCCCCAAACCGATTTGCTGAGTCTGTACCAACAAGCCGGCCGGTTCGACAAAACCTACCTGGCCGCTGAAGCGCAGTTTCAGGCTGATCAAGAAGTGCCCAAACAAGCCCTGGGCAGCTTGCTGCCCAATCTGGGACTCACCGCACAAACCCAAAAAGTTGAAAGCACCCAGTCAGCCCTGGGCTTCAGCACCAGCAGCACGAGCAGGCCACGCGGCTACACAGTTCAGCTGACCCAACCACTGTTCAGGCTTCAAGCCTGGGAAACCTACAAGCAAAGTCAACTGAAGGCTCAAATTGCAAAACTGACGCTTCAACAAGCCCGCCAGGATCTGATGTTGAGGCTTAGCAAGGCCTACTTTGCTGTACTTGCTGCGCAAAAAGACTTCGACACACTGGAGGCCCAGAAGGCCGCCACGGTTGAACAACTGAAGTCGGCCAAGCAAAACTTTGAGGTGGGCAACGCCACGGTGACGGATCAACAAGAGGCCCAGGCCAAGTACGATCTGATCATTGCGCAAGAAGTGGGCGCCAGCAACACGCTTGCGGTCAAACGCCTGGAACTTGAAGCCATTACCGGCACAGCACCTCAACGCCTTGCAGACCTGCAGACTCAGGCCAAGTTGAACAATCCGGACAGCACCGACCCCGCCAAATGGGCCGACCTGGCAAAAAGCAGCAATTTGATGGCTCAACAGGCCCAACTTGCCCAACTCATTGCCAAGCGTGAAGTCAGCAAAGCCAAGGAAGGTCACCTGCCCACGCTGGATCTGACCGCCCAATACAGCGACGGCAACCAGCAAATTTTTGACCCCAGTACCGGCCGCCCCTTTGACGTGTCGTCCACCAATAGAACCCTGGGCCTGACGCTGGCCGTGCCCCTTTACTCGGGGGGCGCCACGCAAAGCAAGGTTCGGCAACAGGCTGCTTTACTCAACAAAGCCCAATACGACTATGACAGCGCGGTGATCAATGCCTCGCAAGCTGCCAAATCTGCACTTTTAAAAGTCACGGGTGGATTGTCTCAAGTGCAAGCGCTCCAAACAGCAGTTCAATCCAGCGAACTCGCGCTTAAAGCCAACAAAACCGGTTACGAGGTGGGGGTTCGAATCAACATTGACGTACTGAACGCCCAGCAACAGCTCAGTAGCGCCGAACGCGACCTTTACAAGGCGAAGTACGACGCGCTGGTCAGCATGCTGGAACTGCAGTCGGCCGTTGGGCAATTGGATGAAAACGCCCTGACCAAGGTGAATGACTTGCTGGGCAGCAAACCCTAAGCGGCCAACACGGCCAACGTTGCTTGGGCAGCGCCCGCATGGAGGGCTGCGAATTCCAGTGCCCGGCTTTTGGCACCAGACACCAGCTCATATTCCTCCAGAAAACTTGCACACGCAGCACTCAGCATGTCAAACCGGCGAGCGGCACCGGCCAGCAGGGCATCGTCGGCGGCCTTCGAGAAATTAAAGGTGTTGGGGCCCATCCAGACCGGGCAGCCATAGGCACAAGCCTCAATCAGGTTCTGACCGCCGAAGGGCAGCCAAGAACCACCCAACAAACAAAGGTCGGCAGCGCTGTAATAAGCGGGCATCTCACCCATGGAATCGCCCAGTACCAGCCCAGTTGGGCCCTCAGAAGGCTGCCCACTCCATCGAGAACGCCGCTGCGGCCTGGCTATGCCCATTCGTGAAGCTGCAGCGTCCATGGCGGCAAACACCTCGTCGAACCGTTGTGGATGACGAGGTACGATCCAGACACTGGCTTGGGGCAGTCGTTTGAAAAACTGCTGACGAATCAGGGCATCGAGAAAAATGGCCTCTTCGCCTTCGCGACTGCTGGCAAACAGCAGCACAGGCCCGGAAAAGGCAGAACGCCACTGACCACCCAGTTTGATCAAATCTTCGCGTCGTGAAACATCAAACTTCAGATTTCCACAAATGGCGTCCGCTGGACGGCCCAGTTGGCTAAACACCTGACCGTCTTCATGGGTTTGGCAAACAATGCGATGCAAGGACCGCAACACCGGGGTAGCCAGGAAACTCAGCTTCAACAATCGGCGCCCGGATCGTGGAGAAATTCGGGCGTTGACCAGACTGGCAGGCACACCCGCGCGCTTGGCCTGCAATATCAAATTGGGCCAAAGCTCGGTTTCCACCAGCCAAAGCTGGCTCGCATTGAATCGGCGAATGGCACGGCGGATCAACCAGGGCAGATCGTACGGCAAATAACTGAACTGAACGCCCTTCAAGTCAGAGAACAGCTGCCGCGCGGTTGCCTGACCGGTCGGCGTTGTTGAAGTAAACAACCAGACGTGCTCTGGATGGCTAGCAGCCCAAAGCTTGACCAACGGTGACACAGCGTGGGTTTCACCGACGGACACCACATGCACCCAGATTCTTTTGGAGCCGGACAAACCCTGAAAACCCCGAGGCACATTGGCCAGAAAACGCTGAGACCAGTTGGCCAGATACTCGGGTTGTTTGCGGCCCCGCTTGAGCAGATAAATCGCCAAAAAAGGCTGGGCCAGCAACAACACCAGCGAATACAGCGCCAAGGCCAGCACAAACTGCAGCTTTCTCAAACCTTGTTTCCTCTCAATAGCCTGGACGCCGCCTCGAACACCTCACCCACGGCAGGCACCCTGCCCACATCGCCAAGACTAATGGCACGCGGATTGAACCGGGGACCATAACGCCAGGCTGGGGTTGCAAAAAACAGAGCCACCATCGGCAGATACAGGGCTGCCGCAAGGTGGGTAATACCCGTGTCTACGCCAACGACCAGGCATGCCTGGCTCATTTTTTCCCGCAACAGCGCCAAGGACATTCGGGGAAGCACTTCAACATGATCAATCCCCAGGGCAATGGCCTCGGCCTGCTTGCGTTCCGAATCGCTGCCCCAAGGCAATTTCACTTGATAGCCCAAATCGGTCAGGCGGTGTGCCATTTCGCGCCACGCCACCAGATCCCACTTTTTTTCATCCCGCGCAGTGGCGTGCAAGAACCAAACGTCACGCGTGTGAATGTGAAGTGCCTGCTTGGGATTCATTTCCGGGTAAAAAACCGGGGGCCCTTGCAATCGAAAGCCCAAGAGTTCAGCGGTTAACACGCGTAGTCGCTCCACCGCGTGCGCTTGCGGATCAAAGCCGGCGCGACGCTGATAAAACAGACAGGCCAACGCTTCTTTGGCCAACCCCAGTCGCGCCCCGGCCCGGGGTCCTTTCGCTGCGCTGGCCAGCCAGGCACTTTTAATCAAACCCTGCAAGTCAATGACCACGTCGTATTGTCGATCTGACAAAAACGCCTTCAGGCGTTTCCATTCGCGCCATGTGTAGGCAAGCCCCATCCGACGCCATTTCCGCAAATTCACCAAAACCACCTGATTGACGTGAGAATTGACCCGCACCAAATCCGAGAACGGCTCTTCCACCATCCAGTCAATCAGGATGGATGGATCATAACGATGGATGTCATCGAGAACCGGCAATGCGTGAATGACATCGCCCATGGAAGTGGTTTTAACAATTAAGATACGCTTCATGTAGCGTGGATGAGTAATCGACGCCCTATTTTACGCACAGGCCACGGCCGAGCTTGAACGCCCCAACCAAATTGACCACGATGCCATCAGAAAAACTGCCGCTTTCTGCGGTTTTCATCGCCATGAACGCCGCTTCTGAGCTTCCAGAGGCCCTGCAAAGCGTTCAGTTCTGCGAAGACATCCTGATTGTCGATTCAGGCAGCACCGACGACACCCCGACCGTGGCGCGACAGCACGGTGCACGGGTGTTGCACAAAGACTGGCTCGGATTTGGGCCACAAAAGCGTTGGGCAGTTGAGCAAGCCCGCCACGACTGGGTGTTGTGCCTGGACGCCGATGAGCGGGTCAGCCCAGACCTTGAGCAATCCATTCGACAGGCCTTTCAAGCGCAATGCATCGCCTTGGAGAATGATCCCCTTTTGGCCGGATTCGAATTTCCCCGCAGCAACTTCTTTCTCGGCAAGTACCTGCGCCACGGGGAAGGCTACCCAGACTATTCAAGGCGGTTGTTTCACCGAATGCGGGCGCAGTGGAGTCTGGACGAGGTGCATGAAAAAGTGGAAGCCCGTTTGCCAGAAGCGGGCTTTCAACGCATAAACGGTGACCTGTTGCACCATTCCGCAGAAAGCCTTCAGACCTACCTGAATAAGCAAAACCGGTACACCAGCATTCAGGCCAGGCATCTGGTTGAACGTCGGCAGATTCCGGGTTGGGGCAAAGTGGTGCTTTCACCGCTCACGCGGTTCATCAAGTTTTATCTGATCAGGCGGGGTTTTCTGGATGGATTGCCTGGCTTGGTCCACATTGCGATCGGCTGCTTCAACAGTTTCGTGAAGTACGCCAAGGCGATTGAAATATCCAAAAGTGAACAGGCCGACAAGGCCACCACCCCGAGAGGTGGCGACCTCTCGTGAATCAGTGATTCAGGATTTTTGAGAGAAACAGCTGAGCTCTGTCGGAACGGGGCGAACCAAAGAAGTCGTCCTTCTTGCAGTCTTCGACAATTTTGCCCTGATCCATGAAAATAACGCGATCGGCCACCTTGCGGGCAAAGCCCATTTCATGGGTGACGCACATCATCGTCATGCCTTCTTGCGCCAGCTCGACCATCACATCCAGTACCTCGTTGATCATCTCTGGGTCAAGGGCTGACGTGGGTTCGTCGAACAGCATGCAAATCGGGTCCATCGACAAAGCGCGAGCAATGGCCACACGTTGCTGCTGACCGCCCGACAACTGACCCGGAAACTTTTTGGCCTGCGCCTTCAAGCCAACTCGTTCCAGCAGGCCCAAGCCCTTGGTCTCCGCTTCTTCACGTGACCGACCCAGTACTTTCATTTGGGCCAGTGTCAGGTTTTGGGTAATGGTGAGGTGTGGGAACAACTCAAAGTGTTGAAACACCATGCCCACGCGTGAACGCAACTTGGGCAGATTGGTTTTGGGGTCTCCCACAGAAATGCCGTCCACCGTGACCGTGCCCTGCTGGAATGGCTCCAGCATGTTCACGCACTTGATCAGCGTGGACTTGCCTGAGCCGGAAGGACCACAAACAACCACAACTTCGCCTTTCTTGACGGACGTTGTGCAATCGGTAAGCACCTGAAAGCTGCCGTACCACTTGCTTAAATTCTTGATATCAATCACAGCGCTCTCCTGCTATCGAATAATTTGGGTTCGTTTGTTCAATGCTTTCACGCACATGGACAGCGAGAAGCACAAGGCCAGATAAACAATGGCCACGAAAGAATACATTTCTACCAGTCGGCCATCCCGCTGGGCCACCTTGGACGCCGCACCCAAAAAGTCGGTGACGGACAACACATACACCAGTGAAGTGTCCTGGAAGAGAATGATGGTTTGGGTCAACAGCACGGGCAGCATGTTGCGGAAGGCCTGCGGCAATATGATCAGACGCATCGACTGTCCGTAGGTGAGCCCCAGTGCATAGGCCGCACCCACCTGCCCCCTCGGAATACTCTGAATACCCGCCCGCATGATTTCACAGAAAAACGCAGCCTCAAACATGATGAAGGTGATGTAAGCCGAACGGTCCGGCCCAATGCGCGGTGGAAAATCGGAATGGGTTACCTTCTGGATCACGATTGGCACCAGCAGGTAAAACCACAGAATCACAAGGATCAGGGGAATAGAGCGCATCAGGTTCACGTAACCGGAGGCGATCATGTACAAGGGTTTAATGCTGGACAGGCGAGCCATGGCCAACAAAGTGCCGAAAAAAATGCCGCCCAAACAGGCAATGACCGTGAGCTGAACCGTGTAACCCAGCCCGCCCATCAGGTAGGGCATGGAGCGCATAATTGCGCTGACGTCAAAATTCATGATTATTTGCCTCCCGAGATGTAGCCGGGTACTGAGGTCTTCTTCTCGATGTACACCATCACCCGGTTTACAGTCATGGCCACAGTGACGTAGATCACGGTCGCTACGATGTAAACCTCAATGAAACGAAACGTGTTTTCACCCATTTCCTTGGTCTGGAATGTCAGTTCAGTCAGACCAATGGTCAGCGCAACCGACGAGTTCTTGATCAGGTTCATTGCCTCGGAAGTGAGGGGTGGAACAATGATTCGATAAGCCATTGGCAAAAGCACATGCCTGTAGGTCTGGAATTCAGTCAAACCCAGCGCATAACCCGCTGCACGCTGTCCGCGTGAGAGGGACTGAATGCCTGACTTGACCTGCTCGGCCACGCGAGAGGCTGTGAACAGACCCAAACACACCACTGACGCCACAAACTGAACCAGTGTAGGATCTTGTCTGATGGACCATTCTTTGAGTGGCGGAATAAATTCGGGCACCACGAAGTACCAGAGAAAGAACTGGACAATCAAAGGTATGTTTCGAAAAATTTCCACATAGGCATTGCCTATGAATACGAGTTTTTTGCTGCTGGTGGTTCTGAACACACCAATCAGCGACCCCACCACAAAGGCAATAATGCCGGCCACTATCGACAAGGCCAGGGTGAAATACAAGCCGGAGATCAAGGTTTGGTACCACAGCAGTGGCTCACCATCGACTACCGGCTGAAAAAAGACTGCCCAATTCAGACCGCTATTCATTTTGTTTTCTCCCTAGTGATCGTCTCGGACAAATTCAAGGAAAAGGCCGGCTTACGATTGTTGCGTAGGGCCGGCCTTCATCACGACACGACTAACTTATTTTGAACCAGCGTCAGTTGGATGGGCAAACGCCTCTTTCAACTCGGGTGACATCGGGAAGTTCAAATTCACGCCTTTGGGTGGAATGGGTGACATGAACCACTTGTTGTACAGTTTCTCGGCTTCGCCAGACTTCATGACCTTGACCATGGTGTCGTCCACCACTTTCTTGAATTCAGGGTCGTCTTTGCGCAGCATGATGGCGTAAGGCTCGGTGTGCAGTACTTCAGGCAGGAATTTGTAATCCTGAGGGTCTTTGCTGTTGGCAACCAGGCCAGCAATCAGAATGTCATCCATCACGAATGCTTTTGCGCGGTCATTGGCCACCAACAAGAAGCTTTCAGCGTGGTCTTTGCCATAGATGGTTTTGAAATCGATCTTGGAGCCTTTTTCGTTTTCCTTGATCAATTGCACGGATGTGGTGCCTGATGTGGTGGCAATGGGCTGACCGTTCAGGTCTGCCAGGCTGTTAATGCCGCTGTTTTTCTTCACAACCACTTTCACACTGGTGACGAAGTAGTTGTCACCGAAGGATACCTGTTCCTGGCGCTTGACAGAATTGGTGGTTGAACCACATTCCATGTCGATGGTGCCGTTTTGCATCAATGGAATACGGTTTGCGGACGTGACAGGCTGCATGCCCACTTTCAGGTTCGGCAGATTCAGCTTGGCCTTTACAGCGTCAACCACCTTGTAACAGAGGTCTAGCGCGTAGCCGATTGGCTTTTGTTTGTCGTCCAAATAAGAAAATGGAACGGACGACTCACGATAACCGATGGTGATCGTGTTGGTTTCCTTGATTTTTTTTAATGTACCGGTCAGGTCTTCTGCCTGCGCTGGATGGATGGCAGAGAGGCCAACGCACGCCATAGCGGCCAAGAGGAGATTACGTTTCATTTTTGCTCCTTAAAAAATAAACGCACAAAATGTGCACACACCCCCGAAATGCGACAACTTCACATACCGGAATTCAGAGTTTTATCCTCCGAGGCATGGTGAGAACCTCGGGCCGGAGTATTTCAGACAGCTGCTGCTCTGACAGTAAGCCTTTCTCGAGAACCAGATCTGACACACGTCGACCGGTTTTGAGGGCTGTCTTGGCAATCTCCGATGCTTGATCATAGCCTATATAGGGATTGAGTGATGTGGCCAAACTGGCGGATTCCTGCACTCTTTGGTTCAAAAGCGCCTCATTTGCGGTAATCCCTAATACGCAATTTTTGGTCAGGGTTTTGCAAGCGGCCGTCAGGTGGAAAATGCTTTTGAACAAACTCCACGCAATGATGGGTTCAAACGCATTCAACTGTAGCTGCCCGGCCTCTGCGGCCATGGTCACCGTCATGTCGTTGCCGATCACTTCAAAGGCCACTTGATTGACGACCTCGGGAATGACGGGGTTGACCTTGCCGGGCATGATGGATGAACCTGCGGCGCGGGGTGGCAGGTTGATCTCGTTCAAGCCGGCCTGCGGCCCGGAAGACAACAAGCGAAGGTCATTGCAGATTTTGGAGAGCTTGACCGCCACCCGCTTCAACACCCCGGAAAGTTGCACAAAAGAGCCCGTGTCTTGTGTGGCCTCAACGAGGTCGGCCGCAGTGACCAAGCCCAGTTGAGTGATGTCTTCAAGGTAATGACGCGCCCGGGCGGCGTATTCCGGATCGGTGTTGATGCCGGTGCCGATTGCAGTGGCACCCAGGTTGATTTCAAGAATCAGATTGATGGCTTCTTTAACCCGTTGAATGTCTTCGCCAATCATGACGGAGTAGGTCGAAAACTCTTGCCCCAAGGTCATGGGCACTGCGTCTTGCAGCTGGGTGCGCCCGATTTTCAGGATTTTTCGAAACTCGAAGGCTTTTTCACCGAAGGCTTCTTTGAGATTTTCCATCGCCTCCAGCAAACCGGAGATGGCGCTGATCAGCCCAATCTTGACGGCGGTTGGGTACACGTCGTTGGTGCTTTGCGAGGCGTTGACATGTTCAATCGGATGCACCAGCTTGTAATCGCCCTTGACGCCTCCCAGAATTTCAATGGCCCGGTTGGCGATCACTTCATTGGCATTCATGTTGGTGGACGTGCCAGCCCCACCCTGAATGACATCGACCACGAACTGATCGTGCAGTTGACCACTGCGAATTTCACGGCAGGCTTTGACAATGGCGTCGGCAATGTTGCGCGGAATGACATCCAGATCAGCGTTGGCCTTGACTGCTGCCATTTTGACCGCCGCCAGGGCATTGATGAGATCGGGCGCGTTGGAGAGATGGAAACCGGAGATCTGGTAGTTTTCGATGGCCCGGCTGGTGTGCACCCCCCAGTAGGCGTTGGCAGGAATTTTCTTCTCACCGAGCAGGTCTTTCTCAACACGGTATTCTGAATTTGCCTTGGCCATGTGCATCCCTTGATACAGAAAGGAAGTAATCCTAAAACTGAATTAGAATTCTTCCCAATTCATTCTCGGCATTAGATCATGCATGAATTGCATAATCCAAAACCACCCCTGCCTTGCATCACTAGTCCGGGGGTTAGTCTGGCCAACTGCGCCAGGCCTGATCGAGCAGATCCGCCATCTGATTGTGCTCTTTGCCCCTCGGTATCCGCCTAAAAAGGCGCATTTCCATCTCGATTTTGTAAGGACCATCCAGCGGCACCAGCCTTGACTGCACGTCGGAAGCCACCGCACTGCTGGGCAACCACGCCACCCCAAGACCCGACTCGCACATGGCCTTCAAACTTTCGGACATGTCCGTTTCAAACAAACTCTTTTTAAGAAACCGGGGCCCCTGCTCCAATGCAAGGTCAGTCATGCGGGACAAATAGGCGTGCCTGGAATAGGTCAACACCGGCACAGCCAGCGGTGCCAGCGCATCCAGCGTGTAAAGGGGTTTGCCATCCGGACCCGGCAGACTGAAGGGCTTGAACTCTTCAACCCCGAGCAGTTTGACTTCGTACTTGCTGCTGTCGAGATCAATGGGCTCGCGGCTGTGGTGGTAGCACACCAGAAAGTCGCAAGCGCCGTCCGTGAAATGCAGCACAGCATCGTGGATGTTTTTGGCAGTCAGCTGGAACGACACTTCCGGATGTTGCGTCTTCAACGAGTCCCGAAGACTGCGCACCCAGAAGGGTGTCATGCTGTAAGCCAAGGTGTGTGGCACCACCAGCCGGATGACCTGCCGAGTGTTGGAAACACCGCCCTGCAACAAGGTGCGGGTTTCTCGAATCCGCTCCAGCATCTCCAGCGCCTGCTCGTAAAAGACCTCACCCTGGTTGCTCAAGCGGGTTGGGTAGGCACTGCGGTCAATCAATTCGCACCCCAGCCAGGCCTCAAGGGACTGAATCCGCCTTGAGAATGCGGGCTGAGTGACACAGCGCATGTTGGCAGCTTTTGAAAAGTTGCGCGTCTGTGCGAGCGCAACAAAATCTTCAAGCCATTTGGTTTCCATAGGTGTCCTTTTCCTGCTGGCTGTGCAGCTGAATCGCCCACATGCGAGCGTATTCGCCGTTCTTTTCTAGCAACTCCCGATGGGTGCCCTGCTCGATCAACTCACCCTGCCCCATCACCAGAATGCGGTGGGCATGCACAATTGTGGACAACCTGTGGGCAACGATCAAGGTGGTGCGGTTGCGGGACAGCGCGTTCAGTTCCTGCTGAATCGCCCGCTCGGAACGGGAATCCAGCGCCGAAGTGGCCTCGTCAAAAATCAGGATGGACGGATTTTTCAAAATGGTTCGTGCAATGGCCACCCGCTGCTTTTCACCCCCCGAAAGCTTCAGACCGCGTTCACCCACGCGCGTGTCATACCCATCGGGCAGGGTCAGCACAAAATCGTGAATGTGCGCCGCCCGGGCAGCTTGCTCAACCTCTTCACGGCTGGCCGACGGGCGACCGTACGCAATGTTGTAGGCAATGGTGTCATTGAAAAGCACAGTGTCTTGCGGAACGATGCCGATGCTGGATCGGAGCGAGCTTTGCGACACCTCGCGAATGTCCTGCCCGTCGATCAGAATGGCCCCGGAAGTGACATCGTAAAAGCGGTACAGCAACCTTGACAGGGTGGATTTGCCAGCGCCACTGTGCCCAACCACGGCCACAGTGTGTCCGGCGGGCACATCAAAACTGAGGTTGCGAATGACTTCTCGCCGTTTGTCGTAGGCAAAGCCCACCTGCCTGAATTCAATGCGTGCGCCCTGCACTTGCAACGCGGGCGCACCGGGCTTGTCCACCACCTCTTGATTCTGGTCCAGCAGACTGAACATGCGCTCGATGTCTGCCAGTGCCTGCTTGATTTCACGGTAAATGACACCCAAAAAATTAAGTGGAATGTACAACTGAATCATGAAGGCATTGACCAGCACCAGATCGCCCAGCGTCATTGATTTGTCGAGTACCCCCAGCGCCGCGCGCCACAGCACAGCGGTGACCGCCACGGCGATGATGGCACTTTGCCCCGTGTTTAGAAGGGTCAGCGAACGTTGGGAATCGATGGCGGCCTCTTGCCAGGCTTTCATGCTTTTGCCGTACCGTTCGGATTCAAACCGTTCATTGCCAAAATACTTCACGGTCTCAAAATTAATCAGCGAGTCCACCGCCCGCACGTTGGCTTTTGAATCGAGGTCGTTCATGGTGCGGCGGAAATGGGTGCGCCATTCGGTGACCTTCACTGTGAACACGATGTAGCTGACCAGCGCCACGCCAGTGATGGCCGAAAACCAGATTTCATAGTGAATAAACAGGTACCCCACCACCAACGTGATTTCAACCAGCGTGGGCAAAATGCTGTACAGGGTGTAGCTGACCAGGCTTGAAATGGCCCTTGAACCACGCTCGATGTCACGCGTGACACCGCCAGTTTGCCGGTCCAGGTGAAAACGCATCGAGAGGGCATGCAGATAATCAAAAACCTGTATGGCAATCGAGCGCACGGCACTTTGGGTGACGCGTGCAAACAGCAACTCTCGCAATTCAGTGAATACAGTCGTGGACAGGCGCAAAGCGCCGTAGGCCAGCAACAGTGCGGCGGGCATGGCCGCTGCTGTCAACAGTGCGTCGTTTTTCAGCAGTGGCTCGAAATAATCAATCAGCTTTTTAAGCAGCAGTGGCACACCCAGGTTGGCCCCTTTGGCCGACACCAGGCACGCAATGGCCAGCATGACACGCCATTTGTAGCGCCACAAATAAGGAAAGAGCAGGCCCACGGTTTCCCAATCACTTCGGTTTCGGGGTCTGCCTGCTTCGGGTTCGGTTGTGCCGTGTCTGCGCATGCGATACTTCTGCTTCAAAAACAACAAAAACCCATGCTATCACCACGCCACCAAGGGCGTAGACAGGAGACAGACAAATGAGCGGTATTCGAAACAAGGTGATTTTGGTCACAGGTGCCTCAGAGGGCATTGGTGCGGCGTTGGCCATTCGACTTGCACCGGGCAATAAACTCGTGCTGGTGGCCAGGCGCCTGGACAAGTTGCGTGAAGTGGCACTGCAGGTGGAAGACGCAGGCGGCAAAGCCCTGTGCATCGCCTGTGACGTGAGCGAACAAGACCAGTGCGAACGCATGGTTGATCAGGCGGTTCAAGCCTATGGGCGCATGGACGTGGTGATCAACAACGCTGGCGTTTCCATGCACGCCTGGTTTGAAGACATTGAAGACTTGGGCACCTTTGAGCGCCTGTTCCGCATCAATGTGATGAGCATGATCTGGATTACCAAACGCATTCTGCCCGCCATCAAAGAATCCAAGGGGTTGATCGTGGGCGTGTCGAGCCTGGCCGGAAAAACCGGCGTACCCGCCCGAACCACCTACTGCACCAGCAAGTTTGCCATGAGCGGCTTTATGGAAGCGCTGCGTATCGAGCTCATGGGCACGGGCGTGGACGTGTGCGCCATTTTTCCGGGCGTGGTGGACACCGAGATTCGCCGCAACGGCCTGAATGCCAAGGGGCAGAAAGCCAATGTGTCGGGCCTGAGTGAGACCGGCGCCATGTCGGTTGAACAGTGCGTGGAAGAAATGGTAGCCGCAATGGAAAGCCGCAAACGCGAGTGGGTCATGACGGCACAGGGTCGACTGGGCCTGAAACTCAAACCCTTCATTCCGCAAGTCATCGACAACATGGCGCGCAAGGCTCTTGACAAGGAACACGGCGGAAAACAGTCGGAATAACGCGGCTCAAAGGGGGCGGCAAGGTACAATAAGGCCTTGAAAAACTGAAAAACACCTTGTCATGAACACCCAGATTGAACCCGTATTGCTGCCCGTCGACCGTGAACCTGTGATTCGCGTCATCCCGATGCCCAAAGACTCCAACGCTGCGGGTGACGTGTTTGGCGGCTGGATCATGTCGCAGGTTGACCTGGCCGGCTCGGTGCCTGCCACAGCCCATGCCAAGGGCCGCATTGCAACCGTAGCGGTGAATTCGTTCGTGTTCAAAGAACCGGTTTTTGTGGGTGACTTGTGCAGTTTTTACGCCGAAATCACGAAAGTGGGCCGAACTTCCATTCAGATCTATGTGGAAGTGTATGCACAGCGTCGCCTGCAGCCCGACCAGGTGGCCAAGGTTACTGAGGCCTACGTCACTTACGTGGCCGTAGACAATGACCGCAAGCCACGCCCGGTTGACCCTTTGAAATAAGAAACCGGCCTACAGGGAATCCAGCGCAGACTGGTGTTTCTCAAAGGCAAACTCAACCTCGTTGACGTGCTGCCAGGAAGATTGGCCCTTGACCTCTTTTCTGGACAGCTCGATGCGGTAATCGTAGCGATCGGGACGATACAGGCCGCGCAGCAATTGCACCGGCCTGCCCTTTTCGTCGTAAGCCACCCTTGTAATCGACAGCAATGGCGCGCCGACCGGCACGCCCAAAGCAAACGCCACGGCAGAATCGGCCAAGCGGGCCGAGATGGTTTGACGAGCCTTGGTGACTTTGACGCCGGCTTCTTCGAGCAACATCAAAATCGGAAATTCACGCAAGCGCCTGCGGCACAACCTGCCCGACAAATCTTCGGGAATGTAGCTCGTGAGGTGGGCAATCGGCTGTTTGTTCAGCTGCCGCACCCGGATCAGCTTTTCAACCACGGCATCGCTCGGCAAATGTAGCAATGTGGCCACATCGGCGGAGGGAATGATTCGCTTGGAAGTAATCAACTGCAGATCGGATGAATCGCCGCTGGCTTGCAGGCGCATGGCTGACGCGCTGAGGGTTTGATACTGACCCGTGCCCGGGTCTTCCACGCGGGGCTTGACGAAAGTGCCTTTGCCACGCCCTCGCGCCACCAAGCCCTCTTTGACGAGGTCTTGCAAGGCCCGCCGCATGGTCACCCGCGACACATTGAACTGCTCGGCCAGCACCAATTCACCAGGCAAAGGATGGGTGTCGTAATGACCTTCCAGTATTTTTTCGCGGAGAATGAGATAGATTTGGTGGTAAAGCGGAACAACCTGATTCGGGTCGAGTTTGAGTTCTTGTGTGGTTTCCATACTGCTGCTGCTTGAAACTGCCATGCTTAAGTTTTACAACACATTGCAAAACATTTCAACACAATTACTCGCAACTGTTTTATTTCACGCGTTGCTTTTCGAGTTTTCGGGCCAGCGTGCGTCGGTGCATGCCCAGCCGCCTTGCCGTTTCTGAAATGTTGAAGTTGGTCTCGGCCAACACCTCGTGAATGCGTTCCCACTCCAGCGTTTTGATGGAGGTAGACCGATTCGTGAACGACACCGTCTCGGTGCCTGCCACGTGACCAAAAGCGGCCTCGATGTCGTCTGTGTTGGACGGTTTGGCCAGGTACTGGCAAGCGCCCAGCTTGATCGCCTCGACTGCCGTATTGATGCTGGCGTAACCCGTCAACACGACAATCAGCATGTCTTCATTGTGGGCGTGAAGCGCCTGAACACAGTCCAGACCTGAAGAGTTGTCATTCAGTTTGAGATCCACCACTGCATGGCTCGGATTGATCTGTTGCAGGGCTTGCGTGGTTTCATCCAGATTGGTGGCCAGGTGTACTTCATAGCCACGGCGCTCGAACGAACGCCCCAGCGCCTTGGCAAACGCCGTGTCGTCTTCCACGATCATCAACACGGGCTTTTCACTCACTGCGGGTTTCTCCTTCAAACAAAATGGACGACAAGGGCAGCGTCACCTCAATTTTGGCACCCTTGTCAGGCAGGTTTTCAGCCTGAACGGCCCCGCCCAGCGTACGCGCCACATTCACCACCAGAAACAGCCCAAGCCCACCGCCAGCCCGCCCCTTGGTGGATTGATACGGCTTGCCCAATTGCCGAAGCATGTAGGCCGGAAAACCGGGCCCCTGATCGGTGACCGTAAAAATCAAGGTGCCTTCACGGGCAGCCACGCGCAACCCCACCCACTTGGGCGAGGCCTCAAAGGCATTGTCCAGCAAATTGAACATCATCTGCTTCAGAGTGGAATCGAACACCACCTCGCAGTCTTCTGAAATTTCATTGCTGTATTCGAAATGCGCCACTGGCTTGATGGTTTGCCATTCACGCGCCACGTCATTGACAAAGGTCAGCAAGGTGGTGCGGGCCGACGATTCACCTCGGGCTTCACCAGCCGCCAACAGAATGCCACTGACAATTTTCTTGCAACGCTTGATCTCGGTTTGCATGTCAGTCAGTTCTTCTTGCAGCTCGCGATTTTCTGCAAATTCCGGTAAATGCTGCCAATCGTTGAGAATCACGGACAGCGTGGCCAGCGGCGTTCCCAACTCATGGGCAGCCCCCGTGGCCAGCAAGCCCATTCGGACGATGTGTTCCTCTTCTGCAGCACGCTGGTTGACCTTGGCCAACTCCGCGTCGCCCTTGCGCACGTTGCGGATGATTCGGGCAATAAACACCACCAGCAAGGTTGCATTCAAAATGAAGCACAGCAAAAGCCCCTGGGTGTACAGCGGCGAAAAGCTGTGCCCTGTGCGCGGCGGCAGTTGCAAAGGTTCAGAAAACAAAGTGAGCCCGACCATGCACAGGCTGGTGATGATCATGATGGCCCAGGCGGAGCCTGTCTCAAGCAGAATGACCCCCAGAACCACTTGCAACAGATACAAAAAAGCAAACGGGTTGGTTGCACCACCGCTGAAATACAGCTGGGCGGTCAACACCGCAATGTCGACCAGCAGCGCAAAGCTGAGTTCTTGGTTGGTGACGATGGGCTGCTCGTGCCAAAGCAGATGGCTGCCAATGTTGAATGCCACCAGAAAGGCCAGCACGGTGAGCATCTGGAGCATGGGCAAATCAATACCCATGACCAGCTTGGCAAACGCAATGGTTGCAATTTGCCCCAGCGCGGCAAGCCAACGCAGTTGAATGAGGTGCAGCATGTTGCGGTGACCGGCGTCGTGGCCGATCTTCGCTTCAGCGGCTAGAAGATTTTCCATGCATCATTTGGTCAAGTTACGCGCCCTGCTTTTTGCGAACCACCCAGGCAGCCCAAAGCACCATCAGTGCCAAAGTATACCAAGTGATGGCGTAGACCAAATGACTGTTGTGAAAATGAACTATGGTGAGGCCGCCGACGGGGTAGATGTCGGGGCGATTGTTGGCGGCGTCTTCATCAATGAAGTACGGTGCAACGTGGTCAAGTTGCTTTGCTTTGGCAATCGCTTGCACATCGCGTGAATACCAACGGTTGTGGGCAGGGTCGTTGCTTCGCAAAAAGCCGCCTTTGGGTTCAGTCATGCGAACCAATCCGGTCACGATGACCTCGCCACTGGGTGTTTCAACCAACGGTTTGTCGCTGGCTGGCGGCACAAAACCCCGATTCACCAGAATGATTGTATTGTCAGCCTGCTTCAAGGGCGTGACCAACCAAAAACCTGGCCCCAGGTTGGTGGAGGCCTGAACCCGAACCGATTTGTCAGCCAGCAACACGCCTTTGGCTTGCACATGCAGGTATTCATCGCTTTTTGCGGAAATGGCGGGCCACTGAGCTGGCCCCGGTGCGGGTTGCACTGGCGCATGCACACGGGCGTTTACACGGGCGATCAGGTCGAGCTTCCACTGAAGGCGGTAGACCTGCCACGTGCCCAAAGCCACAAATGCAAAAAACAATAGCGCCCCACTGAGTGAAAGCGCTACTGTTTTGACGGTACTGCGTGTCATTGCTGTGCTGCCCTGAAAGGCTCAGGGCATCTGATGCATGACGTGGTTTGGATCCATCATCATGCCTGGCATCATGTTGGTATTCAGGTGGTACATCACCCACAATGAACCGCTCAGCATGATAAACACCAGCATGGCTGTGAAGATCAAGCCCAGCATGGACCAACCGCCCTCAACACTGGTGTTGATGTGCAGGAAGTAGATCATGTGAACCACGATCTGGATGGCTGCGAAGGCCAGCAGAACGATACCCGCCACATGGGGCTGACGAATCACGTTGCCCATGACAATCCAGAATGGAATGGCGGTCAGGACAACTGAAAGGATAAAGCCAATGGCGTAGCTCTTCAGCGTGCCGTGATTGGCGTGGTCATCGTGGTGATGATCGTGATGATGTTGGTCGCTCATGGCAGTACTCCCATCAGGTAGACAAAGGTGAACACGCCGATCCAGACAACGTCCAGGAAGTGCCAGAACATGGACAGGCACATCAAGCGGCGACGGTTTTCATGAATGAGGCCGTGCTTTTTCAGTTGGAAGAGCAGCGTAACCAGCCAAACGATACCAAAAGTAACGTGCAGACCGTGTGTCGCCACCAACGCAAAGAACGAAGTCAGGAAACCACTGCGCTGCGGGCCGGCACCCTCGTGAATCAGGTGTACGAATTCATACATTTCCAGACTCAGGAAGGCCAGACCAAACAGGCCGGTAACGACCAGCCACACCATGGTGGCGTTCACGCGGTTGCGCTGTGACTCCAGCATGGCGAAGCCATAGGTGATGGAAGACAACAGCAGGAACGTGGTGTTCAGGGCCACCAGAGGCAGCTCGAACAGCTCGGCACCTGTGGGGCCACCTGCGTAGTTGCGGCCCAACACCGCGTAGGTTGCAAACAGGCTGGCAAACACCAGACAGTCGCTCATCAGGTAGAGCCAGAAGCCCAGCAGTGTGCCGTTTTCCGGATGGTGCTCGCGCACGTAAAAGCGCGAGCTTGTGTCAGCGCCCGTGGCGCTGTTCAGGGTTGCAGAGATCTCAGACATGGCTTTCCAACAGACGTGTGCGAATATTTTCGGTTTTTACAACTTGATCAACCGGAATGTAATAGTCGCGTTTGTAGTTAAAGGTGTGAATGATGATTGAGGCCATCATGCCCACGAACCCGAGGCCGGCGACCAGCCACATGTGCCAGATCACTGCGAAGCCGATGACTGCTGCGAAGGCAGAAATCACGAAACCGGCTGCGGTGTTCTTGGGCATGTGAATGTCCACGAATTCCTGAGTGGGGCGCTTGTAGCCTTCTTTCTTCATTTGGGCCCATGCATCGTTGTCATACACCTTGGGGGTGAATGCAAAGTTGTAGTCTGGGGGTGGCGATGAAGTAGACCACTCCAGCGTACGACCATCCCATGGGTCGCCAGTGACGTCGCGGTTCTGCTCGCGCTTTCTGAAGCTGACGTAGAACTGCAGCAACATGGCGCCAATACCACCGGCAATCATCAGGGCGCCAAAGGCGGCAATGATGAACCAGATTTGCAATGAGGGATCGTCAAAGTGGCTCATGCGGCGCGTAACACCCATCAGACCCAGCACGTACAGGGGCATGAAGGCGAAGTAGAAGCCAGGCACCCACAACCAGAAGGACACTTTGCCCCAGAACTGGTCCAGCTTGAAGCCGAAGGCCTTGGGGAACCAGTAGTTGATGGCTGCAAAGCCGCCGAACAACACGCCACCGATAATCACGTTGTGGAAGTGAGCGATCAGGAACAGGCTGTTGTGCAACACAAAGTCAGCTGGAGGAACGGCCAGCAGAACGCCGGTCATGCCGCCGATCACAAAAGTGACCATAAAGGCAATTGACCACATCATGGGCAGCTCGAAACGGATGCGGCCACGGTACATGGTGAACAGCCAGTTGAAGATCTTGGCACCGGTCGGGATCGAGATGATCATCGTCGTAATGCCGAAGAACGAGTTCACGCTGGCACCTGAACCCATGGTGAAGAAGTGGTGCAGCCAAACCAGGTAAGACAGGATGGTGATCACCACAGTGGCGTAAACCATGGAGGTGTAACCAAACAGGCGCTTGCCTGAGAAGGTTGAAACCACCTCGGAGAACACACCAAACACGGGCAGAACCAGAATGTATACCTCGGGGTGACCCCAGATCCAGATCAGGTTCACGTACATCATGGCGTTGCCGCCCAGTTCATTCGTGAAGAAGTGGGTACCCACCAAACGGTCGAGTGACAGCATGGCCAACACGGCGGTCAGGATCGGGAATGCAGCCACGATCAGCACGTTGGTACACAAGGCAGTCCAGGTGAACACGGGCATCTTCATCATGGTCATGCCTGGGGCACGCATTTTCACGATGGTGACAATCAGGTTCACACCCGACAACAGCGTACCCACACCGGCGATCTGCAGACCCCAGATGTAGTAGTCCACCCCGACGTCTGGGCTGTACAAGATGCCGGACAGCGGCGGATAGGCCAACCAGCCTGTGCGGGCAAATTCACCCACGAACAGGGACACCATGATCAAAGCGGCGCCGAAAGTGGTCATCCAGAAGCTGTAGTTGTTCAGGAAGGGAAACGCCACGTCGCGTGCACCAATCTGCAGTGGCACCACGTAGTTCATCAGACCGGTTACCAAAGGCATGGCCACGAAGAAAATCATGATCACGCCGTGGGCAGTAAACACCTGGTCGTAGTGGTGCGGGGGCAAAAAGCCCATGTTGTCACCAAACGAAATGGCCTGCTGGGCGCGCATCATCAACGCATCTGCAAAACCCCGCAGAAACATGACCAAGCCCAGCACGATGTACATAATGCCGATCTTTTTGTGGTCAATGCTGGTGAACCAGTCGCGCCAAAGCGGGCCCCACAGACGGAATTTGGTGATCAGGCCCAACACCGTGGCACCACCGATGGCAACCATGATGAAGGTAGCGACAAGAATCGGCTCGTGGTATGGAATTGCATCCAGACTGAGTCGACCAAATACTAATTGAGTCAAGTCCATAGTTCTACACCTTCAATCTTCAATTCTTGGAGCCCATACCGACCATGTCACCATGGTTGGCATGTTCAGCCACGTTTTGACCGGAACCTTCGCCATTGCGTTCAGCGAAGGCCGCATTGATGCGGTTGTGGTCAACAGCCATCATCTTGTCCATGCACATCTGCCCTGGGTTGACGCAGATGTTCAAAATGTCGTGGTAAAGCGTGGGTTCTACGCTGGCGTAATAACGCACAGGCTCTTTCTCGCTGGGCTTTTCGAGGTCGAGGTAAGTGGCCTTGTTCAACTCGGTGCCGCTGGCCTTCACCTTGGCAACCCAGTCGTTAAAGCCTTGCTCGCTGACGCCGTAATATTTAAAGCGCATGTGAGAGAAGCCCGCACCACTGTAATTGGCTGAGAAACCGTCGTAGACGCCTTCCTTGTTCATGACGGCGTGCAGCTTGGTTTCCATACCCGGCATGGCGTAAATCTGACCGGCCAATGCTGGAATATAGAAAGAGTTCATGACTGCGGAAGACGTGATCTTGAACCGAATCGGCATGTCGGTGGGCGTGTACAACTCGTTCACCGTGGCAATGCCTTGCTCTGGGTAAATGAACAGCCATTTCCAGTCCAGCGCGACCACTTCCACGGTCAGCGGCTTGACGTCGGCCGCGACGGGGCGGTCTTTGTCAATGCGTGCCAGTGGGCGGTAGGGGTCTAGCAGGTGGGTGCTGATCCAGGTGATGGCGCCCAAAGCAATAATAATCAGCAGGGGGGCACCCCAGATCACCAGCTCGAGCTGGGTGGAGTGATCCCATTCCGGATCGTATTTGGCCTTGGTGTTGTTCCTGCGGTAGCGCCAGGCAAAAAACAGGGTCAGGAAGATCACGGGGACGATGATCAGCAGCATCAGACCAGTGGACACTTCAATAAGACTGGCTTGTTGACGGGCCACATCACCTGATGGGTTCATCACCACTGTTTTACAGCCTGCCAGGAAGAGCGCGGGCAGTAGCAGTGTCAATCGACGGGGAGATAATGAAATCATTTAAAAACCCAGAAAACAGATTCGGACTGTGTTAATTTACTCACATAGACGCTTTAAGGGTATTGGACATTTTGTCCCACCTTGGCAAAAGCGCAACACGAGTACCTTTAAAGAGGAGATGAGTATGTCAGGCACACACACGGCCGATGGGCAGCTAAACGACACCTTCCCTGCACACCAACCAGAACACGCAACACCCAGTGGGCACCATCACGCCCAAATTTCACCAGGTGAAATTGCGGTGGGCGTGGTGATTGGGCGCGCATCGGAGTACTTTGACTTTTTTGTATACGCCATCGCCTCTGTGCTGGTTTTTCCAGCAGTGTTCTTTCCATTTGAGAAAGGACTGGAGGGCACATTGTACGCCTTTCTGATCTTCTCGTTTGCGTTTATTGCCCGCCCCTTTGGCACCATGGGCTTCATGGCCATTCAACGTTACTTCGGCCGTGAAACCAAACTGACCGCCGCACTTTTCCTGCTGGGCATTTGCACAGCCGGCATGGCCTTCCTGCCCACTTATGAGCACATTGGATTTGCTGCCATTGTGCTGCTGTCGCTTTTGCGTGTTGGACAAGGCATCGCCCTCGGTGGTTCCTGGGACGGGCTGCCTTCTTTGTTGGCCTTGAACGCGCCAGCCAACCGCCGTGGCTGGTACGCCAGCCTTGGCCAACTGGGTGCGCCAATTGGCCTGATTTTGGCGGCGTCCGTGTTCTCTTACTTAATTAGCAGCCTGCCCCGCGAAGATTTTCTCGACTGGGGCTGGAGATACCCGTTCTATGTGGCTTTTGCGGTCAACGTGGTGGCGCTGTTTTCACGCCTTCGCCTGGTGGCCACAACCGAGTACGCCCGCCTGCTGGAAGCGAAAGAGTTGCAACCCACGCCTGTGCTTGAAATGCGCCAGTCGCAAAGCCGCAACATCATCATCGGTGCTTTGGCAGCGCTGGCCAGCTATGCGCTGTTTCACCTGGTGACGGTTTTCCCACTGTCCTGGATCACGCTGTATTCCAAGCGACCCGTGGGTGAGTTCCTGTCCATCGAGATCATCGGCGGTTTCGTGATTGCCATCGGCATTGTGACCTCGGGCTTTGTGGCTGACCGCTTCGGTCGGCGCAACACCTTGGGTACGCTGGCCGCGCTGATTGGCGTGTTCAGCTGGTTTGTACCCAAGCTGATGGACGGCGGCGACACAGGTCAGAACATCTTTATTCTTGTGGGCAGTTTCTTGCTGGGCTTGTCGTATGGTCAGGCCGCGGGCGCTGTAACAGCCAACTTCAAGACCAAGTACCGTTACACCGGTGCGGCGCTAACGGCTGACCTGGCCTGGCTGGTGGGTGCTGCCTTCGCGCCGCTGATCGCCTTGGGCCTGTCGGCGCACTACGGTCTGGAATACGTTGGCCTTTACCTGCTGTCTGGCGCACTGGGCTCACTGGCGGCCATCGGTGTCAACAAGGCGCTGGAAAACAAAGACTAAACACCACTCAGGGGCGGCAAGCTGACAAAGCTTGCTGCACCCTGCCCTGCTTGTCTGAATTGCCTTGGGTCTCCAGGTCTTTCGCGATTTCCTGATCACTCAAACTTCGAACCTGCTTTTCTACGCAGGCGCAATACGCCTGACGATCCGCGTTCGGCTTGTCATCTCCACCCCCTTTCAAACAACTGCTGGCCACCGTTTTCTTCATCAGCTTGGCGGTGCAAATGTCGACGTAATAATTCACACGGTCAATGAATGGGTCCACAGGCACGTCTTTGCCGTCCGGAAAGTCCGACTCCAGCAAATAGATTTGCGTCGGCATGCATTCGCAGTTGATGTATTGGCGGTCGATGGAATCGCGATCACCCTTGGCCTTTTCGCAGGCAGCACTGAACTTGGCCCGTGTTTTGTCCAGCATGAGCTGGCGCGGCGCCGTTTGCGCAGGTGTGGTTGCTGCCAGGGTTGAAGCGGCCGCAAAAGCCAAACCCGCACCCAGCAAAGTGATCAAAATTGTATTACGCATGTAGATTGCCTGTGACTGGTTGCAAATCAGCTGGCCAGGTAAGCCAGCATTTTGTCGTTCACGAGTGTCGGGGACTGCAACACGGTGCCGTGGCCGATACCGTCGATTTCAAGATAGTCCGTTCCGGGCATCCATTGACGAATTCGGGCCATGTCTTCCCCTGGAATGTCTTGGTCCTTGTTGCCCCAAATCAGCAATGCAGTTTTGCCTTCCAGCCCCAAGGCCTTGTAAGTCTCGCTGTAATCAGTCAGCGCGTTGTTGGTCAAAAATGACCGGAAAGCGCGTAAAAAACCCTCGGTTTGAAGATGCGACTGAAACTGCTGACGGTATGCCTCGCTTTGAGGCGACCCAGCCCACAAACCTGCGGCACGGTCGGTCAAGCGGGGCAACACGACTTTGCCCAAAAACAAAGGGCCCACGATGGGCATGCGAATGTACTTGAGCAGCTTGTTGCGCGAGGCCATGTTGAGCACCGGCGCAATCAGGATGAGCTTGCGCACGCGCTCGGGGTACTGAAGGCAAAACTGGGCAGCAAACGCACCGCCAAAGGAAAAACCGGCCAAGTGAAACGGCTCTGTGAGGTTCAAAGCGTTTAGCAAGTCATGCAGCTGCTGGATGTACAGGGTTCGGTTGTAAATTGCGCGCGGACTTTGCGAACGCCCTTTGCCGTATTGGTCGTAACGCAGCACGCGATAGCCTGCAGCCACCAGCGCAGGCACCTGGCAGTCCCAAACCCAGGCGGGAATGGTGCTGCCGTGCAGAAGTACGATCAGCGGGCCGTTTTCAGGACCGGTCAATTCATAATGGGTCAAACCGCGGGTCAAACGAATCTGTTGCATGGGCAATTCCTTGCGAACTTACAGAAGGGTTGGGTTGTGCTGCCAAACATACCAGCTCAGCGCCGTGGCCAGTGTAACCCAGGCCAGATAAGGCAGCATCAACAAACCGGCGCTTCGCTTCAAGCGCCAAAAAAGCACCACACAAACCAGAATCAGCGCCCACATCAAGGCCGAGTCTGCAAAGGCCCAGGCCCCCAAGTGCCAGTGAAAGAACAACCAGGACCACAGCCCGTTGAAGAACAACTGCACAACAAAAACAATGGCGGCGGCTTTGCGCAAAGGCGACGCCGGAGTCAGCCACACTTGCCACATGGCAAAGGCCATCAGGGTGTAGAGCGTGGTCCAAACCGGGCCAAATGCGCCCGCCGGTGGTGCCCATCCCGGCTGGTTGAGCTGGGCGTAAAAGGCCGCCGCATCAATCGACGCTGTGGCCCCCATGCCGGCCACAAAAAAACAGAGGATCAACCAGGCAAAAAGGGAAGCAAAGCGCAAAGTGATCTCCGGCAGGTCGATGGACAAGCGCCAAGAATAACAGGATGGGCGAAGGAATCGAAATCGAGATCAGGGAATTCTGGAAGTGTGACCTTACTAACCGCACATCGACCCGTTTAACCTGCAATGGGCCTTTCGCCCCAATCAATCAAAGGACAGGAACACAACATGAGCAATGTAAAAGTGGTGGTGGTGTATTTCAGTGGTTACGGCCACACGCGCAAACTGGCCGAGGCGGTGCTGGCGGGTGCACAAGGTGTCGCTGGCACCGAAGCTTCATTGGTGGAAATCAATGCGGCCGGCGACGTGACAGACGAAGGCTGGGAATTGCTGAACCAGGCGGACGCCATGCTGCTGGGCTCACCCACTTACATGGGCACCGTCGCTTGGCAATTCAAGAAATTTGCAGACGCATCCAGCAAGATGTGGGCTGCCTCGGCCTGGAAAGACAAATTGGCGGGCGGCTTCACCAATTCGGGATCGCTGAACGGCGACAAACACTCCACCATCGCCTACCTCATGACCTTTGCCATGCAACACGGCATGGTGTGGGTGGGCACCGGCCTGATGCCCGCCAACAAAAAAGACTCCACGCCTGCGGACATCAACCACCTGGGAGCATTTTCAGGGTTGATGGCGCAGTCACCCGCCGACGCCAGTGCCGAAGAGGCGCCACGCTCTGGCGATCTGGCCACGGCAAAGCTTTACGGTGCAAGGCTGGCTGAAGCGGCAAAGCGCTGGAAATAAAGCAGGCGTACAATCCTTTCACATGAATCTTCAAGCAAAAGGATTGGCATGGGTGTGAATGTGCTTCCGTATGTGCCGCAGGCACCCAGTGCCGTGCCTGTGGAAATACAGCGGATCAGTCACGAGCACCCCATGCACAAGATGCCGCCCCACGGGCACACTTTTCATGAACTGCTGGCCATACGCTCGGGCACTGGGTTTCACACCATTGGTGACACTGTGTTTAAAGCTGAACCGGGCATGGTGTTTCTGATTGCACCGGGCGTTCAGCACGATGCCCGCAATCTGGGTGATGTGGATGCGTGGGTCATTCTGTTTTTGGCGGAATGCCTTGAAGAGGTTTCAACGCTGGGCAGCGTGCTTGAGCGCCTGTTCCAGCAACCCGTGTTGCGCATGACACGTCCGGTTTCGCTGCTGCAGACCGATTTCAGACACACCGACGATGTGATCGGCAAAATGGCGGAGGAACTGGCACAGAAGCGGGCTGGATATGACATCGTCGTGAAGGCCCATTTGCAATTGCTGCTTGTACAAATTGCGCGCGCTGCGGCCTGTTTTGACAACGCGGGGCTGCCCTCAGCGGCCAAAGGGGCTGATCAGGACTGGATTAATGCCGTGTTCAGTGACATCGACACGCATTTTGCAGGTGAATGCACACTGAAAACAGCCAGCGAGCGACTTGGCCTGAACGCCAGCTATCTCACAACCAAACTGCGCGAACTGACCGGCAAAACCTTTGGGGATTGGGTCATCGAGCGCAAAATGATTGAAGCGCGGCGCATGTTGGGTAACACGGCAGAATCTGTCTCTGACATTGCGGCGCGGCTGGGCTATGCCGAAATTGAGTCGTTTGTAAGGCGTTTCAAGGCCCATCACGCCACCACGCCCAGCCAATGGCGGCGCGCGGCGCGAGAACAGACCAGGCTTCAGCCGTAAACAGCCACCACCTGATAACCCAAGGACAGCAATCTGCCGTCCGCAGTCCACAGCCTGGCGCTCTGGTTGACGTAGCCCTCGGACATGGCAATCGTGTCCATGTCGATTTGGTACCAGGCTGTGCTGTCGAGCTGCAGCGGCAATGGCGGCAATTCAAGCGACCACGACACGGAACTGGCCATAACCGGCCCTTTGAAGCAACTGAGCACGGGCGTGGGCGGCCCGTCACTGAGCATCACCACCAGAATTTCCGGGCTCAAATTGGCGTCTTTGGCGCGAATGTGGATGCCGCTTTGCGTGCTTTGCAGGCCTGTGTAAGGCACGCCACCGATGGCCCAGCGCATGTCCACATGCTGGGTGAAATTGGGCGTCACCTTCGGGATGAATGGCAAAGCCATGACCTCGTCTGGCCCTTTGGGCAGCGGCGTGTGTACGGCGGTTTTGGCGGGCAAAGCGGTTTCTCGGCCTGTGCCGAATACACCAACCACCAAGCCAGCGAAGGCGTCTTGGCTCCAGATCTCGCAGTGCACCTGGGTGATGTTCTTGCCCTGGCGCAAAAGGCGTGTGCGGTACAGCACCTCACCCATGGCCACCGGCCCCACAAAGTTGGTCTGCAAAGCGCGCAGCGGAATGTCGAGCGACAAGGTGTCGCGCATGGCCACCACGGCCAAGGCAGACAGAAAGCCGCCAAACATGGTTCGGCCCTGCATCCAGTCCTCGGTCGCATTGAACGTGACGGTGTCGCCCTCCAGCCTGCGGCTGGCGAGAATTTCAGAAAGGGCTATTGTCATGCTTTGGCCTTGGTTTGGAACAATTCAAACTGTCGAAAATCGGGTGCCCGCTTTTCGCCAAAAGCCTTGAAGGCCTCTTGCGCCTGCGGTTCGGGAATCAGGTCGATGAACACCAGGCCTTCTTCGCCCAGTTTGTCCATCACGGCCTGACGGGTGTCGCTTTTCATGAAGCGCTTGGTGATTTGCAGGCTGGGCACCGGCAGGGCCAACAGCTTGGCCACTTGCGCATCCACGTGGGCCTGCAGTTTTTCAGGTTCAAGTACGTCACTGACGATGCCGCATTCGCTGGCCTTTTGCGCGCTGAACATGTCGCCCAACAGCAGCAGTTCGGCGGCCTTCTGATAACCAGCCAAACGGGGCAACAGCAGGCTGGACGCCGCCTCGGGGCAAAGCCCCAGCTTGGTAAACGGCAAAGAGAATTTGGCCGTGGTCGAGGCATACACCAGATCGCAGTGCAGCAGCATGGTGGTGCCAATGCCCACCGCCACACCCTCAACCTGCGCCACGATCGGCTTGTGGCACACGCTGATCAGTCGCAAGAAACGGAACACGGGCGCATTCAAGTCGCGGGGAGGGTCATTCAAAAAGTCGCCCAAGTCATTGCCCGCAGAAAAACAGCCCTCGTGGCCTTTCAGCAATATGACTTTCACACCGGCGTGGTGCATGGCTTCTTGAAAGGCGTCGCCAATTGCGGTGTACATGGCGTTGGTGAATGAGTTCTTCCGGGCGGGCCGGTTGATGGTGATGGTGTAAAGCCCGTCGTTCAGGCTGGTTTGAATGTCCATGTTCGGCTGCTTTCAGTGTGTGTTGACGTTGGCTAGGTTACCAACATATTACACACTGAAAACTTGCCTTCGCTTTTGTTGGGGCTTAAACCGGGTGGAAGAAAGACTTCAGAGAGGTGATGTTACTTTCACTTGAACGGATTTCATCCGGCTATTGCCTGAATAAACGACTAAAAACCTCGGGTTCAGGGATACCGCAGGTTAGGACTCCGGGTGATTCTCGGGACTAGAGAGCAGGGATTTATATCCACATTTCCTGATACATTCATCAGATGTGAATTACGAGTTTGACACCATGCTTGTTTACAGCGCCAGCAAGTCTCGATTTCTGGATGATGTTTTGGACGACCAGATCCACGAGATCATTCACCGGGAGTTTCAACGACGATTGTTCAGAAAGGCCGCACAATCGGAGGTCAACGCTTGGCGAAATTCAATGAAGGAAATGCGGCAGGTTTTGAGTGATTCAGACATTCCAGTCGACTCTCTGGTTTCAATTGAATACAACATTCCACTGACCGGAAAACGCATTGACTTTATTCTCACCGGGCGAAATGCCCAGTTTCAAGACTGCGCTGTCATTATTGAGCTGAAGCAATGGAGCGAAGTTCAGGCCACGACACAGGATGCAATCGTGAACACCTGGATCGGTAATGGTCTGATCAACACACCGCACCCCTCTTACCAGGCTTGGACCTATGCGGCACTTATCGAAGATTACTCGGAGGTGGTGCAGAATGAAAATATCCGGTTGAGTGCTTGCGCCTACCTCCACAATTTGAATGATGGGCGGGTAATCAACGACGAGTTTTACAAAGCCCATACATCCAAGGCTCCTGTTTTTATCTCCAAAGATGCGCGCAAGCTGTCGGACTTTCTGAAGCAGCATGTGAAATACGGCGATCAAAACGACCTGATGTACCGTATAGAACATGGGAGAATTCGTCCTTCAAAAAACCTGGCCGACAGCCTTGCAAGCATGTTGAAAGGTAACACTGAATTTTTGATGATCGACGACCAGAAGCTGGTCTACGAAACCGCCCTGAATTTGGTCCATGCAAAAAAGCCCGACCAGAAGCGGGTACTTGTAGTTCAAGGCGGCCCAGGCACTGGCAAGTCAGTGGTGGCGATCAATCTACTGAATGAAATGACGCGACTCGGACTAGTTTGTCAATACGTTTCAAAAAACGCAGCACCTCGCGCTGTATTTGAAGCAAAACTGACGGGCACACTTAAAAAGACACGAATTTCAAACTTGTTTCGCGGTTCCGGCGCATTTACAGATATAGAGTTCAATTCATTTGATGTCCTATTGGTGGATGAAGCTCACCGACTTAATGAAAGAAGCGGTTTGTACGGAAACTTGGGCGAGAATCAGATCAAGGAATTGATCAACGCCAGCAAGCTTTGCATTTTCTTTCTGGATGAAGACCAGCGTGTCACTTTTAAGGACATAGGCAGCAAGGCGGAAATTTGTAAATGGAGTGAGCTCGCCGGTGCACGAGTATTCGAGCAGAAGCTACGTTCACAGTTCCGATGCAACGGCAGCGACAGCTATATTAGTTGGCTCAACCATCATCTTCAAATTGAACCAAGTGCAAACTTGAACCTAGACGGTCTCGATTTTGATTTTCAGGTGTTTGACAGTCCCACCAAGCTGCATGACGCCATCCGAAACAAAAACAAAATCAACAACAAGGCCCGCATGGTGGCTGGTTATTGCTGGGACTGGAAAAGCAAGAGGAACCCTCAAGCAAATGACATTGAATTTCCGGAATTTCATTACCAGGCGCAATGGAACCTTAGTGACGATGGCAGCGCCTGGATAATTGCCGAGCACAGTGTTGAACAAGTGGGCTGCATACACACCTGCCAAGGGTTGGAGTTGGACTATGTGGGAGTGATTGTGGGTCCAGACTTTGTGATTCGAGACGGCAATGTAATAACAGATGCCACCCGGCGGAGCAGGATGGATCAAAGCATCAAAGGATTCAAGAGTGGCTTGAAAACCGACCGCGCGAAAAACCTGGCGCTGGCAGATGCAGTGATTAAGAACACCTATAAAACCCTAATGACACGGGGTATGAAAGGCTGCTACGTTTACTTTACAGATGAAGAAACTCGTGCGTATTTCACTTCGCTCATGAGTGTACTTACACGATCGCCAGCACAAAAAAAGCCCGTATTGTTGAAGTACGAGGGACTTGAATTACCCATTGTTGATGCCAGCCAAAAAGCCGCCAACAATGCGCCTGTTTTTGATCTGCGTTTTGCAGCAGGGGGGTTTGGAGAACACCAAGACATTGACAACTTCGATCGGGTGGTTTTGCCGGATCATATCCGCGCAAGTGACGACTGTTTTGTGGCTCAGGTTGTTGGCGATTCAATGAATAAACGAATACCATCCGGCGCGTGGTGCTTATTCAGGTTGAATCCGCAGGGCACGCGAAATGGAAAGATTGTGGTTGTGCAGCACCGATCCATTTCAGATGCAGAACTCGGTGGGCAATTCACCATCAAGCGATACAAAAGTGAAAAAATTGCAGCCCAGGATGGCTGGATAAACTCTACAGTTGTTTTGAATCCGGAATCAACTAACCCTATTCACAAACCAATCGTTTTGAATGCTGCAGAAAGCGAGGAGATCAAAGTGATTGCGGAGTTTTTAACGGTACTGTGATTTGCCCATGGGCTACAGTAAACCAATTCCAAACCGCCTTAAAACCACCGCAAACAACCCAAAACAAACCACCGTCAACACCACGCAAGCCAACAAGGTGGGCCAGAAGCCCAACTTGGGCAACAGCACGGGAAACACCAGAAACATGGGCAAAGTCGGCAACACATTCCAGAAGGTGTACCAGGCGTGGTTGGCAATTTTGACTTGAGGCTGCTTTTCAAGATACAGCCAGACCAGCGTCAGCAGCGTAATCAGGGGCAAAGCCGCGATGAAGCCGCCGAGCTTGTCGCTGCGCTTGGCCACTTCAGAGACGAACACCACCATGGCGGCGGTAATGCAATATTTGGTGATGATCCAAGCCATGTGGTTGCTCCCAGTTTCAAATTCGATGAAGGTACACCAAGGCAGACAGACTACACCAGGCCAATACCAAACGCAGCATCACTGCATTGCACTGGTGCGCTACGCCCCAAAACGGATTAGGGTAAGCCCGAATTCATCCGAGTAAACCCTGATATTGACCGCACCGGCAAGGTGTTGTTACGCACTTTGAATGTGCGAATAACCCCCGAAACAACATGGCACAGAGGTTGCAAAGCGAGACGACAGGGCCCACCTCATGAAAGCCCGTTGACGCAACTGTAGTAACCATCAGGAGTACCCAATGATCAAAATGACACGCACGCGCTGGGCGATTGCCACGGCATTTGCCGGCGCTGTAATGGCGGCACCGGCCTTCTCACAATCGGTGACCAACGCCAGCGAATTTCCGGGCAAAACCTATTTGCTGCCTGCCACCATGGAAACCACCCAGTGGGGCTGGTTTGACAACGCCCAGGCACCCGTTCTTACCATCGATTCTGGCGACACTGTGGTCATGGAAACCATGATGCACTCGCACAACCAGGTCATTCCCGGTGCAACCATTGAGCAGCTCAAAAAGCTGCGCACCGACAACCCCGGTCGCGGCCCACACACACTGACGGGTCCAGTTTTCGTCAACGGCGCAGAACCCGGTGATGTGCTTAAAATCAAGGTTAACCGCATTGTGCCGCGCGCCTATGGCACGAACTTCAACATTCCCGGCATGTTTGGTGAATTTCCCAAGGAATTCCAGGACGGTCAGGTGAAGTACCTGTACCTCGACATGCAGCGCAAGGTGGCCGAGTTCCTGCCTGGCATTGAAATTCCGTTGAAGCCATTCCCTGGCACCATTGGCGTAGCCCGCGCTGAGCCAGGCCGCTATTCCAGCGTGCCTCCCGGTGAATACGGCGGCAACATGGACATTCGAGAACTGCAGGCCGGTGCAACCCTGTATTTGCCAGTGTGGGTGAAAGGTGGATTGTTGTGGTCTGGCGACTCGCACGCAGCGCAAGGCAACGGCGAAGTCAACCTGACCGCGATTGAAACTGCGTTCAAGGAACTGAACCTGACGGTTGAAGTGCTCAAGAACGTGAAGCTGGACATGCCACGCATCGAAACACCAACCAAGTGGATCACCATGGGCTTTGACAAAGACCTGAACCTGGCTTGGGACAACGCCAAGGCGCAGACGATCAAGTACCTGGCAGAACAGCGCAAGATCACACCCGAAGCGGCCGCCAAGCTGATGCCCACCGTGTCCGATTGCCGCGTTTCACAGGTGGTGAACATCAAGAAAGGCATTCACTGCATGAGCCCGAAAGATCTGAAAGCCAAGGGCATTGAACCACGCCCGATGACCGAGACCAAGGACCTGTTTGTGTCTGTGGGTACAGACGCCGATGCCAATAAGGCCATGGACATGGCGTCCATGGGCATGATCGAGCAGTTGCAGGCCAAGAAAGGCTTGAGTCGTCTGGACGCTTATGGTTTGGTGTCTGTAGGCATGGACTGCCGCGTGGGTGAGATGACCGACACGAAAAAGTCCATTCACTGCGTGGTGCCAAAGAGCCTTTGGGTCAAAAAGAAGGCGTGATGGTCATTAAACGGGCATTGTTGAACACAGCAGCGTACTTGATGGGCTTTTGCCTGACTGGCCTGGTGCATGCAGCCATGCCCGTTTTAACAACAACGGAAGACCTTCGCAGCCTGGTGCAGGCTGTGGGAGGTAACCTGGTGACCGTTGACACCCTGGTGCCACCAGGACGCGACGGGGAAGAGTACACACCGAAACCCCAGGATCTGAACCGACTACAGAACACACGCCTGTTGGTGCGAGTGGGTCTTGATTACGATGTCTGGCTGAACCCTCTGATCAGGCAAAGCGGCAGAACTGAGCTCGAAAGAGGCGGAGATTCCGTGGTAGACGCATCCAGAAACATTGTGCTGCTGGACGTGAAACAGGGCGGATTTCAATCGGATGGGCACGCCCACGGGGCGGGCAACCCGCATTACTGGCTAGACCCAGACAACGCCGCCGTGATCACCGGCAACATCACTGAAGCACTGGCGCGGCTGGACCCCAAACACGCTCACCAATACGAAAAGCTGCGCAACGATTTTCTAGCGAAACTGGCGCAAAAAACCGCTGAATGGCAAGTTGCCCTGAAACCCTGGGTCGGCGTGCCGCTGGTGGTGTACCACAACAACTGGCCTTATCTGGCGCGTCGCTTCAGGTTGAATGTGGCAGGCACGGTTGAACCACGGCCCGGCGTGGCACCCAGCCCGCAGGCCCTGGCCAAGTTGATTACCTCGATGGACCAACAACACATTCACTGGCTGTTTCGGCACCCCTCAGAGCCAACTCGAGACCTAGAATTCATTGCCCGCAAAACGGGTGCCCGCATTGTCAGCCTGGCCGCATCGGTGGGCGACGTACCGGGCATCAACAACTACATTGACCTGTTTGATTACAACGTGCAGGTGCTTCGCAAAGCCCTGCAAGACACCCCTGGAGGCCGACCATGAACCCGCTTGATTTTCTGGGCCTGCCTTTGATGGCCTGCCTGTTGCTGATCGTGGTGCACTGCCAGTTTGGCTTGCATGTGATTCAACGCAACGTGATTTTTGTAGACCTGACCTTGGCCCAGTGCGCCGCATTGGGAGCCACCGTGGCTTTCATGCAAGGCCATTTGCCGGGCACACTGGGCGCCTACGCGTGGTCGCTAGGTTTGGCGTGGGCCGGGGCGCTGGCGCTTTCATTGATCCGATTTGCCCCAAAGAATGTGCCGCATGAGGCGCTGGTGGGCGTGCTGTATGTGGCCTGTTCCGCCGGAGGCGTGTTGTTGATTGATTCTGCCCCACAGGGCGCAGAGCACCTGAAGCAAATGCTGACTGGCAGCATTCTGACCGTGACACCCGAGGAAGTGCTGAAAGCCGCCCTGATTTACACCCCGATAATCGGACTGCTTCACTTGGCCAGCCGCAGGGGCTGGATGGCGGGTAACGGTGGGCGCGCGTGGTTGATCGACCTGCTGTTTTACGCCGCCTTTGGGGTGGTCGTCACTTCGTCAGTGGCCATGGCTGGTGTTTTGCTGGTATTTTCTTTTTTGATCATTCCGGCTGTGTGCGGCAAATTGCTGGCCAACAGCCTTGGCCGTCAATGGGCCTGGGGTATCGCGTTAGGTGGGCTGGCTTCGCTGGGGGGCTTGTTACTTTCGCTGTGGGCCGACACCTCACCCGGTGCCACACTGGTAACCGTGTTCGCCGTGGTGTTGCTATTGGTGATGGTCGTGCCCCGGCTGGTGATGTCAGTGGCTGTGCGCAGGCACGCGGTTTGGCTCAGCGTACGAACTGCTGCAGTCGCAGTGGGTGTCAGCCTGGCATGGCTGGCGGCACAACCCCGTGCAGACCAACCCCTGCTGGACGTGGCTGAAAAAGCGATGCCTGCCTTGCAATCGGTCTACATGCGCACCGACGAGCGCGACGCGATTGCAGACTCACAAGCCTATGTGAAGCGCTACGCAGGTGAGCTGGACAAGCTGAGCGAACGCGAACGGAACAGCCGCTGGATGGGCACAGACGACGATGAAACCGTGCGACGCATTTCATCGTTTCAACAGTCGTACAACGAGATGATCAAAGGTGAGCAGTTCGTCATGCAGGAAACCCGCGCGCGGGCGCGCGAACGCCTGCGGTGGCCGGTCACTCTGATCTTGATGATGGGGATGAGTGGCTATTTGCTGAGAAACAGACTTCCACTTCGACGATGAGCGAAACCTTTATTCAAGTCAAAAGGGCCTGCACCACCTTCGCCATTTCTTGACCTAAGACCAAATGCTGATCGGCATCCAGATGCACGCCATCCACTTTGCTGCTCTCAGTGATTGTGGCTGCATCCAGAAAGTGGCAATTTAATTCGGTACACACCGTGCGGTAAGCCTTGGCCAAGCCAACGGATTTCAATTCTCCACCCACAAACTTCGGCGCGATTGGCCCTTTGGGTGTTTGCATGGCAGGTGGTGCAACCACCAACACCGGTGGCACAGGCATACCGGGTTCAACAGGTGCATTCCGAATGGCCCCCACCAAAGCAGCAATTCCCTGAGAGGAATGCCACGGGTTGTGATCGTGCATGGACTGAAAATCGTTGGTGCCCAGCATCAAAATCACCAACGACAAAGGGCTATGAATCTCGATCCGCTGCGCCAAGCCTTGAAGGCCATTTCGGCCGGGTTTGAAAGGGTCTTCCCACACTGTGCGGCGGCCATTCAGGCAGTCTTCGATCACCCTCGCTTTGATGCCTGCCCGCGCCAGCGCCAATTCCATCACGCCAGGCCACCTTTGGTCGAATTCCAGACGCTTGCGGGTGGTTGGGATGATGCCCCATGACAACGAATCGGAATACACAAGAATTTGATGCATGATTGTTCAACGGCCAGACGCCACGTGCCGCGCAAAGTTGTTCAAGATCGCCTGCCAGCCCTCGCGCTGTTGTTCAACGGAATGCGTTTCTTCGCTGTCGAAGCTGACCGTGATGGTTACGCCCTTTGGGCCCTCGGTAAACTGAACTTGGGCAGTTCTGTCGCCAAATGAATATTCAATCAGCCGGTTGGGCACCACCTGCGTGTAGGTGCCCGCGAAGTCGAAGCCCATGCTGCCGTCTTTGGCCTCCATCCGGGAAGAAAACACCCCGCCCACGCGCAAGTCCACCTGGGCGGAGGTGGTGTGCCAGTCGCTTGAAGCGGCGTTCCACTGAACAATGTCTTCAGGGCTTGTGTAGGCTTTCCACACGGTTGCAATTGGGGCAGCCACAGTGGTTTCAACGGTGATTTTCATGGGGTTCCTCCTGGTTTGCAGGGCCTTTCAACTCCACCACATTGCCCTCGGGATCGGTGACATAAATCGACGGGCCTTTGCCCTCGGCGCCGAAGCGCTGTGCAGTTTCACCCGCCGGTACATTGTGCGCTTGCAGGTGCTGACGAATGTCCGCCTCATTGAATGGGTCTACCCGAAAGCAGACGTGGTCCATGTTGCGGCCCTCTTTGCCGGGGGCGGCACCACCGGCGCGGCCCAATTGGCTGTCGACTGGCACCAGGTCAAGCAGTGAACGCCCTGCCCGCAACTGCACCAGGCCAATGTTGTCTTCACGGCGCTGAACCGTGCAGCCCAGCACTGTGCAGTAGAAATGCAGCATGGCGTCAAGATTGCTGACCCGCAGCACCACATGGTCAATTTCGCGTAGGTGGATCATGGCTGAGCAACCCACAGCAAACCGAGAGCAATGGCTGCTGGCAAGGCCTGCACAAACAGAATTTTGCGGCTGGCAGTGGCTGCACCAAACACGCCTGCCACCACCACGCAGGTCAGAAAGAACACCTTCACTGGCAAGCCATTCGCGCCTTGCAGCAAGCCCCACACCAAACCGGCAGACAGAAAGCCATTGTACAAACCCTGATTGGCCGCCAACACCTTGGTGGCTTTGGCGAAGTCGGGCTTCTGGCCGAAAGCCTTCAGCCCGGCGGGTTTGTCCCAAAGAAACATTTCGAGAACCAGAAAATAGATGTGCAACAGCGCAACCAGCGCGGTTACCAGGTTTGCGGCAAATAACATGCTGTTGGTCGTCATTTGAGATACCCCTTGTTATGGTTCATTCAAGCAAACCGGATTTTGACCTTCCCGTACGGAGCGTGGGTCACCCACTCGCCCTACACCTCTTTGTCCTCGGAAGTGGCCAGGTTTGACAGAATGCATTGCCTAATTACTTTGCCCGAAACGTATTCATCAACAACGCCATTGCACTACCCCCGAGGGCGTAGTGGGAAAAACTGACTGCCAGTAAACCATAAATGGGCAATTTACAGGTGAATGCCGCGAAGAGCCAAATTAGAAAACCCACCGTGCTTAAAAGTTTGGGAGAAAGAAGCGTACCGCCTGCCTTGACGTAATCGGCGTACTTGGAGACAAGCCCACCCAACACACTGCCTGCAATGCATACAATTTGCGGCTTGAAGACCGCATCAAAAGAGACTGAGATCATAAACAGCAGTAAAAATTGAAACGGGGAACCACCCCAAATCATCGACTTGATCACCAGGCTTTTTTGCTGCGACGAATCTTCTGAATTCATGTTCCACCTCCAGATTTACGCAGCCAATCACCTTTTGATGCGCAAGTTACGTTCAGCTTAAACTTTCCGCACTACAAGTTCTTTAAAACCAGTGGCCTCGTCCACTTCGCGATCCAGTGCCCAATCGGGCAGATTGATCAGCAGCACTTCTGCCGTAGTGCGAATAATGTTGCCGTAACAGACATGACCGCCCAACACCTCGCCCTGCGCGTTGGCGACCGCCATGTGAAGGTGCGCGCCATCAGGCGAAACGGAGCCTGACAGGGAAAGAAGCTCAAAGGGGCCAGAGAACTGTGTGTCGGAATTGGCGTCGGCCAAGCGCAGTGTTGCGCCCTGCAAACTGCCAATGCCAGACACCACGAAAGCCGAGCCACCGCTGGACTTGGCGGCTTCTTCAAGCGCGCGGCGAAGGTCAGCGTCGGGGGGAAGGCGGAGGGGTAATGTGTTCATTAATTTCCAGTTGCTCATAGACAGCCCGAGTATGCAATTTTCAGGGGCAATGTGGCTACCTCACCCTTTATTCAAGTCTGTTAGCATTTACTTTTTGATACTCACCTATTTCATGAGATCTGACGTTAACCCGAAACTTCCCCTGAAGTTTTTAGTCTTGCTGCTGTTCATATTTCTGGCGAACCTGCACGCCCTTGCAGACACCCCGTGCAATTTAAAAACGATTGAACAAATTCGTCATGCATCACCATTGTTTGGCGCAGAGTTGTCTCAGCAAGACTTACGTGAGGCGCTTACACATCCGATATCGGCAAATGCATGTAATGCCAGCGCTTCAAGTAAAACCAAATTCAATAGATGGCATCAAGTTCGCACACAGTCCAAGGAAATCCAACTTTCAACTTGCCCCCCCAACACTGTGATTCACCTTCGTAGCTATCTATCAAACGATGGCGGGCAACTTTGGGTGGTTGCCAGGGAATCAGGAGTTACAGGTCAAACTTGGAGGTATAACTTTTACTCGATTGCCAACAATCAACCAATTATTGAAAAATCAGCGAACGATCTTGGCTTGAACCCCCCGACAGACAATGCTTTCCTGTCTTCTCAGGACACAAAATTTTCGTCATCAGAAGACACTGAGTCGCCGATCTATTTGTTAGAAGATGGGACCTTTATTGCGCAACCAAATCCGTATTCAGACCCCAAATGGCAAAGCAAACACATTGAGCGAAATTTTCTGTATCAGTGGAACGGTTCTTGGTTCGTCAGAAGTCAGACAACGCCCTTTGTATGAATGCCGCCCAAACCTCGTTCGGCTCCCACGTGGCTTTCAGCAACTCGAACGCCTTTTCATGCGGCCAGCCCAGCACAATTTCGCGGTACAAACCCACAAACACGGTAACTCGCCAGTTGGCGGCGCAGTGCACCCAAATTTTGTGATCGCTGTGGGCCTTCATGGCCTGAAAAAAGTCAGTCAGGTTTTCCAAAGTAGGTTGTGCAAACTGCACTGGGATGTGAATGTAGGTCATGCCCAGTGACTGAACGGTGGCTGTTTCGTCGGGCAGTGAATAACGCGGATCGTCGTGCAGTGCGAGGTTAATGACCTCCTCGAAGCCCGCGTCGGCAATCAGTTTGATTTGATTTTCCGAGGGCTGGCCAGAAGTGCCCAGCCTGTCGCCCGCAGAACGGTAGTTTTTGATCGCTTCAAGTGGATGAGTCATGGGCGCGCTCTGGGTTGGAATTGACCGGCTTACTGGTACGTCTGCCCTGCCAGTTTAAGCCAACCTGCCCGGTGATGCCCACGCGGGTCGCGGTGGGTCCAGTGGATCACACCGCCCTTGGGGTTCCACTCGTATTGCCCGCTAAAGCCGACGGTGTCGCCAGCCCTCAGCGAATTTAGCCGCCCTGCCAAGTCGATGTTGTGCGCCACCAAAACCTTTTGCCCCGAGGCCAGTTTTAAAATGAAGCGCTGGTGACGGCTGCCCTCTTCATCGTCGGGCAGCACCTTGATGACCACACCCTCGCCTGTGACGTGAATGCCACTTTGATGCTCGGCAAAAGCGGTTGCAAGTGCGTCATCGGCCTGACCGGTTTGCACCGCCTGCGTCTGTGCGGCGGGCGTGGGCGCAAAGTCGCCAAGCAAGCCAATGCGGCTAATTCCGAATGCGAGGGCAGCAGCAGCGGCAAGAGTAAGAGCGTGTTTTTTCATGTCAACCGTTTGAATTGCAATACGAATCTATCATCAAACCAATTCGTACAGTATCATGAACATGTTCAATTTTCTGTACAGAAAAATACCATGGATGCGATTAGTTACACAGCTGCTAGAACCAATCTGGCCAAAACGATGGAACAGGTTTGCGAAGACCATGCCCCTGTCATCATTACCCGCAATAAATCTCAGTCCGTCGTCATGATTTCGCTTGAGGACTACGAGGCGCTGCAAGAAACAGCCTATCTGCTGCGCGTGCCCAAGAATGCCAAGCGTTTGCTTGAGTCAGTTGCTGAGCTGGAACAAGGCGGCGGTCAGGAAAAAGAACTGCGCAAATGAAACTTCTTTTTTCCGAGAACGCGTGGGACGACTATTTGTACTGGCAAAAAACCGACAAAAAAACACTGGAACGAATCAACAAACTGATTGAGCAAACCAAACGAGAACCTTTTGCCGGCGTTGGTAAACCAGAACCGTTAAAACACAACCTCACCGGATATTGGTCACGACGAATCAATGACGAACACCGAATGGTGTACAAAGCCACCGAAGAGGCTTTGTTAATCGCCCAACTTCGGTATCACTACTAACCCGCCGACGCCTTTCTGATAGCCAGACTCGCCATTCCGCCCACCTCGGTGTTGAAATGCCCTAGCAACCCACGAAGCAAGGCAACATCGGGCCGGGACTGATTCGGTGATGGCTTGGCGCGCCCCAAAAACTGCGACAGACTGTGAATGACCTCATTGTAGGCCTGCAGCGGCCTGCCTTGCAGGTAAGGCACTTTGGGCAGAAAACTATTAAGGCGATCGAACGCCGTCATATAAGTGGACAAAAAGGATTGCGCGACAGCGAATGGTGCCAGTTCGGCCGCGTCACCCAAATCCAGCAATTTTTGCTCGAGCGTCAGCATGGCCAGCACGCTCATGCTGCTTTTTGAGCCGTAGGCTTGCAGGTATTTTTTCATCAATGAACGATCAAAATCGTATTGCGCAGCCGTTTTAAGCTGCGACCATGACGACATGCTGGCGACGGGCTTGTACCCATCGCCCAGTAGGTGATTGGCCACCCGGATCATTCCCGAATGCGCCACGGGCACATACAGCTCGGACTGCGAGCGACTGGCGTGCACAAACGGAAACAGCGGGACCATGGCCACTGGGTCCGCCGGGTTCATGATCCGCCTGATTTGGGTTTCCGGTATGCATTTGGTCATGTCATGGGCAAACGACAGATAGCCCACCCGCGGGCTACCCAGCGTGTACAGCGCCACGTTGTAACCCCGCATTTGAAGCAGTGCCGCATTCAGGTTTGCCAAGGCACCACCCAGGCTGTGGCCGATGCAGTGAATCACCGAGGGGCGCTTAACGCCCTGCGCCACCAAATACCGAATGAGTTGATTTTCATAGCCTTTGAAAGTTCGGTTAAAGCCTGCATGCACAGTGTGGCCCCGCGGCCCGCTTTGCACCGCGATGTTGGCATCGGTGGCGAGGTCGTATTTGTTTTCTTGGACGTTGGTGCCGCGTGTTGCCAAAATCCATTCGCCCGTGCGGGGGCCGGTGCCCTGCGCGATGAAACCAAAGCCACTCATCAACTGGAGGTTGCTGATGCCAGAGGTGGAGGACAGAACGGTGAAGTCAGAGAAATTGCCGAATTGGGGGTTGGTTAATACGCTTTGATCGAGACGACCCAATTGTGCGCGAACCGAACTTGCAGAGGCATTCGGCTTTGTGGATTGTAGTTTTCTGAAATCTGCGTCCAATGTGTACACTTTTTGCGCAAAAAAATGCACTTCAGACGGCGTCAAAAGGCGGTTCATTTAATTTCCCTCTTCATTTGGCTTTTTTAAATCGCAATTGAGCATGGGTGTCCAAGCACCCTCCGGCTGCGTTTTAGATGCTGTGTCGCAACGGATTTGAATGGTTGGATAACCAGTTTCCGCAGAGGGCTCGTAGCTGGTTCGCCCGTTGTGAAACATCAGCACATTGTCTTTATCAGACAGCCAATTCAAATCCTGAATGACCACCGGAACCATTCGGCCATGATCATGCTCAACCTGTGGATCGCCCTTCACTTCGTCAAAGTGAAATCGACCCTCTTTGTCTGTCAAAACCACATCTTTGTGAAGCACCAAATCACCGGGTTTGGGTTGATCGTCCTCGGCATTCCAAGAGTAAACACGCTCAATTTTCAAACCTGCTGCAGGTTTGCCGAGGTTCAGCATTTGACCATCAACGGCAGAGAACAGGATGACTTGCTTCAGCAAGGGCTTGTCGTCGCTGGGCACAAAACGCAGCAAATGGACGCTGGCCGGGGCAATTACGAAAGTCCAGACAAGAGAGAAAGCAAGCAGACCGAAGAAGATCCACATTGTTTTTTTAGACATTGAACACTGCGCGCCTGTATTGGAAACAGTGCGCAAGCGTATCAAAGAGCGCGGAAGGTGAGAAATTGAGGGATGGGTCTGCCTGAATCGGAGGGAGGGCGAAACTCGGAGCTTGCCCTGCTTATTCCTGCACTTTTCCTCGCCCGGATTACCTTGAGAACTCGACTTCTTCTGGCGACCCTGTGATGAACGTGGGACTTATTTAACTTGATATCTAAAATAAGATGCGCATAGAGCCATCAGTAACGACGTGAGAAGACTTTTAACGGCTCAGTTGACTGCCTTCCATGCCTATTCTGACCAAATTGGACAGTGATTCTGGCTGAAACTGGACAGTCATTCCAGCTCAAACTG
>NZ_BSOJ01000003.1 GCF_030160455.1 Limnobacter litoralis | reverse complement strand
AGCTTGCTCTGGAAACGGTGTCCAGTTTCAGCCAGAAACCGTGTCCAGTTTCGGCCAGAATACGCACCTTCCATTAAAGGCCAAATGAATTTACCAAGAGTGCCGACCCCTACCAGCCTAACGAAGCAGAGTAAGCTTGTGGCAAATATTTGCAGCAGATCACAAGCTTGCAGTGCGCAGTTTTGTCCGAGCACACCAAATCGTCAGACACTTCAATTTATAGCTTAATCTATACATGTATAACAAAAAATAGATATACTTTCATATACTTTAATAGAATTTGTGTTGCAGGAGATCCCATGGACGCCGTTAGAAACCCATTTGCCCCAGGTGCAGGGAGTAGACCGCCAGAGCTTGCGGGGCGGGAAGCGATCCTTATGGAGGCACAGATAGCAATTCAAAGGGCTTTGCTAGGCAAGTCCTGCCGGTCAATGATGCTACTTGGCCTGCGCGGCGTAGGGAAGACTGTTTTATTGAACAAGATCGAAGAGATGGGCGAATCAAAGGGCCACGTCATATCCGCGATCGAAGCGCCAGAAGGAAAAGCACTCAGTGAGTTGCTTCTGCCAAAGATCAATCAAGCCTTACGCAAGCTTTCTACCTCGGAGAATGCGAAGGCTAAAGTTCATCAGGCTCTGCGGGCTCTTCGTTCGTTTGCCTCCGTATTCAAGCTCTCCTATGGAGATACTTCTATTTCGGTTGATCCTGAAGTGGGCGTTGCTGACAGCGGAGATATAGAAGCAGATTTATCCGAATTATTCGTTCGCGTAGGCGAGGCTGCAAAGGCTGCTGGTAGAGCCTGGACGCTGCTCATTGATGAAGTTCAATATCTGCGCTCCGAAGATTTGGCAGCTCTAATAGTCGCACTCCATAAAGTTAATCAAAAAGTTCTGCCAGTTCTGTTCTTCGGTGCTGGACTGCCACAAGTAGCCGCGCTTTCGGGTGATGCGAAATCATACGCTGAACGGCTATTTCACTACCCTGCGGTTGGTGCGCTAGAGAATGCGGATGCGACGGAGGCAATAAGAAACCCAATCATAGAAGAAGGTGAACAAATTGACGACAACGCAATCAGCGAGATACTGGCAAAGACCAAAGGCTACCCGTACTTTCTACAAGAATGGGGCTATCAGTGCTGGAATATCGCTGACGAGTCCAGCATCAAACTAGAAGATGCGTTGCAGGCTGCAGACGAGGCAACAAAGCGTTTGGACGAGGGGTTTTTCAAAGTACGATTTGATCGCTTAACGCCCAAAGAACGGGAGTATGTCATCGCAATGGCAAAGCTTGGTAGCGGCCCATACAGATCATCGGATGTAGCCGACCTACTGAACGAAACGAATCAAAGTCTAGGACCGAGACGCGCGCAAATCATCAGCAAGGGAATGATTTACAGTCCATCACATGGGGACATTGCATTCACAGTTCCAATGTTCGAAGAGTACTTAATCCGTAATTTTGTAAAGAATGCAGACAACGCATAGGGATGAAGGTAGTAAATTCGTTTTGAATGTCTTCGAGGATGAACCGAGGCTCTGCAAAACAGCGGCGCCATTCCAAGAACCTCTCCAGCCAGAGACGTTTTACTACGTCGTCTGAATCACCAAGAAACTGTCTCTTCATGCGCGGCAGAAGTGGCTCGGTTTGATCAACCCGCCGACGCCTTTCGAATGGCCAGACTCGCCATTCCGCCCACCTCGGTGTTGAAGTGCCCCAGCAAACCCCGAAGCAAGGCAACATCGGGCCTAGACTGATTCGGTGATGGCTTGGCGCGCCCCAAAAACTGCGACAGGCTGTGAATGACCTCGTTGTAGGCCTGCAGCGGCTTGCCTTGCAGGTAAGGCACTTTGGGCAGAAAACTATTAAGGCGATCGAACGCCGTCATATAAGTGGACAAAAAGGATTGCGCGACAGCGAATGGTGCCAGTTCGGCCGCGTCACCCAAATCCAGCAATTTTTGCTCGAGCGTCAGCATGGCCAGCACGCTCATGCTGCTTTTCGAGCCGTAGGCTTGCAGGTATTTTTTCATCAAGGAACGATCAAAATCGTATTGCGCAGCCGTTTTAAGTTGCGACCATGACGACATGCTGGCGACGGGCTTGTACCCATCGCCCAGTAGGTGATTGGCCACCCGGATCATCCCCGAATGCGCCACGGGCACATACAGCTCGGACTGCGAGCGGCTGGCGTGCACAAACGGAAACAGCGGGACCATGGCCACTGGGTCCGCCGGGTTCATGATCCGCCTGATTTGGGTTTCCGGTATGCATTTGGTCATGTCATGGGCAAACGACAGATAGCCCACCCGCGGGCTGCCCAGCGTGTACAGCGCCACGTTGTAACCCCGCATTTGAAGCAGTGCCGCATTCAGGTTTGCCAAGGCACCACCCAGGCTGTGGCCAATGCAGTGAATTACCGTGGGGCGCTTACCTGTGTCTTCAATGGGGCGTTCTGTGGCGATGTCACATCGAATTTGGATTGTTGGATATCCAGTTTCCTCACCCACTTCGTAACCATGTCGGTCGTTGAAATAAAGCATGGCGTCCGATTTGTTTTTTAGCCAATAAAGCTGCTGGTTGATGATGTTCACCATGCGAGCCTGATCATGCTCAACCTGTGGATCGCCCTTCACTTCGTCAAAGTGAAATCGACCCTCTTTGTCTGTCAAAACCACATCTTTGTGAAGCACCAAATCACCGGGTTTGGGTTGATCGTCCTCGGCATTCCAAGAGTAAACACGCTCAATTTTCAAACCTGCTGCAGGTTTGCCGTGGTTCAGCATTTGACCATCAACGGCAGAGAACAGGATGACTTGCTTCAGCAAGGGCTTGTCGTCGCTGGGCACAAAACGCAGCAAATGGACGCTGGCCGGGGCAATTACGAAAGTCCAGACAAGAGAGAAAGCAAGCAGACCGAAGAAGATCCACATTGTTTTTTTAGACATTGAACACTGCGCGCCTGTATTGGAAACAGTGCGCAAGCGTATCAAAGAGCGCGGAAGGTGAGAAATTGAGGGATGGGTCTGCTTGAATCGGAGGGATGGCGGAACGCGGGGTTTGCCCCGCTTATTCCTGCACTTTTCCGCGTGCGGCTTTCACTTCAGACCGAATGGATTTGGCCTTCAGCCGACGCTTTTCAGAGCCGTATGTGGGCTTGGTGGGGCGGCGCGGCTTTTGAACCAGCTGAGCCTCGGCGACAATGGCCTGCAAGCGCGCAAAGGCTGCGGCCTTGTTCTCCTCCTGGCTTCTGGAGGCTTGCGCCTTGATGATCAAGACACCGTCTTTACTGACGCGCCTGCCGGGCAATGCAAGCAGCTTACCTTTCAGTTCAGCGGGAAGCGACGAGGCGTGAATGTTGAAGCGCAGATGCACCGCGCTGGAGACTTTGTTGACGTTTTGACCGCCTGGGCCTTGGGCGCGGATTGCGGTGAACTCGACTTCTTTTGGCGATACCGTGAACGACATCGGACTAATTGCCCCCTCATACTCGACCACAACAATTATTGCAGGTCGCCTACGGCAAAAACTGGCTGAATGTTATTTAGTCAACTATCAAAGGCCTTATAGCCTTGGTCTACGCGCTGAGATGATCAATCGCAACGTCTAACGCCAAAGTTCACCGGCGACCATGCGAAGCATGGGCGTCCGTGTGCAACGCCCAGTTAGGCCGCCGTCAACTTGAGTTTGCCAACGCCTTTCAAGTCAACGGACTGCCGAGCCACCCAAAGATCGTGTGCGTCTTGCATGGCAAGCCAGCTCTCAGGAGAGCGGCCAAGGGACTTGGCAAGACGCAGTGCCATTTCAGGAGAAATTCGGCCGGTGCCGTTCAAGATGCGACTGAGCGTAGATGCAGCAACGCCGAGCTTTTCGGCCAGCAGGCGACCGCTGATCCCATTGGGCTCAAGGTAGATGCCAGAGATAAACTCGCCAGGGTGGGGAGGGTTGTGCATAGCCATTAGTGGTAGTCCTCATAGTCTAGAACGTAGGCGTTTCCGTCTTGGAACTCGAACGTGATGCGCCAATTACCGTTGACGGTAATTGACCAGCGACCTTGCATTTCACCTTTCAACGGATGCAGGCGAAAACCAGGAATGTCCATGTCCTCAATGGACTTGGCAGTGTCCAAGGCGGCAAGCTGAAGCCTCAATCGTTTGGCGTGGCTAGCTTGAATGCCTGAGGTGCTGCCAGTCTCAAAAAGACGCCGCAAGCCTTTATGGCGAAAACTCTTGATCATGTCTAACTGTAGCATGTTGCGCACTGCGCAACAAGTGGCCTAACGCCGCGCTCTGCGGAAATTTGGGAGCGCAAGCGAGTAAATTTTCCGTAGCAGCGCATTGTCAGGCCAACGCGGCATATCGCTCAACCTTCAGCAACCATTTGGACCGCTGCGCCTCTGAGGTGCCACGAACTGGGCCAAATGAAGTGATCTTGACCGGCTTGATGCCGCAGAATTCGAGAATAGTCTTTTTCATCTGATGATGCCCCGGCATTGTGTAGACGAACCGGTAATACCATGGCGGGGTATCCATGGTAACGATGGCATGAGCGCTACGACCTACCAGCAGTCGATCCCACCATGGCGAATCCTTGCGGTACTTGAATGCATATCCCGGCAAGAAAATGCGATCAAACATTCCTTTGAGGATCGCTGGCATTGATCCCCACCAAATCGGATAGACGAAAACTAGGTGCTGCGCCCAACTGATTGATTCACTAATTTCGACAAGTGCAGACTCTAACTCTAACTCCTGCCGTTTGTTGTACCCGTGACGCAGCACGGGGTCAAACTCGACTTCTCCGAGCTTAAAAAGCCTGACAGTGTGACCCGCTGCCCGTGCCGATGTAGCGTACTTCTCCGCAATGGCATTGCAGAAGCTCAATCCATCGGGATGGCCGAGAATAACTGTGATGTTCTTGGGCACTGTGAAGATGCTCCTTATCATGTATGCCTAACGATTAAGCTAATCGGCGCGGTTCCTTTCGGAGCGACCGGTTGAGCGACTTGTTAGGCTGGAGGGTTTTTCCACCAACCGACCGGAAGCATATTTGTGCAGCACACTGGCAATAAAAGTCTGATAGGGAATTCCCTCTTCAAGTGCTCGCGCCTGGATGTCCATCAAGTCAGGTGAGGACAATCGAATATTGATCCTCTTGTCTTTGATAAAGGTTGCACTTGCTGCCGCCTTGAATTTTGCCAAATCGCTTTTTTTTGGCGAAGTAGATTTGAGCTCACCATGCTCGTAATCTGCCAAGATATCAGTTTCAAATTTATCAAGTTTTTTCATTTGGCGTGCTCCTGCTCAAATCATCCCGAGTCGCTTTCCGGCTTGGAATGACCGTTTTCAAGAAAAATATTCAGGTTCCTCAACATAAGGCACCAAGTAAGCATAACCATTAAGCGCCACAACGAGAATGGATTGACCCGGGTACTTGTTCGAATTGGGATGATTCAAATTATCCAGTACACCATCAGCCTCAATTGCCAGCACAATCTCCTCGAACGAGATGCTCCGTTCGCTTTTCAGCACTTCATTTTTTTCATGGTTCCAGCGAAATGGTTTCATCGCGGCATCACATCAAAATGTGGTAAGCGTCACGCCGACACCGCCTTGCGGTGATGTATCAGAACTTGTAGGTCTTGTCTGAATCTGGCTTGTTCAGTTCGTCCACGCAATGGCCATCAAGTTGTGCCTGAGCGATTGCAAGCTCCAACCGGTGCAGGATTTGCTCCAAAGACTCGCCTGCTTTAAAGCGCAGCATTGCCAGTGTCTTTTTTCCATCGTGAGCCACGGCGGCGTGGCGTATGGGCTTGATTGAGCCGATCATGATTTGTCCCCCACCGTGCACTATGGCCTCGACGTGGGGGTGGGATTTGGTCAGG
>NZ_BSOJ01000002.1 GCF_030160455.1 Limnobacter litoralis | reverse complement strand
ATTCTCCTTGAACCAAAGTATAAAAACACTCCAGTTAACGAGTCCATCTTTCAGGGGCAAGGTCACAAAGACCGTGGGCGCGTGTCCAAATACACGCAGTCTGTTCTGATGGAAATCATGAAAAATTCTGGCATTCATTCATTGACCATCACTAGTACGGCTCGAACTGTCGACGAGCAGGCGAGGGTGATGTATCAAAATATTAAAACCTTTGGTGTTGATCAGCAAAAGCGTCTGTACGCGGATGCAGGTGATCAAGTCATTGATGAATATTCAAAATACAACAACATGAATCGCTCTAAAGAGTTTGTGATTTCCAAGATGAAGGCGAAAATTAACGAACTGAATCCTTCAAAAATTTCGCATCACATCGCAGACTTTAAAGTCCTGAATGTGATAGATATTGCACCAAGCAGCATTCCTACGGCGTTGCGTCCAACTTTCGTCAAAGCGATCACCAATGATCCGCGTATTTCTCAGTGTTTTATGCCGCCGAACGATCCTGCCTATCATCTTGAGATACCTCAAGTCACTGGGAGTTGATTTGAAAAACTGCCTCGTCTTCTTGGTTTCTGCGTTTTATATTGCAACAGCGAATGCAGAGCCGGTGTCCAACTGCGTGTTTGATCCCGCAGGAATCGACTATGCCACCTTACAAAACTCGCACTTGTTGAGTCAGGTTAATGTGGATGAGGCGCAGCACCTGGTTCGCGCCAACTTCGGGATGGACGGCGTGTTGTTGGCAAAGTTCTACGCCTGCGATGAATATGGTGTGTCAGCCAATTTGATGTTCAATTTAACTAGCCCCGTAAAACCCCAAGTTCTTAAAAATCAACTCGAACAATTGGCGTCACTGTTTCTGAATCACGAAACTGGGGCTGAGTTCAACGAAGCATTGGCCAAAATACCCAATCGCAAGTTGAACGGGCGGCTTGCCTTTTCAAAGTTGGCATCAAAAGTTGGCTTCTCTGAGTTAGAGGTTCAAATAACGCAGCAGGGCGACGTTGTGGTGCTGGGGTTTTCTTATTCGGGCAATTAGGTCTCTTACCCCCCGCTGTATTCCAATGCCCCCGGCAATTTGTCGGTTAAAAAGTCCACCAAAGCGCGTACCGATGGCAGCATGCCCCGTCGTGATGCGATCAGCAGGTGAATGCCTTCATCGGGCGTGCCCCAAGGGGCTAGCACCTGCTTCAATCGGCCGTCAGCCAGGGCCTCGGCCACAATGCGCTGGGGCAGCAGTGCAATGCCAACACCGCACAAGCAGGCTTGAAGTTGGGAACCCAGATCAGAGCAGAGCAATCGGGGTTGCAGTGTGATTTTGACGGTGTTTCCGATGAGGTCGTTTAGCAGCCAGTTCTGGGTTTGACCACCACCAAGTGCGCCAATGCTTGCCGCTGCATCCAGATAAGCGGGTACGTCAAGCTTCTTGCAAGTGCTCAAGTATTTCGGGCTGGCCACCAGGATGAACCTGCCGCTGGCCACTTGTTTGGCCACCAGGCCCGGTTCGCGCAGTGCTGCAGAACGGGTTCGCACTGCAATGTCGAATCGCTCTTCGATCAGATTGACGTTTCGGTCGGTGGCGTCCAGTTCAATGCGCAGCTTCGGAAATTGGGTCATGAATTCGCCAATCAGTTGTGCCAGGTACAGTTGGGCCATCACGGTGGGGCAGCTGATGCGAACCAGCCCTGCGGGTTCACTGCGCAATTGGGCAACTGCCTCTTGGGCAAATTCAGCCTCAATCAGCATGGCTTTGCAGTGGTCGTAAAACACCTGACCTGCCTCGGTCATCGATTGACGCCGGGTGGTGCGCTGCAAAAGCCGTACGCCCAATGACTCCTCAAGGTGGGCAATGCGGCGGCTTAATTTGGATCGCTGAATGCCTGTGATGCGTTCAACGGCGGTGTAGCCGCCGTGGTCGACGATCAACACAAAGTAGCGGCAGTCGTTCAGGTCCACTGATTAGGTCCAATAATGCAACAATCAATTGATATTTCGGCATCTTATCATTGATTGTTTCATAAATTACAGTGTTTTCATGCAGCTGCTTCATGTCGAAGCAGGGCCTTTTCAAGGAATTCAGCCATGACAAACCGCCCCGATTTTTACAAAGCCAACCCCCACGTTGTGAAGACCATGATGAAGTTGGAGGAACGAATCCAGCAGTCTGGCCTTGAGCAGCCTTTGCTTGAATTGGTGCGGCTGCGCGCCTCTCAGATCAATGGCTGCGCCTTTTGCATGGACATGCATTTTCAAGACGCGGTGAAGGGCGGTGAGTCTGTGCGCCGCTTGGCCACTTTGTCAGCATGGCGCGAATCGCCATTTTTTACGGCGCGAGAGCAAGCCGCATTGGCCTGGACAGAAGCCGTCACGCTGGTTGCGCAAACCCATGTACCCGACGAAGTTTGGGCACTGGTCAGCGAACAATTCAGTGAATCGGAGGCGGTGGATTTGACGTTGTTGATCAACGCGATTAACGGCTGGAACCGGTTGGCAATTGCGTTTCGGAAGGTGCCAAACTAGCAGCATGTGAGAGGGTCAAAACGCAGTTTTGAAGAACCTGGGCAGCTTGTGGCGCCGCCAAGCCTTGTTCTATTCTTAGCCTTGCCCAGGTTTCGATGCTTAATAACAAGTCCAGCGCTTCCAAGGTGTTACCCGACTTTGCGAGTGTCTCCGGCAATAGGACGGTCAGCAGGTTTCTCTGCATTTGCACGTAAAACCGCTTTTGTTGCTTCAGAAACGGGGATTCATGCAAATGCACTTGGGTGGCCTGATGAAGAGGCAAAAGCAGTTCGAACATGTCGCTTCTGCGGTTGACGATATGTACCAGTTTCTCTTCCCAGGTTTTGCCTTCAATGGGGCTTTCTAAAACAGGTTGTAAAATCTTGCTGACTTCGTTGGCCAGTTCGCGGTACAGGGTTTCCATGTCTTCGAAGTGACGAAATACGGTGCGCAAGCCAACGCCTGCCCGCTCAGACACTTCTTGGGCAGTGGGTGAGGGGTTGCCCTCGCGGATACAGGCCATCAGCGCGTTCACGATCAGCTCTCTGTTTTTTTTGCCGCGTACTACTCGCCCATCTGCCTTTTTTGTCACTGCCATTGTCTACCTACAAAATTTTTCTGCACTGCCGCGTGTATCGGCAGTGTACTGATTTTTGTCGAAATGAGCCGCTCTATAGGTTGTTGCAACAGGTCTTGAAGGCCGGGCGCCCAGCCGTGAATGCGAGATTGGTCCGCTGGAGTTAACTGCGCATACCGCAGACGTGCCCGCTGAAAACGCCAAACCCGGTAGGGATTTACGGGGACTTCGAATTCAATGCCTTTGCTTTGAAAACTGCAGCTGCGCTGATTGGCTTGCCAAGCGGATTCGTTGGCCTGCATGTAGGGCAGAAAGTCTTCCATGATCAATTGCAGTATCTTGCTGGCTTTCGCGGGCAGATCAGTTGGCATCAAGGCACAATCAAGTCGCTGGAGTTTGAGGTTCCACATGCGTGCCACCCATTCATGTACGGCAGGCGCCTCTGTTCTCATGATCATGGCGGGCGTGGGGTCACAAAAAAAGTGCCTGAACATGGGGCCGAGCAGACCATAGTCTGCCAGCGTCGGACGTTGCCCCAACAGGAAGGGGTTCTCTTTCAGTAGGTCTTCAATGGCTGCGAGTGACTCAAGGTAGTGTTCTTCAATGCGTTTTGCGGTTTGTCGATTAACACCGTCGCGTCTCAGGAAATGCATTTTTTGGCGGTTGGTAATGGCAAACCGACGGACGAAATGGGGCGCGGGAATGTCTCTCATCATGCCTGCCGCCAGCCTGTCGCCCATCAGTTTCGCATCGCGGGTTTTGGCCCAGCGGTAGTAAAGGGCGGGTCGCCACAGCCATTCATCACCAAAGTCTTCGATCAGTTCAGCCATGAATTGCAGTGCAGGGTCATTCAGAGTGATGGTCGTTTCAGTGAATTGTTTTTCCAGAAACTCGATGATCAAGGTGGTGTCGCTGAGCCATTGGCCCTCGCACCATTTCACTTGAGGCATTTGGGCGACACCGGTTAACAGGCCGCAGCGTTTGAAGTCGCCTGTGTCCATTTCGATGAGGTCGTAGGCGATGCCTTTGTTGCGCAAATACATTTCCAGCTTGCCGGTGAAGTAGGACAAATCCAGACCATGAACCTGAAGTGGGAGTTGAGGTGCGTTCATGAAACTCCTTGTTTTTCAATTTTGTTTTTAATATAGTGACATTAAAGGTGTCACTATATTAAAGCAAGATTCAACACAGAGGGGACAAAATGAAGAAAGGGCCAAGCGGTTCGCGCAGGCAGTTTTTAGGTGGGGTGGTGGCAGGTGCAGCAGGTGCCACAGCGGTGGGGGCAGGCGTGGGCGTATTGCGTGACAAAGCCCGTTCATTGATAACCCCCAAGGAAGTGGAAGTGGGTAAACCGGCCGTCGTGGGGGCTACCTTTAAAGACTCTCGACCGGCAAATACGGCTCGAGCCAAGGTCAGGCAGGGTGCTCCGAATGTCATCGCCATTGTATTGGACGATGTGGGATTTGCAGATCTTGGCTGCTATGGCAGCGAGATCAGCACGCCGAACATTGACCGGCTGGCCAAAAGCGGTTTGCAGTACACCAACTTCAGAACCACAGCCATGTGCTCCCCGACGCGCGCGTCTTTTCTGACGGGGTTGAATCATCACTCGGTGGGAATGGGCTGGCTGGCGGACGTGGATTCTGGCTACCCAGGTTACCGGGGCGATTTGAGCCAGGAGGCGACCACGCTGGCTGAAACACTGGGTGAGGCGGGCTGGAATACATTTTTGGTCGGAAAATGGCATGTGAACAATTCAAACACCACGAGTGCGAACGGACCTTACACCAATTGGCCAACGCATCGCGGCTTTGAGCGGGCCTACTGGTTTCAGGGCCACTCAACCGACTATTTCAAACCTTGCGAGCTGTTTGATGGCGTCGCCCCAATCGAGCCACCCGACCAGCCCGGTTACTTTGTCAACGACGATCTGACAGACCGGGCGACGACCTATTTGCGCACGCAAAAATGTCTTGAACCTGATCGGCCTTTTTATTTGCATCTCGCGTACCCAGGAGCACATTCTCCATTGCAGGTGCCTAAGGCTTATCGAGACGCCCAAAAAGGGCGCTATGACGTGGGGTGGGACGTTATCCGCGCAGCGCGTTTGAAGCGCCAGAAGGCGTTGGGAATATTGCCTGAAGACACAGAATTGTCGCCATTGTCCTTTAGCGCGCACAGTTGGAACAGCCTCAGTGCCGATGAACAAAGAATTTATGCCAGGTACATGGAGGTTTACGCCGGCCTCGTGACCAATCTGGATTACAACATTGGTCGCCTGCTGGACGCTTTGGCTGAAATTGGTGCACTGGACAACACGTTGATCATGTTGTTTTCCGACAATGGTGGCAGTGGTGAGGGTACAGAGACGGGCACCCCCAACGTATTTGCCCCGGCTTTTGGCCGGCCAGTGCCAGTGAAAGAGGCGCTGAAGTTTTACGACATCATGGGAGAGGACGGAACGTTTCCACATTACCCGATGGGTTGGGCCTGTGCCTCTAACACACCATTCAAGAATTACAAGCAATACACGCACTTGGGTGGCGTGGCTGATCCCTTGTTGGTCTCATGGCCCAGTGGCATCGCCGCCAAGGGGCAACTGCGTGACAATTTTGTGCATGTTATTGATTTGTACCCCACCATTCTGGAAGTCACTCAGGTTAAGCGAAGCGAGGTGTACCGGGGAATCAAGTTAAAGCCAGTCGAGGGGCAAAGTATCGCCCCAACCTTTGGAAATCCGAAGGCGCCCACCCGGAGCGAGCAGTATTTTGAGATGACCGGGCAACGCGCCTACATTGAAAACAATTGGAGATTGGTAACAAGGCACATTCGGGGCACTGAATTCACCGACGATCAGTGGGAGCTCTACGATTTGTCGAAAGACCCTTCTGAAACCCACGATTTGGCGGCTCAACACCCGGACATCGTGAACCGATTGAAACAGAAGTGGGTCAAGGCCGCTGAGCAATACAATGTGTTCCCGCTGGATGACCGCAATTTGGTAATACGCCTGGTGCAGGACAGACAGGCACACGCTTTGAAACCCCATTGGGAGTTCTTTCCGCCCGTTGAGCGTATTGCACACGACATGGCTCCGATTGTGTGCGGATTGTCACACACGGTGACGCTGGATGTTGAGCGACCCAGAGGGGATGAACAGGGTGTGTTGGTCGCACAGGGGGCGAAATACGCAGGTTGGGTTTTGTACTTGAAAGACGGTCAATTGCACTATGAACAAAGCCTGGTGCCCTGGGTCGAGCGGATGAGCAGCAGTGTGTCGGTGCCGCAGGGTAAATTCAAGGTGAAATACGTTCAGGAAATGACCGCAAGGCCGTTTGAGGGCAAGGGCAGTTTGTACATCAATGACAAGAAGGTGGCGGAGCACACCTATGAGCGTGTGTTGTTCTCTACGGGGTATGACGGTTTCACCATCGGCGCTGATTTGGGTAACCAGGTGTCAAGCGCCTACACAGGGCCAAACCCCTTTGCGGGAAAGATCAGACATGTCACGATAGACATTGATACAACGCCAACCAATCCAGTTGAAACCTATCGGTTTATCAAGCAAATGGCACTCAATGTTTGAACCTGTTTCTTTGCGTGGGGGCGAGTTTTTGATGGGCTCGGACCGGTTTTATCCTGAAGAAAGACCGGTTCGGCCAGCCTCTGTGAATGCTTTTTTGATGGATGCCACCCCAGCCACCAATGCGCAATTTGCGCAATTCGTGATGCAAACGGGGTATGTGACCGATGCGGAAAAGGGCGGCAGCAGCCATGTGTTTGTCATGACAGGCGGCCCTGTCGATTTGCGCCAACCCAGTCAGTGGTGGAAAGTGGTGGAGGGGGCCTGTTGGCACAGTCCGGATGGACCGACAGCCGGACTCAAACACAACCCGGAACACTTGGACCCCGATTTTGCCCGATTGCCTGTGGTCCACGTCAGTCTGCAGGACGCCAAGGCTTATGCCCGGTGGTGCAAGGGGCAACTGCCCACAGAGGCACAGTGGGAGTATGCGGCCCGGGGTGGTCTTGTTCAGGCTGACTTTGCATGGGGCAATGTGTTCACACCGGAGGGGCAGGCCATGGCCCACACCTGGAAGGGCAGTTTTCCCTGGCAATACTCTGCTGAGAACAAAAGGCCTGCGCCCCTTGCCGTGGGTTCCCTTCCCGCCAATGGGTATGGCTTGTATGACATGATCGGCAATGTCTGGGAATGGACGCTTTCACCTTTCGATTTACGCGAGCAGACGCAGTGCCCTTGCTCGCTGCCGGCCAGTGATTCTCGATTGTGGACTTTGAAAGGTGGCTCGTTTTTGTGTGCTGCGGAATACTGTTTGAGGTACCGGCCAGCGGCCCGAATTGGTGCGAGCCATTTGACCAGCACCTCCCACATTGGATTTCGCTGTGTCTACACCGATGGCCCAAATTTGCGAACAAGGGTTTGATAGGCGATCAAGCGCAGAAGGGCGGGAATCAAGACGATAGCGCCAATCATGTTCCACACAAACATGAAAGTCAGCAGCAGTCCCATGTCAGCCTGAAACTTGATGGCTGAGAACACCCAGATCAGTACGCCCAAGGCCAACATCATCGCGGTTAATGCAACCGCCACGCCAGTTGATTTCAGCGTGTTGAAGTAGGCCTCTCGAAAGTTTTGACCTTCTGCCAAATGGCTTTCAAGCCGGTTGTAGATGTAGATGCCATAATCCACACCAATGCCGACCCCCAGGGCAATGACAGGCAACGTGGCCACTTTAATGCCAAGGTTCAGTTCGACCATGATGACCTTGCACAGCACTTCGGTGATAAACAGCGGCAGCATGATGGCCAACATGATTCGGATGCTTTTAAATTCCCACCAGATCAACAGGCCAACGATGCCGTACACCAGCACCAGCATCACTTTCTGGGCGCGTTCGACCACCATGTTGGTGGCCGCTTCGATGCCGCTGTTGCCTGCAGCCATTAAAAAGGTGGCGGTGGGCGTGTTGTTTTCATCAGCGAATGCCTGAACATGATTGACCACACGTGACAGTGTTTCTGCCTTGTGATCAGACAAAAACAAGACGACTGGCAGCATTGAACAATCAGAATTGTAAAGATTGCCCGGAATGCTATTGTGCGCGCCGTTGGAGATGAAGCGGTTGCGGGTGATGGCCATCCATTTCGGATTTCCACCATTAAAGCCGGAAATGATCTGCTTCATGATGTCGAACAGACTGAACGTGCCCTCGACCCCCGGCGTGTTTGCCATGCGCCATTGAAATTCGTCCACTGCGGCGGCCACAGGGTAGGATCCACATTCACCTTTTGGGGTCTTGACCATGACTACGAAGACGTCTGAGCTGGTGGAATAGTGATTCACCAGGTAGCGAACATCCTGGTTGTATCTGGAATTCGGACGCAGTTCGGGGGCTCCCGGGTCAAGGTCTCCTACCTTCAGTTTGTGTGAAATGCCCAGTCCACCCAAGGTAACCAGCGCAGCCACGCTGACAACCACGGTGGCTGTTTTTTTACCGGTGAGCGCGGACAATGCCCAGGCAATTTTGTGAGGACGAAGCTCAAGTTGTTCAACGCGACGCAAGCCTGCAGGGGTGACGTCTGAATAGCTCATCATCACCGGTAGCAAGAACATTTTCGTGAAAATAATCACGGCCACGCCGACTGATGCGGACACCGCAAGGTCGCGAATGACCCCGATGTCGATGACGTACAAGGTGGAAAATCCCACAGCGTCAGCGAGCAGTGCGACGGTGCCGGGAATGAAAAGCAGACTGAATGTGGCCTTTGCAGCCTCTATTTTTGAAGCGCCATGATACCTGGCAACGGCCATGGTTCTGACGTTCTGTATGGCATGGGAGACGCCAATGGCGAAAGTCAGGAAGGGCACCAAAATGGAATAGGGGTTCAAGCCCATGCCAATGATGTGAATGAGCCCAAGGTGCCAGATGACCGCAAGAGAACAGCAAAATACGGTGGCCAGGGTGCTTTTCCAGCAGCGTGAGTACCACAGCAGCAACAGCACAGTCAGCGTGAATGTGATCAGAAAAAAGCCCGCCATGGCCTTGGCGCCATGGATAAGATCGCCCACCAGTTTGGCAAATCCAACGACATGAATGTCAATGTTGTCGCTGGAAAATCGATCCCTAATGCGGGTCTCGATTTGACTGGACAGCGTGCCATAGTCCAGCTTCTGACCCGATTGCGGATCCACTTCCAGCAATGGCGCCAGAATGATCGCAGAATGTTGATCATTGGACACCAGGGATCCGATTCGCCCCGACTTGTCCACATTGGCTTTGACCGCGTCGATCTGTTCGGGTGTGCCTTTGAATCCCTGACCGATGATGGGGCCCATTTTGACCCCTTCCTCAGTGATTTCGTGCCACATGACATTGGGCGTCCAGATGGAGCTCAGGTTGCCACGGTCAACCCCGGGAATGTAAAACACTTCGTCGTTGATTTCTCGCAGCTTCTCAAGAAAGTGCTTGTCGTAGATCGAACCCTGCTTGTTGACAACGACAATTCGCAGGACGTTGCCAAGCGGACGCAGTTCATTGGCGTATTCCAGAAAATTCACGATGAATGGATGTCGAACCGGAATCATCTTCTGAAAGGAGGCGTCTGGGCGAAGCTGGCTTGCGCTGACAGCCATGAAGACCGAGACAATCGCAAACAGTGCGATTACCAGCTTGCGGTGTCCAAACAGAACGGATTCGATACGACGCGCCAGGCGAGTGGAGGCTTTTGTTGAGTCCATGGTTATTGTCCCGACGAGGGGTTGAGCGACCAAATCTGGCTTCCGTGCCGGGTGCTGATCAGATATTCGTGACCGATTTCAGTCATGTCAGTCGCTGTTTCGCTGGTGTCGGCCCTGAGGATTCGAATCGCATTGGTTTTTTCATCCAGTTCGAACATACGGCCACGCTGGTCGAGAAAAATCACTTTGTCGATGCCCCCGGGGAGTGCCTTCACCAGGCTGTCGCCAGACACCTTGGGCAACTTCTGCCATTGAGCGTCTTCGGCGTCATAGCGGTAAATCGTGCCGCCAAAGCCATATGCAAGAAAGCGGAGGTGCCCCGGTTGCGGGTTTTCGACAAAGGTGCCGTAGAAATGACCGTTGTAGCCAGAGCTCAGTGTCTTCCATGTTTGACCCCAGTCAGACGAGGCGTAAACCAGTCCACCTTCCCCGGATATCAGCATCAGCCCATTGGCGCTGCCATCGATGCTGTTGTAGTGTTTTAGCTCAGGGTTGTTCAAGCGTTGACTAATCAGTCGCCAGGTCGCGCCACTGTCCAGTGTTTCGAATATCTGGCCGTAGCTGCCCACGATCCAGCCGGTGTTCTCGTTTTTGAAAAAGACATCCAGCAGAGGGCGCGAAGGGCCAAATTGCGCATCTGCTTGTGCATCCTCAAGCGCGTATTGGGCGTCTTTCTGAGCAGCCCCTGGCGCAGCGGTGTCCAGGTTTTTTTTGGCCTGCTCAATGATTTGTGCATTGGCCTGATTGCCGTCAAACACCTTCACCCAGGTTTGACCAGCATCGGTGGATTTCAGAACCACGCCATCGTGACCGACCGCAAACACCAAGTGGTCAGTGACGAATCGGACATTGGTCAGACTGACCGACACGGGGCAGGGCATCTGCTTCCATTGACGCCAACTTCCGGTCTGAGTGCGAAGAATGATGCCGTGTTCGCCCACAGCAAGTGCTGTGGATTTTCTATCAGCCACTGCAAACATGAATGCCTGTGTCGCCAACGGAGCCATGAATGCAGGCCTTTCGATGCCATCTTTCAGTGCGAATGCCTGCTGTGGTTGAGTGAGCATGAGGCCCGCCAAAAGCACTGCGCACGTTGTTGAGAAAGCGCATTTCGAACGGATCATGCCACCCTCCGAATGGCGATTGTCGACGGGTCCTTCAAGGCTTGCTGGACCCACCACAAACGGTCTTGACCCCACACCGCGCATTGACCCGCTGAAAACGAGGGCACGCCCCAAAGCCCCAGCCCAAGTAATGCTTCCCGGTTTTGTTCAGCAATTGCACGCCATTGGTTATCCGTCATGGCTTGTTTGCAGTCGTCCCAACTCAGGCCTGCTCTTTCTGCAATCAGGCGTAAACCCCGGTCGCTCCCTGCATTCACGCCTTCAGCCCAGACGCCTTTCATAAACGAGCAGATGTAGGCCTGTGCCACACCCTTGGCCTGTGCAAGCGGAATCAACGACAATCCACGCTCGGTGGGCTTGCCCACTGGATCGCTGATTCGGCCAAAGGGTGTGTGGTGAAGTCGTGCCTCGCGCGCCGTGTCCAGCACAATGTACTTTCTTTTTGCAGCGGGCACGGGAAGCCCACGCATGACCATGGGCAACACATATCGAAGATTCACCTTGACCCCCATGCGTTGGGCCATGGCGAAAACCCGGGGAGCAACGATCGCAGAGTAAGGGCTTCTCAGGGAGAAGAAAAAATCAAATTCGCGAAGTACGGGTTCGCATATCAGTGCGTGGTTTTCGACTATGGCTGGGAAGCAGGGGGGACGTCCAGGCTGACTGTCGCAATGAAGCGCTTGCAAACGGGACTCCAGATGATGAAGTCTGTCGATTCCCCAATACCATTCACCCGCGTAATACAGTGTGGTGCCCAGATAGTGTCCAAGTGTTTGTCGCAAGCGGGTGTCGTCATGCAAGCGCTTTTGTATTTGGACCGCACTGGCTGGCTGTATGCCAATATCACTGAGGCTCAGCTTGCTTGGGTTTTCCCAAAGCGCATGGCTAAGCGGGGCGGCAAGCTCAAAGGCAGACAAGCCTTTCTCCAGAGCAGTCACAAGACTGCCCTGCACCAGTTGGACTGATTTTTCGTCGGGCTGTCTGCCAGGGTCAGAAAATTTCAGTCCCCAATAATTGGCAAGTCGAGTGGCGTCAGTTCGGCTGTAGCGCATCAATCGATCCCGTTCAGGGGCATGCTCTTGTAAGGGGGCTTGTACCAAATGGAACTGCCATTGCACCTCCACGTACCTCTGCATCAATTGTGGTATGGCTTGAGCCACCAGAGCGCTGTAGGGGTCGTCGACCTGATGAAAATAGTGGATGACATGGGCAAGCCCCTTTTTCTGTCGCGCCTTTTCCGCCTGCGCCCAATGTCGTTGAAGTCTGGCTTCTGACAGCATGCTCGCTGTCATGATCGGCATCAGCAGTGTTCGAAGGTTCATGGCGTTCAATTTCCCAGAATGTTGCTGTATTCGATGCGATCTGAGTTGGGTGGCAGACTGATCAGATCGCCATCGGAGCCAATTCGCATGTCCCCATGGAAAATCGATTTGGCTTTGCCCATGAAAATCTCGCGCAATGGCGCTGCGGGAATGGGTGGAATAATGTGCGTAAAGACGACGGCCCTCACCTTGGCTTCCTGCGCCTCAGCGGCCACCTGCTCCGGGCTGGTGTGATAGCCCAGAATGTCATGCATGATTTTCTGGATTTTGGGTCGATTGGCCTGACCCGCCCAATTGCCGAGATCGTTCACGAGTTCTGGGCACAAGGCTTCGTGGATCAGCAGATCCACGTTTTTGGAATTGAGGGTGATTTGTGGTGTTGCAGCGGTGTCGCCACTGATGACCACAGAGCGGCCTTTGTAGCGAATCCGATATCCCACGGCGGGCTTGACCGGACCGTGATCGACTGCGAATGCGTCAATTTCGAGATCGGGCTCACGTAAAACAGAAATGGCTGCATCACCGTTCACCTGAAATTCGTGAAGCCGGGCACCTTGCAAGTCAGGGACCATCACCGTTGTGCCGTGGTGGGCGATTCGATAACCCGTGTCCAGCTTGTAGGCTTCTTCAAATCCGTCATACACGGTTTTAAGCCCCTGTGGACCATACAGGGTCAGTGGCTTTCCCGATCTTTGCTGGGCCCAGCGGTTCATCATGATTTCACCCAATCCATCCAGATGGTCAGAGTGAAAATGGGTCAGAAAGACGCCGTTTAATGCACCAACACCCAGGCCCATCCGCGCAAGCATCTTGTTAGAGCCTGTGCCTGCGTCGAACAGGAAGAGTTGTTTGCCCGCAATCACAACCGTGCAGGGCCCGGATCTATCGGGGTCGGGCATGGGCGACCCCGTTCCGCAAAGGCCGACGTGCAAGCCATCTGGCAAATTGATGTCTGACGACGTTAAACGGCGCATGGCTATTTTCTCGGCCACGCTCATCGCGATCGGGATTCTGGCGGCATACAAGCCTGCTGAAACCAGTATCACTGTTGCGATTATTCCCCCCACCCATTTTTTCTTCATGGCTTGTTGTCCTTTTTTTGTTGGGCTGCCTGAACCCAGATTGGCGAGCTCCAGGCCCGCTCCTGTTGTGTGATAAACCGGTTGACTGCCGAGAAAGTGCCAGGCTCGCCAGCAATCTTGCAGCAGCCTTCAAAGCCGGCAAACGGACTTCCCGCTGGAAACTGGCCGTTGGAGGCCTGGATTGTGTCGCACTGCACGCCTTTGGCTGAACACATGCGAGTGCTCCATCTGCACGATGGATTTTCAAGGGCTCGCGCATAATACGAGGCACCGAGGCTTGCATCGAAATCCTTGTCCTGAAACACCTTGCACATTTGAGCCGGGCCTCGGTATTGAACCTGGCATTGCTGATCGGGTTCAGGTGGGTTTTTGATTGCATCCAGAACGATTCGGTGCTCTCTGATCTGGTTGTTTCTGTCCGCCCAGCTTTTGATGATTTCGATGCTTTGCAGCGGCATTCCTGGTTCTTGACCACCTGGGTCCTGCATGGCGTACACCACGAGATAAGGACCCGATGCACCAGGCGTCAGAGAGCCACCTTGGGGCACGCCCTGGATGTATCCCTCCTCAATGGGACTTTCTCCTTTTTCAAGTCTTGTGCAGATGTCCGGTGGCAGCGGTGTGGCTGAGGCCAGCATCCGGATTCGCATACGTGATCCTGATGTGGCAAATGTTTCCCGGCGTTTCAATGCCGCGAAGATCTCTTTCCGGGTGTTCTCCCGAGCCCACACCCCTGCCAATCCGCCTGGCGTGAAATTGATGGCCACCGGGTTGAAATGGCGGTCATTGCAATTGGATGGGTTTGATGCGTCGTAATTGTGAACCGGTACCTTGAATCCAGTGATCGGGTCAGTCGGTAATGGCGGCTCTGTGCAATCCCAGTGACCCAAGGCCTCCCTGGGTTCGTCGTCCAGAACGCCGCCGTGGCCCGTGTTTTCCGCGTATTTCTTATTGTCTGTGCGCCCAGCCAGGCCGTTGTGCGTGTCGCTAGACGCTATAAAACCATACTGATAGGGGTTCACGCCCAGCTTTCGCTGCAGCGCCATGCCTTCGGGGATTACATTTCGGGCATAGTCCAGCGGCGAAGTGCAGTCGCTTGGTGTTGATCCGCCAATGGCCACTTTGTCGCAAGGCCGAACATCATGCAGGCTGTCAGTGGCACCGTGGTTCTGGTTCACCTGACAAAAAATCGGGTCATTCGGTGACCCTTTGCACACCAGCTTGCACTCGGGTGGGTCATCGTTTTTGCCTCGGCACAAGGTTTTCCATTCCTCAAAGCCGCAGCCTGCCTCTTCGCCAGCAAGCAAGGCGCCGTTAAATCCGGTCAGGCATTCGCTGGCACCCTTGTGCTGAATGATTTCCAGATTTTTGTCGAAGGTGTTTCGCAATTGTGCGTCGGCGACGGTCAAGGGCCTGTTGTCACGAGCCAATGGCAGACCGGTGTCCGCTTCACGCGGGCGGGCAAACCGCCCGTCGCTTTGGTTGGTGCCGTGTGGAATCGTGATGACATCGCACTTCGGCACATCCAGACAGTTTGCTTTAAGACTGTCAAACAGACCCCATTCGTCGTTGGTGTTGTCTTCGGTTGGAATGGGAGGAACCGAACTGTAAACATCTTTGGGTACCGTGTCGCTGGCAAAGATCACATTTCGATGTAAAACCTGCCCCCCCTTATTGGAAGAGAACTCATACCCATTCAGCGTCGTAAAGTGACAGGGCTCATTTTCGGAAGCATTGATTTGCTGAATTTGCTGCCAGGTTGAGGTGCTGGGCGCATTGCGACCGGCGCTGGTGACGAGCTGCAGGTAAAGCGGTACCTGGCCGGTGATAAATGTCGAGATGTTATCGCGTATAAATTGACCGAACACCGAACAAGCTGGGTTGGTGCCATCCGGAAGTGTGCCGTTGGCCTCACAGACCCGGCTGAAAGTACCCAATTGCTCGGCATGTTCTGTGACCGCCGCAAAATCCAGCGGTCTACCAATACTGACACGCCTGACCGGTTTGTCAGGATCATTGCCGGAGGGTAGATATTCGTATTCACCCTTGGCATAGTCGTAGGCCTCTTTCGGTCCGTTCAGTGAGTTCAGAAAATAGGCGTCAAAGGACAACTTGGTGTGAACGTGAATATCACCAAAAAACGCCTGCTTCACTGTGGATTTTGTATTCAGGCACTCGAACTCACTTTGGCCATCGTTGGTGGATGGTGGCGGATTCGAATTGTCGACTTGTGACGCTGTCACCTCCGCAGGTGTCGGCGAAGAGCTTGCATCGGATGAGCCATTTCCCAGGCATGCACACAGACCAACAGGCAGCGCCAACGACAGTAGTCCGATTCGCATCCATTTTTTGTATTCAGACATAAACCATCACCCTTTCGATAGTCCAGTAAAGTGCCGATCCGCCCATAAGCACCGTGAGAAGCCACTGAATCGCATACCTCGCCTTGAAAACAAGCCAGCGGTCCGCGGCAAGAAATGCGACATACAGGTCTGCCACGATGAGCAATTGACCCATTTCAATGCCGATGTTGAAAAGCAGAAGTGTTGAAAGCAGACTGTCTTTCGGGAAGCCACGGTCTGCCATTGACAGGGCGAAGCCACTGCCGTGCAGCAGACCAAAAGCCGCCACAACCCAGTTTGTGGAAAATGGCCGATTGCCCTCGCCATCCTCAAGGAGTTCAAATGCAACCCACAGAACACTGAGGGCAATCAGGGCTTCAATTGCGCGAGCCGGGACGGTGATCCAGCCCAGTACGAGCAGCGCGAGGGTCACGCTGTGGGCCAGGGTAAAAACAGTGAAACGCCCGATCAGTGCCTTGAGCGACTCCTGGTGTTGTCGCCACAGCAAAAAAAGACCAGTGACGAACAACACGTGATCCATGCCGCCCAAAATGTGTTCAATGCCGATGCCTAAGTAGTCAGTGTCAACATTCGACTGAGTGGTATCGCTTTTCAGCTTCAAAAGTGTGTGGGTAGAACTGGCAATTTGCACGCGTTCAGTTCCGTCCAAAAAGTGGGCGCTGACGATGAGATCGGGGGCAAGTCTGGTGAATCCATCCACCAGCACGGAGTGCCTGTCGAGTGGTTGATCACAGTGGAACTCAGCCACTTGCTGAACCTCGGTTTTTCCCTCCCAGCTGGTGTGCACATTGCTGAGTTTGCAAGCGGGTAGCAACTCAAAGGAAATAGGTGCAATGTCACCCGAAACACCGCGTGTTTTCTTGAAACTCAGTTGACCTGATCCAGTGGAAAATTCGGTGAGGTGCAAGGCTGCCGTACCCATTTCATGCGCATGCGACAGGCCCGGACCATAGAGGAGCACCAGCAACATGCAAACGATGATCATCCGCAGGGCCTTCATCTCAGTTCACCACTTTCAGGGTGTATCGTGATTTCAAGGCGGTCAGGCTCTTTTCGTTCAATGCCCGACGTTGCGCGTCTTTCACGTCATTGATCAGACGCTCCCCGGCTTCTTGCACTGTCATGGTCCGACCCTGTTCAACACGGTTGACCTTCACGAGAAAAACACCCATGGGTGAGACAATTGGTTCGGACCATTGCCCTGGCATTTCCTGAAAAATTCGGTCGGTCAGCCATGTCCCGAGCGTCCGTTGCAACGCCTGATGACTCAACTCTGTACTTCCACTGATCTGAGGAAAAGGGTCGCCGACCACTGGCTGTTTGCCTGCACGCAGCAGCGACAGGGCTTTGCGCGCATCAAACAGAGCCTGATCACCTCGCCGATCAGTCGAGAAATAAATCTGTTCAAATGAAATGGATTGGCCAGTTTGGTACTGCGCAGTGTGGTTGTCTAACCAGTCCTGCAACTCGCTTTCACGAGGCTCTTTCAATGGGGTCGTGTCTTCCATCAGAAAGCGCATTTTCTGGATGACCCGCCGGCGTACGATCAGGTCGTCCTGATCCAGGCCAAGACGCATGCCCTCTCGATAAAGCACCTCATCGTTCAAGTAGCTCGTGAGAGCCAGGTCGTAATTTTTCTCAGTGGGACCCAATGAGTTGGCGTCGCTGATCTGTTCCCTTACGAATTGACGCATGGCCGGCGTCACCAGAATGAGGCGCCCCTTTTCCGGCGACTGTGTGATGTGCTCCATGATTCCAATGAAAAGGGCGACTGCGCAAAACCCGATCAACCGCAATTGGACCTTAGTCGGTTTCATGACCGTGGCCTTATTTGAAAAAGCGCCACAGACTGGTCGGCATTTTCCCCATTACAGGCTTGAAGAATCGCCATGGGTAAGCGGGAACCACACCAGTGCCGCTGCCCCGTTCAATATGGCCTGCAATTTGTCGGGCTGCCTCATTTGCACTAACGACGAAGGGGTATTTGTCCATGTCATCCACGATTTCGGTTTTCACAAAGCCAGGCAGTATCTTCGTGACAGCCACGTTGTGGCGTTTCAGTTCGATTGCAGCGGTGTCCAGATACATCGACAAGCCTGCTTTGGTTGCGCAATAGGCGGCTTGGCGTGGAATCGGCATCAGGGAGGCCAGTGATGAAATGCCGACAATGTGCCCTTTGCCGCGGGTCTTGAAATAGCGCGCCGCAAAGTGAATGGTGGCAACCGCACCCAAAAGATTGGTCTGCAACAAACCCAATTCTTCGCTCAATTGGTTGTTGCCGACTTTGGTGAGCTGATTGGCACCGGCGTTGACGATGAGGATGTCCACATCGCCACCCAGCTTTTCAATCAGTGTTGTCATGGCCCCGTCGATCTGGTCAACCCGATTAACATCTAGGCTCATTACCTCAATTTGAACACCATGTTGTGCGGTCAGTTCGGTCTTCAAGGCTTCCAGTCGTTCAATTCGACGGGCCGTTAAGCCCAATGCACACCCTTGACTGGCGTAATAGTGTGCAAGCGCTGCACCTATGCCAGACGATGCGCCAGTGATCACGATGGTTTTGCTCATGCTGCCACCTTTTTTGATTCGATGCGTTCGGCAAGGCAAACAGTCAATGCAACACGTTCTACGCGTGGCCAGGCTTTGGTAACCAGATCTTCCGCATCCCAGCTTTTAAGCCATTTGCGGATGGTGTTTTGGTCTTCTGCGGAAAAGCTGTTGAATGTGTCCAGTGCTCTCTGGACCATCCAGATCATGTACACAAGTCCACCTCGCGTAAATGGCTTTCCGGCCAGATTTCCCTCGATCATGTCCACTCTGCGGGGCAAAGGTTTCCCGACTGGAAAATCGGCGAACTTGAGACTCACAGCATCCGCTGTCTTTCTAACGAAAGGAACAAATTCACGGAATATGGAGTGAAAAACCGGATCGAGAGTGGGCGGCATTTCATCGGCTGGCCAAAGTGCGCCTTGGCTGAATTGTTCGGGATTCGTCATGCGAGTCAGCCACGCAGACAGGTTTTTCCGTGGGGTTAGCAATTCACGCTTGGGCCAAGGGTCTCGTCCATGGTGCCCGTACATGCTACCGACCAATCCAAAGTCGCCCAGGCTTGGGCGATTGCCGAGCAAGAAGGGTGTCTGTTTGAAATGCGCATCCAGAGCATCCATCATTTGCGCATTCCAATCATCAAGCGCCTTGTACTGTTCAGGAATGACACCCACCCATGGAAGCAGGGATCGCATGGCCTTTGCAGGTATGGCGGCAACCCGCTTTTGGATAAACCAAGGTGCCCAGGGCAGTAGCCCTTTGCCCGCGTCGTGTTCGAAGACCACGTAATTTTCTGGATGACACCAGCGTGTGTACATGGCAGACGGAATCCACCATTCATCACCCCAGGCCTCGAGAAGTCGGGATGCAAATTGTTGAAGGGGAGTGTCTGGCATGACCGGATTGACGGGGGTCTCACTTTCAAACCGGTCAATGATGACACTGGTGTCCTGAATCCATTGCCCATCGGCTGTTTTGATCACAGGCATGACCACAGCACCGGTCTTGGCCTTGATCTTCTTCATCAACGTTATGTAATTGACTTGTCTGAAGTCAAAGTCAACCTTTTTGTAACGCAAGTAACACAGTGCTTTGCCTGTGAAATACGACATGTGCCAGCCATAGAGGGTGTGCCGTGCCATGAATGTCTCCAACCTGTTTTGATTGTTTTTAATCATTTTTTGGTTAATTTAACGATAAATTTTACATACTGTCAAATTTATATATAATCTTGTTTATCCCCGTAGTCGAAGCGAATGCCGAGGCTTTTTTTCAGGACTTCCGGAACTGAAGCAATGTCAAATCGAGACTCCAAATCCCGCAAGAGAAGCTATCTCGACAAACAAGAGCGTCGGCAATTTCTGATTGAAAATGCCGCAGTTCTTGTTGAGCAAAAGGGCTGGGCCGTTTTGAACATGAGCGCATTGGCGACTTCTGCGAAGGTAAGCCGTCAATTGGTTTATCAACATTTTCCAAGCCTCGATGCCCTGCTGGTTGAAACGGCCAGTTTCATTTTTTTCGAGGTTATGAATGAATCCCGACTTGCAGTGGAAAAAAACAGTGGGAACCTTCGGGACGCCATCAAGTGTGCAGCGGCAGTTTCACTGGATTTACCGAAAGGCAGAGGCAACGCACTGTGGCAGTTGATCGCTGGCATGAATTACGGCTCCCGGGAACTGGAGCAACTGAGATTGCAAATTCGAGACTTCATTCTTGGACTCTGGATGACGACATTTTTCGATCGCAATACTGCCAATTCAGATTCTTTGAGGTCTCTCGTCTGGATGTTGATCATGTCGTTTTGGGGTTTGCGTCAAATGATCTGGGACGGATTGATCGGTCGTGAACACGCGATGCGTGAACTCGACCGAATCGTGGATGCTTTGTTGCCCGGCGTCCCCGTGGCCTAGTTACCCAGGCGTCTGAGTGCATTCGGAGAAAAATCTTCAAGATTCAGATTCAGTCCGAATTTGTACATTTTTTCCTCATTGTTCAGGCCACCTACGAGATAGCGCCTGGCCTGGAAATCGTAGGTGACCTCAGCCACTGGCACAGGGTTGATCTGATCGTAGCCTTGAATGAAAAACAGCTCTTTTGAACGCCACAATTCGCCGCGACCGTCGTATTGGTCGCCCAAGGTAATGCCCCAGGTGTCCTCATCAATGTAGAAAACCCTTTTCTTGTAAATGTGGCGCATGCCCGGCTTCAGTTCACCCTCAACCACCCACACACGATGCAATTCATAGCGTGTGTAGTTGGGGTTCAGGTGATGCGGCATCACGATGTCTTTGTATTTTGCGGTTCTGTCAGCCAGTTTGTAGTCGTTGAATGGGATGTAAATTTCTTTCTTGCCCAGCAGTTTCCATGTGTAGCGGTCGGGTGATCCGTTGTATCCGTTCAGGTCGTCGTTGGTACGAAGCCCGTCTACGCCAATGCCTGGGGAGTCATATGCAAGGTCTGGTGCCTTGATGATTCGCCTCAGGCCTGGATTGTATTGCCAGGCCAGACGCGATTCTTTCACTTGATCGATCGGTTCATGAACCAGAATGGCCTGCCCGGCCACATTCGAAGGCGCTGTCAATTGTTGAATGTAGTAAAGAATGCGGTTTCGTTCGGCATCCGGTAAAACGGAAGCCATGGCTACGGTTTCGGTTCGGGTACCAACGGTGTAGCCACCATCCGCTTGAACGGGCATGTCCGCCGAGTAGCGCAGAAATTCGCCGCCAACAAATCGCATCAGGTGGTTCCACAGCACTTCAATGCCAGATTGAGGGATTGGAAATGGCACGTTGCTCTTTCCGCTGTCCATGACACCGTTTCCACCCGAAGCCAGGTGAACTTTCAAGGCCTGTTGCTTTGCCAGGTCGTAAACGCTTTGAGTGTAAGCAGCCGTTCTGTGGGTCGGAAAGACCCGTATCTGATAGCTCGGGTAGCGCTTCAGCATTTCTTGTTGTCCTGCTGTCAGGTGGTCCTTGTACTGCCCAGCGTTTGCGCCTGTGATCGTAAACAGTGGCTTTTCACTGGCAAACGGATCGACATAGCCTTTTTCCCGGTCCCAGCCTGCTGGCGGCTTGGTCATACCACCTGTCCAGGCCGGAATCGTGCCATCCTTGTTGCCGGCTTTTTCAGCGCCAATGGGGGTGAGGTCTTTGCCCAGCCTGTCGATGTCGCTGGCTCCTACGGCCGCGTGCACAGCACTGCCTATTGAACAGGTGATGCAAAACGTTCCAATTACCGCTTTTAATTTCATGTTGTCCCCGTTATTTTGTTTTAGTTAAAAATCAACGCCAACCACGACAGAGGCGTAATCCCTGTCACGGAATTGATCGTATTTCGCCACCCGTCCGAAGCGGTTGTATGAGATGTCTGCGTAATAGCGAGAGCGCCAGTCAATCTTCACTCCAAGTCCCAAAATCCTGCGGTCTTCGACCAACAGAAGGTCTCCTGAATAACCCTTCACATCGTGTGACCAGAAGACCCGCGGACTTAGGTTGGCACCAGCAATCACATTGGGATAGCTGAGTTGTCCAACCACTCGATAGCCCCATGAGTTGGGGGTCACAAAGCCCACAGCTTCGCAGGTGTCCGGGTTGGCGTTGCCCGTTTGCGCACAGCTTGTTGCACTGGTTTCAGCGATGCCGAAGGTGGGTGGTCGACCGTATCGAACGCTGTTCATGGGGTCGCCAATGCCGGAGTAGTGCTCGAAACCGACTTCGCCGATGAGCGATAGACTTGAAGCACCCAGCACCCTCGGAATGACCCGTATGCCACCGAACTGCACTTGAGTTTTGTCTTTGCGATCGAAACCTGGAATGCGTCCAGTCTGGTTTCGAAGGGCACCCAGAGGACCTGTCCCTGTCAACACCCCCGACACAAAATCATTGGTGTTGTAAGGCACGGGCAGACCTTTGGTGTGACTGATCTCGGCGAATACCGAATAGGGTCCGATGCTGTCCGTCACAGTGAGTCCGTCCACCTTGATGTCTTCCGCCGAGTAATCGAGATAGAAGGACAGTGGATAGAGATTGGTGCTGAACAGCGAGCCAGGGATGTTAGACGGTTGACGTTTCAGGCCAAGCGCCGGAATGCGCTGGTGGTACTGGGCATGGAAGAAGCCAAATTCCCTGCCGGATTCACTGTCAAAATAGCGTGCAGCCAGACCAAACTGTCCAGAACTTTTCGGTTGACTGTCTGACAGGCGGCTTGCCCTGAAATTAATCAGCGACAGCGAAGGCAACATCAGCTGCGTGCCAAGCAAGGTGCCCGGAGAAGTGCCGTTGTAGGCTTGCTGGTCACTTCTGCTATCAAAGCTGGCCAAGGTGATGCCATTCATGACCACGGTTCCCGGATTGAAAATGGCACCTGAGCAATTCAAGGGGTCTGCTGGAGAAAAGAATGTGCCGCACCCGTCTACTCCTGTGGATCGCCAGGCCAGTTGATAAAATCCTTCCAGACTAATGCTGTCATTGACGCTTCCACTGACTGATACTTGTGGAATGGGCAACAAAACCTCCTTAAGCTGTGCGCCTGGTCTTCTGGAGGCCGCAGCGTCAAAGCGGCCAAACTGGCTGATGCCGCCCTGGATGAACAGCCCCTCGCCCCATTGCACCACTTCGTTGCCGAGCTTTACTGTAATTGGGTGGTTTGCGATGGGGCGGAAAGTCCCAAATACGTAGGCGTCCAGAAATTTTATGTTTGAAAATTTAGACAAGGCAGGAAAAGCTTTGTCGGACAGCGGCGTGTTGGGCACGTAAGCATTGTCGTAACTTCCGTGTATGACGGGTCTGTTTTTCAGCGATTCATCGCTGAACGCTTTTGCTCGAAGAAATACGCCAAGTTTGTCTTTCTTCAACTCCAGTTCACCAATCGCACTGGCAATGGTCGAAAATGATTGGCCTTTTTTAAAGTTCAGATTGCCATCGTCCGCATTGCCGTTGGCAGCCTTACCACCATTGCCCACGCCGATGAGGTTTGGGTCCGCATCGCGGGTTCGAATGCTGGTGCCGTAGGACGTGGTCAATGACCAACGGCCATCAATGCCGTTTTCAAGCCCGAATGTGCCCGCTTGCGCGGCAAGTGAAACAGCGGTTAGGGCGAGCGCCACACCAGTTCGCTGCATAGATGTCTCCGGTCGTTTTTATTGTGTGTGTTTTGTCCGGCGCTACTAAAATGGACAAGGTGTAAAATTTACACTGTGTATATTTTTAAACGAAAAAAGAGAGACTTGCAACTCTTTTTTGAATGACACTCATATTCCCGATATTTGAACACCCACCTTCATCCTTTCCTCACCCCCACCCGACCGAACCCCGCGCACGGGCGACGCGCCGGTGAAATCGCGTGCCACTGCCAGTCGGCAGTGGAACTCGTCGGCCAGGCACCGGTGGGTGGCGTCCACACTTAGCCAGGCTTGTTTGTCGGGGTTGTACACGTCTACCCAAGCGTGGCTGGCGTGCTCGGGCGCGTGTTCTGAAAACCGGTAGCCGCTGACGTATCGGGCGCAGAATCCGTGCGCCCGCAGGCAGGCCAGCATCAGGTGAGCGTGGTCTTGGCACACGCCTTCGCCATTTTCAAAGGCGTCAGCCGCGGTGTGTGCAACGGTGGTGCTGCCGGTTTTGTATTGCACGCGGTCGGCCACAGCATTGGCCAGCGCCAGCATGCGGGCCTCGAACGGAATGTGGCTGTCGGCCACAAAACTTGAAAACTGCGCCATGTCGGGGGTGTACACCGTCAGCGGCGTGGCCCCACTGAACACCAAGGGGTTCACGGGGTCAGCCTGATCGTGCAAGTAGCCGCCCACCAAGGGTGTTAATTCAACCACGCCCCGGCTTGTCACCTCAAGCCGCTGGTGGCTTTGATTCACGGTGAAATGGGTCACTTTGTTGCCGAAGTGGTCGAGCGTATGCGACGCCTTGGCGGGGGTGCTGATTTCCCATTTCAGCACCTTCTGGTTTGGCAGCTTGAACGGCGTCAGCCGAATGTGCTGAATGCTGTAAATCACAGGCCAGCTGTAGGTGTACTCCGTGTGGTGTTCAATGTGCAGTTTCATGTTTCCAGCGGAACCAGAAAATCCTGGCTGATCCTGTTGCCCAGGTCGTTCACCCGTTCCAGAAAGTTCGTGAGGTAGGCGTGCAAGCCGGTCTGCAAAATATCGTCGATTTGGCTGTACAGCAATTCGGCGCGCAGTTTGCCGGCGCGGCGCTCGGTGTCGTCTGAATAGTCGTTGCGCACCAGCGCCAGGTTGGCGCACACCTCGTTAAGCGACGCCAACAGCGACCTCGGCATGTCGTCCCGCAGTATCAACAGTTCAGCCACGCGGTCGGGCGTAATCACGTCCCGATACACCTTTCGGTAGGTCTCGAACGCCGACACCGAACGCAATATGGCGGCCCAGTGGTAGTAATCGGCGTGCGGGTCAGCGTTGTTCAATTGGCCCAGGGGGCTGAAGGGCATGCTGTGAAATTTCACGTCCAGCAGTCGGGCGGTGTTGTCTGCCCGTTCCAGAAAGGTGCCCAGTCGAATGAATCGAAAGGCGTCGTCTTTCAGCATGGTGCCGATGGTGACGCCCCTGGACAGGTGCGATCTGAACTTGACCCATTCAAAAAACTCGGAGGGGTCGCGTTCGCAGAGGTTGTCGGCCAACAGCTTGCGCAACTCCAGCCAGGTCATGTTGTGGGTTTCCCAAACCTCGGTGGTCAGCGCGCCGCGCACAGCCCGTGCGTTTTCTCGGGCGGCCTGCAGGCAGCAGTAAATGCTCGACGGGTTGTTGGGGTCTTTCACCATGAAGTCGATCACGGCTTCTGGTTCCACTTCGCCGTGCTTTTGCAGGTAGGCGTGTTGCAACTCGCAAATGGACAACATGGCGCGCCAACCCTGCTCGGAATTGTCGGCGTCTTGTGGCAGCAGTGACGTCTGCACGTTGACGTCCAGCATGCGTGCGGTGTTTTCTGCGCGCTCAATGTAACGGGCCATCCAGAAGAGGTGGTCTGCGGTTCGGCTCAGCATGTGTCTCTCCTTTTAGCGTTCAAGTACCCAGGTGTCTTTGGTGCCGCCACCCTGGCTGCTGTTCACCACCAGCGACCCTTCGCGCAGGGCCACGCGGCTTAACCCGCCAGGAATCAGGGTGACTTTGCTGCCTGACAGCACAAAGGGCCGCAGGTCGATGTGGCGCGGGGCAATGCCTTGTTCAACAAAAGTGGGGCAGGTGGACAGGGCCAGCGTAGGCTGGGCGATAAATTTGGCAGGCTCTGCAATCAGCTTTTGGCGGAAGGCTTCAATTTCAGCCTTGGTGGCGGCAGGCCCCACCAGCATGCCGTAGCCGCCAGCGCCATGCACTTCCTTCACCACCAGTTCAGGCAACTTGGCCAGCACTTCTTTCAAATGATCGGGTTTGCGACATTTCCAGGTGGGCACGTTGTTGATGATCGGTTCTTCGCTGAGGTAGAAGCGAATCATGTCGGGCACGTAGGGGTAGATGGATTTGTCGTCGGCCACGCCGGTTCCGATGGCATTGGCCAGCGTGACGTTGCCGGCCCGGTAAACCGACAGCAAACCCGGCACGCCCAGTTGAGAATCTTCACGAAAGGCCAGTGGGTCCAGAAAGTCGTCATCCAGCCGCCGGTAGATCACGTCCACCCGCTTGGGGCCCAGCGTGGTGCGCATGTAAAGCACTTCTTTTTCTACAAACAGGTCTTTGCCTTCCACCAGTTCAATGCCCATTTGTTGGGCCAGAAAGGCGTGCTCAAAATAGGCCGAGTTGTACATGCCCGGCGTCAGCACCACCACGGTGGGGTCGCTTGAATTCTGTGGCGTAACAGAACGCAGGTTTTCCAGCAGGTTGTCGGGGTAGTGTTCAACCGGGGCCACGCGATTGCGGGCAAACAGCTCGGGAAACAGCCGCATCATCATCTTGCGGTTTTCAAGCATGTAGCTCACGCCGGATGGCACGCGCAGGTTGTCCTCCAGCACGTAAAATTCGCCTTCACCGGCCCGTACCACGTCGACGCCCGCAATGTGCGCGTAAATGTCGCTGGCCACTTTCACGCCCTGCATTTCAACGCGGTACTGTTCGTTGCCGAAAATCTGCTCAGCCGGAATCAGGCCGTTTTTCAGGATCTTTTGTTCGTTGTAGATGTCCTTCAGGAACATGTTGAGTGCGGTCACGCGCTGGCGCAATCCGCTCTCCAGAATTTTCCATTCATGGGCAGGAATGATGCGTGGAATGATGTCGAAGGGAATCAACCGTTCGGTGCCGGCGTCGTCGCCATACACGGCAAAGGTAATGCCCACACGCCGGAAAATCAGGTCCGCTTCAGCGCGTTTGTTGGCCAGCTTCTCGTCGGCCTGCTGACCGAGCCATTTGTTGAAGTCCTGATAATGAGCCCGCACATCGTCAGGGGCTTGATACATTTCGTCAAAAGGAGTGGATGCCATTTTCTTGTTTTCCTGTGCCTGATGATCGGGTTTATTCAAGAACTGTGCCACGTGCATGTGCTGTTAATTTGACAGTCTGCAATACAAACTTACCAGCGAACGGGGCGGTTTGCACTGCTTTCGTGCAGCGTCCAATAGCGTTTGCGGACTTCACCCGCAATATTGAATGTTGGCGGCGTTCTGTTTGCCGGAAAGTGAAAGGCCAATGCACCAAGTTGGGCCGTATTGAACAACAATGCTCCGGTGTGCTGGTAGGTGTCGACGGTCTGTGGGGCAGGGTGGTGGTAATGGTTTTTCCAGCCCGATTCGATCACGATGAAGTGGGGCGCCACTGCGGTCAGAAAGGCAGGCGTTGAGGAGGTTTTTGATCCATGGTGCGGGCTGATCAGCACTTCACTGGTTAGTTGGCCAGGTTTGAAATGGGTCAGCAGGTATTGCTCGGCGGGTGCCTCGATGTCGCCCGTTAACAGCACGCTGTGGTGGGCATTGCTGACTTTCAACACACAGCTTTGGTTGTTGTCGCCCTTGGGTGGCTTGGCACTGCCTTGCCACAGGGGCAAGGGTTCGAACAGCACGCCATCCCAGCGCCAGGCTTTGAAGGTGTGGCAAAAGGCTGTTGCAATACCGCGCTGTTGGGCAAGGGCATTCAATGGGTTGTCGGCTGGCATTGAATTGACAAACAAGGCGGGCTTGAAGTGGTTTAGCAAATAAGGTGCGCCGCCGCTGTGGTCGCTGTCGTTGTGCGACACCCACAAAGCGTCAAAGGGTTGGGTGCCTTGCTGCCGCAGCCATGGCGCGACAATGCGTCTGCCTGAGTCGCTTTCAGCGGAGTAGGCGGGGCCCGTGTCGAACAGCAGGCGGTGGTGCGTGGTGTCAATTGCCAGTGCCGTGCCTTGGCCGATGTCCAGCACATTCAGTGTGAAACTGCCCTCAGCCGGGCGTGGGCTCGGCCACAGCATGAGTGCCATCAGCGCAAGCCCGGTAATCTGTGTTTTCCACCCCAGCGGCGTAAGGCAAAGCAAACTGCCAAAGAATGCCAGCAATACGATCGGCCATGGCTGATTGGGCACTGGCAGTGTGGCCCAGCTTAGGGCGTTGAATGCATTCAGCCAGTGGTTCTGCACTTGCAAAGTGAATGCGGCCAGGTGCAGGGCGGTTGCGCTGTGCAGCAGGCTGCCAGCCAGCGCCAGCGGCGTGGTGAAAAGGCTCATCCAGGCAATCGACAATGTATTGGCCAGTGGGCTAACCAGCGACTGCTGGTTGAACAACACACTGCAAGGCACAAACAAGGCCACGGTGACTGCCCATTGCGAGCGAATGCCCAGCCACAATTTTTCAGAGCGCAAGCGTGGAAAGCGATACACCCCTTGCCCAACCACCAACAGGGCAAACACGGCCAGAAATGACAGGTAGAGCCCGGTGCGCTGGCAGGCCCAGGGGTCGATTGCCAGCGTTGCACACAAGGCCAGCCACAGGCTGTCCCAGGGGTTGGCCCTGCCTGTGCTGTACTGGTTTAACACCAGCGCCGCCAGCATGATCAGCGCCCTTTGCGCAGGCAAGCCCCAGCCTGTCAAAAGGCAATAGGCCAGTGCGGCTGCAACAGTGGCCACCACGGTGGCAAGGTGCGCATGGGTGCGCAGCGCCTGCCAAGGCACGCGGGTCAGAATTGCGCGAGCCAACCAGCCCGCCATCAAGGCCATCAGCCCGATGTGCAGTCCTGAAATGGCAATCAGGTGCGCAACGCCTGTGTTGGCGTAAAGGTCACGGGTTTGTGCATCAATCAGCCCCTGCTCGCCCACCGTCAGGGCCAGCACAATGCCCGCCTGGGGTGTCATTCCGAGCACTTTGACAATCCACTGTTCAATCGCCCATCGGCCACTTTGCAGAAGGCCGCTGAGTTGGGTCCTAGGCGTGCTAGCAAACAACTGAACAGGGCCCTTTGGTTTGGCAAAGCCGCCGATGCCGTCGGCAAACCAGCGGGCATTGGCGTCAAACCCATCAAGTTGCAAAGGGGCATAGGCCGCTTTCAACTGCAGTTTGGCCCGGTAATGCGCAGCAAACTCTGGTGCTTGCCCACTGGTGTTTTGCAGCCACAGGGTGGTGTCGTCTGGCAGGCAGGGGTTTGGGCTGTGTTGCGCGCGAATGCGCCAGCGCGTTTGTCCATCGACCTGCCACGCAGCAGACAGCAGTTCAAAATCGGTTTGTACAATTTGCCCGTGGCATTCAAGCGGAATTCGATGTTCCAAGTGCCATTTGGCCAGCGGCAAAGTGCCGGCATACCCCAGCAACAGGGCCAAAGCCAAAAGCCACCAACCCCGCGTGTAGAGCAACAAAAACAGGGCCATGAGCATCAGGCCACAGGCATTCAATGGGGGTGGGCAAGCGGGTACAAAACTGGTCCAGTTTGGCCATTGCGTTTGGCTGTGAAACAGCGATTGCCCCGCAAACAGGCCGACTGCCAGCAGGCACAGCGACGGAAAGCGGGAAAGTGTGGGCAATTCAGGCCGTGGGCAGGACACAAGGGCCTACAGCATGCCCGCAGATTTAAACGATGGCGACCAGGTCGTCAGCCTGGGTTATCCGAGGTGTAACTGGATGGTGTGAAGTTCATTTCTGGTGGGGGTGTCGATGACATCGGCCAGCGTGAATTGCCCGAGGCTTTCCAGAAAGGCGTCGCGCGCTTGCGACAGCTTGAATTTCAGCTGACAGCTTTTCAGGATCACACACGGTTGCCCCGCACAGTCCAGCGGCTCCAAGGTGTTTTCCATCCATTCCACCACCTGCCGCAGACCAATTTCCTCCGGCTTTTTGGCCAGACGTATGCCGCCCGTTTTGCCCCTACTGGCTTGCACCAGGCCGTGATGCACCAGTGAATTCGCAACCTTCATCAAGTGGCTTTTCGGAATGTCGAAACGCTCGGCAATTTCCTTGATGGTGGCTTGGTCCGAGGGCATCGACGCCAGGTACATCAGCGTGCGAAAGGCAAAGTCGGTGTGTTTGGTCAGTTGCATAAATTTAAATGTATTAAAAAGTATTGCGTTGGCCTGTTTTGGAGGCTTGACGACACTGTCAGTGCGCCCCTAATCTAAAGATACATTTTAAATGAATCTTTAAGGAATAACCACCATGCTCTCAGCCGACACCATTGCCACCGTTAAATCCACCGTACCCCTGTTGCAGCAGCATGGCCGACAAATTACTCAGGCATTCTACGGCCGTTTGTTCAAACAGCACCCTGAATTGCAGAATATTTTCAACATGTCCAATCAGCGCAGTGGTCGCCAATCCACCGCATTGGCCGACTCGGTGCTGGCCTACGCCATGAACATTGACAACCTGGCGGCGCTGTTGCCCGCGGTGCAACGCATTGCCAGCAAGCACGCCAGCCTGGGTGTTTTGCCCGCCCACTACCCAGTGGTAGGTGAAAACCTGTTGGCCGCCATTCAAGAGGTGTTGGGGCTGCCCGCTGACCATACGGCGTTGAAAGCGTGGGGTGAGGCTTACGGTGTGCTGGCCAAGGTGTTTGTGGATGCAGAGGAAGGTCTGTATCAGGCGGCTGAATCCACTGAGGGCGGATGGCGCGGTTTCAGGCCCTTCGAGATTCGGGCCATTGAACGTGAAACTGCGTTGGTGCAATCGTTCCTGCTTTACCCCGCAGATGGCAAGACGGTGCCCGCGTACAAGGGTGGTCAGTACATCGGCATCCAGCTGAAAAACACAGCCAGTGGGCACGATGAAATTCGTCAGTATTCCTTGTCTTACTGGGGTCAGCAGGGCTATTTTCGCATCACTGTCAAGGCGGAGGAGGGCGGCATTGCGTCCAACCAGTTGCACCATGCCAAGGTGGGTGATCAGGTGTTGTTAAGCCCGCCCCAAGGTGATTTTGTATTGAACGCGCAAGCCCCTTCGCAGGTGTTTATTGTCGGTGGCGTGGGCATTACGCCCCTGTACGCCATGATGAAGCAGGCTTTGGCCCAGCGCAGCAGTGGCCAGAAGCTGACTTTCATTGCCTGCAGCAAGAACGCCGAACTTCAGGTGTTTGCCCATGAACTGCGTGAAATGGCCAAGCTGCCCAATGTCACCGTGAAATTGGCCTATGAATACGGGGAGGGGGGTGACGTGGCGGGTTACCTGACTGAACCTGTTTTGAAAGACTGGATCAGCGACCGCAATGCGCAGGTGTACTTCTGTGGGCCGCTGCCTTTCATGGCTGCCTTGCAGGCCATTTTGCACGATGGCTTGAAGTTGCCAGAGGCGCAGTTGTCACACGAAGTGTTTGGCCCTACGGTTGCAATTTAGGCAACACCCGAATCGCATTGGCCTGCGTGGCTGCAGACAAGGCAGGCAGATCGATTCCACGCAGCCCGGCCACCACCTGCGCAATGCGGGGCAGGTGTTCGGGCGCGTTTCGTTCTTTGGCAATCCAGCTGGGGGCAATGTCTGGCCCATCGGTTTCAAGTACCAGCGCTTCCAGCGGCAACTCAGTGGCCAACCGGCGAATTTGAAGCGCCCGGGTGAATGTGCAGGCCCCGCCAAAGCCCAGGCACATGTTTAACTTCAGAAATTCTTCAGCCTGCTGAAAACTGCCATTGAAGGCGTGGGCAATGCCCGATTTTGGCTTGAACTGTCGCAAGCCTTTCAAGATCAGGTCCTGAGAGCGCCGCACATGCATCACCACGGGCAAATCGAATTCGCGTGCAAGCCGCAGTTGCGAGTAAAAAAACAGGGTTTGCCGTGTCCAGTCCGGGTTGGGCTCAAAGCCGTCCAGTCCGATTTCACCGATGCCTACAAACAGCGGGTCATTCAGACATTCCTGCACTTTGCTGCGCAGTGCATCCAGGTCTTCCACTTGCGCGTTGTGTACAAACATGGGGTGGATGCCCAGGCAATAAAAAACGCCGGGCGTTTGGTGGGCCAGTTGTTGTACGGTGTCAAAGTTGGCCCTGCACACCGCGGGCACCACAAAACGGGTAACATCCCTGTCACGCGCGCGCGCAGTCACCAACTCCCGGTCAGGGGCGTATTCATTGGCGTCCAGGTGAAGGTGCGTGTCGGTCCACATTCCTGAAGTTTGCCATGATTCGACGGTGGTTACGCAACAGGCTGCCCAAAGCCAGTTCCATTGAACGGTATTTCTGGGCACGCCCATTCAAGCGCTATCTCGCGCACCCCAACATCTGGGCGATCAATCGCCGCAGTGTGGCGGGCGGCATTTCACTGGGGCTTTTCACTGGGCTGATTCCTGGGCCGTTTCAGGTGTTTGGCAGTGTGGTGGGCGCGGTGCTGTTTCGCGTCAATTTGCCGACGGCGGTGGTCACCACCTTTTACACCAACCCTTTGACCATCGTGCCCCTGTACGTTTTTGCCGTGGCTTACGGCAACTGGCTGCTGGGGGGCGTGGGCGAGGGCAAAATTCCGGTGCTGCCTGAGTGGGACTGGTCGAACTGGTGGGGGTCTACCGAGGCCCTGCTTCACTGGGGTTTGAACCTGGGGCCTTCACTGGCGGTGGGTTTGCCCGCCACCATGCTGACGCTGGCCCTGGTGGGCTATTGCGCCGTTCGCGTGTTGTGGAATGTCGGCATTCGAATCAGCGTGGTGCGAAGGCGCAGACGACGGCTGCGCCGTTCACTTCACGACCGTTAATTGCCCTTTGGACAGGGACAACACCCGTTCACAACGGTGGGCCAGTTCCAGCGAATGGGTCACCATCACCAAAGCGGCTTTGGCCTCGCGGTTGTTGTCGATCAGGCTGGCAAACACCTGATTGGCTGTTTCCAGATCCAGGTTGCCCGTGGGTTCATCCGCCAAAATCGCCTTGGGTTGGGTCACCAAGGCCCGTGCAATGGCCACTCGCTGGCGCTCACCACCCGACAATTCGGCGGGGCGGTGGTTCAGGCGATGGCCCAAGTTCAGGCGTTCCAGCACCACGGCAGCCCGTTGACGGGCCTGTTTTTTATCCGTGCCACCAATGCGCAGCGCCATGGCCACGTTGTCCAGCGCGCTGAACTCAGGCAACAGGTGGTGAAACTGGTAAATAAAGCCCAGCGTTTTGTTGCGCTGAAAGCCCAATTCACGCACAGACCACTGGTCAATGGCCTCTGTGCCCCACAGCACTTGCCCGGAATCCGGGCTTTCCAGCCCGCCCAGAACGTGCAATAGGGTGCTTTTTCCGGCACCTGAGGCGCCGACGATGGCCACGGTTTCGCCTTCCATGACCTTGAAATCCAGCTCGTGAATGACGCGCGTGGCTTGGTCTGCCGCAGTGATGCCTTTGAAGGCTTTGCTCAACTTGCGCGTTTCAATGACGACTTTACTCATAGCGCAGCGCCTCCGCAGGTTCGGCGCGGGAAGCCCGCCAGCTGGGGTAAATGGTGGACACCACGCTGAGGACCAAAGCGACAACCACGATGGTTGAAATGTCGGAGAAGCGTGGGTCAGACGGCAGTTCGCTGATGAAATAAATGGAACGTGGCAGGAATTGTACGTTGAAGATGTGCTCAATCACCGGAATGATGTTGGGCAGATACAGTGCCAGCAAATAACCGATCAACACGCCAAAGAAAGTGCCGATCCAGCCGACCAGCGCACCTTGAACAATAAAAATGCGAAGGATCGACGATGGGCTTGCACCCAGCGTGCGCAAAATCGCGATTTCACCCCGCTTGTCTTTCACGGTCATCACCAACATCGAGACCAGGTTGAAAGCCGCCACCGCAATAATCAGCGTCAGAATAATGAACATCATGCGTTTTTCAGTGTGAACGGCTGCAAACCAGGTGCGGTTTTGCACCGACCAGTCGCGCACCCAATAAGTGGCGGGCAGAATTTTTTCCAGTTCGCTGGCCACGGCGGGTGCGTCGTTCATGTCGGTCAGCTTGATGCGAAGGCCAGTGGGGCCGGCCGTGCGGTAAAAGCGGGCAGCGTCTTCAATGTTCATCAGCACCAGGCCGCTGTCGTATTCATAGTGGCCAGTGCTGACCACAGCCGTTACCCGAAAGGCTTTCAGCCGCGGAATAACCCCGGCGGGTGTGACTTGCCCGGCCGGTGCGATGATTGTGATTTTGTCGCCCGGGGTGACGTTGAGCTGTTTGGCCAACTCGATCCCGATGGCAATGTTGAATGAGCCGGGCTGCAGGGTGGACAGGCTGCCGGCCACCACGTCATGAAAGTCAGACACCTTGGGTTCAAGGTCGAGATTGATGCCGCGCACCAGCGCCGGGCGCAAGTTGTCGTCGAAGGCCAACATGCTTTGACCCGCCACATAAGGCGCCACGCCCACCACGCGCTTGTCGGCCTTTTCAATGGTGTGCATGGTGTTTTCCCAGTTCTCGAAGCCATCGGCGGGGGCCAGCACCTCAACGTGGGCAATCACGGACAACATGCGGTCGCGCACTTCTTTTTGAAATCCGTTCATGACTGAGATGACGACGATCAGCGCGGCCACACCCAGGCCAATGCCCGCCATGGACAGTCCGGAAATGAATGAAATGAATCGATCTCGACTTCGGGAACCACCACCGCGCACATAGCGCAGCGCAATTTCAATATCAAAGGGTAAACTAATCACAAAATTTCCAGACGATGGGTTGAGATTTCAACGCGTCACCATTGTAGTTTGAATCAAACATTGGCAACCATGAAAGAAGCACCTTTGTGCGTGTTCGTACCGAATATTCTATTGCCCGAAGAACTGCTTGCCCGGGTTCCCGAGGCTCAGAAAGCCACCATGCAGCAAACCCTTCCGGATGGCCTGAAAAGGTCGCTTGCGCGCTGTGGCAACAGCCCTTACACCTCAGCAGGCCAGCTCGACAGGCTTGAAGCGTGGCTGATGCATCACTTGGATGACGCCCTGCCGGAAAAGTTCGAACATTACCCACCCTGGGCCATGATGAACAGCAGCGCGCCCGCCTTTACCCAGTTCTGGGGAAGTGTCGGCAATCTGGAGGTCACCCGCGACGGTGTTCGGTTTACGCCGCCCGAATTGCTGCAAATCACCGAGCGTGACCTGCAGAAATTCTGGACTGTGGTCAGCCCCATTCTGAAGCGCCATGGCTGGTCGTTTGGGCAAAGCCATGTGGACTTGGTGGAATGGCACCAGCTGTTGCGCAGCGAAAAACCCCTGCCGATGGAACAGGCCTCGCCCTGGTCGGTTCAAAGCGTTCGCTTAAGCGATTACCTGCCGCTGAACGACGAGTGTGCAGACTGGCGTCAAATGTGGCACGCGCTACAGGTTGAACTGCACAATGCTGAATTCAACACCCAGCGCGAACAGCGTGGCTTAAAGCCCTTGAATGCGCTGTGGTTCTGGGGTGGCGGACAGCCTTGGATTGCGAAAAAGCCCTTGCCGCGCGTGTACTCAGTCAGTGCCGATGGGGTGTATGAATTGGCCAAAATGACTGATGACGCCGACGAAGCAGTCAATCGCTTTGTGTTCTGGCTCAATTTGCTCGAATTGATGAACCCCACGCAAGATGAGCAGCCCCCAACCTGCAGGCCAAGCCTGTACTGCGTGCAGTTTGAGGGGTGGGGCGGTGCAGCCGATGCGCTTCAGGTGCTTGAATCGGAAGTCATCCAGCCCATGAAAATGGCCGGGCTTGCCTTCGAATGGGTGCTGTTGGGTCTGAATGGCTGGCGCACCTTGCACGCCACCTGGGTAGAGCGTTTGCGATTCTGGCGCAGGCAGCCTGACTGGCAATGGCTGTCTGAACCCGCCGATGAACTGGCCCCTGACGAAGCCGATTTACGGGCCGCTTGGGCGGCTGGGCAGCGCGATCAGGCCGCCATTGATTCTCAATGGGACCCCTCATGATTGAACACCAGGTGCGCAGCGCCGACCCCTCCGTTGAAGCCGCCCTGTGCGGCATGGGCATTCACCCCCTGATGGCCCGTCTGCTGGCCAATCGGGGTGTTGATCCGCACGAAGCCCCCCGCACGGGCTTGGCTGACCTGCTGAAGCCTGCAGCCCTGAAAGGCATAGACCGCGCGGCCGAAATTCTGGCAGACGCGCTGGAGGCGGGGGCCAAAATTGTGGTGGTCGGCGACTACGACTGCGATGGCGCAACAGCCACGGCCGTGGGCGTGCGTGGGCTTCGCATGCTGCTGGAGTCTTTGGGTGCAGAGTCCGCCCAAAGCGCCGAACTGATTGAATTTCTGGTACCCAACCGGTTTGAATACGGCTACGGCCTAAGCCCCGAAATCGTGCAACTGGCCGCAGAGCAGTTTGAACCGGACCTGTTGGTCACTGTGGACAATGGCATTGCCAGCGTCGAAGGGGTTCAGGCTGCCGCAGACCTCGGCATTGGGGTTTTGGTGACCGACCACCATTTGCCCGGTGACACGCTGCCCGATGCCTTGGCCATCGTGAACCCCAACCAGCCCGGTTGCCCCTTCCCAAGCAAGTCGATTGCCGGTGTGGGCGTGATGTTTTATGTGTTGCTGGCCACGCGCGCCGAACTGCGGCAACGCGGTGCTTTTGATGCCGACACCCAACCTCGGCTGGACGCCCTGCTGGACCTGGTTGCGTTGGGCACCGTGGCCGATGTGGTGAAGCTTGACGACAACAATCGCAGGCTGGTGGCCCATGGTTTGCAGCGCATTCGAAGTGGCCGTGCGCAACCCGGTTTGCTGGCCCTGTTTCATGAGGCTGGCCGCGACCCGCGCCAGGCCCTTGCTGCCGACCTGGGTTTTGCCATTGGCCCACGCCTGAATGCAGCTGGGCGATTGTCTGACATGAGCATCGGCATTCGCGCCCTGCTGGCTGACGATTACGCTCAGGCCAGTGAACTGGCAGCCCAACTGGGCCGCATGAATGAAGAGCGCAAACGCATTGAAGAAAGCATGCGACGCGACGCGCTGGAAGACATTGAGTCCTTTCTGAAAGATGAAAACCCGGCTGCGGGCGTGGTCGTTGCCCACCCCGAGTGGCATCAAGGCGTCATCGGCATTTTGGCCTCACGCATCAAAGACCGCCTGTACCGGCCGGTGATTGCGCTGGCCCCCGGCGACGATGGGCTATGGAAAGGCAGCGGGCGTTCGGTTCAGGGTGTGCACCTTCGGGATGTGTTGGACCTGGTCAGCAAAAGGCTGCCTGAGGGCGCAATGCCCAAATTTGGCGGGCATGCCATGGCCGCCGGTTTAACCTTGCAGTCGGAGTTTCTTGAACCCTTCAAAACCGCCTTCGCACAGGCCGTGGAAACGCTCAGTGATGCGTCGGCCCTGCAACGCAAAGTCGAAAGTGACGGTTCACTGCCGACAGGCTACATTCAGGCCAGCGTGGCCGACATGCTGAATACCCAGGTGTGGGGTCAGGGCTTCCCGGCCCCGTTGTTTGTGGATGAATTTGAAGTGCAAAGCCAGCAGTTGCTGAAAAACGCGCACAGCAAGTTCATGCTGTTGCGCGATGGAAAGCGTTATGTGGCGCTGCGCTGGCGCAACACCGAAACCCTGTCGGGCAGGGTGTTGTTGGCCTACCGGGTAGAACGCGACACCTTCAACGGAGGCGATGCTGTGCAACTGATTGTGGAACAGGTGCTGTCCTGAACGCGCCGCTTGCCCAGCGCAATTACGACCTGGCGCTTTTGGTGTGCCTCGGTGTGTGGCTGGCAGGGGTTTGTACCCGCCTTTTTGTCCATCTGCGTGGCCATGCTGCTTTTTATGTCTTCAATTGAACGCTTTCACAGAATGAATCAGTGATTCTGATACTGTTGTTAAGTGCATGGCCACTTGAGTATTCTGTTGCGCAGCAGCCGTATTTTCTTCGGTCATTTGTGCAACTCTTTCGACATTGCGGCTGATCTCGACACTGACGTTGGATTGTTCTTTCATGGAAATTGCGATCGCTGCAATCGCCTCTGAAACACGATCAGACTCCTGCTTGATTTTTAAAATAGTTGAATTCACGACATCCGCCTGCTCAATGCCCTGCTGGACCATCTGCACGCTCTCATCCATTGAGTTCACGGCACCTTTCGTGATGTCGAGAATGTCGAACACCATCTTTGAAATGCGGTCTGTCGAGCCCTTGGTCTGTTCGGCTAGTTTTCGAACTTCGTCGGCGACTACCGCAAAACCACGGCCTTGTTCGCCGGCTCGGGCCGCTTCTATCGCTGCATTCAAGGCAAGCAAGTTCGTGCGGTCGGCAATTTCAGTGATTGTGGACACGATGTCGGAAATCGCAGTGGATTGCTTCTCCAGCGTTTGTACAGCATGTGCACTTGATTTCACCGATTCTGCAATTCGCTGAATGTTGCTTACAACACCGCTGAGAGTTTCCATGCCTTGATCTGCAGATTCTTTGGCTACCGCTGCTGTGGCGGTCGCTTCATTGGAGTTTTCGGAAATCTGGGAAATGCTGACGGTCAGTTCTTCCACCGCAGCCGCCATCGACGCAGTTGCGTCGGCCTGTTCAGAACTTGCTCCTGCCATAGAAGTTGAAGATTCCTTGACCTGAGAGGCGCTCACGCTCAGCTCCATGGCAGATTTTTGGATTTTTTCAATCAGTTCTCGCAGGTTTCTTTGTGCTTTGGCCATCTCGGTCAAGAGCAGATCCACCTCGTCTTTGTTGGCACTTTGGATATCGCTGCTCAGATTGCCTTTTGCAATTTCAGAGATGTGTCTGTTAGCCAGGCTCAATTTGTTACCAATTGAACGTACCAGCGTGATGGTTGCAACAATAGATACTATCAACAGCAAACCAAGCGCAAGTCCCACACCCCAAATTGCTTGATCATAAGAACTTGCACTTGCTTTGCGTCGCACATCCAGTAATCCCGACTCCTCTTTTTCAATGTCTTGCATGATGCCACGCATCTTGTCCATCATAGGCTTGCCGGACAAAGCCGAGTATTGCTCTAGAAACTGTTCTTGCGTTATGGCCTGCTGGTTCAGACTGCGTCGGGCTTCAATGGTTTTTGAGAGAGAATTGTTTAGCCAGTTGATGTACTCATTGTGTAGCGCATCCAACCGGCTGGTTTGTGCAGGATTGTCGGCGGTTAATTGCTTAACCTGCTGAAACTGACCTTCAATGTTGGCTTTCCCCGTCATAAACGGTTCTAGAAATTCGTCTTTTCCTGTGATCAGAAAACCTCGTTCGCCAGTTTCCATGTTGATCATGGATTCGCGAATTTGTCCCACATCTTTCAGTACCTGCAAGGTGTGTTCATTCATGTAACCGGTTTCTTTGATTGTTTTGGCACTGCCTAGGCCAAGAGCACCGATGACAAGCCCGAGGGCACTGACGACTGTGAATCCGAATCCAATTTTGGCGCGAAGGGTGTTAAGCATGCTTACTTCCTGTTGGTAATGCAAAAAATTACTTAACATTTTTGGGTAAGGATGCTGCCTCGGGAATCTCTAAGATTGGTGATGCCCCGTTTGGGGGTTAAGTATTTTCGTCGGCAATTCTCACAAACGGCCCCACACAGGCGTTCAGGTTTTCTTCGCGGCACATCATGAACTGGTCGCCCGTGTCTTTCATGTAAATAAAGGTCACCGAGCGTGTGCCCACCTGCATGATCTCGCCCGTGCAGTCTTTCTTGCCGTTGTCTTTCACCAGGTTGTCTTCCCAGCGGTAAAACCCGCTCGCGCTGGGTTTGTCTGAAATGCTGAGGTCTGATTCGGAAATTTCGTCACCGCTGCTGACCTTCAGCGTGCCGTCGTCGCGCACCACATAGGTTTCGCTGCATTGATAACCCGGAACATCAACACGCCAAATGCCGACCAGCGGGTTGCCTTTTGCGATGGTGCCCGCTTGGGCGATGGAAAGGCTGGCCAAGGGCAACAGCAGGGCAGCTAAACGAAGGTGCTTCACGGATAAGTCCTTTTCTTGAAGAAGGGTAAGGCAAGAATACCCAGCTGTTGCAGTTTCAGCAATAAAAGCGCCAAGGATTCAACGGCTTTTTGCGATACAATTGAAGGTTATCTGTTGACCTGCACTGCAAAGACCCAAACATGGAAGCTGAACGTTTAAACGCCCTCATCAACTTGCTGACCGACCTGAAAGACAGGGGCGGCGAGCTACGGAGGTATCTTTGACGTCGATCGCAAGGCCGAACGGCTCGTTGTGGTCGATGCCGAGCTAGAGTCGCCCGACGTCTGGAACGACCCCAAACACGCCCAAGAGCTGGGTCGCGAGAAGAAATCACTTGAAGGTGTGGTGGTCACGGTCAACACCGTGCAGGCCAATTTGAACGACGCCATTGAGCTGCTTGAAATGGCCAGCTCGGAAGGCGATGAAGACACGCTGGTGGCCATCGAGGGCGATTCGCAGTCTTACAAAGCGGTCATTGAAGACCTCGAATTCCGCCGCATGTTCTCCAACCCGGCCGACCCCAGCAACTGCTTCATTGACATCACCGCCGGTGCAGGCGGCACGGAAGCGCAAGACTGGGCGTCCATGTTGCTTCGCCAATACCTGCGTTACTGCGAACGCAAGGGCTTCAAGGTTGAAATCATGGAGCAGTCTGACGGCGACGTGGCAGGCATCAAATCAGCCACCATCAAGGTCGAAGGTGAGTACGCCTTTGGTTACCTGCGCACTGAAACCGGCGTGCACCGCTTGGTGCGCAAGTCGCCGTTTGACTCTTCTGGTGGACGCCACACCTCGTTTGCATCGTTGTTTGTTTACCCCGAGGTGGACGATTCCTTCGAGATCGACATCAACCCGGCCGACGTGCGAACCGACACCTACCGCGCCAGCGGTGCGGGTGGTCAGCACATCAACAAAACCGATTCTGCGGTTCGGCTGACCCACATTCCAACCGGCATTGTGGTGCAGTGTCAGAACGACCGTTCACAGCACCGCAACCGCGACGAAGCCTGGCAAATGCTGAAGTCGCGCCTGTATGAGTTCGAGATGCGCAAGCGCATGGCCGAGCAACAGGCCCTTGAAGACACCAAAACCGACGTGGGCTGGGGTCATCAAATTCGCAGTTACGTGCTCGACAACAGCCGCATCAAAGACCTGCGCACCGGTGTTGAAATTTCCAACACGCAGCGTGTGCTTGACGGCGACCTTGACCCCTTTATTTCTGCCAGCCTGAAGCAAGGCATTTAAACCGGACATTTTCATGAACGACAAAACCAACCCCACGCAGGCTGAAGAACCCATTCTGGACGAAAACCAGATCATCGCTGAGCGCCGCGGCAAGCTGGCCAAGCTGCGCGAGAAAGGCCAGGCCTTCCCCAACGGCTTCAAGCCCGCCAACAAGGCGGCTGATCTGCACGCCCACTATGGCAATTTGTCCAAAGAAGAACTCGACCCTCAAGGCATTGAAGTCAGTGTGTCTGGCCGCATGATGCTGAAGCGCGTGATGGGCAAGGCCAGTTTTGCCACCGTGCAAGACGGCACCGGCCGCATTCAGTTCTACATCAACAACGACGGTGTGGGCGAGGCCGCCCATGGTGAATTCAAGCACTGGGACCTGGGCGACATCATCGCCGCCAAGGGCAAGCTGTTCAAAACCAACAAGGGTGAGCTCAGCGTGCACTGCACCGAAATTCACCTGCTGGCCAAAAGCCTGCGCCCCTTGCCCGACAAATTTCACGGCCTGGCCGATCAGGAAATCAAATACCGTCAGCGTTACGTTGACCTCATCGTCACGGAAGAAACGCGCAACACCTTCGTGGCCCGTTCACGCGCCATGTCGTCCATTCGCAACTTCATGACGCAGCACGGTTTTCTGGAAGTGGAAACACCCATGTTGCACCCCATTCCCGGTGGTGCATCGGCCAAGCCATTTATTACCCACCACAACGCGCTCGACATGGAAATGTACATGCGCATTGCGCCAGAGCTTTACCTGAAGCGCTTGGTGGTCGGCGGCTTTGAGCGTGTGTTCGAGATCAACCGAAACTTCCGCAACGAAGGCGTTAGCCCAAGGCACAACCCCGAGTTCACCATGATGGAGTTTTACGCGGCCTACTGGGATTACCGCGACCTCATGGACTTCACCGAAAAGGTCATTCAGCACGCCGCCATTGAAGCCCGTGGAACCGCCGTGTTGACCTATCAGGGGCGTGAACTGGACTTGTCAAAGCCGTTCGCCCGTTTGACCATTGTTCAGGCCATTCAAAAGTACTTCCCCGAGTACACCACTGAACAGTTGAACGACAAGGCCGCATTGAAAGCCGCCTTGCTGAAAAAAGGCGTGAACACCGACAAAGAGCCCGCCTTGAAAAACGCGGGCATTGGCGCACTGCAACTGGCCCTGTTTGAAGAAACCGCCGAAAGCCTGCTGTGGGAACCCACCTTCATCGTGGATTATCCGGTCGAAGTGTCACCACTGGCGCGCGCATCCGATGCGAATGCCGAGATCACCGAACGATTCGAATTGTTTGTGACCGGCCGCGAGATTGCCAACGGCTTCTCGGAATTGAATGACCCCGAAGATCAATCCGATCGCTTCAAAAAGCAGGTTGAAGCCAAAGAAGCAGGCGACGACGAAGCCATGTTCTACGACGCCGACTACATTCGCGCCCTGGAATACGGCATGCCCCCGACGGGTGGATGCGGCATTGGCATTGACCGATTGATGATGCTGATCACTGACAGTCCCAACATTCGGGATGTGATTCTGTTTCCGCATTTGCGTCGGGAAGACTGATTTAGGTCATTCAAAGCCCACCTGCTCACCGCGAACAGCACCCCGTGGTAAAGGTTGCCGGTCGCCTGAAGAAACCGGTCACGCAACTCGCTCCTGTGGGGCTCAAACAAGCGTGAACCGGGGCCACTGGCGTGGCCATTCTTCAGCCTGACCGTCAAGCCTTCAGGGTGCTGTTCGCACTGAGCAGATGGACATTGAATGCATCATGTGGCGGCAGACCAGCAGAACGGCGGATCAATTCCCCCGCGGTGACAGTCAGGGCAATCTGCACAAACGTGCCGAGCAGGCTTATTCAAACACGATCCGCAGCTTTCATCACATTCAAAGCCCACCTGCGCACCGCGAACGGCACCCTGTGGTAAAGGTTGCCGGTCGCCCGAAGAAACCGGTCACGCAACTCGCCCTTGAGGGGCTCAAACAAGCGTGCACCGGCGCCACTGGCGTGGCCATTCTTCAGCCCGACCGTCAAACCTTCGGGGTGCTTGAAGTTCGCACTGAGCAGATGCGCTTCGAATGCATCATGTGGCGGCAGACCAGCAGACCAGCAGACCAGCAGACCAGCAGAACGGCAGAACGGCGGATCAATTCCCCCGCAGTGACGGTCAGGGCAATCTGCACAAACGTGCCGAGCAGGCGCGAAAAGGGGGCGAGCCCGACTTCTTTTTTGGAGGGTCGGCCCCAGCGATCGCGAGGCTCAGTTTGTGAGAAACAGATTGCCCGTCACGAGTGGGAGTTGGTCTGCCGTTCGTTAGCAGACTGCTTGTCACGAGTGGGAGTTGGTCTGCCGTTCGTTAGCAGACTGCTTGTCACAAGGGGGAGTTGGTCTGCCGTTCGTTAGCAGACTGCTTGTCACAAGGGGGAGTTGGTCTGCCATTCGTTAGCAGACTGCCTGTCACGAGGGGGAGTTGGTCTGCCGTTCTGCTCGCACAAGGCATGCTGTTCTGTCAGAAAACCGTCACCGCCACACTGAGCTTCGCCGTACCACCCCCATGCACCACTCCCCGAATCGGCGGCACATCGGCGTAGTCCCGCCCAACAGCCACGGTCACATATCGCGTGTCGGGCAATTGGTTGTTGGTGGGGTCAAAGTCGACCCAGCCAATTTCAGCGCCGCACCACAACGACACCCAAGCGTGACTGGCGTCTGCACCCATTAACTTGGGTTGGCCGGGTGGCGGGTCGGTCAGCATGTAACCGCTGACGTATCGCGCGCTAAGTCCAATGGCCCGCAGCACGCCCAACATGACATGGGCGAAGTCTTGGCAAACGCCTTTGCGGGTGTCCATCACGGTCAGAATGGGGGTGTCAATCGATGTTGAACCGCTTTCGTAGGTGAATTCACGGTGAATGCGCTGCATCAGCGCATAAGCCGCCTGCACCACTGGCCTGTCGGGCCAGAAGTCGAGCATGCTGTAGTCTCGCAGGGCGTTCAGGATGGGCACGTGGCGCGATTCAAAGCGGAACTGGCTTTCCAGCGCCGCAGCTTGCCCGGCCAGGTAATTCATGCTTTGAGACAAGGCAAACCAGGACGGTGAGGCAAGGTCGTCCAAAGGCCCGTTGTACAGCATGGGTGACACTTCAACTTGACTGCGCGACATGACGGACAGGCTGTCGTGCGGGTAGTTCATTTCAAAGTGATGCACCACATTGCCAAAGCTGTCACAACTGGTTTGCACCATTGACGGGTTGGGCTGAATCTGCAACTTGTAGTCCAGCAGACGTTGGCCCTTTCGCAGAAGCCCTTGGGCCATTGTCGGCCCCTCCTGCGGCTGCAGGATGCAAATCTGTTGCGAACACTCCGCCGGGCTGTCGTATTCGTATCGGGTCTCGTGGCTGACTTCCCGAATCTGGCTGCTGTCGTGGTTCATCAGCGGCCCTGAATGACCTGGTCAGGCAGTTCTGCCAGCCTGAAATATTGTGCGCCAATCAGATCGGACAGGCTTGCGGACATGTCCAGCAAACCTTGAAGCCAGCTTCTCAAGGCCTTGCTGGTCTCGACGGGAAACGGTGGTTGAAGACCTTCCAGAGAGAGTCCGTTGGGCAGTCGGCCATTGCCGTAAACGTTTTCAAACAACTTTCTTGCCGGGGCGGAGTCGCCCGGCAGTCTGTCCAGAACGATGTCAATCTTGTACAGAATGCGTTTCACGGAGTAGGGTGCGTCCTCGTCAAAAATCAGCAGATCCAGCGCCGGCAGCCATTCAAAACGGTGCTGGTATCTGGATCGGTAAGTGATGGTGCTGTCTGCCAGCGCGATGCTGAGGGCCAGCCCTGGTTCGTTGGCGCGCCCGGGCACTGCAGTCATGCTCAACAGGCATTCACAGGCGCCCACCAGCCGCTCGATTTGTCGGCCAAGCTGCAGAAAGCGCCAACCATGGTCGCGCGTCATGTGGTCAGACTGCTCGCCATGCATGGCCATCAGGTACAACTGCAGTTGCTCCAGCGTTTCAACCGGAAAGGTCTTGGTGTTTGCCGGGTTCAGGGTCATGTTCAACAGCTTGGCAGAGTCTGTCAGCAAACGCCAGTGTCCGCTGGACAAGCGGTCTCGCAATTGACCCGCCACAATCGCCAGCGAGTTCAACTGAGAGGCCAGCCCTTTTGCGGGTTCTGCGTCTGGCCCGTTTTCATACCAAAGGCGCTCCAACAGGTCGGCTTCAAGCATGTCCTGGCTCAGTGGGCTTGTCAGGTCGTATTCTTCCGACAAGCCCTGCTTGCTACACATCTCATGCAAGAAAGACAGGGTGGTTGTGTCCAGGTAATCTTCGTCATTCAACAGGTTGCGCGCCTGTTGCAACAAGCGCAGCGAAAAGCTGGCGCGTTCTGTGTAGCGGCCCAGCCAGAACAGGTGTTCTGCCGCGCGGCTTGACACTGGGCGTCTCAGCGCATGCAGGTCTTTGGCTTGCAGGTTGCCCCGCAAGTTGGTCGTCCGGTCTACAGCCTCCGGGCTTCTCACCCAGGTGTCAAGGCTGCTGCCGCCTTTCTGCATGGACACCACGCCGTGCACGCCCCCGGCCACCCGGGTCAGTCCGCCCGGCATGACGGTGTAATTGCCTTGTCCGTCGGTCACCGCGAACAGGCGCAGCATCATGGCGCGTTCCTGCAGGCCGTTGCCAGTCCAAATGGGCACGCGCGACAAGGGAATCAACTCTTGCAGCGTGTATTTCGAGGGCTTGTGGCTGATGCGGGACAGCCACTTGCGTTTGGTCGCCTCATCCAGCTCAGACCCCATCAGCGTTTCCATGACCCGGCCCTGACGATCCGGCCCTGTGGACTTGATCACCAAGTGCTCCAGCCGTTCGCTGGCCTGCGCCCAAGCGGGGCTTTCACCACACCACCAGCTGGGCACGCTGGGCAGTATCAGGTCTTCGCCGGTGAAGTGTTCTGCCAAACCCGGTAAAAAGCCGTGCAGTGCCGGGCTTTCCAGCCAGCCGCCCCCGGGCATGTTGGCCAACACCACGCCACCGTTTCGCAGGGCTTGCAGCAAACCGGGCACACCCAAGTGCGAGTCTTCACGCAGTTCAAGGGGATCCAGCCACTGGTCGTCGGTGCGGCGGATCAGGCAGTCCACCTGCTCAAGCCCGTTGACGGTCTTGAGGTAGAGCATGTTTTGGCGGCAGACCAGGTCTGACGCTTCCACCAGCGAAATACCCAGGTATTTGGCCAGATAGGTGTGCTCGAAGTAGGTTTCGTTGTGCGGGCCGGGTGTCAGCAGTGCGATGCGTGTGTTCTCGCCTTTGGGCGACAACTGCTGCAAAGACGAGATGTAGGTTTTGTAAAACCGCGCCAGGTGCTGCACCTGCATTTCACGAAAGGCCCGTGTGAAGCTGCGTGAAATACTCAGGCGGTTCTCAAGGGCATAACCCAGGCCCGAGGGGGCTTGAATGCGGTTGCTGATGACCCACCAGCGCCCATCCGGGCCACGGCCAAGGTCAAATGCAACGAGGTGAAGCCACACATTGCCTGCGGGCTTTGTGCCGTGCATCTGGCTTAAAAACCCGGGGTGACCAAACAACAGGTCGGCGGGCAGCAAGCCCTTGGCCAGCATGGTTTTTTCGCCATAGGCGTCTTCCATCAACTGGTTCAGCAGGCGCGCGCGCTGTGCAATGCCTGCCGACAACACGGACCATTCGGTGTCATTGATGATGAAGGGCAGCAGATCGAGTGACCACGGGCGCGCGGCACCCTGTTCCTGATCGGCGTACACATTGTAGGTAATGCCATTGTCGCGAATCTGCTTGGCCAGTGCTGCCGTTTTGGCGTGCAGGGTTTCTGCACTGCCAGTGCGTGGCAAATGGCTGAAAAAATCCAGCCAGTCGGGCCGCAGTTCCAGCCCGTTGCTCAGCTCACTGTAATAGGCATTGGTGCCCTGAATAATGGCCTGTTGCCACAGCACACCCTGATCCTGCTTTGCCTCGGGTTGCGGATTCGCACTCAAATTGTTTACACCCACCTTAAATCAAGCGTCATCGGAAACTCGTCGCGGGTTTTGGCGGGTGCAAAATCAAATTGCCCCTGCTTGTGGCCCATGCGGAAAAACCGCGCCAAACGGCGGCTTTCAGCTTCGAATGCATTGACCGGAAATATATCGTAATTTCGGCCGCCGGGGTGTGCAACATGGTAGGTACATCCACCTAGACTGCGTCGGTTCCAGGTGTCGTAAATGTCGAAATGCAAAGGGGAATCCACTTCAATGGTGGGGTGCAGCGCACTGGGTGGCTGCCAGGCCCGGTAGCGCACACCCGCCACAAATTCACCCTCACGCCCGGTGTGATGCAGCGGAACCGCAACACCGTTGCAGGTCAGCACATAGCGTTCGCTGACGTAATTGCGCAACTTCACTTCCAGCCGCTCTACTGACGAGTCAACGTAACGCACGGTGCCACCTGCGGTGCCTTCTTCGCCCAGCACATGCCAGGGCTCCAGTGCCGCGTGCAGGTCGAGTTCTATGCCATTGATTGCGTAGTCGCCCAGCTTCGGAAAGCGGAAGGCAAAATGCGGCGCAAGCCATTCCATGTCGAACGCAATGCCAGACGCATTCAGGTCATCCACCACTTCTTCAAGGTCATTGGCTACAAAGCTGGACAGCATGAATTGATCGTGAAGCCGGTTGCCCCATTTGACCAGTTTGGCTTTGTAGGGGGTTTGCCAGAATTTGGCCACCAGTGCACGCAACAGCAATTGCTGCGTCAAACTCATTCGGGCGTTGGGCGGCATCTCGAATGCGCGCAATTCCAGCAGCCCCAGTCGGCCTGTGGTCGAGTCCGGGTTGTACAGTTTGTCGATGCAAAATTCACTGCGGTGGGTGTTGCCGGTCACATCCACCAGGATGTTGCGCAGCACGCGATCCACCATCCACAGGGGCACATGGCCCTTGTGTTTTGCAATTTGCCGGTCCAGTTCGCTCAAAGCCAGCTCAAGCTCATGCACTTGGTCGCTGCGGGCTTCGTCCACACGCGGGGCCTGGCTGGTGGGTCCAATAAACAGGCCTGAAAACAGATAGGACAAACCGGGGTGGTTGTGCCAGTACCTCAGCAAGCTGGCCAACAAATCGGGCCGGCGCAAAAACGGGCTGTCCGCCGGGGTTGCACCACCCAGCACAAAATGGTTGCCGCCACCCGTTCCACTGTGGCGCCCGTCCAGCATGAATTTCTCGGTGGACAACCGGGTCAGCCTTGCTTCTTCGTACAGGGTTTCAGTCAGTTCCAGCAATTCCCCCCAGTTGTTGCAAGGCTGAATGTTCACTTCCAGCACGCCAGGGTCGGGCGTGATTTGCAACAGGTTGACCCGGGTGTCACGGGGCGGTGGGTAGCCTTCCAGAATCACGGGTTGCCCCAATTCTGCTGCGGTCCGTTCCACGGCGCTGACGAGTTCAAAGTAAGCGTCGATGGTGGTCAAAGGGGGCATGAAGACGTACAGGTGCCCATTGCGAACCTGCACACACAGTGCAGTTCGAACCAGGTTTACCGGCTTGGGTGCAGGGTCAACCGCCTGGCTTGTGCGTGGGCCTTGTGCGACCACAATGGGGCTTTGCATCACCGGTGAAAGGGGGTCTACCTGATGCTCAACCTCTGCCTGCCGGGGGTCTAGCCAAGGCAGCGAGGCCAAGGGCAGCCGGTAACCCATGGGTGAGTCACCCGGAATCAGATACAGGCGTTTGTCACGCAAGGGCCAGTGGCTGGTCTTCCAGCCAATGTCGGAGTAGGCCAGTGGCAGGCAGTGGCCCACGGTTTTGTCCAGTCCGTCCGTGAACACCTTGCGCAAGCGGGCCCGTTCAATGGGGTCGGCCAGTTTGCTGTCAAAAGGGTCCACATTGACGGGCAGGTTTCTTTCTTTCAGCAGGTAGTGCCAAGCGTCTTCATAGCCGGGTTGAATGGTCAGCGTGGTCACCCCCAGTTCAACAGCCAAGTGTTCAATGAATCGCTGGCCCTGGGCAAAGCCGATCTCACGGGGGCTGCGTTCGTCGTCCAGCAAGTCTGCGCTGTGCCAGACGGGTTTGCCGTCTTTGCGCCACACCATTGTCAGTGCCCAGCGTGGCAATTGTTCGCCGGGGTACCACTTGCCCTGTCCAAAATGAAACAGCCCACCTGCACCGTAGTGCCGGGCCAGCCGTTGAAGCAGGCTGACGCCGAAGGCGCGCTTGGTGGGGCCCAATGCATCGGTGTTCCATTCAGCCCCGCCCCGGTCGCCATCGGCCACGAAGGTGGGCTCGCCACCCATGGTCAGGCGAATGTCATGGCTTTGAAGGATCTTGTCCACCTCAAAGCCCAATTGAGCGATTCGCTGCCACTGCGTGTCTGTGTAAGGTTTGCTGGTTCGGGGCGATTCATACACCCTGGTCACCTGCATGTCATGTTCGAAGCTCACCTCGCACTCATCCAGCGCGCCGGTGATGGGTGCTGCGCTGCCAGGCTCGGGGCTGCAGGCCAGTGGAATGTGTCCTTCACCGGCCAGCAGGCCGGAGGTGGGGTCTAGTCCTATCCAGCCAGCACCGGGCAGATACACTTCGCACCAAGCGTGCAAGTCCGTGAAGTCGGCTTCAGGGCCGCTGGGGCCGTCAATGGCCTTCACATCGCTGGTCAGCTGGATCAGGTAGCCCGACACAAACCGCGCAGCCAGGCCAATTTCCCGAAGCACTTGCACCATCAGCCAGGCGCTGTCGCGGCAGGAGCCGGAGGCGTTGGTCAGTGTTTCATCGGGGGTTTGCACCCCCGGTTCCATACGGATCAAATAACGGATGTCATTGAATATTCGCTGGTTCAGCCCCACCAGAAAATCAATGGTGCGTGTCTTCTCAAGCGATATGCCTTTGACGTATTTCTCAAAGGCCTTGCCCGTTTTGCATCGCTTGAAATAGGGCGCCAATTCCTGGTCCAGCGACTGGTCGTACTTGAACGGAAATTCTTCAGCGCTTTCTTCCAGAAAGAAGTCGAAAGGGTTCAATACCGACATTTCAGCCACCAACTCCACCGCGATTTCAAGGGAGGTGGTTCGCTCGGGAAACACCAGGCGAGCCAAGTGGTTGCTTTGCGGGTCTTGCTGCCAATTGACGAAATGCCCGGCGGGCAACACCTGCATGCTGTAACTCAAAATTCGCGTGCGACAATGCGGTGCAGGGCGCAGACGCACCACTTGGGGGCCCAGGTTGATCAGTCTGTCGTAGTGGTAACGCGTAATGTGGCGTAAGGCAACATGAATAGACACTTTTTTATCCCGGAAAATAGGTACATCGTTGAAAAACGGGCTTTTGAAGGGAGCAAAGCATGAATCATGCCGTTGAAATCTGGCAGACACTGCTGCGCGCCACCGTGGACAAAAAGCATCCCTGGCGTGTGGTCAGCTTTTGCACAGCCAGCGCCGAAGGGCCCGCTGCGCGTTCAGTCATTCTGCGCGGCGCCGATGTTGAACACAAGCGGCTTGTTTTTTACACCGACTCACGCAGTCAGAAAATGAGCCACCTTCAGCATACACAGGCTGTTGCGCTGCTGTTCTGGAACCCCAGAAGCAATGAGCAATTGCGGCTGACTGGCAAAGCGTATCCCCTGACCGATGACACCATTGTGAACGCGCACTGGCAGCGCATACCTGACTATGCAAGAAAGGATTACGCAACCTTGAGCGCGCCGGGTGCAGCCACTGGCGCAGGGGTGGTGCACGACTTCAGCCTGGCCCGCCAGCACTTCACCGTGCTGGAGTTTCAGGCTGAACACATGGATTGGCTAAAGCTGGACAGGGAAGGGCACCAGCGTGTGGGCTTTGCCTTGAATAGGCAAACGGGCACATGGGATGAAACGGCCCTGGTGCCCTGAGGGTGTTTGAGCCACAGGGCTCAGTTCATTTCGTCGATCCATGCCATTTGAATGGCTTCCAGAATTTTTTCGCTGGATTTGTTGGGTTCGTCATCAAAGCCGGGCAAGGCCATTACCCAGGCGTGAAGGTCTGTAAACCGGATGTAGCGGGGGTCTACGTCGGCGTGGGTTTCTGACAATTCAATCGCAATGTCCAGCGTGTCGGTCCATTTCATCGCAGTGGCTCCTGGCTCAGTGGTTTTCGCGGGCGTGGTTGATGGTGTACTTCGGCAGTTCGATGGTCAGGTTTTTGTCGGCCACCTTCACCTGGCAAGACAGTCGCGATTGCGGCGTCAAACCCCAAGCCATGTCCAGCAGATCATCCTCGTCGTCGTCGCTTTCGTTCAGGCTTGAAAAACCTTCCTTCACGACCACGTGGCAGGTTGTGCAGGCGCAGCTCATTTCGCAGGCGTGCTCAATTTCGATGTGGTTGTCCAGCAGTGCCTTGCACAGCTGTGCACCTGCGGCTACTTCAAATTCTTTGCCTTGCGGGCAAAGCTGTTCATGGGGCAATACTTTAATAATTGGCATGATGCTGTCTCATTTGGATCCGAAGGTGGTGCTGATGCCGTCGATGGTCTTTCCGGTCAGCGCCTTCTTGATGCCCGCGTCCATTCGGCGGGCGGCAAAATTTTCTGTCAGGTGGCTCAGTTTTTCAATGCCAGCCTCGATGTCACGAAGTTGTTCCGTTTGGGCCAGTTGCTTCAGCAGGCGGGTTTCACTTTCAATGTCAGCGAGCTCCTGCTCGTCTAGCAGCGCTTTGTCGTGCGCCAGCGCACTTTCAATGGATTCAACGAGTCGCATGGCCTCCACCTGATGTTCGCGCAACTGGCGGGCATGCATGTCAGCCTCGGCGTTGGCGAAACTGCTTTTCAGCATGTCGGCGATTTGATCGTCGCTGAGGCCATAAGAGGGCTTGACCTCGATGTGCGCAGACACGCCCGATGTCGTTTCCATGGCGGTGACTTCCAGCAGGCCATCGGCGTCCACCTGAAAGGTGACGCGAATACGCGCTGCACCCGCCACCATGGGCGGAATGCCACGCAATTCAAAGCGGGCCAGTGAGCGGTTTTCACTGACGAGTTCACGCTCGCCCTGCACCACATGAATGGCCATGGCGGTTTGCCCGTCTTTGAAGGTCGTGAATTCTTGAGCACGCGCAATCGGAATGGTGGAGTTGCGGTTGATGACGCGTTCAGTCAGGCCACCCATGGTTTCAAGGCCAAGTGACAGGGGGATCACGTCCAGCAGCAACAATTCTTCGTCGTTGCGATTGCCCGCCAACTTGTCGGCTTGAATGCTGGCGCCAATGGCCACCACTTCATCCGGGTTCAGGTTGATCAGCGGGTCTTTGCCAAAAAATTCGGCAACCGCTTTGCGTACAATCGGCATGCGGGTTGAACCCCCCACCATCACCACACCGTCGATGTCGTCGATACTCAACTCAGCATCGCGCAGGGTTTTGCGCGTGGCTGTCATGGCCTTTTTGACCAAGTGCGCCGTAATTTCGCGGAATTGCTCAGCTGTTACTGTTTCAGCGATGGTCATGCCCTTTTCGAATTCAACACTCAAAAAGGCAGTGTGTTCGCTTGAGATTTGCTCTTTCACGCGCCTGCAGGCCATCACCAAGCGGCCGCGCTGCTGGTGATTCAGGTCGTTCAGCTTGTGAGTGGTGATGAAGTGGTCGGCCAATGCACGGTCGAAGTCGTCGCCGCCCAGGGCAGAGTCGCCGCCTGTGGCCAGTACCTCGAACACACCGCCTGTAAGCCGCAGCACTGACACGTCAAAGGTGCCACCACCCAGATCAAACACCACAAAGCGGCCCTGCGCCTTTTGGTCCAGCCCGTAGGCCAGTGCCGCAGCGGTGGGTTCGTTGATCAAGCGCAATACGTTAAGCCCGGCCAGTTGCGCGGCGTCTTTGGTGGCTTGCCGCTGGGCGTCGTCAAAGTAAGCCGGCACGGTAATGACCGCGCCCACCAGGTCGCCACCCAAGGTGGCTTCGGCCCGCTTTTTCAGGCTGCGCAAAATATCGGCAGACACTTCAACCGGGCTTTTCGCGCCAAAGTCGGTCTGTATGCCCACCATGCCCTGGCCGTCGGTCAAGCGATAAGGCAACTTTAGACCGACCACATCGGCGTAGCCACGGCCCATCAAGCGCTTGGCCGAAAATATGGTGTTAAACGGGTCTTGATCTGCGCAAGCCAGAGCGTCTTCGCCCAGGTTGCGAACGCCCTGTTCACCGTAACGCACCACAGAGGGCAAAATCACGCGGCCACGTTCGTCGGGCAAACATTCAGCGCTGCCTGATCGCACGCTGGCCACCAATGAGTGAGTGGTGCCAAGGTCGATGCCCACGGCGAGTCGGTGCTCGTGGGGGGCGGTTGACAGGCCAGGTTCGGCAATTTGTAGCAGTGCCATTAGCTGGCGTCCTCCAGAATTTCGATTCGCTTGTTCAGTTCAAGCAAGAATTTGTCAATAAACAGCAAGGCTTGGGCGGTCTGAGTGGCGGCTTTTGCATCGCGGTCTTGGTCGATCCGCGCGGCCATCTCAGTGAGCTTGGCTTGCTTTTCTGCACGTACCTGCGCCAGCAGTTGGTCCAGATCGGCGACGCCCCTAGCGTCTTCCAGTGCCTCACGCCATTCCATTTGCTGCATCAGCAAATCGGCGGGCAGATTGCTTTGACGTCCGCGGGGGTCTTCACCTTGAAGTTCGCACCAATAAATGGCACGTTCAACCGGGTTGGATAGGCGCTTGTACGCCTCGTTGATGCGGGTTGTCCATTGCACCGCCAGGCGCTTTTCTTGTGCGCTGGCGTTGGCAAAGCGGTCGGGGTGGGTTTGGTTCTGAAGATTCAGGTAGGCATTGCCCAACGCGGCTGAGTCAATCTCAAACTGGCAGGGCAAACCGAAAATTTCAAAATCACTGTCATTCAATGAAGCCATATCAACCCGGGGGAATTTTCCTCAAACGGTAAAACTTTCCCCGCAGCCACAACGCGCCTTTTCGTTCGGATTGTTGAACTTGAAGCCCTCGTTCAGCCCTTCGCGGGCGAAGTCGAGTTCAATGCCTTCCAGGTACGGCATGCTTTTGGGGTCCACAATCACTTTCACACCGTTGCTTTCAAACACGGTGTCACCTTCAGTCAGCGCGTCTACAAATTCCAGCTTGTAGGCCATGCCCGAGCAGCCCGTGGTGCGTACACCCACGCGCAAACCGAGGCCTTTGCCCCGCTTTTGCAGAAACTTGTTGATGTGTTCGGCTGCTTTTTCGGTCACTAAGACTGCCATGATTGCCAATTCCTTTTACAAATACAACACAGGTCAGGAAGCGTGCTTCTTGCGGTAGTCTTCCACGGCCGCCTTGATGGCGTCTTCGGCCAAAATGGAGCAGTGAATCTTGACTGGGGGCAAGGCCAGTTCTTCCGCAATGGCTGTGTTCTTGATTTCGAGTGCCTGGTCCAGGGTTTTGCCCTTGACCCATTCAGTCACCAGTGAAGACGAGGCGATGGCTGAACCACAGCCGTACGTTTTGAACTTCGCGTCGGTGATTTTGCCGTCTTCACCCACCTTGATTTGAAGCTTCATGACGTCGCCACACGCAGGAGCGCCGACCATGCCGGTGCCCACTTCGTTGTCGCCTTTGTCAAATGAACCCACGTTGCGGGGGTTTTCGTAGTGATCGAGAACTTTGTCGCTGTATGCCATGATCTTTTACTCCTTGAATTAGTGTTCTGCCCACTGCACGGTGCTGAGGTCCACGCCGTCCAAGTGCATTTCCCAGAGGGGTGACAACTCGCGCAACTTGGCCACTTTGGCCTTCAGCAGGTTGATGGTGAAATCGATGTCTTCTTCGGTGGTGAAACGGCCCACTGAGAAACGGATGGAACTGTGTGCCAATTCGTCGCTGCGGCCCAGTGCGCGCAGTACGTAGGACGGCTCGAGAGAAGCGGAAGTACAGGCTGAGCCGGATGAAACCGCAATGTCTTTGATCGCCATGATCAAAGATTCGCCTTCCACAAAGTTGAAGCTCACGTTCAGGTTGTGGGGCACGCGGCGCTCCAGGTCGCCGTTGACGTAAATTTCGTCGATTTGGCGCAGGCCGTTCAGCAAACGGTCGCGCAGTGCGCGCATGCGTGGCAGCTCAGCGGCCATTTCTTCTTTGGCCAGACGGAACGCCTCGCCCATGCCCACGATTTGGTGGGTGGCCAGAGTGCCTGAGCGCATGCCGCGCTCGTGACCGCCACCGTGCATTTGCGCGTCAATGCGAACACGGGGCTTGCGGCGTACATACAGCGCGCCGATGCCTTTGGGGCCGTAGGTTTTGTGGGCAGAGAAACTCATCAGGTCGACCTTCAGCTTTTGCAGGTCGATTTCGATTTTGCCGGTGGCCTGCGCTGCGTCCACGTGGAAGATGATGCCTTTCTCGCGGCACAGCTCACCGATGGCCTCGATGTCTTGAATCACGCCGATTTCATTGTTGACCGCCATGATGGAGACCAACACGGTGTCGGGGCGAATGGCCGCTTTCAGCGCATCCAGCGTGATCAGGCCGTTTTCCTGAACGTCCATGTAAGTGGCTTCAAAGCCGTGGCGCTCTAGCTCGCGGAAGGTGTCAAGCACCGCTTTGTGCTCGGTTTTCAGCGTGATGATGTGCTTGCCCTTGGTTTCGCCGTAAAACATGGCGGCACCCTTGATGGCCAGGTTGTTGGATTCGGTCGCGCCGGAGGTCCAGACGATTTCACGCGGGTCGGCGTTGACCAGCGCAGCCACGTGGCCGCGGGCAGTTTCAACGGCGTCTTCCGCTTCCCAACCATAGGCGTGGCTGCGTGACGCGGGGTTGCCGAAGCTTTCACGCAGGTAAGGGATCATGGCGTCCACAACACGTGGGTCTACAGGGGTTGTCGCGCTGTAATCAAGATAAATCGGCATCTTCATCGTGTTCTGTACTCCATTAGACTGCTGTTGTTTTCATTAACTGAATCGGTTGTTCAACATGCTTGCGGTTGTTTTGTTCAACCAGTGCATGCAGGGTGACCGACCCCAGGTATTCAAGCATCTTGCGGTTCAGGCTGGACCACAGGTCGTGCGTCATGCACTGGCCCTCGTCGGTGCAGTTTTCCTTGCCACCGCATTGCGTGGCGTCCAGCGGTTCATCGACCGCCAGAATGACGTCGGCCACGCTGACCTCGTTCAGATTCTTGACGATTTGATAACCACCACCAGGGCCGCGCACACTGTCAACCAGCTCGTGTTTGCGCAATTTCGCGAACAGTTGTTCGAGGTAGCTGAGAGAAATGTTTTGCCGTTGGCTAATGCCCGCAAGCGCAACCGGGCCTTTGCTTTGTTGCATGGCCAGATCGATCATGGCGGTCACAGCAAATCTGCCTTTGGTGGTTAAACGCATGTGGGTTCCTAATAACCTACTATTTCAGTCAAGTTTAACAAAGTTGAGTGTTTTGATCAACTTTTTGCGGTGCAGCAATGGTTGGAAGTGTGCGGGTTTGAGGGTAAACACTGGGGGGGCTGTGGCTGGGTTGGCTGTTGCGGGTTTGCATGCTGAGTCGGCTGTTGCTGCGTCGGCTATTGCAGGTGTGTATGTCACTTGCGCTTGGTTTGCCCCAAAAGCGCTGATCAGAACCCTGGCTTTGGAAGCCCGAGCGACAACTCGTGGCTTTGCAAGCCACTCAAACATGTCGCAGGTCGGGCATGTTCCAAAGCTGCGGGCTCTGAACAGCCGGGCAACCCTGAATCGCGCTGCGTGACACACCCACCTACAAAGCCTCGGTCTGATCCGAGCGCACTGCCCAGTCTGTCGAAGCCCGATTCAAGAATCGCCCCGCTTATGTTGACTCGCAGCCTTGGAACTTGCCCGACCTGCGACTTGTCTGAGCCCCGGCTTTACCGGGGCGAGTTGTCGCTCGGGCTTCCAAGGCCAGAGGCAATTCAAAGTGAATCGGGCAATTCAAGGGCAAGACAGACTGGGCTTTGCGCCATAGGCCAGCCAGACTGGGCCAGTTTTCTAGGCGAAACAGATCAGGCTTTGCATCTTAGTTGCGCGCAGAGCAACCAGCATGCTGTTATTGCAACCGCTTGATTGCCAAGGATGCCATGCCCAGCATGCTGGAATACATCAGATTAAATGCCCAACGCAGCAAGGCAACAGTCATACCCGTAACGTTGCCCGCTTTTCTGCCCAAAAATTGCATAACGGCTGCGTACATGCTGTAGACCTCTTTGGCGTGATCAATGCAAGCTGTGGCGGCACGAACGAGCATTTCTGCCAGTTGATCCAGCGTCGTGAATGCACCCGTTGAGAAATGATTGACGCACATCAGGTTCTGGGCCCCGATTTTTTGAAGTAGTTTGTTGATCGCCAGATTGATGCTTCTCAAGAGGGTTGCGCTGAAGTGCATCACTGGCATCGACAGCATTTTGTCAACACCAATGCCGAAATTGTTACCGGGGAAAAGCGTTTGTTCGAGCAATTTGATCTGGCCATCGCTTTCAGCCTTAAGCTGCGCCCAGCTTTTACCGCTGAGCGATTGATAACCAACGCCAAGCAAATGATTGGCAGGGTTCACGATCAGCGTGCCGCCGTTCAGCAGGTAGGTGCCGCGCTGGTAGGGTGCATGGATGAATGGATAACAGGACACCATGGTGACCGGGTCTGATGCGTTGGCGATTCGGTAAGTGTGTGCGGAATTGAATTTTTTGCTGACGTGTTCTGCATAAGGCAGAGTGCCCACCCTGGGGGCTGCCAGAGTGTACATGTAGGCGTTGTAACCCAGTTCAGCGCAAGCGGCGGCGTTCAGGTTGGCCAGGGCACCACCCAGGCTGTGCCCGACACAATGAATGGCAGATGGTTTAAAGCCAAGGGTTTGAGGCTTCAAAAATGCGTCGATTTGCTGAACGTAGCTTTTGAACGTGCTGTTGAAACCTTTGTGGATTCGCTGACCGGTTGGGCCCTGAACAAGTAGGGCATTGAGGTCGGTGCCGATGTCGGAAGCCCTACCGGGGTCTGTGCCACGGCTTGCAATCAGAATTTCCCGGGAACGAGCGCCTTTCAGTCTGGCAATGAAACCGAAGCCACTTTGAACATCGCTGAACATGCCAGCGGTGCCGAGGCTGTAAATAAATTTGTGTAAGTGCATTCGGCCAATTAACCTCTTTTGAGGAAATGACCGATGATGAGTACACACACAATGGATCGTAGCAAATTACAAGCCTTGGCCAGCGAGCTGGCCAAGGACATCAAGACTGAAGCAGACTTGAACGCGTTGTCCCGGGAACTGCTGAAACTGACCGTAGAAACAGCGCTGGGTGCCGAATTGACGGATCACCTGGGCTACGACAAACACGCCGACAGCAAACCCGCCAAGGGCAACAGCCGAAATGGCAGCACGCCCAAACGTTTGAAGAGCCAGCACGGCGAAGTTCAAATCGACACCCCGCGTGACCGCGATGGATCGTTCGAGCCACAGCTTTTGAAGAAACACCAAAGCCGCCTGACGCAGATGGATGATCAAATCCTGACGCTGTATGCCAAGGGCTTGAGCACCCGTGAAATCGTTGCTGCATTCAAGGAAATGTACGATGCCGATGTGTCGGCAGCGCTCATTTCCAAAGTCACCGACAGTGTGATTGACCGAATCACCGAATGGCAATCCAGACCCCTTGATCCCATTTATCCGATTGTGTATCTGGACTGCATTGTCATCAAGATTCGCGAGAACATGCGGGTGATCAACAAATCGATTTACCTGGCTCTAGGCGTGAATATGGACGGCCACAAGGATTTGCTGGGCCTGTGGATGAGTGAGAACGAAGGGGCCAAGTTCTGGTTGTCCGTGCTCACTGAGCTGAAGGCCCGTGGGGTGCAAGACATTCTGATTGCCTGTGTCGATGGTTTGAAGGGCTTTCCAGACGCCATCGCGGTGGAGTTTCCCCAAACCCGTGTTCAGCTTTGCATTGTGCACATGGTTCGCAACAGCCTGCGCTATGTGTCGTGGAAGGATTACAAAGCGGTCACAGCGGCCCTGAAGACGATTTACCAATCGCCCACTGAGGATCAAGCCTTGAGCAATCTGGAGCAATTCGGCAGAGCATGGGACTCGCAGTATCCACAGATCAGCAAATCGTGGACGGCGCATTGGGCCAACCTGCGCACTATCTTTGAATACCCACCCGAGATTCGCAAGGCCATCTACACCACCAACGCCGTGGAGTCCTTGAACAGCGTCATTCGTGCCGCCACCAAACGACGAAAGGTATTTCCCACGGATGACTCGGCCAGAAAGGTGGTGTATCTTGCCATCGAGCAAGCCAGTCGAAAGTGGACCATGCCGATACAAAACTGGAAAATGGCACTGAACAGATTTGTTCTGGAATTCGGCGAACGAGTTACCGTTCACCACCCTTGATTCCGAATGAACTTACACAGAATTTTTTACAGGCTCGCGGTGCCGTTAAGCCGAACCAGCGATTGAGTGTCGATTTGAGCTTCATGTTTAAGTAAGTATCGCTCTAGCTCTATCTGGCTGAATTCGGCTGCTTTATATGCTGATTTGGCGAAGCCTAAAGCAAGGCTCGGTGAAAGTTCACTCATTGTTTTTCCTTTCATTGGTGGAGCAGCGAACAATTCGCGCTTCTCCCGCAGATTCCGCATTTTTCAGATCACACATCATATTGATGACTTTTTCTGGTTCATTAACTTCACCCCCAAGCTCAAAGTTTTCCTTCGTGAACTCCCAAATTCCGTAGTCTTTGCCTTCATAAGTCAACAGGAATTCCTGATCGACTCTAGGGTAAGGCGACAACAAATCCGGCCTGAAGAAGGTGCGATTGCTGACTTCTGGAAGTTCAAATTTGCCGTTGGAATCGGTTGTTGTGGTGTCCTGGTAACGCCTGCCTTTGAAACCGCCGCTGATCAGGGTTCTGGTGATTTGCAAGCCAGGGAGTGGTTTGCCGTGAAGCTGAATGACGCCGTGCACGGGCGAGCAATACACATTTTTCGAGAACATAAAAGCCTCTGCTTGGTTGGTCAGCAGTAGAAGCGCGCCGATTGCGGCGATCAGTGAAACTGGTTTGAGTAGTCGGTGGATGAATTGCATCGGTCGAGTTGAATCTCCGGACCCGATGCAGTATAGGTTTCTGGCTTTAACCTAGCAAAAGTGGTGTCTGTTCACCCCTCTCGTGGGTGACGCGGCTGCTGAATCTTGCCCCAAGCGCACTGCCCGGTCTGTCGCAGCCCAATTCAAGGGCAAGACAGACCGGGCTTTGCGCTCTAGGCCAGCCAGAATTTGCTTTGCGAGAAAAGGCAAGTCAGCGGCCAAACAAAAACCCCGGTGGCCTGTCTCCAGACCCCGGGGTTCATTGCATACGAGCCGACTTTAAGCTGCCGCGAACTGAAATACGCGCTTGCGCAGCACTTCAAGCAGACCCGTGCAAGAGTCTTCGATGTAGTTCAGCACGGTGTCAAAACCGTCTGGGCCGCCGTAGTAGGGGTCGGGCACAGTGGCTTCGTCGTGCTCGGTGGCGTAGCGCATCATCAGCTGGATTTTGTGCGAGTACTGGCGTGGGCATTGCTGCTGAAGCAGTGACATGTTGTCCCAGTCCATGGCGAGGATGACGTCGCTGTCGCGGAAGTCTTCCGCAGTTACCTGCCTGGAAACGTAGTTGGAAATGTCGTAGCCACGCTTGGCGGCTGCTGCCACTGCGCGGGGGTCGGGGGTTTTGCCCAGGTGATAAGCGTGCGTACCTGCTGAATCCACAGAAATTTCATGGTCTAGATTTGCGTCTGTAACCATCTGCTGGAAAATGCCTTGCGCTGTTGGAGAGCGGCAAATATTTCCCATACACACAAACAAGACTTTGCTTTTCATAATTGGTTCCTATTGCTAAAACCCATCAAATAAAAATCGTGTTGCCGAATGCGCGAAGGCATTCAGGCGGTTTTCTTGGTCTCTATCGGTATGACGTTGCTGCTGCCGTTGCTGCCGAAAACCTGTTCCTTCAGGCGGCCCAGTTGGTCTCTAAGTTGGGCCGCTTTCTCAAATTCCAAGTTCTTGGCGTGCTCAAGCATGGCTTTTTCAAGTCGCTTGATCTCTTTGGCCAGTTGTTTTTCGTTGGCGGGCAGTGCCTCTAGCTCGCGGGTTTGGGCTTTTTTCTTCGCAGCGTTTGGATCAAACACGCCGTCAATAAGTTCCCGAACCTGCTTTTTGACGCCGACCGGCGTAATGCCGTTTGCAAGGTTGAAGGCAATTTGCGTGTCGCGGCGACGGCGAGTCTCGCCCATGGCCAGCTCCATGGAGTCGGTGACCCTGTCGGCGTACAGAATGGCCTTGCCGTTCAAATTGCGTGCAGCACGGCCGATGGTTTGTATTAAACTTCGCTCGCTTCGCAAAAAACCTTCCTTGTCTGCGTCTAAAATAGCGACTAAAGATACTTCGGGAATGTCTAAACCTTCCCGCAACAAGTTAATACCAACCAATACATCAAATTCGCCAAGCCGAAGATCACGAATAATCTCGACTCGTTCAACAGTGTCGATGTCAGAGTGTAAGTAACGAACCTTTACACCGTTGTCGCTCAGGTAATCGGTCAGGTCTTCGGCCATGCGCTTGGTCAGCGTGGTTACCAAAACCCTGTCACCAGCGCTTGTGCGCTCGTGTATTTCACTGAGCAGATCGTCCACCTGTGTTGCGGCAGGGCGCACCTCAATGACTGGGTCGATCAACCCGGTTGGGCGCACCAACTGTTCCACCACTTGCCCTGCGTGCGTCTTCTCGTAATTGGACGGTGTGGCAGAGACAAACACTGTCTGACGCATTTTGGACTCGAATTCTTCGAAACGCAAGGGGCGATTGTCCATGGCAGATGGCAGACGAAAGCCGAAGTTAACCAGTGTTTCCTTGCGGGATCGGTCTCCGCGGTACATTCCGCCCAGTTGCCCAATGGTGACGTGGCTTTCATCAATGATCATCAGGCCGTCTTTGGGCAGGTAATCAATCAGCGTGGGCGGTGGTTCGCCCGGTGCTGCGCCCGACATGTGGCGGCTGTAATTCTCAATGCCTTTGCAGAAACCCAGCTCGGCCAGCATTTCAAGGTCGAATCGGGTGCGCTGTTCAAGACGCTGTGCTTCAACCAGTTTGCCGTTTTTCACAAAGAAGTCGAGTTGCTCGCGCAGTTCTTCCTTGATGGTCTCGATGGCGCGCAGCACCGTGGTGCGCGGCGTGACGTAATGGCTGCTGGGGTAGATCGTAAAGCGCGGTATGCGCTGCTGTATTTTGCCGGTCAGTGGGTCAAACAGTTGGATGGAATCAATTTCGTCGTCGAACAGTTCAATTCGGACGGCCAAATCGGAATGTTCGGCCGGGTACACGTCGATGGTGTCGCCACGCACGCGGAAGGTGCCGCGTGAAAAGTCGAGGTCGTTGCGCTTGTATTGCATGGCAATCAGGCGTTTGAGCACGTCGCGCTGGCTGGTTTTGTCGCCGTGGCGCAGCGTGAGAATCATCGCGTGGTAATCAGAGGGGTCGCCAATGCCGTAGATGCAACTAACGGTGCCCACAATAATGGTGTCGCGGCGTTCCAGCAGGCTTTTGGTGGCCGACAGGCGCATTTGCTCAATGTGCTCGTTAATCGAGCTGTCTTTTTCGATGAACAGGTCGCGGCTGGGCACATAGGCCTCGGGCTGGTAATAGTCGTAGTAGCTGACGAAATATTCCACCGCGTTGTTCGGGAAGAATTCGCGCATTTCAGCGTACAACTGCGCAGCCAGCGTTTTGTTGGGCGCCAGCACCAGGGCAGGGCGGCCAGTGCGTGCAATCACGTTGGCCATGGTGTAAGTTTTGCCCGAACCAGTCACCCCCAGCAGCGTTTGAAAGCTGAGGCCGTCGTCGATCCCCTCGACCAGTTTTTCAATGGCCTGAGGTTGATCACCCGCGGGCGGGTAGGGCTGGTACAGCTGGAAGGGGCTGCCCGGAAAAGTCACGAAACCGGATGTCATGTTAGAATGCTGCTTTGTGGCTAGACCTGTCTGTTTTACGGTGCATGGCTGACATGTGATGCGTCAAAAACATGGTGTTGTAGTTGCAGTTTTGCGATGATTGCGACTGGGTGCCAATCGCACATTATCGTTGGAAATCAAAAAGTTTTCCAGACTTGACAAATTCTTTTTTTGAACTAACGCAAACGGAATCATGCTTTCAAATCGCGCACTTACGATCAAACCTTCCCCCACTCTTGCTGTCACTGCCAAGGCAGCCCAACTGAAAGCGGAAGGCAAGGACATCATCGGCCTGGGCGCTGGTGAACCCGACTTCGACACCCCCGACCACATCAAGGAAGCCGCCAAGAAAGCCATTGACGCCGGCTTCACGAAGTACACCGCCGTGGGCGGTACCGTGGGCCTGAAAAATGCGGTCATCGCCAAACTGAAGCGCGACAACAACCTGGAATACAAGGCCAATGAAGTGGTGGTTGGCGTCGGCGGCAAGCAGTGTATTTTCAACATGATTCTGGCCACCATCAACGACGGTGACGAGGTGGTTATTCCTGCCCCTTACTGGGTCAGCTACGCCGACATCGTTGAAATTGCAGGTGGCGTACCCAAGCTGGTGTTTGCCGGTATTGAGCAAGGCTTCAAAATTACCCCAGCCCAGCTGGAAGCGGCCATTACGCCCAAAACCAAAATGTTCATGATCAACAGCCCCAGCAACCCCACTGGTGCCGTGTACACCAAGGAAGAGTTGGCTGCGCTGGGTGAAGTGCTGCTGAAGCACCCCAACATTTTGGTGGCCACCGACGACATATACGAACACATCAACCTGACCGGCGTGCCCTTCGTGAACATCGTGAACGCTTGCCCAGCCCTCAAAGACCGCACAGTGGTGCTGAATGGCGTGTCCAAAGCCTACAGCATGACCGGCTGGCGTATTGGTTTTGCCGCTGGCCCAGCCAAGCTGATCGACGTCATGACCAACCTGCAAAGCCAGTCTACGTCCAACCCCACGTCCATTTCGCAAGTGGCTGCTGAAGCCGCGCTGAGTGGCGATCAGGGGTGCTTGGTGCCCATGGTCAACGCCTTCCGCGAGCGCAACGAGTTTGTGTTCAAAGCCTTGAACGCCGTGCCCACCATTCAGTGTTTGAAGGCCGAAGGCGCTTTCTACGCATTTGTGGATGCACGCAAAGCCATTGAAAAGCTGGCCGCTGCCGGCAAGATCAAGGCGGCCAACGACCTGGAACTGACCGCCTACCTGCTGGAAGCCGGTGTGGCCGTGGTGCCTGGCTCTGCATTCGGCGCTGAAGGTTATTTCCGTATTTCTTTTGCGACCAGCATGGGCAACCTTGAAAAGGCTTGCGAGCGCATCGCCAAAGCGCTGTCTTAAAGCCTTGACGGCCAGCAGCGAGGTTTTTTGTCATTCTTTTGCCCAAATCGGGTGGTAAGGGTTGCACAAAAAAATTTCGCTGCTATAATCTCGGCTCTTTCCCCGATAGCTCAGTCGGTAGAGCGACGGACTGTTAATCCGCAGGTCCCTGGTTCGAGTCCAGGTCGGGGAGCCAAATATTGAAGTTGAATCAAGCCCTTACGGTTTTTAGCCGAAAGGGCTTTTTTCTTTTCTGTGCCTCAAAGTACCTATTTGGTATGGTTGGGGAGGTTGTGAGTATGTTTTAGTGACGGTCACTCATTCGGAAGATATCTTTGACCATGTTGTTGAACATACTGGCTTGAATTGTCCCATCAGCGAAATACTCTGCGGCTTCCACCAGCATCCTGAGTGGAATTAAGCCGCCTACACGCTTTTCAAGTTCAGATCTTAGCTTTTGATCATGCCCGGGTAAAAAATCACCTGCTACAGGCCTACCGCCGCATCCGCAAGCACAATCTTGATTTTTCGTTTTGTCTTTGGTCATTGGGTCTCCTTTCAAGTGGCTAATGGTTCGTCGCTCGCGGTGTTTATTAACAAGGCTGCTCACCTGAGAAAAACAATCATCTTTTTAAATAGTTGCTCTCCTGATCATGGTCGCACCAATTCGGATAAAACTATTGATTGATTCAAAAATACAGGAGTATAGTGTACAAAATTTTGTACGTTTTTAATGTATGGAGGTTCTTATGACGATCTCAGCCAGCGATGTAATTCCCCTGTCCTCCGCCCGTGCCAACTTTTCTGATCTCGCGGAAGAGGTGAAGGGTGGCGCTGAAAAACTGATTACCAAAAACGGTGAAGCGTATATCGCCATCATAGACGCAAAAAGACTCGACTACTATCACCGGCTAGAGCGTGAGCGCATTCACCTCTTGTTGATCGACGAAGCATCCAAGGGGCTGGATGATGTTGTGGCAGGACGCACCAAAGATGCGAAGGCAACATTGAAAGCCATCAAAAAGCGACGCACAGTCGCATGAGAATTAAGCTTACTGCGAACTTCGAGCGAAATCTGGCCGACATTGAACACTTCTTGGCAGAGGCGGAAGCCCCGCAAGCATTTGACACTTTGATTGATGAGTTACTCGATACGGTGCTGCCCAACCTTGAACGGTTCCCTGAACTGGGCGGACCGTTTTTCAACAGGGCCGTCGGTTCTGCGGAAGCTGCCAATGCCAATGCCGAACTGCAAGCCAAGCTGGCTGCCTTGGCCGGTTCCTCATTGAACAGCTTGCGTGAGTATGTGATGAAAAGCCATGTGGTGCTTTACCTCCAAGTTGAAGACACGCTTTACCTGCTTTCGATCAAGCACCAGAAGCAATTGTCATTCGATTTTGAAGGGCATTGGGGGAAGTAAACCGGCACGCAATTTACTGCGTAAAAAGTGCCGATAGGCAAGGCCTTATAACCGACTGTAGAATTGTCATCACAGTTTTTGGCCCCTCGTCGTCATGCATTTCTTCTCAAAACTGACCTTGCGCATGTTCTTGCTATCGCTACCGCTCTGGCTGGCGGGCTGCGCGCATTTTCAAGATCAGTCTTTGGGCCTGCCGGGTTTGGTCAACGTCGATTGCCAATCGGTTGATCGTCCCCCCGTTATTCTGATTCATGGCACCTTTGCCAACACGCGCAGGGCGTTTTCAAGCCTTGCCCCGGTTTTAAAGCGGCAGGGCTATTGTTTGTACGCCATGAATTACGGCAGCCGTGGCATGTTCGGTTTGAACGGCATGGCAGAAATCGACACCTCGGTGGATCAACTCAGTCAATTCACGGACGGCGTGTTGCGTAATACGGGTGCCGGCAAAGTGATTTTGGTGGGTCATTCGCAAGGTGGCCTGATTGCCTTTTTGATGGCCAGAAGGCCCGAGTTTGAGGGCAAAATTGATCGCATTGTGGCGGTGGCGCCTAGCTTGCGGGGTACAACGCGTGTACCTGCCGACTTCAATTCAGAACATTGCCCGGCGTGTGCAGAGCAGGGCGCCAATTCTGAATTCATGGCCCGCGTGCACTCAGAAAAAATGGACTCCGAAGGCGTGAAGGCCTTGATTATTGCCACCAAACAGGATGAAGTGGTGACACCTGTCAGCAGCCAGTTTTTGCAAGAACCTGAGGTAACCAATGTGTTGCTGCAGGACGAGTTTCCGAATGTGCGGGCCTCGCACTCGGGCTTGATGCATGTTCCCGAGGCCGTTGCATTGATTAAAAACTATTTGAGCAGCACCGATGACAAAGCGAAATTCGATGAAGCAGGTCGAAAGCCTTGATCAACTCACCAATCTTGACGAATTAGTGGTCGACAAACGGATTGGAAAAAGGGCCAAAGCCAAGCAGGCCAGACGCAACCGGCATTATGAAAAGCAGTTTTTGCGAAATGCGGTGGTGACCGGGCTCTCTTTTGAACCCTTAGATCTTTCCTCTGATTAATCACATTGGATTAGCCATTGGTCCTCAATTTGGTCCTCGCCAGAGGCTGAATTAAGCTTGCGGATCGTCAATTTTTCGCGATTCGCATGACTTCTCGTCCATTGGTAAACGGCCGCGCTCAAGTGGTCATGGGGGACGCAACCTCTCACGGGGGCAAAGTTATTTCGGGTAGTCCGACAACTTTCTTTGGCCCTTCTAGAATTCCGATTGCACGCGTTGGAGACATGACATCTTGTCCGTTGTCCTCCGCATGTATTTCCAATAGTTGAAGGCGATCCGATTTTCACGGACAACTATATGCGAGTGGCCTTACATGGCCATAAAACAGCTTGTGGGGCAACATTAATTGCAGTGACAGGAAGCTTTGAGCAGGCTTTTAAGGCTGACAATGATAAAGAGGCTTCGACGCAGGAGCCACCTCATGGCTTTTCTGATTCTGAGAAGAAACAAATACATGAAGCGCTCCAGGCTCAAAAGAAATTATTGGAGGCTAAGCTTTCCGAGTTGAAACGATGGTCTGAAAGTGATCAAAAGAAGTTTATTTTGGCCTTCGGTGATGACAGCGAATTGAGCAGATTAAAGATTAAAAGGCGCTTAGACAGAATGTTGACGCTGAACTCAAAGACAGGGGTTGGGCAATTTAAAAAAGCCAACAACAAAGATACGCCAGATATCGATCCGAGTAGCTTGTACGCGTATGTTCATCCAGACGATGTTAAGAAACATTCAATTTATTTGGGCGATGCATTCTGGCGAGCACCATTGCAAGGCGAAGATTCAAAGGCTGGCACACTGACTCACGAGATGTCTCATTTTGAGGATATTGGCGACACAGCAGACTATTTTACAAGTTACAAACAAGGCACTTCCATTTACGGAATGGAAGCCAGCCACGCACTAGCGAAGGCAAAACCAGAACTAGCTATGAAGCATGCCGATAGCTTTGAATATTGGGTGGAAGATCAATGAAGAGGTTCTTGAGACTTGCACTTTTTTTCATTAGTTTGTTAATTGTTACTACTGGCTATTCTATGAACACTCAATTCTTCCAACTCAAAATTACTGTTTCCAAAGATTTGAATGGGCACGTATTGATTGACACTCAATACCAAAACATATCTTCAAGGTCGCTGTACCTTGCAAAATCGGCGCCTCGTTTCGAGGTGTTTGATCAAAATGGTGAAGAGGTAAAGTACGTTGGCGTGATGGTGAAACGTGGGCCTTTAACGCTAGACGATTACGAGATCATTCAGCCTGGGCAAACTATTGAGAGACATTTAGACATTACAAGTCTTTACCGATTCAAAAACCACCCTAGTGGTCAGTTTGTATTGCAATTGCCAGGCGGTTATTACGATCCTCTGACAGACCAGTCGTTTGAAGGTCCACCTGTAAAGAAGGCGTTTAACCTAGACACAGCAGATTGACAGCGTCTAGTCTCTAGGGAAGCACTGAAGAATTCACGATTTGTAGTTCTTCGGCGCGTACATTTCGGTTGATCTGTTCTTCT
>NZ_BSOJ01000001.1 GCF_030160455.1 Limnobacter litoralis | reverse complement strand
ATTCTCCTTGAACCAAAGTATAAAAACACTCCAGTTAACGAGTCCATCTTTCAGGGGCAAGGTCATACGCCTGCTGTTAAAAAAGAACAGTTTGAACTCGGGGGTGCTGAAAAGATGTCCCCATCTGCTGGGTATAAACCATCTGAAACCCTGTGGATAACTTATCCAAGTGGTTTATAAATAAACGTTTTTTAGGGGCTGATTAGAAATTGGGCAGCATCGCCTGCTTGCGGCTCAGTGCTCCGCGTGCTCATATTGCTGCATGCGCAACGCCTGTCGGTAAAAAACGGATGCTTCGATCCTGTTTTTCACACCCAATCGATCCAGAATGTCTCTGACATGGCCTTTGACTGTTTCAACACTGATCTGCAAACGGTCTGAAATTTCTTTGTTCGACAGGCCAAGCGCGATCTGTTCCAGCACTTCCACTTGCTTGTGGGTCAGGGGCTTGCTTTCACCACCCAGTCCAATCGTGGATTGACCGGAATGCTTTCGCACCACTGTGCCGGGCATGCGGGTGGGCGTTGCCGGTTCAATGCCTGCGCTAACAAGCCCTGCACGCAAATACTCCATCAGTTTTGGATAGGGGCTCAATTTCGAAAATGCGGTGAATCTGGGCTTGTTGTGATGCCTCAATTCAGCCATTACGCGGTCATCAAGTGCTGAAATCAGCACCGGAATACCCGGCATGAGGGTTTCCATCAAACCGATGAAATTCGATGAGTTGACGTCTTTCAGGTAAAAGTCTGTGATCAGCAGATCGGGCGATTCCGTGACTGCATAACCAGCCGCTTCACGCAGGGTGGCAAACTGCCTGACGTTTACCAAAGGCGCAATGTCCTTGATCATTTCAACCAATCCAAAGCTGATGATGGGGTGCGGATCAATCACAAAGACTAAGTGTCTGGACATGTCGAATCTTCCTGAACGGTTCAACGCCCCTGTGTAGGGGGTAACCTTTATCATAGAGCCCCCCCAAACAAGGTAACCTCTGAAAAAAGGCAAGAAAGCGCTTCAAATTGCAAATACCGTTTGATTCCACCAAATTCTATTGACACAATGTCAACGAAAAAACTATCATCCAGCCATGAACTATTTGGCTGAACGACGAGAAGAAGAAAAAGAGCGCCGGCGAGAAACCATTCTCGATGCGGCAGAGCATGTTTTCGCCTTGAAAGGCTTTGACGCAGCAACCATGGACCAGGTGGCCCGCAAGGCCAGGGTGTCGCGCGCATTGGTGTACGTGTACTTCAAGGACAAAACGGCGCTGCAGCTGGGTGTGTGCATTCGGGGCCTTAAAATTTTGCGGCAGGCCTTTGAATCTGCGCGGCAGGCCCACGCCACCGGGTATGAGCAGGTGAAGGCCATCGGCCGGGCCTACATGCAATTCTCGGAGGACCGACCCACGCACTTTGCAGCCATGTCACGATTCGAGGCCACGCCGGCTGACTTTGCCTGCGCCCAGGAAGATGGCATGACGCAAGACATGATGTTGGCTGGCCAGCAAGTGCATGAACAAACCGTATTGGCCATCCTGAAAGGCATGGCCGACAAAACACTGCGTGGTGACATCGACGACCCCATGCGGGTGTCCATCACACTGTGGGCGTTTTCTCACGGCACGATACAGTTGGCCCAGACCAAAGGGCCTTTCATCGAGGGCATGGGCATCAGCAAGGCCAACTTCATGGAAGAAGCGCTGAATCTGGCCATGCAGTCATTGATCAACCGCAACACAGGGGTTTCCCATGAATCCTGATGTCCAAGCCACTGGCAAGTGGCCTTTTTTTTACACTGTATTTGACAAGTGTCTAATCAGTAAATTTCTGTATAGCCGATCAGTTGTGCTTGCGCTGCTGGGGGGTTTGCACACGCTGACATTCGCAGCACCTGCAAACACGGTGCCCAGCTATGCGCCCATGCTGAGCCAGTATTTCGATGAGGCAGACGCCAACAACCCTGAACTGAAGCAAGCCAATTTCAACCTGGAGGCCGAGCAGGCCAAGCTTCAAAGCCTTCGCAGCCGCTACTATCCGAGCCTGGCCTTGTCGGCCCGCTATTCGGTCTCGGAGGGCGGCCGCACCATCGACTTTCCAGCCGGCGACTTGTTGAACCCGGTGTACCAAACCCTGAATGCGCAGGCTGCCGCCATGGGCCAGCCTGCGCGCTTTCCCACGGTGCAGAACCAGTCTATTCCGCTGTTGCGCCCCACCGAACAAGACACCCGCTTGACCCTGAAGGGACCGATTTATTCTGCGGAACTGAATGCCCAGGTGGATTCGCAGCAGGCCTTTGTGCAGGCGCAAGAAGCGGCCCGCCAAAATTACCGGGAAGAGCTGCACCGGGATCTCGAGACCGCATTTTGGCAAACTGCGCAAGCCAAGGCGCAGGTGGAGGTTTTACAGGTCAGCTTGAAAACGCTGCAAGAGAACGAACGCGTAAACCAGGTGCTGTACAAAACAGGTGCCGTCACACTGGATGCACCCAAGCGGGCGCAGGCTGAACGGCTGGATTTGCAAGTTCAATTGCAGCAGGCCCAAACACGCCTGGCACTGGCCAGAGAATATTTCAACCTGCTGCGCAACGCCCCTGCACAGGCACCCATTGAAACCCCCGACACGGCCCGCATGCGCAGCCTGCTGCCCGATATTGTTCAAGAATTGACCCCCAAGGGCACAGCCACAACACCCTCGCCTGCCTTGCAGCAAGTGCTGAGCAGCAAAGATGCCCTGGATGCACAAACCCGCGCTGCACAGGCCGCCTACACTCCAACCCTGGGTTATGCCATCGAGGGCGGCTATCAGGGCACCGACTACAGCACTGGCCCACACACGGGTTTTGCCACAGCGTCGGTGGTGCTGAACTGGCCTCTGTTTGATGGTGGAACCCGAGCCAGTGACGTGGCACAGGCCAAATCACGGGCACAGGCGGTGCAAGCCCAGGCCGAACTGCTGACGCGCCGCCTGCAACTGGCCAGAACCCAAGCCAGAGACCGCCTGCAAGTGGCACTGGACAGCATCAGCGCGCGGCAGGCCCAACAGGACGCCGCCGAAGAAAGCCTGAGGATCAACACCCGCAAACGCGACGCTGGCGCATCCACACAAATTGAATTTCTCAGCGCCGAACAAGCGACAACCCGCGCGCGACTCGGTCTGATTGATGCCCTTTATCAAGCCCACATTGAACATGCACAGTGGCAGTACGCCAACCGCGACCTGCCCGATTTGACGCCCCCCATGCCCAACGGAGATGCCCAATGACCAAGCACCCCCTGACTCTAAGACTCACGCTGTTGCTGCTGGCAACACTGATCCCTGTGCTGACGGCCTGCGGCCCATCCAAACCGGAAGCGGCCGAAAAGCAAGCGCTGCGCAAAGTGGAAGTCAGCCTTGTGTCAAAAGGGCCGGACAGACCCGCGCTGGAGGCCACTGGCGTGGGCGCTTACCGCGACGAGGCCAAGCTGGGGTTCAAGGTGCCCGGCGTGATCGAACAAATCGCCGTGCGCGAAGGCGAAACCGTGCGCAAGGGACAACGACTGGCCTGGCTCAACAAGGAAGATGTGGCCGCTGCCACTGCACAGGCCAGCGCTGGCCTGAACAAGGCCCGCCGCGACCTCAAACGGGGTGAAGCCCTGCGGGCGCAGGAAGTGATTTCGCAGGTGCAACTGGACGATCTGCACACTGCCGAGCGCGTGGCCATGGCAGCTTACAGCCAAGCCAGCTACGCCAGTCAGACGGCGGAGATCAAAGCCAGCGGCGACGCCATTGTCATGCGTCGCTTCGCCCAACCTGGCGAGGTGGTGGGCGCTGGCCAACCCGTGCTGATGCTGGGCAGCAAATCCAGCGGGTTTGTGGTCAAGGCCAGCCTGAGTGACAGGCAAGCGGTGCAGGTGCATCTCAACGACCGCGCCACCGTGGTGTTCGATGCGCAAGCCAATGTGAAGTGGACCGGCAAAGTGATCGAACTGAGTCAAAGCGCAGACCCGGTGACTGGCACTTACGGTGTACAGGTGCTCATCAATCCGTCTGAACACCCTGAAAGTCAGGTCCTTTCGGGCATGCAAGCCAAATTGACCATTCAAGCTGCTGAATCGCGAATCGAAGAGCGCAGTTACGTGCCGCTGTCAGCCGTGGTGGAAGGTGACAGCCACACCGCCTGGCTGTTTGTCATGAAGCCCGACCACAAGGTGGTCAAAACGCCGGTGCAGGTTGCTTTTGTGGATGGCAACCGCCTTGGACTGAACACACCGCTTGCAGCCGGCACCCCAGTGGTCAGCCTGGGTGCGGCCTATCTGACCGATGGCGAGGCTGTTGAAGTGTTGGACAAAGGGACCAAGCCATGAAACTGACTGACTTTTCCATCAAGAATTACCAGTTCACGATTGTGGTGTTTTTTATGCTGTCGGCCATCGGGCTGATGGCCTTCAAGAACATTCCGAGAACCGAAGACCCTTACTTTGACATCAGCGCATTCCGCGTCAACGTCATTTATCCGGGTGCAGACCCGTCTGAAATGGAACAGCAGGTGATCAAGCCCATTGAAGATGCGCTGTATGGGCTGGATGACCTGAAAGAGCTGTATTCGACCGCCCGGGACAGCGGTTCGGCCACCTTCATCCGCTTCAATGCGGAGGTGGATGTCGACAAAAAATACGATGAGGTCAATCGTGAAATCAGCCGGATACGCCCCACCCTGCCCAGTGGTGTGCTGTCAGTCGACATCAAGCGATTCAACCCTGGCTTTACGAACATCATCCAGTACGCGCTGGTTTCAGACACGGCGAGTTACGCTGAAATGGCCGACTACGCCAAAGACCTTGCCGATGACCTGAAAGACATCAAGGACGTGCGGGACAGTGAAACCTGGGCCTACCCCAAAAAAGAAGTGCGCGTGATCCCCGATTTCCAGAAGCTGGCGGATCTGGGTATTCGAACCAGCGACCTGGTGCGCGTCATCGGCGGGGAGTCTCGTAACATTCCGGGCGGTGCGGTGGAACAGGGCGATCGCCGTCTCACTGTACTGACTTCGGGCAACTACAAGAATCTGGAAGAAATTCGCAACACCCCCTTGATCGGAACCGGAGCCGGGGGCACGCTTGGAGGCCGGCTGATCCGCGTGGGTGATGTGGCAGAGGTGTCATGGAGCTATGCAGAGCAAGACGTCTTGGGTCGTTACGATGGCCACCGCGCAGTGTTCATCACAGCCAACCAGAAAGACAAACGCAACATCTTCAACACCCAGGCCCAAATTGACGAGGTGGTGGCCCGGTTTGAGAAAACACTGCCCTCCAACATCACACTGAAACGCGGCTTTCAGCAATACAAAAACGTGGAAAAGCGCTTGAACCGCCTCGGTTTTGACTTCTCGCTGGCGGTGTTTTTGGTGCTGCTCACGCTGCTTCCTTTGGGCTTCAGGGCGGCAGGCATTGTGATGATTTCTGTGCCACTGTCGCTGTTGACCGGGCTGGCCTGCCTGTATTTTGCGGGCTTTTCATTGAACCAGCTTTCGATCGCGGGTTTGGTGGTGGCCTTGGGCCTGCTGGTGGACGATTCCATTGTGGTGATCGAAAACATTGCCCGCTTTTTGCGCATGGGCCACAGCAGAACCGAAGCGGCACGCCTGGCCACAAAACAGATTTCACTGGCTGTACTGGGCTGCACGGCCACGCTGCTGTTTGCGTTTTTACCCTTGTTGATGTTGCCCGACAATGCAGGCAAATTCATTCGCTCATTGCCGGTGTCCGTGGTGTTCACGGTGCTGGCTTCCCTCTTTGTGGCGCTGACCATTATTCCGTTTCTGGCCAGCCGAATGCTCAAACGCGAAGAGGATGAAGAAGGCAACGTCTTTCTGAAAAAGCTCAGCCACGGCATCAACACCATTTACACGCCGCTGCTGCACAAGGCCTTGCAGCGCCCCAAAACCATGGTGGCAGGTTCCTTGTTGCTGTTTGTCCTAAGCCTTGGCTTGGTGCCCATCATGGGCATGTCGCTGTTTCCCAAAGCCAATACGCCGCAATTTCTGGTGCAGGTCAGTTTGCCCGCAGGCGCAAGCCTGACGCTCACCAACTCGGTGGTTCAACAAATCGAAAAGGATCTGAAAGCGTTTCCGGAAGTGACCAGCGTGATAAGCACGGTGGGTGAAGGAAACCCTCAGATTTACTACAACATTTTTCAAAACGACAAGCAAAGCAACTTTGGCGAATTGTTTGTTCAACTCAAGCAATACGACGCCCACACACCGGCGCTGCTGGATGCACTGCGCAAGAAAGTGGCGGACATCGCCGGTGCAAACATTGTCGTCAAGGAATTTGAAAACGGCCCACCCATTGACGCACCCATCGGTTTTCGCTTGATGGGGCCAGACCTGGACGGACTGCGCAAATACGCCGCCGGGTTCGAAAAAATCATCAGTGCCCACCCAGGCACACAGAACGTGGACAACCCGCAGCGCACCGGTCGAAGTGACTTTCGACTGGTGGTTGACCGCAGCAAGGCAGGTTTGCTCGGTGTCAACACCACTGAGCTGGACCAAGCCATCCGACTGGCCATTGCGGGCACCAAGGCAGGCGACTTTCGGGACCGAAAAGGCGACGCCTACGACATCACAGTGCGCGGGCCACTGGACAAACGCAGCACCTTGCAGGCGCTGGATGGCTTTCAGGTCATGAATCGGGACGGCAAAGCCATACCCCTGGCGCAATTGGCCACATTGACGCTGACCGACAACGTCAACAGCATTTACCACTATGACAAACAACGCGCCGTGCTGCTGACTGCCTACACACGCAGCGGCTACAACACCGAGAAGGTGACGCAGGACATTGACAGCGCCCTTCAAAAGGTGGACATGCCCCCGGGTTATCGTTACGTGGTGTCCGGTGAAGTGAAAAGCCGCAAAGAGAGCTTTGCTGGCTTCGGCACAGCCATTTTGGTCACTGTGTTCGGCATCTTGGCCATTCTGGTGCTTGAGTTCGGCAGTTTCAAAAGCACTCTAATTGTGTTGTTTGTGATCCCTCTGGGGGTCTCGGGCGGCATGATTGCCCTCTTCCTGGCGGGATATTCTCTCTCTTTCACCGCCACGGTGGGCTTTATTGCCCTGATCGGGATCGAGATCAAGAACTCCATTTTGCTGGTGGACTTCACCAACCAGCTGCGTGAACAAGGCAAGGGGCTGGATGAATCCATCGAAGAGGCAGGCCGAATCCGCTTTTTGCCCATTTTGCTGACCAGTGCGACAGCCATCGGTGGCTTGATGCCACTGGCGCTGCAAGGTGGCGGCCTTTATTCGCCCATGGCCTGGGTCATCATTGGTGGACTTGTTTCATCCACCCTGATTGGCCGATTGGTGACACCGGTGCTTTACAAGCTGCTGCCGCCGCAGTTGCAGGCTGAAAGCAGCAGCGTTAAAGTGCCAGTTCCCGGTGCACATTGATGCATCTTGTGTGACATTTTCAGGAGCAGCACTTGTCAGACACCCTTTCCATGCCCTTGTTTCCGCTGGGTACCGTGTTGTACCCTGGCGGCGCTTTGCCCTTGCAGATTTTCGAGGTCCGCTACCTGGACCTGATCAAACGATGCCTGCGCGAAGACACCGAATTTGGTGTAGTCAGCCTGTTCGAGGGGGGCGAAATTCGCCGCCCCGGCGAGCAACTCAGCCTTGCACAATATGGCACCTTGGCGCGCATTGAAAATTGCGAGGCACCCGCGCCTGCGCTCTTGCGCATTCAGACCGTTGGCACCCGGCGCTTCAAGCTGCACCAGGTGACCCAGCAAAAAGGCGGTCTGTGGGTGGGCGACATCGAACTGCTGGAGGTAGACCCCCCAGTGACCATTCCGGATGACTTGCTGCACTGCGCAGACAAGTTGAAAGAAATACTGGAGTCCCTGGAAGAACAGGACATCCCCGAGGACCAGTGGCCATTTCACCGCCCCTACCGCTTTGACGATTGCAGTTGGGTGGCCAATCGTTGGTGTGAATTGTTGCCCATCGAAAAACCCGTGAAGCTTCAATTGCTGTCTTTGAGCAACCCCTTGCTTCGACTCGAGTTGATCAATGACCAGTTGCAGGAAGAGGGACTACTCTAGGTGCATGTGCAATACTTGCAATCCTCAATTCCGGTTTAGGTGAAGGGTCAAGATGTCGTCTTCCAGCTATTCGGTGCCTGAAGAAATTGCAAACGCCGTCAGCCATGGCATTGGCACTGTGGCCGCCATCGTGGGCACAGTGCTGCTTCTGGTCAAGGCTGTACCGGTGTTGAACGGCCCGCAAATTGCGGGGGTTGCGGTGTACGGTGCCAGCCTGATCCTGCTGTTTTTGTGTTCAACCCTGTACCACGCCATTACCCACACTGAAACCAAGGCCGTGTTCAAACGTTTGGACCACTGTGCCATTTACCTGTTGATCGCGGGCAGCTACACACCCATGCTGATGCTGACCCTGCACAGCACCGCCGCCACCGTCATGCTGTGGCTAGTCTGGGTGCTGGCGATTGCGGGCATCGCTTTCAAGATTTACTTCATACACCGCTTCAAAAAACTGTCGTTGGTTACTTATTTGCTGATGGGTTGGCTGTCGCTGTTCGTCATTCACGACTTGTGGGCGGCACTGCCGCGTGCGGGCTTCTGGCTGCTGCTTGCAGGTGGTTTGTGCTTCACGGTGGGCGCCGCCTTTTACGCCCTCAAGAAGGTGCACTTCACGCATGCCATTTGGCATTTGTTTGTGGCTGCTGGCGCGGCCTGCCACTGCGTGGTGATCGGGCTGTATGTCATTCCATGAGGTCACCGGTCATTTTTGGGTTGACACCTGAGCATTTAAGTAGCAAGCTAACTATATGTCACATCCCACGCTTGAACTAAAACGTGCTTACCTTGCCCTGCGCCGTGCGCTAGAGCAGACCATTCGCCCGTTCAACTTCTCGGTGGGGCAATTCGATGTGCTTCAGTTCCTGCTTCACGAAGACGGCATGGAACACCGAGAATTGCAAAAGCGTTTGGCAGTGACCTCACCTACCCTGACCAACATCCTCAACGGGATGGAAAGGGACGGTCACCTCCTTCGCGAACTGGACGATCAAGACGCAAGGGTTCGCAGACTGCACCTGAGCGACGCGGCCCGCAAGTTGTGCGCATCGCCTGAATTTTGTGACGCAGGTGACGCGCTGGTTGAAAAGATGTTCAAGGGTTTTACGGACGAAGAGCGCCGGGCCTTTTTGGTCGCACTTCGAAAAGTGGAGTCCAATCTGGACACCGGGAACCACTAACAATCGGTGGTTTTTTTTGGATATTTAGGTAGCTTCCTATCTTTAAAAAGATAGCTTCCTAATAAATAAAATGAGGTTTTTAATGAATACGATTGCTCTGTGGATTGCCGGGCTACTTGGCATTGTCTTTGGTGTGCGTGCTGTCTCAAAATTGCTGAAAGCGAAACAAACACGGCGCTGGGGTCTGGGTCTTCTGGAGATGCTCGGCTCGATCGCCGCTTTTTTGAGCGTTACCCAGCCCTTCTTCGTGTTTTTCGTGGCGGTGCTGTTAAGCCTTCTGTCATTCGCCACCACGCTAACGCAGCGACTGCGCGCGCTCAGTGGCGGAACTGCCATGGCCGTGCTTACTCTGCTGGGCAGTCTTGCCCTGGGTGCACTGCAACCTTTCGGCCTGAAAGTGCTGCTGTTGCCCAAGGCCGAGGCACTGGCTGCTGACCCGGTCGTTTCAAGCCGCATAGTCAAAACTTTTGCGCCAGGTGAGTGGCTTGAGAGTGTTCAAATCGACCCGAATGGACATCTGTTTGTCAGCGTGAATGAGGGTGAAAACTACATGACAGGCGACAAGAGCAAGGTGCGTGCGCGCGTGCTGGAAATTGGCCCGGCAGGTCAAGAGCGCACGGTGTTAACGATGCCACCTGGTACCACCGTCGGCATGATCACATTCGATCAACAGGGCCATCTGTTTGTCAACAGCCAAGGTCGGGTGCGTGGCGTATGGCAAATTTCAGAAGACTCCAAAGGTCGTCTGCTCGCTGAACTTCCAAATGGGTCCTGGCCGAACGGGCTTACCACGGGGCCTGACGGCAAGCTGTACGTTGCCGATTCTTCACTGGGCACTGTGTGGAGAATCAACCCCGAGAACGGAAAAGTGTCTGCTGCCATTGAAGACAAGCAACTGAAAAGCCGCCCCTACATTGCCCTGGCACCCGGTGCCAATGGCTTGCAGTTCTACGGCAACACACTGTATGTGACCGTCAGCGACAGCGCCACTGTTCAGTCGTTTAACCTGCAGGGCGATGGCACTTTCAGCTCAGCCAAGGTGTTTGCGAAAGGCATTCCGGGTGACGACTTTGCAATTGACCATGCGGGTAGCCTGTATGTAACCACTCATCCCTTCAACACCATTGTCAGGATCAATCAACAAGGCCAGCGTCGAGTGATCGCCACTGCCAGGGAGCACATCATCGGCGCCACCTCGGCTGCATTTGGCAAGGGTGCGATGGCGGATGGCACACTGTATGTGGCCACTGACGGCGGTGCATTTTCGGGCGACCAGGCTGCACGTGGCACGCTGGTGGCCTTGCAACTGCGATAAGGTGCAAGTAGAAATGAAATGAAATGAAATGAAATGAAATGGCCGCACCGTCTCTACAATGTGCTGCGGTCAATCCATTTTGTCCAACGGAGTTCTCGAATGCCCCTGCTCAGAAATAATCACAGCACTGTCTGACACTTCAGGGGCGAGTGAAGACTCAGCCTCAGACTCTGTCCTCTCAAGGGTGTTCATCGAGGCGTCGTCAGGTTCAAAGGCGACCACGGTGTTCTCTGACACATCGTCCAAAAGTTCTGTTGGATGGGCAGCACCTTCATCGTGATGAACAAACGGAGGCAACTCGCAAAACAGGTTCAATTGTGTGGTTTGAAATCCGGAACCGGGAGACTCAATCGCAACCAAATCGTTGTTTCTTACAGACGACAACATGCCGCTGGCCAGAAACGAAGTGATGCTGTCGCAAGGTGTTGCCCCAAGTGCATAGCGAACCACTTCTTGCCCCACTATTCCGAGTTGGGGAAGCACCTCAATCTTGTTGTCCTCGCGAAGGAAATGTGTCCATGCGTCCACAATAACTGCATCAGCGGGAAGGCTATCCGCTGAGACCACGTCACCAGGAGAACAAGCGATCGGGGTCGAGGTCACAATGACGATGTGATGATCCGCATCCTTGATACCCGCTTGATACACATGAATATTTTCCCCCGCCGGTGAAGAGCGGATTTTTTCACCGATCAAGGCAGCGGCATTCAAACATTTGATGGAATGAAGGGGAATACCCTCTATCGATTGAACCATGGCGCGCCAAAAACCCGGCTGGTGCAAGGCAAACTGGGCAGAAATGCCTTGCTGGCGCAAGGCCGCCAGCCCTGCATGACTGGGTTTGTCGGTGAATCTCGTCGACTCCCGAAACAGGTATCGAGAGACAGGCACCGTCGCCTGCGGATCAAAATCGGGATTGGGCATGTCTGCCACTCGGTATGCGGTTTTCACAAAGTCAACGAGTACAGGCAAGATTGTCTGCATGACCTGAACTGCTTCCGCTGAAATGACAGTGGTTTGCTGGACAGAACGACTGCTTGTAACCAGCGATTCGGGGCTGGCAGTGTAAACCGCCGAAACAGCTGCCCTTGAGGCAGATTGCAAAGGCTGGTGATCAACTGCCTGAATCAAATCGTGAGCCGCATGACCAAGCAGGTCAGGCAAGCGCTGAGCTTCAGTGCCGACCGGGTTTGATCGCGCAGCCTGTCCGCGGTCTACCCCTTGATCCGATAAACCTTCTGTGGAATTGTTACCCTGCATGCTTGACAGCCGACTTGTACAAACGACTTCGATTGTAGTTTTTAAATAATCATTTGAAACTCGCTCAAAATAGGCAAAAATGAAAGTCATCCAATGAAGCACACCCTCATGAAACGACGTTTGATAGTCCTATTGCCCCTTCTTGCAGCGGTTGTGGTGGTCGTAACCTGGACCACCCGCTCAGGCAAAAGCACGATGATCAGCGCTGCCGACCCGGAAGGAAAGCTGTCGCTGGTGGATTACATTCACCAGCAAAAATTGCCCTGCCTGCAATGCCATCAACTCACAACGGGTTCATATGGCCCGGGCTTCAAGGTGGTTGCCCGAAATTACAAATCCAATCCACAAGCGTTGGCAACCCTGGCGACTCACATTGAGAAAGGCTACGGCTTCATGCCGGGCGGTTTGGCCAGCAAAGAGCAAGCCGAAGTTCTGGCCGACAAAATCATGAAACTGAATCTGAACCAGTAAGGCAGTCATCCATGTTGTACAACCCCAGTGCGTTCCAGGAACAGGATCCAGAAATCATCCATGCGTTCATCCAGGCGCAGGGCAAGGGTCTTTTCATCACCAGTGAAGCCAATGGCCTGCAAAGCACCTTTCTTCCCTTTGTGCTGTATCCACACGAGGGTAAAAATGGGGTCTTAAGGGCGCACTTTGCCCGTGGCAACGCACACTGGAAAGAACTGCGCGAAAACACACAATGCCTGGTGGTGTTTGCGGGTGAAAACGGTTACATCACCCCCAGCTGGTACGCCACCAAAGCGCAAAGCGGCAAAGTGGTGCCCACGTGGAACTATGAAATGGTGGAGGTGCGCGGCGTGGCCACCGCTGTGGAAGACACTGGCTGGTTGAGACGCCTGTTGACCGATTTGACCAAGCAGCACGAGAGAACTCGGCCCGAGCCCTGGCACCTGGATGACGCACCGCCTGATTTTCTGGCGGTGCAGCTAAAGGGTATCGTAGGCCTCGAGATTGTTATTCATGAAATCGAGGGCAAATGGAAGATGAGTCAAAACAAAACAGCTGAAGACCGATCGGGCGTTGTGGTTGGGCTCAGCGACGAGGCTGACCCACACCACAATCCCGAACTGGCCGCACTTGTGAACACACGAATGAAGCGTTAACCCTCATCCAGCATTAACGGCACCCATGACAGCATCCGGCAAAGCCGTCGCGATTTGCGGGAATATGCAAATCAAGACCACGGACAGCAACATGAGCACAACGAACGGCAGTACACCCCATATGATTTCGTTTAAAGGAATGTCCGGCGCAATATTTTTGATCACGAAAATATTCAAGCCGACCGGCGGATGAATCAAGCCAGTCTCCATCACGATCGTCATCAAAATTCCAAACCAAACCAGATCAAACCCTGCTGCTTTCAAGGGCGGCAGTACGATCGGCGACAGCATTAAAATAATGCTGACAGGCGGCAGGAAAAAGCCCAGCACAATGACGAGAAACAGAATGGTGGCCAGCAACACCCATTTCGACAAATGCATGCTGACAATCCATTCAGCGGCTGACTGGCTGATGTGAAGATAGCTCATCACGTACGAGAAAAGCAGCGACATGCCAATAATGAACATCAACATGGTCGATTCTTTCAAGGTGCTCTGCAGTATGGGGGTGACGTCCTTGATTCTCCATACACCATAAACCACCGCAATCAGTGCAAGTGCCAGCAATGCGCCCAATCCAGCCGTCTCGGATGGTGTTGCATAGCCTCCATATAATGCAACCATCACACCAATCAACAGAATTACAAAAGGCCCCACCCTCGGCATCATTTCAAATTTTTGACGGAGGGTGAAATGTTCTTCAATCAACATGGCGGAGTCTTGGCCAGTGCTCTGAAACACCGCTTTGGCCCTTGTGTATTCTCTGGAATACTGAAACACCGCAAAGCCTGCAAAAAGGCTGACCAGCAATACACCTGGCCCGATGCCAGCCAGAAACAATCGACCCAAAGACTGTTCAGCTGCAACGGCGTACAGAATCATCGTGATTGAAGGCGGCAGCAAAATACCCAAGGTACCGCCCGCTGCGATGATGCCTGCAGCAAAGCCGGGTGAATAGCCACGCTTGCGCATTTCAGGAATTCCTGCACTTCCAATGGCTGAACACGTTGCCGGGCTTGAACCAGCCATCGCAGCAAACAGTGCGCACGCAAACACATTGGCAATACCCAGACCGCCAGGAATTTTGGCCATCCACACATGCATGGCTGCGTAGAGGTCTTGACCTGCCCTGCTTTTGCCGATTGCGGCCCCTTTTAAAATAAAAAGGGGAATCGACAATAGCGTGATACTGGCCATTTCCTCATAGACATTTTGCGTCACTGTATCCAGTGCGCTTTCCGGCATGAAAAAATACATAAAAATTACGGCAACACCGCCCAACGCAAATGAAATGGGCGCTCCGGAGAACATGACAAAAAAAGTGACCGCTGTGAATAGCAGTCCTAGCGTAACCATGCTCATTGATCAGATCCTATGAAGAGCAGACGAAGGCGAGCCACCGCCTGAAGCGTCAATTGAATAGTCAGCAAAGTCATCCCCATGGCCATCAAACCATAAGGAATGGACAGAGGTGGTGCCCAGGTTGACGAGGTGGTCTGACCATCCACAAAAGCCTCATGGAAAAGGGTCCAGGACTTCCAGGTGAAAAAAGCACAGAATCCCAGCGAAAACACATCGACCAGCGCAAAGCGCAACTTGTTCAAGCTTTTGGGCAAGACGCCCGCCACGGCTTCAATGCCAATGTGTCCACGCAGGGACTGTACGAATGCACCACTCAAGAAAGTGGCACCGACCAAACAAAACACAGAGGCTTCGTCTTGCCAATCAGTCGACAGGTTAAACAGAAAACGCCCCACAACACCGTATGTCAGAATCAATGAGGCGGCCAGTAAACCGAGCATGCCCACAATCACCATGACCTTGTTAACCCACAACATCAAGCGGGCCAAGGGCATCAAAAATGCGGGCATGCCAGGTTCGATTTCGGCGGCTTGCGCCGGCTTCATCTCGAACCCGTGACTCATATCAGCTTCATCGCTGCGTTCATCAACGCTTTGCAGGACTCATTGCGATTGGCAAAATCTTTCCAGGCTGTTTCGCGCGCGATGTCCTGCCATTTCTTCAGAATGGCATCGTCCATGTCATACACTTTGGCACCCGCTTTGGCATACAAATTAGCACATGCAACGTCGTCAGCCTTTGCAGCGTCGGTGCCAAACTTTTCCATGGCCAACCCCACTTCCATGATGGCGTCTTGCTGCGCTTTGGGCAGACGACTAAACACGTCCTTGGAAATCATCAGAGGTTCCAGCATGAACCAGTAAGTGCGGTTGCGACCGGAGGTCAAATGTTTGGCAAGCTCCTCCAGTTTGAAAGACATAAAACTGGTCGATGAGGTCATGGCTGCGTCCATGGCACCGGTCTGCATGCCAGCGTAAATTTCATTGGATGGCAGAGAGATAACCGACGCACCCGCTGTCTTTAACACCATGTCCATTTCCCGGCTGCCGCCGCGTACTTTCAGCCCCTTTGCATCATCAGGAGAAACAAGAGGACGCTCGCGACTGGCCACACCACCGGCCTGCCATATCCAGCTAACAATCATCACGCCTTTGGCATCCAGAGTTTTGGCAAGCAACTTGCCAGCCTCTGACGTTTTCCAGGCAGTCCCAACTTCGTAGCTAGGTACCAAGGCCGGCATAAGACCAATATTGGTCTCAGGCACCTCTCCACCAGCGTAAGAAAGCGGCACCAATGACATGTCCAGCGCACCTTTGCGCATAGAGGAGAACTGCGCGTTGGTTTTCATCAGTGAAGAACCCGGATAAACCGCGCACTTCAGAGCACCAGCTGTCTTTTTTTCGACAGCCTGTGCGAACTGACGACACAAGCGATCGCGGAAATCACCTTCTGTTAGCGTCCCACCCGGAAACTGGTGCGAAATCTTCAAACTGGCTTGTTGTGCCCAAGCCCAAGACGGTAAGCCACCAATGCCCGCGCTTAAAGCGGCCCCGGTGCCGATTTTCATAAAATCTCGACGATCCATGCTTATTTCACACTCCTCTCTTTTGGTTGGAAATTTGCTTGTTATTCAAGCAATTTAATTTTGTATAATTAGAAGCGTTTTATGTATACAAAAAACACTCTCGTTTACCCTAAGCAGTTACACTCTGCCTAACAAACAATTCATCACGCCATGAGCAAGCTGTCAGACAGATTAAGAGACGAAATAGAACAGGACATTGCAACTGGTACCCTAAGCCCAGGGACGCACCTCGACGAAACAGAATTGGCTGAACGATTTCAGGTGTCACGTACGCCAATTCGCGAGGCAATCTCCATGTTGGCGGGAGAAGGATTGGTGGAATACCGTCCAAGACGAGGCGCTGTTGTTGTTCAAATCACGCCTGAGCGACTGACTGAAATGTTTGAGGTCATGGCTGAACTTGAGGCTATGTGCGCCAGGCTCGCAGCGCGACGCATCGGTCCTCAAGAACTTAAACTGCTTGGGCAGGCCCACGAAAAATGCAGACAGGCAGCCGACGTCTCCGACAGCGATGCCTATTTCTATGCCAATGAACATTTCCATCACCTGATTTACACTTTCAGCCGCAATGCATTTTTAACCGAGCAGGCCAGTGGTCTGCAACGTAAACTTCGCACCTACAGACGCTTGCAATTAAGAGTCAAATACCGGCTGCGCAAATCGTTTGATGAACATCAGCAAGTGTTGGATGCCATAGCCGCGCACCAGGAACAGCGGGCGGCCTCGTTATTAAAAGCCCATGTGGTGGTTCAGGGTGAACGCTTCACAGACCTGGTGAACACGCTAGCCAAGATAGAATCGCTCGACGGAATAGGCTAGCGCAACGCACTTGGCCAAAGTAAAGCCAACAATCTGCAAGGCAACACTACCCAAGAGCATGCCCGCCAGGAAAAGTTCACTGGTGGCTGCGGTCGGCATTTCCATGCCATGAGCCACGCCATGAAACAGCCCAAACCCACCCACAACGAATGCCAGCAGCCGACCATTCAGTTGGTGGCCGACCGCCAGCGCAACAGCCACAACCAGCAATGACACTGCAATTCCGCCTTCCACAAACGGCATACCAAACCCCATCAGACCCAGCAAACCACCCAGTACAAGCAGGCTGTTGAATACCAACGGCGCAATGCGGGCACTGCGCTGACGCACTGCCAGTGCGCCAACGCCCAACATGGCGAGAAGATGATCAAGCCCGGTGAACGGATGCACAAAACCGGCAACTGCGCTTTGCAGCCAGCCCATTTGTGCAAGGTGTTCAACATGGCCAGGGTGTGCGCCAGCAGTCACTGGGCCAAGCAGAATGAGGGCCGCCAAGGCGATTAATTTTGATCTTTTCATGGTTCATTGCTCCTTCTGGTTCAAACCACAGCCACGGCGGGTGGCAACACTTTTTCTGGCAACATGCCCTCTTTGACGATGAATGCAATGATGTCGTCCAGGCCCTGGGCTTTTTTCAGATTGGAAAACACGAAAGGCCTGCTGCCCCGCATCCGCCGCGCATCGGTGTCCATCACCTCAAGAGAAGCGCCCACGATGGGTGCCAGGTCTGTTTTGTTGATGATCAGCAAATCCGACTTGGTAATGCCTGGCCCACCTTTGCGTGGAATTTTTTCACCCGCGGACACGTCAATGACATACAAGGTGAGATCGCTCAATTCAGGGCTGAACGTGGCGCTCAGATTGTCACCCCCGCTTTCCACGAACACCAAATCGAGCGGTCCATGGCGGGCAATCAGCTCGTCCACAGCAGCCAGGTTCATGGACGCGTCTTCCCGGATGGCGGTGTGGGGGCAGCCCCCAGTCTCAACCCCGATGATCCGATCGGCTGGCAAAGCTTTGTGTGTGGTCAGAAAATTCGCATCTTCCTTGGTGTAAATGTCGTTGGTGACCACGGCCAGGTTGTAATGGTCTCGCATGGCAAAACACAGTGACTTCAACAGCGATGTTTTTCCGGACCCCACCGGGCCGCCTACGCCTACGCGCAGGGTTTGTGCAGGTTTGTTCATGGTGTGTTCTCCTTCTTGACAAAACAGTTCAGGACCGGAATAGCCGGGTGTATTGGGTTTCGTGGCGGGCACTGGCCGCAGCCAATGCCGGCAGGCTTGCGCCTATGTCGTCTTCACCCAGCGTGGCGGCCAAGGCCACCGCCTGGGGTACGGAATACTGGCAACTGGCCAGCAAGGCCTGCGCCTGCGTTTGCCCCAAGGGCAGCAGCTTGGTGGCGGCAGTCACCTGGTTTTCCAGCCAGCTCCAGGCGTAACCGCAGGCTGCATGGTGGGGTTCGATGGCCCAGGCCTGGCTGGCCCACGCAAACAACACCGGAAAGCTCCAGTCAAACCCGGGCTGAGCGGGCAAACAAGGCAGACCCAACGCGGGTAAGAGCTTGGCCAGGGCATTGCCCATGGCGGCATCCGTCATTCGAAGTTCGCGACTCTCGCGACAGGCCAGCGCCAAATCATTCCAGGGTTGAAGCAGGTGCAGAGGACCGGCCTGGTTCATGAGATTGCGGGCTTTGTCGGTTTGCACATTCGGTGAGTTGTCCAGCACGCGCATCACATTCAGCAGAACGGGCAAGTCCACTCGGGCAAGTCCGTGAAGCAATTGCACGGTGATCCACTGCTCAATCTGGTCAGCGTTGTTCAGCCAACGGGCGTCCAGCGCGAACTCGAGTCCATGGGAGAACGAATACCCGCCCACGGGTAGCCCCACGCTGGACAGATGCATCAAACGCATCAATGTGAGGCCATCGCTAGGGCCTTTTGTCCCTTTCATCATGCGTGGCTGTGCGAATGGGATTCGCCATGGCTGTGATGGTGTCCGCCGCCCAGCCCTGCGTAGGCGCCACTTTCGGGCACAAAAACCGCATGCCCCTGCTGCAAGGAGAGGCCCAGCAAGACGAGCATGTCTTCAAGCACGTGATCAGGCTGCATGCGCAACCAAAGGTGACCAATCTGGACTTTCACATGGCGATTGCCGAGGTGGTAACAGGCTTTGGAAAAGGATTCCCAATCGGGCGCGATGGCCGTCACCACCGGTTCAATGGCCCCTTGAACCAACACTGTTTTTCCACAAGTGCTTCGCAGGTATTCGCCCACCAGCAGGGGCTTGCCCCGCTCCAGAAAAAGGCGCACTTCATCGCCGCTTTGACCGGTTAAACGCAATCGCCCGCGTTCACGTTGCTCATGGGTCAAACACACCACGTCGTCAATGTCGCTCTGGCAATCGGTGCCCAGCCTTTGTGTAATTTCAAGCATGCTCAGGTCCTCAAAACAGGTTGTACAGTTGCGCCAGCGGCAATACGGTGGCGGGCTCACAGGTCAGCAGTTCGCCGTCGGCACGCACTTCATAGGTTTGCGGGTCCACGGTGATGTTGGGCAAGCAATGGTTGTGCACCATGTCGGCTTTGCCAATCGTGCGCGTGTTTTTACAGGGCACCAGCCTGCGCTTTAAACCCAGCTTTGCTGCAACACCCCCGTCGATGGCGGCCTGACAGGCAAAGGTGACACTGATGGCGGCAGGTGCCTGACCAAATGAACCAAACATGGACCTGTAATGCACGGGCTGAGGGGTCGGAATAGAGGCATTGGGATCGCCCATGGGGGCGGCAGCGATCATCCCGCCCTTGATGATCATGGCCGGCTTTGCCCCGAAAAAGGCTGGCTTCCACAGCACCAGATCGGCCAGCTTGCCGGGTTCAATGGAACCCACTTCATGGGCGATACCGTGGGCAATGGCCGGGTTGATGGTGTATTTGGCAATAAACCGCTTGGCTCTGAAGTTGTCTGCGCCGAGGGCCTCGTCTTCAGGCAACAACCCGAACTGCACCTTCATCTTGTGCGCGGTTTGCCAGGTTCTGGTGATGACCTCGCCCACCCTGCCCATGGCCTGGCTGTCCGAGGAAATCATGGAAAACGCGCCACGGTCGTGGAGAATGTCCTCGGCGGCAATCGTCTCTTTGCGAATTCTTGAATCGGCAAATGCCACATCTTCCGGAATGCTGGTGTCCAGGTGATGGCACACCATCAGCATGTCCAGGTGCTCATCCACCGTGTTGACGGTGTAAGGGCGGGTCGGGTTGGTCGACGAGGGCAGCACATTGGGGTAAGCGCAAGCCTTGATGATGTCTGGCGCATGACCGCCGCCTGCACCCTCGGTGTGATAGGTGTGAATCACCCGGCCTTTGAAGGCCGCGATGGTGTCATCGACGAAGCCCGATTCATTCAGCGTGTCAGTGTGTATGGCAATCTGTACGTCGTACCTTTCCGCCACACTCAGGCAATTGTCGATGGAAGCTGGCGTTGTGCCCCAGTCCTCATGCAGCTTCAAGCCACAGGCACCTGCCTCCAGTTGTTCTTCCAGTGCCTTGGGCAGACTCGCGTTGCCCTTGCCGAGGAATCCGAAATTCATGGGCAACCCGTCGGTGGCCTGAAGCATTTTGCCGATGTACCATGGCCCTGGCGAGCAGGTGGTGGCGTTGGTGCCGGTGGCAGGCCCGGTTCCACCGCCTACCATGGTGGTGATGCCGCTCATCAGGGCCTCATCAATTTGCTGGGGGCAAATGAAATGAATGTGGGCGTCAATGCCACCGGCCGTCAACACATGGCCTTCACCTGCGATCACCTCGGTGCCGGGGCCGATGATGAGCCCCACACCGTCTTGCACGTCCGGGTTGCCCGCTTTGCCAACACCAACAATACGCCCGTCCTTGACGCCCACATCGCCTTTGACGATGCCCCAGTGATCCAGTACCAGTGCATTGGTGATCACCAGATCAAGTGACTCTGAACAAGACACCTGGCTTTGGCCCATGCCGTCTCGAATGACCTTGCCCCCTCCGAATTTGACTTCATCGCCATACACGGTGAAGTCTTTTTCGACCTGTATGACCAGCTCGGTGTCGCCCAGTCGGACTCGGTCTCCGGTGGTGGGGCCGAACATCTGGGCATAACTGGTGCGGTCTACTTTCAGGCTCATGGCTTGGCTCCCTTGGCTGGCGCTGTCAGCGGGCCCATTACCTCACCGCGAAAGCCATACACCTCGCGCTTGCCGGCGTACTCAACCAGTTCCACCTGTCTTCCCTGGCCTGGCTCAAACCGCACGGCCGTGCCGGAAATGATGTTCAAATGGCAGCCATAGGCCAGTGCACGGTCGAATTGCAAAGCCGGGTTCACCTCGTAAAAGTGATAATGCGAACCCACCTGCACTGGCCGGTCCCCCGTGTTTTCAACGCGCACGCTGACGCAACGTCGTCCTTCATTCATGGTCAGGTCGCCTTCAGCGACCAAGATTTCACCTGGCTTCATGCAAGGGCTCCTTCTACCAAATGGGGTTGTGAATAGTCACCAGCTTGGTGCCGTCCGGAAAAGTGGCCTCAACCTGCACCTCGGCAATCAAATCCGCCACACCGTCCATCACCTGATCGGCACTCAACAGGGTTCGACCGTAATTCATCAACTCAGCCACGGTTTTGCCATCGCGCGCGCCCTCCATGATCTCCATGCTGAGGTAAGCCACAGCCTCGGGATAATTCAGGCGCAAACCGCGGCCAAGGCGGCGCTCGGCCAGCAAGGCGGCAGTAAACAGCAACAATTTGTCTTTCTCACGGGGCAACAGGTCCATGGTTTGATCCCTTCATCGTCTGCAATGTGTTTCAAGTGCGCCAAATGCGCGGAGGACAGGCCGCCCTACCCAACAAACCTGGGCGTAACAGAGTCCACAACCGGGCAAACAGGTTTCGCGCCTGTTCACTGCAGGGGCCCAGGTATCGGGCAAGCACAAAGCCTTCAATTTCAGTGACCGTGGCCAAATGACTGGAAGGCAAAGCCTCGCAATGCGCGCGCAAGGTGTCCATCGCCTGTTCGCTCAGCGGCTCAGGCCATGGGCCGCCCAGAAAAAGTCCCACCACCGGCTGGCTCTGCCAGGCAACCGTTGCCTCCATCAGCTCACGGCTGTTGTTGTCGATCAAAATTCGCTCTTTCAGACGCAAGCGACCCTCGCAATGCACGCTGAAAGTTTGATCCACCTCTCCCTCGTCGAATTGCGCATGGCTGGCGGGCAAGCCAAGACAGCACACTTCCCAGGCGAACAGGCTTGCACCCGCTTCCAGTTCAAACGCGGTTCGGCCATGAACGCGTGCCTTTGGATAGACAATCGTCTCCAGAGGCAGCCATTCCAGGCTTGCCCCTTTGGCCACGCGCAAGTGATTGCGCTGGGTTTGCACCAACCCGTCAGGTCGCATGCGATACATTCGACCCGCCCCCGGCGTGGTCAACAGCGCGCCTGCGTCCTGCGCCAGCGTCATCTCCAGCTCCAGGGTGTCGCCAGAGACCATGCCGCCAGGCGGATGCAGCAACAGCACATGCGCCAGGTCGGCTCCCTCCGGGTAGAACGGCTTTTGAACGTACAAGGGCCCCTGCCGCCTGTTTCGGCTTAACACCGTGCCCCGCGCTGTGCGCTGAAAATCCAGTTCCAGCCGAGCATTCCAAGTACTCATGGCTGGGTGATCAAGGGTGTGTCGCCAAGGTTCTGCCGGGCTGTTCATGGGTATCGCCCTTACACCGCCAGATGTTGCTTGATGAGCTGATCGCTGAGTTTGTCCATGGTGTCGCTGGCCACCACGCGCCCTTTCTCCATCAGGCGAAACTCCTTGCCAACCCGCCGCGCAAAACCCAGCTTCTGCTCGACCAGAATCACAGTCAGACCCTCGGTCTCATTCAGTTTCAGAATGACGTCGCCAATTTGCCGAACAATATTGGGCTGAATGCCTTCATTCGGCTCGTCCAATATCAGCACGGTGGGTTCCATCACCAGGGCGCGACCAATGGCCAATTGCTGCTGCTGGCCACCCGACAGGTCGCCGCCACGGCGTTTCAGCATGTCGCCCAACACTGGGAACAATTCAAAAATCTTGTCAGGAATTTGACGCGCCTTGTCCTGCCGCACGGGCAGCCCCAGCCTCAGGTTTTCTTCAACCGTCAACATGGGGAAGATCTCCCGACCCTGGGGCACATAGCCAATGCCCAGATAAGGCCGTTGCTCGGCAGACACTTTGTTCAGCACGGTGTCACCCAAACAAATTTCACCCGCCGCCACAGGCAGCAAACCCATCAGACATTTCAATAGCGTGGTTTTGCCCACACCGTTTCTGCCCATGATGCAGGTGCACGAGCCCTTGCGGATCTCCAGGTCCAGATTCCACAAAATCTGGGTGCCGCCATACAGCTGATTAACCTGCTGGAAGGTGATCATGCCTCTTCTCCCAGATACACTTCGATCACATAGCGATTGCTTTGCACCTGATCCATCGTGCCCTGTGCAAGCACACTGCCCTGATGCAACACAGTCACGGTTCGCGCAATGCTGCGCACAAATTCCATGTCGTGTTCCACAACGATCACGGTGCGCTCGCCCGCAAGCCCGGTTAGCAATTCGGCGGTGCGCTCTGTTTCCTGTCCAGTCATGCCGGCCACCGGCTCGTCAATGAGCAACAACAGCGGGTCAGACACCAGCAGCATCCCGATTTCAAGCCATTGCTTTTGACCATGCGACAAGGCACCCGCCAGCATGTGGCGTTGTTGCTGCAAGCCGATGATCGACAGTACCTCGTCAATTTTGTCGCGCTGCACGGCACTCAGTTTGGCAAACAGGTTGTACCAAATGCCCTTGTTTGCCTTCAGCGACATCTCGAGGTTGTCCAGCACAGAATGGGCCTCGAACACCGTGGGCTTTTGGAACTTTCGACCAATGCCCAGTTGCGCAATGTCTGCTTCACTGCGCGCCAGCAGGTTGATGTTCTGGCCGAAAAACACATTGCCCCCATCTGGCTGCGTCTTTCCGGTAATCACGTCCATCAGGGTGGTTTTACCGGCACCATTGGCACCAATCAGGCAACGCAACTCGCCCGCCTTCACGTACAGATTCAAATCGTTCAAGGCCTTGAAGCCATCAAAGCTGACACTCACCCCCTCCACATACAAAATGTACTCATGTGAAAGATCGAGTTCGTCGGCAGAGGCCACCTCAGTGGGCCAGCGCATTGCGTTCATGCCTGCACCTCATTCAAAGGGGTTTTACCCGGTCTGCGGTTCACCCGTTCCTGCAGCAAACCGGCCAACCCCTTGGGCAAAAACAGGGTCACGAGCACAAACAGGGCGCCCAGTGCAAACAGCCAGCCGTCGGGCAAGATCGCGGTAAACCGTGTTTTGGCGTAATTCACGAGCAATGCGCCCACCACGGCGCCATACAGCGTGCCGCGGCCACCCACAGCCACCCAGATCACAATTTCAATCGAGTTAACTGGTGAAAACTCGCCTGGGTTGATAATGCCCACCTGCGGCACGTACATGGCCCCCGCCACAGCCGCCAGCAATGCTGAATACACGAACAACCACACCTTGTACAAATCGGTGCGATAGCCCAAAAACCGCACTCGGGGCTCGCCGTCGCGAATGGCCACGATCACTTTGCCAAAGCGCGACTTCATGATGAAATGGCTGCACAGGTATGCCAGTGCAAGCAACAGGGCGGTCACCACCATCAATGACACCCGCATGCCGTCGGTTTGCAGATCGAACCCCAGCAAGTCCTTAAAGTCAGTCAAGCCATTGTTGCCACCAAACCCCATCTCGTTGCGGAAGAAGGCCAGCATCATGGCGTAGGTCAGCGCCTGGGTCATGATCGACAAGTACACCCCGGTTACCCTGGATCGAAAGGCCAGCCAGCCAAATACAAACGCCAGCAAGCCGGGCACCAGCAGCGCCATCAGCATGGCAAACGGAAAGTGATTCATGCCCAGCCAATACCAGGGCAACTCTTTCCAGTCCAGAAACACCATGAAGTCAGGCAACACCGGATTGCCGTAAACCCCCCGCGTGCCAATCTGGCGCATCAGGTACATGCCCATGCCATAGCCGCCAAGCGCAAAAAAGGCGCCGTGGCCCAGGCTCAATATGCCGCAATAGCCCCACACCACGTCCACCGCCAAAGCCAACAGGGCGTAACTCAGATATTTGCCCAGCAAGGTGATGGTGTAGGTGCTGACGTGGAAAACCGACCCTGCGGGCACCAGCAAATTACACAGGGCAAAGAACGTGGTGGCCAATGTAAGCACCACAACAAACGGCATCACGGTCGAGTCGGGCTGCCTTGGCTTCGTAAAAAAGTTCAGCACGGAATTCATTCGGCGGCCCTGCCTTTTTGTGGAAACAACCCTTTGGGGCGCTTCTGGATAAACAAGATGATGAACACCAGCACCAGAATGCTGGCCAGCACCGCACCGGTGACCGGCTCAAGAAACTTGTTGGCCACACCCAAGGTGAATGCAGCCACCAGGGTGCCCAGCAAATTACCCACACCGCCAAACACCACCACCATGAACGAATCGATGATGTAGCTTTGGCCCAGATTTGGCCCCACATTGGTCAACTGGCTCAACGCCACGCCGGCAATGCCCGCAATGCCGGAGCCCAGGCCAAATGTCATGGCGTCGACACGGTCAGTCTTGATGCCCATGGACTTGGCCATGTTGCGGTTCTGGCTGACCGCGCGCACATTCAAACCCAACGATGTCTTTTTCAACACCAGTTGCAACAGAAAAAACACGATGAGCGCAAAGGCAAGAATGCAAAGCCGGTTCAGGGTGATCGACAGATCGGGATTGATTTCCACCGAGCCGCTCATCCAGCTTGGTGCCTGCACTTGCCTGTTCAGCGGCGAGAACACCGTACGCACCGCCTGCTGCAGCCCCAGGCTGATGCCGAAGGTTGCCAGCAAAGTTTCAAGGGGTCTGCCGTGCAAGAACCGGATCACGCACCGTTCGATCAACACACCGGTTGCGCCAGCCACTACGAAGGCCGCCGGAATGGCCACCCACAGAGACTCATCAATGTGATTGGGCATGGCCAACTGAACCACGTAGGTGGTGTAAGCGCCCAACATCATCATCTCGCCATGCGCCATGTTGATCACGCCCATCACACCGAAGGTGATGGCCAAACCAATGGCCGCTAACAACAGCACCGAGCCCAGGCTTAGTCCAAAAAACAGTGTGTCGACCATGCCATACAGATCACTTTTGAACTTGATTTTCTTCAAGGCCTCCACAGCAGCGGCCTGAACCTGCGGCTGTGAGGGGTCTGCCTTCAGGCGATTCAAGAGATTTCGAACCTCACCACGCTGGCTGCCTGCCAGCTTCTCAATGGCATTCACACGTTCTACGGGTTTGGCAGAATGAACCGCCGTGTTCATGGCAAGCGCCAGGTCCATGGCGTCTTTGACACCGCTGCTTTTTTCATGGATGCGGGCCTCCTCCAGGGTCTGAATCAGGGTCGGATTCAAGTCAGCCAACAGTGAAAACACAGCCTCTTGGCGCACCTTGGGGTTGGGCGAATGAATTTGAATTTTCGAGATCAGCAGCGAAAGCTGGCCTCTTAACAGGTTGTTGACCGGTACAGCCGACACATCATCGCTTGTCACGTCTTGGACAGGCTTGCCAGTCAGTGCGTCAACAAAAAGGGATTGATTGCCCTGATCCTGCTCAATCACGAGGTCGTGGGTGGTGTCCACAGAATACAGGCTGCCATCGCGCATGGCCTGAAACAGAGGCAACATGGCGTCACCCCCTTTTTCATCCAATTGCGCCACCAGCGCGGGGGAATCACCCAGACTGGCCGTGGCCAGCTGGTGCATCAGTTCTGCCAGCGGGGGCTGAGGCGCGGCACTTTGTCCATGGGCTGCGCCACACACCAGCCACAAGCTGAACAGGGTTGTCAGGGCGAATCGTTTCACTGGGTTCCTCGTCAGAACTTCTGGCCAATGCACTTCTTGGTTTTGACGTTGTAATTGCCGCACATGATGGGTGGAGTCCAGTCGGCAATCAGGTCTTTGGAACCAGGCAGGTAATCAGACCAGGCGTCACCGGGCACGGTGCCTTTGGTTTCAGACACCACCTGAAACTGACCATTGCCCTGAATTTCGCCGATCAGCACTGGCTTGCTCAGGTGGTGGTTCTTGTTCATTTCAGCCATGCCACCAGTCAGGTTTTTCACCTTCTGACCAATCATGGCCTGCTCAACCTTGTCCACATCGGTGGTGCCGGCTTTCTGAACGGCTTGCACCCACATCTTGAAACCGATGTAAGTGGCTTCCATGGGGTCATTGGTCGTGCGCTTGGGGTTCTTGGTGAAGGCGTGCCATTCCTTGATGAAGGCCTTGTTCTCGGGCGTCTTCACGCTCTCGAAGTAATTCCATGCGGCCAGGTGGCCCACCAGCGGTTTGGTGTCGATGCCAGACAGCTCTTCTTCACCCACCGAGAACGCCATCACAGGAATGTCCTGAGATGAAATACCCTGGTTGCCCAACTCCTTGTAAAACGGCACGTTGGCGTCGCCATTGATGGTTGAAACCACGGCCGTCTTTTTGCCAGCGCTGCCAAACTTCTTGATGTCAGAAACAATCGACTGCCAGTCTGAATACCCAAACGGCGTGTAATTGATCATGATGTCGCTGTCCTTCACGCCTTTGGATTTCAAATAGGCTTCCAGAATCTTGTTGGTCGTGCGCGGGTACACATAGTCGGTTCCGGCCAGTACCCAGCGCTTCACGCCCAGATCCTTCATCAGATAATCCACCGCCGGAATGGCCTGTTGATTGGGTGCTGCACCGGTGTAAAACACGTTTTTGGAAGACTCTTCACCCTCGTATTGCACGGGGTAGAACAAAAGACCGTTCAATTCTTGCAACACGGGCAAAACGGATTTGCGCGACACTGATGTCCAGCATCCGAAGATCACAGACACGTGGTCTTTGCTGATCAGCTCGCGGGTTTTTTCAGCAAACAAGGGCCAGTTTGAAGCCGGGTCTACCACCACAGGCTCCAGCTTCTTGCCCAGCAAGCCCCCCTTTTTGTTCTGCTCATCAATCATCATCAGCACCGTGTCTTTCAAGGTGCTTTCAGAAATTGCCATCGTGCCAGACAAGGAATGGAGTACGCCCACCTTGATGGTGTCTGCCGCATGGGCCGCCAATGACGCCGTGGCAGCGCCTGCCGCAATCGCCAGGCTCAACGCCAGTTTTTTCATGTTCATCGTATTCGCCTCAAATCAGGTTGATCAAAACTTCGACCCCCCATTGTTGGTCAGCGCCCCTGATTTGAACCATGCGCGAATTGACGCAAGGCACTACGTCAAATGACGTACCTCATTTAAAAAATGCTTTGGATTCAATGGAATTTTCAGAATTGGATTGCCACTCAGAAGCATTCCGAACGAAACGGGACTCTGCCGTGGCCACCCCTGAATTCAAAAACGCCCTACTTGGGCTGCGCAAGCTGTTCAACAGCAAATCCACTCACAACAAACCAGCCTCTGCGGTCGATGCACCGGCACCGGCACGGGCACAAATACCGGGGTTGGTGCAACAGGCCCTTCTGTCACTGGGACCAAAACGCACTGAAAACATGCAGCGTGAACTGCTTGTGATGCATGCCTGTCTGGCAACGGTTTTGAACGAACACCCCCTGGCGCTTCAAGAAACCTTGACCACTGGAAATATCTCACTGGCAGTGCTGGAGCAACTTTTCAGTCACCCCGAGTTCGGCTTCGAGCAACACGAATTCCTCAGGGTGTTTCGGCTGAGCCAACACTTCAGGCTTGTGTCGGGCAATCATCCCGCTGACAATCTGCCAACCTATGAACTTGCCCAGCACTGGCTCTCTCATCAGGCGCCCTGGGCTGTTCAGAAACTGTTGAATAGCCTGCCCGACAAGGGCGATGACACGGCGGCCGAACATGCCTACATGCGTGCCCTCATTGCCTGCTCACCGCTTCCTGCCAATTTTCAGGTGCCTCTCAAATTGTCCATCGAAATTGCCCTGCTCGCCAGTGAAATTGACAATCAGGGTCAGCCCCTGCATGACCTTGAAAATTTGCTTCGCGCACGCCTGTATGGCGTCACACCCGTCAAAACACCACGCGACCCGGCCTCACTGATGCTGACCGAATACCGAAACAGGCGACTGGCTCTCCTGAACCATGGATTGGTGAGTCACCAGGGGGCACTTGAAGTGTTTCAACAAATTCAAGCGGGCGAAATTGATCCGCTGCTTGGCTGCAACGTGCTCAGCAGCTTCATTCGCATGGGGCTGTCTTACTGTGATGATCTGCTGTACCAAATGGCCGAGCAGTTAAACCATCACCGACGGCAGCTCCACCCAAACCGGATTCGCAAAACAGCGAATTTGCCTACACACTGACATTCCCGGAAATCCACCCCTCAAGCAATCGCCTTCGCAAGGGTTGCCAAGGCGATGCCTGCCGCAGCTGTCCGATTTTCAACACCCAGTTTTGAAAATACCTGCTCCAGGTGCTTGTTCACCGTGCGGGGGCTCATCCCCAGAATTTCCGCCACCTCCCGGTTGGTTTTTCCGTTGGCCACCCAATTCAAAACTTCAGACTCGCGTTCGGTCAAACCGAGTCGCTGTTTTAGCAAGCCTGCTTCGTCGGGGCGATTGCCCTCACAAAGCCTGAACAACGCCTGTCCACTTTCTGACAAGCCTTGAAAACGCATCAACAACCCCTTGACAGGCCCATCGATTCGCAGTTCGCTGTGGAGGGCGGGCCCCGGCGCAAGCCAAGCGCGCAACTTGGGGGCCAATGTCTGCATTTGCCACGCACTGGAGGCGCCAGCCTCTTCCAGCAGGGCATAAGCCAGGGGCGTGGCCCATTGCAAATGCCCCAGCGCGTTAAACATGGAGAGATGTTGCCCTGCGTGGTCCAGTGCAGACTGGGCACTGTGAGTCAACCTTGCATTGCTCAAGTGCACCTTCATTCTTGCCAACAGCTCTCCGGGGCGCACGGGCTTCACCAGATAATCCACACCACCAGACTCAAGCCCCTTGACCACATCGCCGATCTCATTCAGACCGGTCATGAAAATGACTGGCACAGCGGCCAACTTGCTGTCCGCCTTGATGGCTTTGCAGGTCTCAAAGCCATCCATATTGGGCATGACCGCATCCATCAACACAAGATCCGGACGAATTCGACGCATGATGGTCAGTGCTTGCCTGCCCTCAAGGGCAACCAGCACATCCATGCCTGCCGCTTCCAGAGTGTCGTTGATCAAACTCAGGGCGTCCGGTGAATCATCCACCACCAGCACCACATCGCGTCGCTGCTCAATCGTATTGTTCATGTCGTCAAGGTTTCCAGGCATTCAGCCAACACTTTGAACTGCAAGTTTCGGCACAACTCATCCAGATGTCTCAAAGTACCCTGATCCACGGCTTCATCCGCGGCCAGTCTGTCCAAGGCACTCCTGACCCCGCGCAGATAGCCAATCTCACAGCTGCTTTTCAAATCATCAAGGGCGTCGCAGGGGGCAATTCGGGACAGGGCTGGCTTTTGCGCCAGACACGCGGGCTGAGTGGCAGACGCGCAGTCGTCCTGATGGATCCAGTTCAGATTCAGGGCCGCGCCCATTTTCTCAAGCAACTTGGCCACACTGACCGGCTTGATGAGGTAGTCGTTGTAGGCCTGCTTTGCGGCCGGGTCCCGGTGCTGTTCCTGCACATCGGCAGACAACATCAGTATGGGTGCCACAACACCACGCTCACGCAGGGCCCTGGCCAAGGTCAAACCATCCATCACGGGCATGGCCACATCCAGCAGATATAGATCTGGTGTCGAGAATTCCAGCATCGCGAGCGCGGCAGCGCCATCAGGGGCTTCCAGCACTTGAAACCCCAAGGGCACCAGCAGATCACTCAAAAAGCCACGAAGCATGGGGTCATCGTCAACCAGCAGTACCGTTTTTCGATCACCGGCGTATCCAATTACCGCAGTGCCAGTGTCCACCTGTGGGGCCGGATTATTCACCCAAGGCAACATCATGCTGACGGCAAAGCGGCTTCCTTTGCCAGGCTCGCTGCTCACCTTCAGGTCTGCGCCCATGATGTCGCACAGCAATCGGACAATCGTCAGGCCCAGGCCCGTGCCCGGCAAATTGGCGGTTGCAACGCTGCGAACCCGTTCAAAGGGTTGAAAAATACGATCCATGTCTGCAGCATCAATGCCGGGGCCCGTGTCATCAATCAGAAACTCAGCCACCTGATTTCTGTACTTCACGACAAACCACACCTTTCCGAGTTGAGTGTACTTCACCGCGTTGGAAAGCAGATTGATCAAAATCTGCCGCAGTCGCTTTTCATCCGTGGTAACAACCGACGGCAAAGGGTCTTGCACCCAGCATTCAAATTCAATGCCCTTTTCAGCCGCCTGCACCCGAAACATGTCGCTCATCTGCTCAATCAGCTCAGGCAAACGGACCCGATTCCTGTTCAGAGCGAGTCGCCCTGCCTCAATTTTGGAAATGTCCAGCAAACCCTCAATCAGGTCTGCCAGATAGAGACCGCTTCTCTGAATAATGGCCAACGCGTCAGCCCGACGCCCACCCGGCAAGGTCGTGGCCACCCCCTGCTGCAGCAATTCTGCGTAACCAATGATGGATTGCAAGGGTGTTCTTAATTCGTGACTAATGCCACTGAGATAACGACTTTTGGCCTCGTTCGCACGTTCAGCCAACTCCTTGGCCTCTTGCAGTGCTGCGTCAGTGGCCTGATGCGCCTCGATTTCACGAACCAGCTTGCGGGTTTGTCGATTCGATTCAGTCTGAGCCACCAGCCTGCTTTCGTGGGCCAGGATGAACAGCCAAGCCACCACACCCGACACAATCAACAAAATAAAATAGACCATGTAAATGGCTTGGGTCAGCAAACTGTGTTCACTCGGGTTGACCGGATGCAACTGTCGAAAAACCAGCGACAACACAGCCGCATTCAACAGTCCAAGCAGTGCCCACAAAGCCGCAAAACGCCCCAATCGTGAATTCACCCGCTTGACCCACCGGGGACTCAAAAAAAGATGAAGGAAGGCAATCACCTGATCCGACAAGCGCGCCTTGGGCTTGCAGTTGTCCAGGCACCTCACATCAAGCGAACAACACAGGGAGCAAATCGGACTTTCATAGGCAGGGCAGTACGCCATGTCCTCGCGCTCAAATGCATTGTCACAAATCACGCAGGTCAGGCTGACCGTCGGCTTGTAACGCACATATTGGTCACCCGCTTGACGCCTTTCTTCAACGATCGGAATCAACTCCAGGGACTGACGGGCCAGATAAAAGCGGCTTCGCGTCAAGCAGGCAATCGCAGGCACACTCACAAAACACACGCCAAGACTGACAAAGTGAGACAAAGTGGCCAGCACCGGACCGAAAACACCCAAATAGCACAACAAGCCAGCGGCCGTAGCCAACAACATCGAACCCACACCCACGGGGTTGATGTCGTACAAATGAGCCCGTTTGAACTCGACAAAAGACGGGCTCAGCCCCAGGGGTTTGTTGATCAATAAATCAGCCGACAAAGAGCCCAACCAACTGACTGCCACAATGGCAAATATGCCCAAAATGGCCTCCAGAGCGCGATAGATGCCCAGTTCCATCAAGATCAGCGAGATGGTCACATTGAACACCAGCCAAACGACTCGCCCCGGGTGACTGTGGGTTACACGCGAAAAGAAATTGGACCATGCAATCGAACCGGCGTAGGCATTGGTGACGTTGATTTTCATTTGCGACACAATCACCATCAGCCCCGCCAAAACCAGCGACAGCGCAGGCGAGTGGGTGAGGTAGGCGAACACGCGCTGGTACATGTAAGTGGGGTCACCCGCAACCGCTGCAGAGGCACCCTCAGTGAGGGCCAGATAGGCCAGAAACGACCCGAGCCCCATTTTAATGAGACCCACGAAAACCCACCCCGGCCCGGTTAATACCAGCCAAAACCACCACTTGCGGTGATTTTCACGGGTTCGTTCTGGCAGAAAGCGCAAATAATCCACTTGCTCGCCAATTTGCGCCACCATGGCAAACAGGACGGAGGCCGCTGAGCCAAACAACAACACATTAAAATGCGCCGCCTGCGGCTCAGGGGCGTACGCCATCCAGTCTGGAACTCTGGCCCACTCATGCCACCCCACCACGAAGAGCGCCGCACACTGCAGCAGCACCCACAGCCCCTGCGTGCCAGACTGAAACTTGCTGATTGCCCCAATGCCGTGAGTCACAATCGGTATGACCGCCACAGCACACAGGAAGTACGCCACAGGCAGGGGAATTCCAAACAGAGCCTTCAACGCCGAGGCCAGAATGGCGGCCTCAATGGCAAAAAAAATAAAGGTAAACGACGCATAAATCAGCGAGGTAATGGTCGACCCCAAATAACCAAAACCGGCACCACGGGTCAGCAAATCAATGTCCAGCCCATAACGGGCCGAGTAGTAGGCAATCGGAAAGCCGGTCACAAAGAACACCAGACACACCGTCAACATGGCCACAATTGTGTTGACAAAGCCATCGTTCATGGTGACCGCAGCAGCAATTCCCTCGAGAGCCAGAAATGCAGTGGCACCCAAGGCCGTTTTACCCACCATCTCGATGGACATGTGTCGCCCCTTGCGCGCGGTAAATCGCAAGGCGTAGTCTTCCATGGTCTGATCGGCAACCCAACGGTTGTAATGCCGACGTACCTTGAAGATCTTCTGGGAAGCTGTCATGACATTCGCAACGCACCAACACGGTGCACTAAGACAAGTGCCTTTGTGCAAGCAGACTTTGTGCCAAACGCTTGAATCACATACAATGCGGCAAAGCACTTGCACTTGTACCCCTCTTTCAAAGAACACCCCCATGAACAAACCCGCAGGCGGCCGCGGCCCAGGCCCTAGACCCAGCAACCGCACCGCCAGAAGTCCAGCCCCGGCTGCGAAGCCCGCCTCCACACGCGCCAAAGCAGGCACCAAACCGGTCGGCAAACCCGCCCTGAAACGCATCACAGACCGACCCGCCGCCCCCACAGGCGTAAGGCCCCGCCGCAGCCGCGTCAGTGGCACCAGCACCATCGACATGATGGACCCCACGGAGCCACAACGGCTCAGCAAAATCATGGCGGCCATCGGTCTGTGTTCACGCCGTGAAGCGGATTTTCTGATCGAAAAGGGCTGGGTGCGCGTGGATGGCAAGGTGGTGTCTGAACTGGGCACCAAAGTATTGCCCACGGCAAAAATCGAGCTGGATGCCAAAGCCAAAAACACGCTTGGCAAACAGGTCACCATTCTGTATCACAAGCCGATTGGCGTGGTGTCAGGTCAACCCGAGGGGCGCTACAAAGCCGCCATGGAATGCCTGTCACTTGAAAACCAGTTCGACCGCCGAACCAGCACTCCCTTTCAACCCGCCATGCTCAAGGGGCTCGCGCCCGCCGGGCGGCTTGACATCGATTCAACCGGCCTGCTGGTGCTGACTCAAGACGGTCGAATTGCCAAACAACTGATCGACACCCACTCCACCGTCGAAAAGGAATATCTGGTTCGTGTCGAAGGTGAACTGGGCGATCGCGGGCTTGAACTGCTTCGCCACGGCCTGAGCATGGACGGCGAGGCCTTGAAACCGGCCAAAGTCAGCTGGCAAAACGAAGATCAGCTGCGCTTCGTGCTGACTGAGGGCAAAAAGCGCCAGATCCGCAGAATGTGCGAAATGGTGGGTCTACGGGTTATCGGGTTGAAACGGGTTCGCATTGGCCGAATCATGCTGGGGGATCTACCCGTGGGTGAATGGCGTCTTCTCCAGCCAGAAGAGCGGTTCTAACGTTAAAAAACGTTTCTTTTCGGGCGATTAGCGGCCCATCCGGGCGAGTAATCTGTGGGTTGTAGTGAACAAATACACCCAAAGAGAACGCCGCATGCATGCCAACCGTGCCCTAGAAAGAACATCCCTGCAGGCCATCCGCCGCAATGCAGACAAGCTGTGCGCCGCAGTGGCGGGTCTGACGCTCGCAGCAGGCCTGGCACTGGCCTTTCCAAACCCGCATTATTTGGCCATTTTGGGCATCGCGGTGGCGCTCGCTGCCGTCTCGCTGGGCTGGACAGCACTGCGTGGCGGCACCAACTCAAGCATGGTGATTCAAGCCCTGGTGTTTGCCGGCGCAAGCGTGCTGAACATGCAAACCAGTCACTACGCCCCCTTCTCACTGGAAACACCGCTGGTGTTGCTGGGCGTATTGCTGATGTACCGAAACCCTCTGCCCATCGTCCTCATGGGTGCAAGCACCCTGCTTTTCCAGTTCGTTTTCATCGCACTGACAGAACACACCCTGCTCTCGCCCGTCTTGTCCAGTGCAATCATGCTGGGGCTGGCCACAGCCCTGATGATTCCACTGGCGCGTCGCCTGGCGGTGCATGCTGCGTTGGCCGATGAAAGCGTGCTGATTCTCAGCCGCCTGCACAACAAAGGCAAGGTCAACTTTGCGACACCCATCGCAGCCAACAGCAAAGGCGAAATTTCAGACCTGGCCAAAACCTTCAACGAATACGCCGAAAACATGACCTTCGTTGTGGCTGGTTTTCAAATGTTGAAATCCGACATTCAGGAAATGGCCCAACTGACCGAACCTCTCGGTCACGATCACGTGCGTCAGCAAGATGAAAACAATGCAGCAGCCAACACCCTGCGCGAATTTGTGAGCCATTTGGGCAAGCAGACCCGACTGGGCCAAAACACGGCCGAATTGTCCAAAAAAATGACCGACGACTGCTTTGACCTGATCAATGAGCTGAATCAGTCCGTTGAGCAACTCAACAAAATCAACAAACAGGCCTTCGACTGCAACCGCCTTGTTGAAGACCTCGCCCACGATGAGCACGAAGGTGAAGTGCAAACCCGCACCCTGCAAAGTCTGAACTCAGCCTTGGGCCACCTGGCCGAGCGCACACAGCAGTTCATGACACGCATGGATTCATTCAAGACCGGCCTTAGCGCCATTGAAAACCAGTCGGTGTCTGTCGACCGTGCCACCCACCAGTGGGTAGAAAGCGGCCACGCCAACCAGCGCAAAGGCTGGGAAGTACTGGGCATCCTGGAGCGTATGCAAGCCCGCACAGACCAGGTGTTCTCGGTCATGAGCAATGGAATCAACACGGTTACCCGATCCCGCGATGTCATCAAAGAGCTGGATCGACGGTTGGAGCGGTTTGAAGTATGAGCCTGAACCGAACCCTGAGCGACCCCATCGTTGCCGAACTGCTTGAAAGTAAAAACCAGCGTTATGCACTGATTGGTCTGGTGGGCGGTCGACTTTCATTGCTGGCCGCCAGCAAGAAATTTCGCCAGGAAATCGGTTTTGCCAACACCGAACAGTTGTTGATTCGCCGTTATGGAAAGGACGTCTGCGACGAACTGGCCATCGCCCTGCGTCATCATCAGGGCTGGCTGGTGGACCTGTGCATCAACGGCCAGTGGCATCAGCTGAAAATGTGGATTCAAAACGGCTTCGGCGTGCTGTATGAATACGGCATACAGGCGCCTCCCGAGGCCGCCGTGCTGGAAGTGCCCGACCCGGACAACCCCGAAGACCCACTGCCGCGCAGTGTGCTGTTACAAGTGGACACCAACGGTCGAATCATCAAGGTCAGCCGCTCATTGGCACGCTTTCTTGGACAAGAGCAGGAAGACCTCGCCGGTGTAGACGCCATCAACATCGTGTTTCGCACCGACATCGGTCAGTTCAAACGACTGCTCAACCAGATCCGCTTTCACACCGACACCGTCGAGGGTTCGTTCAGGCTTCGCAACACACAAAACCGGATTGTCTACTTTGACTGGACCGTGGCCAGCAATGGCAACGAACTGCTGCTGATCGGCAAAGCCAGCAAACTGCACATCGAAGAAGCCCTCATCAAAAGCGAAGAACGGATCAACAGCATCCTGGAATCGATGGACGACGCCTTCTTTGCCATCGATTTCAATGGCTACATCAGCTACATCAACGAAAAAGGTGCTGAGCTGCTGGGCAAAAACAGCACTTTGCTGCTGGGCCGCCAATTGTGGGACCGGGCGCCGCACCTCAAAAAAACACCGTTGTTCAAACACCTCAACGAGTCCAAAGGCAACGGCGAACACGCCTCGTTCCAGTGGCAAGACCCGCAAGACGAAACCTGGTATCAGGTCAAAACCTATCCCAGTCAGGATCTGGTGTCCGTCTTCTTCACCGACATCAACAGCATCAAGCAAAACGAAAGCAAGATGCACCACCAAGCCACGCACGACTCGCTCACCGGTCTTCCCAACCGATTGGCCCTGTCGCAAACACTGGCTGAACTGATGGCCGAAGATCAGGTTCTGGACTTCCGGATGGGGCTGCTGTTCATCGACCTCGACGGATTCAAAACCGTCAACGACACACTGGGTCACGACTGCGGCGATGACCTGCTGGTCGCCGTGGCCAACCGACTCACGTCAGTCGTTCGCAAATCCGACATCGTGGCCCGTCTGTCTGGCGACGAATTCGTCATCACCCTGCCCTTCATCGCCGATCGCGACATCGCCTTCAATGTGGGCAAGAAAGTGGTGGATGCCATCAGTCAACAGCCTTTCATCCTCGGTGAGAACCGCGTTTATGTGGGCGCCTCAGTGGGTGTGTCGCTCTTTCCGGACGACAGCAAAGACGTTGAAAGCCTGCTCAAGCACGCAGACATTGCAATGTACCAGGCCAAGCAATCCGGCAAGAACACGGTCCGAACCTTCCGGCAGGACATGAGCGACCACCTGCAAATCAAGGTCAAACTGGAAAATGACCTGCACGACGCCTTGAATGAGGACCGCATCGAATTGCACTACCAACCGCGATTCAACGCCAAGGGCCGAGTCATGGCTGTCGAAGCACTGGCGCGAATGCGCGGGCGCGACGGCAACCTGGTGCCACCGGTGCAGTTCATTCCCCTGGCCGAAGAAACCGGTCTGATTGTGCCACTGGGTGAACAGGTACTGCGAAAAGCCTGTGAATGGCTTGCTGCGCTGAATGCCCAGCTTGAAGAGCCCATAGCCGTGTCGGTCAACGTGTCAGGCATTCAATTGATGAGTGGCCGGCTTTCGGACACCATTCGGTCTATCCTGAAAGAGACCCGAATTGCCGCTCACCTGCTGGAACTGGAACTGACAGAGACGGTGCTGATGCAGCATGAAGAATCCATTCATGAAGACCTGAACAGACTTCACACACTCGGCGTTGAATTGTCCATTGACGACTTTGGAACCGGCTATTCATCGCTGTCTTTGCTTCAAAAAATGCCGGTGCAAACCATCAAACTCGACCGCTCTTTTGTGGCCGACCTGCCAGACAACCAAGACAACGTCATCATCTCGAGAACCGTACTGGCCATGGCCAATGCCATGGGGCTGGGTGTGGTGGCAGAAGGCGTAGAAACCGACGCACAGCGCGATTTTCTGATTGACGAAGGAATTTTGCAACTTCAAGGATTTGGCCTTGCCCGGCCCATGCCTGCAGAAGACGCCGCTAAATTTATTCTTTCGCAACAGATCAATCATCCAATTGCGCATAAGATAGTCCCCGAGACACTTTGATATCTCATCCACCGGCCAGAGAACATGCTTCAGAAATCAGAAGATCCGCTTCTGCTGCAGCAGCTTCGCCAGAGTTGCTCGAACTGCAACCTCAAAGAACTCTGCATGCCGGTCGGTTTGACAGACCACGAACTAGAGCAGCTTGACACCCTGGTCAGCGCCCGCACCCGGGTTGCCAAAGGTGAGTCGCTGTTTCACTCGGGTGATGCATTCAAATCGCTGTATGCGGTCAGGTCTGGCACGTTCAAAACCCGAATCAACACCGAAGAAGGCACGGATCAAGTCACCGAATTCCAGATGACTGGCGAAATTCTGGGGCTCGATGGCATTGGCAACAACCTGCACATGTGCGACGCCGTGGCACTGGAAGACTCGGAAGTGTGCGTCATTCCCTATGAACAGCTGGACACCCTCTCGCAACAGTTCAGACCCTTGCAAACCCATTTTCACAGGGTCATGAGTCGCGAGATCATCAAGGATCAGAATGTCATGCTGTTGTTGGGCAGCATGCGCGCCGAACAGCGACTTGCCGCCTTTTTCAGCAACCTCAGTGAACGGCAAAAGGCGCGTGGATTTTCATCCAGCCAAATGAACCTGCGCATGACCCGTGAGGAAATCGGCAGTTACCTGGGTTTGAAACTGGAAACAGTCAGCAGGACACTGAAAAAACTGCAAAACGACGCCCTGATCGAAATCAACCAGCGGCATCTCGTCGTGACAAACCCCGCCGGCTTAAAACGCCTGGCCGCCGGCAAACCAGCGACCGAAGCGTAAAGCAGATCAGCCTCAGGCTGATTTGCGGTCTTTCTCCAGGCTGCCCATGTCAATCACAAAACGGTACTTCACGTCGCTTTTCAGCATGCGCTCATACGCTTGGTTGATGTGCTGAATGTCCAGCATTTCAATGTCAGACACGATGTTGTGCTTGCCACAGAAATCGAGCATTTCCTGAGTTTCGGCAATACCGCCAATCACAGAGCCCGCCACTGAGCGACGCCCCATAATCAGGGGCACCGAATTGACCACTGGGTCGACTGGCCCCAGATAACCCACCAGCACCAAAGTGCCGTTCAAGGCCAATGTGGGCAAGTAGGGGTTCAGGTCGTGGGCGTAGGGCACCGTGTCGATGATCAAATCAATTTTGCCGCGCACAGCCTTCATTTGCGCAGGGTCGGTGGACAACACCACTTTGTCCGCGCCCAGACGCTTTGCATCAGCCTCTTTGCCGGGTGATCGGGTAAACAGGGTCACCTCGGCGCCAAGGCCTTTGGCCAGTTTGATGGCCATGTGACCCAAACCCCCCAGGCCAGTCACCGCCACTCGGGTGCCTTGCCCCACCTTCCAGTGGCGCAGCGGCGACCACACGGTAATGCCTGCACACAACAAGGGTGCCGCGCCTTTGGGGTCCAAACCGTCTGGAATACGAAGTACAAATTTTTCAGACACCACAATTTTTTCAGAATAGCCGCCATACGTGGGCATCTGGTCGTGTTGATCCACGTCGTTGTAGGTCATGGTGTGCTTGTTTTCACAGTATTGCTCAAGGCTTTTGGCGCAGGCTGAGCAGTGCTGGCACGAGTCCACCATACAGCCCACTCCCACCATGTCACCGGCTTTGAAGCGCGTCACGGCTGAACCCACCGACGCAACCCGCCCCACGATTTCATGCCCAGGCACCATCGGGTATTTGCTGTTGCCCCAGTCATTGCGGGCCTGATGCAGGTCAGAGTGACACACGCCACAGTACAGAATATCAATCACCACGTCGCTGTCGCGCTGATCACGACGCTTTACGTAAAAGGGCCCAAGATCATCGGAGGCCGATTGGGTTGCATAACTGAGTACATCGAGTGTCATGGCGCTCTCCTTGCTAAATACCACTGAAACAATGACTGTACTCAAGAATGGCGGCCGACAGACGAACACCTTGTCAAACCCGTATCAAGGATTACCCGTAACACCGCTTGGCAACGCTATACTGGCCTTTTGAACCCAACCAACAAGTCATGAGCAGCCCCATTGAACGAACAGGCACCACTCAGCGTTGGTCCGACACGGTGACCCACAATCAAACTGTTTACCTTTGTGAAGTGCCTGAAGACCCCAAGGCAGACATTGCCGGGCAAACCCTCAACGTACTCGGTTTGCTGGAAGCACGCCTGAAAGAAGCCGGCAGCAGTAAATCGCGAATACTGAGTTGCACCATCTTCATCACCGACCGGGCGCACATCGCGAAATTCAATGAACTGTGGGACGCCTGGGTGCCTGAAGGCTGTGCACCTGTTCGGGCCTGCGTGGTTGCAGACCTCCTAAACCCGGACTGGAAAGTGGAAATTCAAATGACCGCAGCCGTGGCTTAGGCCAGACCCTCGCGTTGCGCGTCTTCCAGATCGTACTCAACACCAAACCCGATGGACCCCCGAAAGACCCGCACCTTCACCAGGTTGCCTTTCGGGCGCAAGGTGGTCCAAATCCAGCGTGCAATGTTTTCCGAGGTGGGCAACTCAATGAACTCGTTGAGAAAGGAATGGTCAAGACGCTTGCGCACGGCCTCCACCTCGACTGACAGCACACTTTCAGGCACCACATAACCATCCGTGGCAGGCCCCTCGAACCACACCTCGCCGGTGTAACTGTGGCCATGCAGCCCGGGCCAATCCGGCAACTGGTGCGCCACATCAAAGGTAAATTGTTTAAAGACTTTCATGGCATTCCAATGGCTTTGTGGGTTTGCACGCTTAACCGCCATTGGGGCTGTTCAAGGCAAACGTCAATGGCCGTTTTCAGATAGAGGGCACGCAAAGCCGGGTCTGCGGTGTCCATGGGTTGTACAAAATAGTGATCAAAGGTCAAGCTCGCCAGGGCTTTCAGGTTTTGCCCCAGCTGCGGAACAACCACCTTCAGTTCATTGCCCGTGCGCTGAACCAACTCGCTTCCAAACTTGGGGCTGACGCAGATCCAGTCAACACCGGGCGGTACAGGCAAAGTGCCATTGGTTTCAATGGCAATTTCAAACCCACGTGCATGCAAGGCGTCAATCAGCGGCGCATCCACCTGCAGGGTCGGCTCACCACCAGTCAACACCACATAGGGCTTTCCACCCTTGCCTTGGTACCGTGTGGCAATGACGTCTGCCAACGCTGTTGCACTGCCAAATTTTCCACCGCCCTTACCGTCGGTGCCGACAAAATCCGTGTCGCAGAATTTGCACACCGCACTGGCGCGGTCGGCTTCACGGCCAGACCACAAATTGCAACCTGCAAACCGGCAAAACACGGCCGCACGCCCTGCCTGGGCACCTTCGCCCTGCAGGGTGTAAAACATTTCTTTGATGGAATAGGTCGACATGCCGGCATCGTAACCGAAACACACCCGGTTTGCACGGGCAAAAAAAATGCCCGACATGGTTAGTCGGGCAAACCTCAGAAGCAAAAGAGGAGGGATGTGAGCCCTCATAGTGCAACGGGTTCATTTTGCTTTCAAGCCCATTTTTCGAGGCTTTCCTCGAAACTCACGAGTTACATCCAACTACACGAAATAGAGTAAAACCTCAACAATGCTGCAACGCACACCACGCCTGGGTTTTCGCACGACCGTTCGATTATTGCCAGCCAATTAGAGTAAAAAACTTAGAACCAATTTGTTGTGTTGCACAAAGGTGACAGAGAAATTTCGTCAAGCCCTGAACGTTTGACGAGTAAAGGGTACATAGACGTTTCGACGCTCACATTCCCAAGATGCTCAACTCAGTCAACAGCCCTCAATCGCCCGCAAGCACTCCTCAAACCGGCTCTCCCAGCACCCGCTTTGAAAGCCCGGTTCTGACTCAATCGCCGGATACACCACGCATTGCCAACCGCCTGTCAGGTCTGTTGGGTGGCCTCAATCTGAGCAAGCTGTTCAAGGGGCTTCACGCCCTTTTCGGACAGGGCAGAATCGTACTGGCGGGCAGTGCGGCAAAGGCCTTGCACGCAGCCCAAATGGACGATACCCAAAAACCTTTCCGCCAACCCAATGACATTGATCTGGTCATCAGCGCAGCACATCTGGAGCTTGCCCCACTGCACAACCCCGCTATTCTGGAAAAATATGGTCTGTCCATGCCCGATCAAAACCGGCCCCATGTGCTGCAATATCAGGATGGTGAACAGTCAATCAAAATTGATCTGGTGTCTTCTCAGGACTCGTTGTTTCGCAGAGCGTTTGAGGAATCTACGGTGATGGAAGGCCTGTCTGTTACAACGCTGGACACGCTGTACAACATGGACAGATCCCGATTGCTCAATGGGGAGGGCAATCGAAAACAATTGAACGACGACCTGCAGTACTTCAAGGCGCATGTTGCCCCCAAACCCACCAGTTCAAGCACTGCGGGTCGGCACTGCCGGGCATCGGGTGCACTGCGTAAAATTCAGTTTTAACACTACAGCCAGTAAACGGGGTAATGGCGCAAAGGGTTGGACGACAAATTGTTCACCACCAGCGCCACCAGCAACATGATCAGCGCGCCCAACATGGCTGGGGTGATTGCGTACCAAAAGCCCATGGCGTGAATGGAATCGCCGCCGATGATTGCAATCAGGGCGGTGGCACCACCAGGTGGATGCAAAGTGCGGGTCAAATGCATGGCCACAATCGCCAGTGACACGGCCATTGGACCAGCCAGCATGTTCTCACTGCCCAGCCACATGTATACAGCCACACCCACCAATGCAGAGAACACATGGCCCCCAACCAGATTTCGCGGCTGAGAAAATTCCGCTGTGGGCGCACCATAAACGAGCACAGCCGACGCGCCAAACGAACCAATCAAAAAGACGCCATGCACAGAGAGTATGCCAGGATGCTGGCCCAGCCACATCACCATGGAAATGCCCAAAAATGCGCCCACCCAGGACCAAAATATCTTGCTCAGGGGCTTGCGGGGAGGACATTCCCCCTTCGGTTTCATGCGGGAAAAATAGAATTTCATGGATGCTGCTCAAACAGAAAGCACTAAAATGGTGCGCTGATTTTAATGTCTTTTAAAATCCAAACCAATGCTTTCCGAAAATCATTCGGTTTGCATCATGCGCAGTGCATCTGGAATACAACAACCCCTAACTTGCCAAAAACGAGGTCATTGAAATTGAACTCAAAGTCTTGGGGTTAAACAATCGAATCTGGTCTTCGGGCTCAACAAGTCCGAGGGCCGACACAAAGGGCAGATAATGCTCGGCGCTCGGAATGGCCAATGTGGCCTGCTGACCAAGGCTCTGATAATCCACCAAGGCATCAAAATCGCGGCTGAGCAAGGCAGACTGCACCTTGGCGTCAAACTCAGCGGCCCAAGGGGTGGCCTCGGTGGCGTTAAAATCAAAGGTTCGAAGGTTGTGCACAATGTTGCCACTGGCTACCACCAGCACGCCCTGCCTTCGAAGCGTTGCCAGTCGTTGCCCCAGCTCGAAGTGGTAACGGGCCGACTTGCCCCGCCACAGGCTGAGCTGCACCACTGGAATGTCGGCTTCGGGAAACATGGGCGCAAGCACGCCCCAAACGCCGTGATCGAGCCCACGCTGTTCGTCCTCTGTCACTTGCGTCGGTTTCAGCAAGTCGACAATTTCACGCGCCAGTGCAGGGTCGCCCGGCGCACGGTACTGCACATCAAACAGGGCTTTCGGAAAGCCATAGAAGTCATGAATGGTTTCCGGCTGTGCCGAGGACGTGACCCTCAACCCCTCGGTTTCCCAATGGGCTGACAGGCACACGATCGCTTTTGGCTTCGGCAGTGTTCGACCCAACTCAGCCCATTGCGCACTGAAGGCATTGTGTTCGATGGCATTCATGGGGTTGCCATGGCCGACGAACATCACCGGCATGCGATCAGGCTGGGTCATATTACCTTCCCCTTAAAAAGGCAGGTTAACAGTGGGTGCCAGCTTCAGGATGGCCGATTTGAACTCACCCTGAATACGCGCCAGCGCCTCCGGGTTGTCTGCTTCGAAACGCATCACCACCACCGGCGTGGTGTTGGAAGGCCTGGCCAACCCAAAACCATCTGCGTATTCAGCACGCACGCCGTCGATGGTCACCACCTGTTCAGACGTGGGGAACTGCCCCTCTGCCTGCAGGCGTTTGATCAATTCGAAATTCTCACCTTCGGCCGTCTTCAACTGCAGTTCAGGCGTGCTGGAAGAATTCGGCAGGCCATTCAACACTTGCGATGGATTGTCCGACTTCGACAAAATTTCAAGCAGTCGCACACCAGCGTACAAGCCGTCGTCAAAACCGAACCACCGCTCTTTGAAGAAGATGTGACCACTCATTTCGCCCGCCAGTGGTGCACCTGTCTCGCGCAGTTTGGCTTTCACCAGTGAATGGCCGGTTTTCCACATCATCGGCACGCCCCCTGCGGCCTGCACCGCCTTGGCCACGTGGCGTGTGCACTTCACGTCATAAATAATGGTTTCACCGGGGTTTCGCGACAGTACATCACGCGCGAACAGAATCAGCTGCCGGTCCGGGTAAATAATCTGGCCATCTTTGGTGACCACACCCAGGCGGTCGCCGTCGCCGTCAAACGCCAAACCAATTTCAGCGTCAGTGGTCTTCAGGCATTGAATCAGATCCTGCAGGTTTTCAGGGTGGGCAGGGTCCGGGTGATGATTCGGAAAATTGCCGTCCACCTCACAAAAAAGCTCAATCACTTCACAACCCAAGGCTTCGTACAAGGTCTTGGCGAAAGCACCGGCCACGCCGTTGCCACAGTCCACGGCAATTTTCATGGGTCGGGCCAACTTGACGTCGTCGGTGATTTCTTTCAGGTATTCAGTCCACACATCCAGTTGTCTGTAACTGCCACGCGCCACCTGGCATTCGTCGTCGGGCTGCGGGTTTTTGTCTGCAATCCACTTGTACAGGCCTTGAATGGTGTCGCCATACAACGTTTCACCGGCCACCATCATTTTCAGACCATTGTATTCAGGCGGGTTGTGGCTGCCGGTCACTTGTACGCCCGTGCCGTTTCCAAGCAGGTATGTGGCAAAGTACACCAGCGGCGTGGCCACCATGCCAATGTCCACCACATCCAGACCGGCATCCATGAAACCATCGGCCAGCGCCTTGCACAAACGCGGCCCCGACAATCGCCCGTCGCGCCCCACCACGGCCTCTTTGACACCCCGGGTTTTGGCCAAGCCACCTAGCGCGCGCCCAACCTGGTAACAGGCTTGTTCAGTCAGGGTTGAATCGACAATGCCGCGAATGTCGTAGGCTTTGAAAATGGAAGGGGAAATAGTCATGGGAAGGCGCTCTTGAAAACCGCAAGTAGTCTGTTTAAAAGGGCATAATACCTCAATCGTTCTTACAGTATTCAGTCATGACCCACTACGCAATCGGAGACGTACAAGGTTGCTTGGACCCCTTGCTTGCCCTTCTGGACAAAATCCACTTCAACCCCACAAACGACACCCTTTGGTTTGCGGGCGATCTGGTCAATCGGGGCCCCAAATCGTTGGAAACCCTGCGATTCATCCATTCGCTTGGCGACCAGGCGCGGGTGGTGTTGGGCAATCACGACTTGCATTTGTTGGCGCTGTGGTGCGGCAGTGGCAAAAGCCACAAAAGTGACACCATCGAAGAAATTGTGCAGGCACCCGACGCCGACGTGTTGATTGACTGGCTACGCGCCCAACCCCTCGCCCTTGAATTACCCGCCGTTTTGCCCACCGGGCAGCGCGGCCTGATGGTGCACGCGGGCATATTGCCGCAGTGGTCGTTCGACAACGCCTTGGCTTTTTCCGATGAAGTGCAGGCGGTGTTGGCTGGCCCCGACTGGAAATCCTTCATGGCTGAACTGTACGGCAACAAGCCGGAATACTGGGACTTCAGCCTGACCGGATTTGATCGTCTGCGCGTCATCGTGAATGTTTGCACTCGGCTTCGCATGCTGTACGCCGACGGAAAAATCGATTTCAAGTACAAAGAAGACCCGGCAGTGGCTCCGGAGGGCTTGCATCCCTGGTTTGAATATCCGGGTGAACGGGGTGAAGACCTGATCCTGTTCGGGCACTGGTCTACGCTGAATAAAGTGCAAAACTCCGCTGGCTATTGCTTGGACACTGGCTGCGTGTGGGGTGGTCATTTGACTGCCTTGCAGCTCGATACGCTTGAACTGACCCAGGTGCCCGCATGAGCAAGGCCACCAAAAAGGCAGCGCCCGCTGCACATCCAGAAATCAAGCCTGGCCAATCGATTGAACTGTTGAAGGCCCTGCATATTCTGACGCGCGACGGGGCCCTGAACCAGGACAGCCGACGCAAGCTGAAACAGGTTTACCACCTCACCCAGTTCATTGAGCCACTGATTGAGCAAGCCCGTGCAGCCAACAACGGCGGTTTGTATCTGGTAGACCATGGCGCGGGCAAATCGTATCTGGGTTTCATTCTTTACGACCTCTACATCAAACAAAACCCGCAGGGTGCCGTGGTGGCCGGGGTTGAAACCCGGCAAGACCTCACCGACAAATCACAGACGCTGGCCGAACACTTGGGCTTTGCAGCGGGCATGCAATTCATCAACCTGCCCGTGGCACAAGCCACCGAACACCCCGATTTGCCTGAAACGGTTGACATCGTAACGGCACTGCACGCCTGCAACACAGCCACCGACGACGCCATCGCATTCGGCTTGAAAAAGCAAGCCAGGTACATGGCCCTGGTGCCCTGCTGCCAGGCCGAGGTTGCCAGCAAACTGCGCGAAACCAAAAGCCTGATGTTGGGCAAAACCCCGCTGGTCGAGTTGTGGCGACACCCCATTCACACCCGCGAATTTGGCAGTCAATTGACCAATGTGCTGCGTTGCCTGCAACTTGAAGCACACGGCTATCGGGTCACTGTAACCGAGCTGGTGGGTTGGGAACATTCCATGAAAAATGAGCTGATCATCGCGAAAAAGCACCAGCGCGGCAACCGCAAGGCCGCGCGCCAATTGCACGACATGTTGGACACCTTGGGTCTGAGCCTTTTGAAAGACCGGTTTTTCGTGCCCAATTTTGAGAACACCAGCGAGTCAGAGTAAACGCAAAGCAAGCACTAAACCGACGCCTTGCCTGGCAATTCAAGCTCGGCGTCGCGCGCCCGTTCGGCTGGGTATTTGGCAGTCAAGCCTTTGCTGTCGGTGGTGCCATGCTCCACCCGCCCGTCGCCAAACCTGATTTTGTAAGGCACGTTCGCCAAGGGCTCTTTGGTGACGTGGTGCCTCACCACAAATTGAACTTCCCGACTTTCCGGATGCTGCTTCAGCGGGTAATGCGGGTATTGCGATTCCGCCATTTTGGCCATGGAACCCGTTGGCGACGTGTGGGTCATGAAGCCTTGACTGGACAACAATGTTGCACCACAGGCCGTGACCATGCCGTGGTAAGCCAAAGGGGTATTGTTGTAGGTGTGCGCCGGGTTGCCCTGCGCGATGGGAAAAGTACCCTTGCATTGCGGGCAAGCCACCATGTGACCCAAACCTGCCGCAGCCCGACCATCAATCAAATACGCGGAAAAACCCTCAAGCACAGTGCCACCGTGGCTGGTGCTGTCGCCTTGTCGAATCATGTTGGGCATGAAAATTCACCTTGAAATGAAGAATTAAACCCACGGACGCTAACACAAGCCCAGAATTGCCCCTGCGAACGGGCAATCTGAAGTAGTGACCCCAACAAGAATTTGTCACCCTGGTTTGAACTTTTGTATGGTCAAAGCATTTGTCTGCAAAAGCCCCTACCTTGAAAAAGATATTCACCCCGCATTCCACCGACCCCATGGGTTTACACCAACCCACCCGCCCCATTGAGGACTGCCAGTGCATACGCAAAGAGACCAGCCCCGGGCACTGGCAAACCGTGGTCGAAGCCCCTGTTTTAACCTGCGACTGCCTTTGGCGAATCTATCAACAAATGGCCGAAGACATCGTCGCGCCCGGGGGTGTTTTAATTTCAGACCCGAAAGAGCGCAACCGTCAGATCAACATGGCGTACGCCAAATTGTGGCTGGAGGACCACCGCTTTCAATGGGCGGGGCTGGCGGCATTTGCTTCCAAGCAGGTGGGTTGTGGCCTGTTGCACGCCAATCAGCTGATTGATGAATCCAAAAGAGACATCGAAGTGAGGAACACCCTCCCCAACTGGCTTATAAACAGAGAGATGACCGCCTCCCAAATTGGATTTGATGCGGCGGTGATGAGCTCGTCGGCCTACATGTACAACATGCTGGCGCTGGGCAACACCACCCTGTTTCTGGACATCTACCCACTGCACCTGTTTTACAAGAAGCGGGGGCTGGATCAGATGAAACAGTGCCTTAAGAGACGACCAGGGATTTACGGCAATCCGAAGTTCCCGGTGATGTGGCCGATTAGCCAAGAGATACTGCGCTTCGGAGAAGCGAAATCGGAGGTGATTGATGGATTTACTGCGATTGACTCAGGCGAAATACAAAAAGGTGTACTTTTTCTGGCAACGCATGAACAAATTAACATCCTACAAAAAGTTATTTATAACAATTTCACCATGCAATCTCTGTTACGGGCAAATCAAGCTACTTTTGTAACTGGCTTTTTCAAACACTACACAGAAGCCATCCAATTAACATTTAGCAATCAATGCCAACCTCTGGACGATGATCGTACTGAACGTTTCAGCAACAAGGTTGCGGCAGACCTTAGCGACCCAACACAGAGAATGGAATTTGTTAACAGAGCTGCCGTAAGATTCAACCAAATCCTGCACAGCAAAATGGCAGAAATGCTCGGAAAATCTATTTTTGAGATTTCCCAAGGCGGGGGAAATATACAGTGAGATCACTTTTCCAAGGTCGATCAAAAAAGCTCAAGAATAGACCGATATTGACCATATTAATTCTGTGTACATTGATTTTTATTTATAGGAAAGCACTTCAACCGACACCTGTGATCGAACTTTACATCGGAGAGCCGTGGGATGAAATGCAAGAAAATTCTACAGCATTTATTAAAAATCCTGCCGATATGTTAGTCGGTTACGAATCTCCAGAATATCCTTCACAATTATTTTTTGACGATAAAAAGTTCCATTTTCACACACCGAAAGCCAAGTTCTTTGTTGTTCTCTTTAATGAAAAAAAGAAAGTTCACAGTATCCGAATTTCACCTCAAATGGATTTACTGCCAATCGATGACATACTGAAAATCATTGTCGATATTGAAAATCAACTTAAGGAAAATGGGTGGTTTCTTGTATTACCGAAAGAAAACCCAGCTTTTGAAGACAATCAATATTGGCGCGACAAGATCCTACATGCCCGAAATGGGGCAAGTACTTACTGGCAGGCTGCAGACAAATATCAGGTCGCAATTTCTGTCGGGGGATATGACGACAACAACTGGAAGCATGAAAAGCGATACCTGATCTCGATGAGTGTTGGAAAGCCTTGGATTATGTCTGACGAGGAATTCGATCAGATTGAACGAAAAAACGAAGAAAAAGCCAAGCGTGAAGGCAAACCCTACGTTCGACTGGTCAGATGAGCACCTTAATTGAGCAAACAGTTATTTTTGCAAGAAAACATTCAAAAACCATCGGATTATTCATCTTTGGCCTCGGCATAGTAGCCTTCAAAATCAACATGGCACTTCAGCCCACACCCGTAATCAAACTTTACATTGGTGAATCTTGGGAGGAAATGAGAAAAAACTCTACCGCAACGATTGTTCCCGCAATCTATGACAGCGTATACGACACAACACCAAAACAATACTCTGCTTTGGTATTTGACGATGGACGCTATACTTTTAGAACGCCCAAGTCCAAGTTCTTCATGATCATGTATGACGACAAAAAGGTCGACAATATCCAAATATCACCAACCATGCACACCACGACACTGGATGAATCGCTGGATCTGATTGACAACCTTCAGACCCAGTGGAAAAGCAATGGCTGGTTTCTAACTAATCCCAAGGAATTTCCAGCGTTGGACCGGTCCAACGACTTGATGGAGCGATACAAAGCTTGCCTCCCGGTTTCTACTTACTGGCAGGCTGAACACAAATACCAAATCATCGTTGCCTTCTCCTGTTTCGGATCTAAAGATCTGTTTGGTCGTCAACAATACATGGTCACCCTCGGCATCGCCACACCTTGGGTTCAAACCCCTGCAGAGTTGGATCAGCAAGAACGTGAACGGGAAGCGAAAGCCAAAAGAGAAGGCAAAGTCTATGTTCCATTACCGAGGTAGGGCTCACTGTGAGTACTGAATATGCAGCCCCGCCGGAACGATCAGGCAGCAGCCTTTCTAGCGCGCTGCTCACAGCGTGCCGCAATTTCTTTGCGAACGGCGTCACTTAAATCGCGGCGGCTTACACCGTGGGCCGGCACCACCGGCTTGTGAAAATACAGCTTCACTCGATAACCCGTCTGACTGTTGAACAAAACCTTCAGGTTTTCAACCATGGTTTGTTCACCCACAAATGCGGGCTCGGGCGTAAATCGCCCATCGGGCAAAAAATACTGCAAGCTAACGGGCAGCACGGGCACATCCGCCTGTATGGCAGGTTGCACGAAATTGCTGTGAAATGGCAAAGGGGTTTCGCCATAACCCGTGGTGCCCTCCGGAAACACCGCGACACACCGGCCTGTTTTAAGCACACCCACCGCAGCCTCGATCACGTCACGCACGGCGGTGCGCTTGCCACGTTCAATGAACAGCGCGCCACTGCGTCGGGCAAACAGCCCAATCACTGGCCAGGATGCTATTTCAGATTTGGCAATGAACGTCACCGGGTAATGGGCATTGATCGCAAAAATATCCAGCCACGACACATGGTTGCTGAACAACAGCATGGGGCCGTCTTTGGAGAAGTCGGCTTCGGGCACCTCAAACTCAACGTCTACCTCCACATTCAGGATGTGAAGCAGCTTGCGAGCCCATTTTTTCTCAATGGTCTCCCGCCGAGCATCGCCCAACAAGGGCCACAGCACAGCGGCGATCCAAAGGCCGTACAGCAGGTGCGCCAGCAGACGCAATTTCATCAACAGCACGCGCATGGTCAGGCAGCGGCTCGGCTTGGCTTGACTGACAAGTCGTCGTAACCCAGATGCCCGTTCACCATGGCGGCCTTTACCTTGCCCATCATCGGAAAACCATTGAAAGGCGTGTGCTTGCCCTGGCTGATCAAGGTTTGAGGACCCACCACCCAGTCGTGATTCGGGTCAAACAGGCACAGGTCTGCCGCCATACCCACGCGCAAGGCACCTGCCTGTGCTTTGATGATTTGTGCCGGGTTCAGACTCAGCCACTGCACCACACGGTGCGCAGGCACACCCGCCCCATTGGCCCACTTCAGGGTCAAGGCCAACAACAGCTCCAGGCCGGTGGCACCCGCTTCGCTTTCCGCAAATGGCAACAGCTTGAAGTCATCGTCCACGGGGGTGTGGTCTGAACAAATGGCGTCAATCGTGCCGTCCAGCAAGCCCTGACGAATGGCATCGCGGTCGCGCTGCTCGCGCAGAGGCGGCACCAAGTGGGCGTTGGGGTCGAAGTAACCAATGTCGATGTCAGTCAAATGAACGTGATGCACACCCACATCGCAGGTAATGGGCAGCCCCTCAGCCTTGGCCTGGCGAATCAGCTCGACACCCTTGGCAGAACTGATTCGGCAAATGTGCACGCGGGCACCGGTGGAGCGCATCATCTCAAAATACATTTGCAGGGCAATGGTTTCTGCCATCACCGGAACGCCACTTAGGCCCATTCGGGACGCGTAGGCACCAGCGTGGGCCACACCCCCACGGCTTAAATTCGGCTCGTTGGGACGCAAAAAAACCGTCAGGTTGAAGCTGCGTGCGTATTGCATGGCGCGCAGCAACACACGGGCATCTTCAATGGGCTGCTCGGCCTGAGAAAACCCCACACAGCCTGCCTCGGTCAGCTCGGCCATTTCCGTCAGTTCCTGGCCTGCCAGTCCGCGTGTCAAGGCACCCAGCGGATACACTTTCGTTAAATTCAATTGCTGGGCCTTGAATTTCAACATCTCAATCAGACCTGGCTCGTCCAGCACCGGGTCGGTGTCGGGCGGGCAACACAGTGAGGTGACCCCGCCTGCCATGGCCGCTTCAATTTCGCTTTCCAGTGTGGCGCGGTATTCATAGCCTGGCTCACGCAGGCGCGCCGACAAGTCCACCAAACCCGGCAACACCCACAGGCCAGTGGCGTCAATTTCACGCGCAGCGTCAAATCCATCGGGCATTTCACCGGCCGGGCTGACCGACACAATGCGCCCTGCGGCAATGGCCACATCCATCAGTCCGTCTGTTTCGCAGGCTGGGTCAATGACCCGTCCATTCTTGATCAATACACGCATCGCTATTACCTGCCCCGTTAACCGTTCACACCCTTGCTGGATGCCAATATGCTCATCACCGCCATTCGCACTGCGATACCAAAGGTCACCTGGCTCAAAATCACACTTTGCGGGCCATCGGCCACCACAGAATCAATTTCAACGCCACGGTTCATCGGCCCAGGGTGCATCACAATTGCATCCGGCTTGGCGTATTTCAACTTGTCTTCGGTCAGGCCATAGTGCTTGAAATACTCTTGCGCAGAGGGAATCAGGGCGCCTTTCATGCGCTCTTTCTGAAGGCGCAATCCCATGATCACGTCCACATCGGCCAACCCTTCGCGCAGGTCATGAAACACCTTGACCCCCATGCCTTCCAGATGACTGGGCAGCAAGGTACTGGGGCCCACAGCGCGCACTTCGGGACACCCCAAGGTGGTCAGCGCGTGAATGTCGGACCGTGCCACACGGCTGTGCAAAATGTCGCCCACAATGGCCACGCGCAGCTTGGTGAAATCCTTTTTGTAGTGGCGGATGGTGTACATGTCCAGCAAACCCTGCGTGGGGTGCGAATGTCGGCCATCGCCGGCATTGATGACATGCACAGCACCGTCGCGGGTGCGATTCAGATGCTGGGCCAGAAAAGTGGCCGCTCCACTCTCGGAGTGACGCACCACGAACATGTCCGCCGACATGGCCGCCAGGTTGTCGATGGTGTCCAGCAGCGACTCGCCTTTGCTGGTGGACGACGCACCAATGTTCAGGTTGACCACATCGGCCGACAGGCGTTTTGCGGCAATCTCAAAAGTGGTACGCGTGCGGGTTGAGTTTTCAAAAAAGACGTTGAAGACGGACTTGCCACGCAGCAGGGGGACTTGTTTAACCTCTCGGTCAGTCACCGACAGAAAAGACTCTGCCGTGTCCAGAATTCGGTGAATCATGGCCTTGGGCAGGCCCTCCACGCTGAGCAGGTGAATCAGCTCTCCGGCTGAATTGATTTGCGGGTTGTGCACTCAGTTTTCCTCCAGACCCAGCTGAAAAGCCCCTTGATCATCCAGTGTCAGCACAAAAGCCTGATTGGGGTTCAAAGGCTCGTGCTTGCCAACGTATTGCGCATCGATGGGCAGTTCTCTGCCACCCCGATCCAGCAACACGGCCAATTCTATTTTTGAGGGTCTGCCAAAATCAAACAGATGATTCACGATCGCGCGGGTGGTGCGACCTGTGTACAACACATCGTCAACGAGGAGGATTTGCCTGCCGTTGACATCAAATGGCACTTCGGCGGGTTTGGGGTCTTGTTTCAGACCCCGCTCGGAGAAGTCATCCCGATAAAAGGCGCTGTCCAGAAAGCCGCAAGGCAGGGTGAAATTCAGGTCCCGGTGCAAACGCTCAGCGATCCAGGCGCCGCCGCTGTGTACGCCAATCAAACCCAGCTCAGACCGGTCGGGAAACGCTTTGGCGATCTGGTCGCGCAGGCGGGCATACAACACCTCAGGGTTTGGCAAGTTCATCGCCCCTCCAGAAAAAACTGCTCAAGTATCAGGCAGGCACTGCCCATGTCCACTTTGCCTTTGCTGTCTCGGGCCGCTTTGCCGCCCATGCAACTTTCCACCACGGCACTGGTGTAGCGTTCATCCACTGTGCTGCAAGGCAATTCAAAGCGCCCCTGAAGCTGCCGCGCAAAACGCTCGCATCTCGGCGTCAGGTCATTGGGTGTGCCGTCCACGTTGCGCGGCACGCCCACCACCAGGGCCTCGGGCTGCCATTCGCGAATCAGCGCCTCGATTTTTGAAAATCGGGCAGCGTCGTCGTCGGCTTCCACCACGGCCACGCCACGCGCGGTTTTGGTCAAGCTATTGCCAAAAGCCACACCCACGCGTTTCAAACCAAAGTCGAATGCCAAAAACAGGGTCGGATTGGGCATGTGTTTCATGCTAGGCATGTCCGGCCGCCCCCGACAACATCAGGGGGTCGATGCCCAGCAAGTGATAGGCCCCTGCAAATCGCTCTGGCAAGGGCATGTCAAACAGAATGTGTTCATCGGCGGCCACGGTCATCCAGGCATTGGCCGCAAGCTCCTGCTCCAATTGACCTTCACTCCAGCCCGCGTATCCCAATGTAATCAACCAGCGCTGGGGTGCTTTGCCATCGGCCACCGCCTCCAGAATATCCAGTGAAGTGGTCAGCGCGATCCGGTCATTGATCACGAGTGATGAATTCCAGACCCGGTCATTGGTGTGCAGCACAAATCCACGTTCTGCCGACACGGGGCCGCCCGCCATGACAGGCATGCAGCCAGACATGTCGGTGGTCACTTTCAGATCAATCCGGTCCAGCAATTCATCAATGCCCATGTCGGTGGGCTTGTTGACGATCAACCCCATGGCGCCCTTGCTGGAATGCTCACACAAATAGACCAGTGAACCCGCAAAATTGGGGTCGAGCATGTTCGGCATGGCAATCAGGAACTGCCCTGACAAACTAAATTCTTTGGAGTCGGAAACTGAATCGGATTTCATGCCAAAATTGTAATGCCTTTTGGAGACCGCTTGGGGCACCCTGATTCGCCAGCGGAATCTATTGCGCGATGTTTCAACTTCCTGGCAGCACAATTCATGTCGAACACTTCTCAGTCACTGGCCAACCACCCCCTGTCCACCCAACCCCGACCAGCCTTCGTCAAAACAGGCCTGATGTGGTTTCGGCGGGACCTTCGAACCCAGGACAACGCAGCCCTGTTTTATGCCTTGAAGCACAGTGAACAGCTACATTGCGTGTTTGTATTCGACAAAACCATTCTGGATGCCCTGCCGAACAAGGCAGACCGTCGAGTCGAATTCATTTGGGAAAGCTGCGCCGAGCTGAAACAGACGCTTCAAGCCGCAGGAGGTGACCTTCACCTGGTGCACGACAACGCCGAGCAAGCCATTCCAGCCCTTGCAAGGCAGCTCAAGGTGCAAGCGGTGTTTGCCAACAAAGATTATGAACCCGCAGCCAAGCAGCGGGACGACACGGTCAGAACGACCTTGGGCGAAGCGGGCATCGAACTGCACCTGTTCAAAGACCAGACCATTTTTGAAGAATCGGAAGTGCTGACCCAGGCCGGGGGGGTGTTCAGTGTGTTTACGCCGTACAAAAACGCCTGCCTGAAAAAGCTGGACCGCTTTCACCTCACGCCCTACCCCAGCGAACACCGACTTGCCAGTTTGGCAAAACACCCTGAATCGCTGCCATTTCCAGGCCTGGAAGACATGGGCTTTGAGCGCACCAACCTGCTCAGCCTGCTCAAGCCCGGCATGTCAGGCGCGCAGGCCACCTTCGACGACTTTTTGGGTCGCATCGACAAATACAAGGAAAAACGGGACTTCCCCGCAGTGCGTGGTGTCAGTTACTTGTCTGTGCACATGCGGTTTGGCACGCTGTCCATTCGCACTGCCGCCAGCGCCGCCTACGATCGCTATCAGGCACACGGCTCCGAAGGCGCGATGGGCTGGCTGAATGAGCTGATCTGGCGAGATTTCTATTTTCAGATCATCCACCACAGGCCCGACGCGGCCACACAGGCCTTCAAACCTGAATACGATCAAATTCAGTGGGAGTCTGGGCCCCAGGCGGAAAAAATGTTTCAAGCCTGGTGCGAAGGCAACACGGGTTTTCCGATTGTGGACGCGGCCATGCGCCAGCTTAACCAAACCGGCTTTCAGCACAACCGGCTGCGCATGGTCACCGCCAGCTTTTTAACCAAAGACCTCGGCATCGACTGGCGTTGGGGCGAACGTTACTTTGCCGAACACTTGAACGATTTTGACTTGTCAGCCAACAACGGTGGCTGGCAATGGGCGGCATCCAGCGGTTGCGACGCACAACCCTATTTCCGGATTTTCAACCCTTACAGCCAATCCGAAAAATTCGATGGCGAGGGCAAATTCATTCGCAAATATTGCCCCGAACTGGCCAAACTGAACAACAAGCAGATTCACAATCCGGCGGCCTGTACACCGATGGAACTGCAAATGGCGGGCGTAGAGCTTGGAAAGACCTACCCGCGCCCGGTGGTTGAACACGACGAAGCGCGCAAGAAAACCCTGCTGCGCTACGAAGTGGTCAAGAAAAAAGCCGCGTCAGAGTGATGCAAATGCCCGGCGAGCGGCCTGGCGCGTTTGCTCAATAACCTCATCGGTGTGGGTGATCGACACAAAACCCGCCTCGAAGGCCGAGGGCGCCAGGTAAACACCGGCATTCAGCATGGCATGGAAGAAACGGTTGAAGCGCGCCATGTCGGAGGTGTTGACATCCGCGAAACCCGCGGGCGGCGTGGCGCTGAAATACACACCAAACATGCCACCGATGTGATCTGCACAAAACACCTCGCCGGCAGCGGAAGATTCCTCGTTCAGCGCAGCCACCAGCTTGCCCGTCTGCAAGGTCAAGCGCTCATAAAAATCAGGCTGTTTCAACAAACGAAGTGTTGTCAGACCCGCCGCCACTGCCACGGGGTTGCCACTCAGGGTGCCAGCCTGATAAACCGGCCCCAGCGGGGCAATGCAAGCCATGATGTCTTTTCGACCACCAAAGGCTCCCACTGGCATACCGCCACCGATGATCTTGCCCAGCGTGGTCAAATCAGGCGTAATGCCGTACACGCCCTGTACACCGCGTGGCCCCACCCGGAAACCGGTCATCACCTCGTCAAAAATCAGCACTGCACCATGCCGAGTGCACAACTCACGCAGGGCATTCAGGAATTCAAAGCTGGGTTTGACCAGGTTCATGTTGCCCGCCACGGGTTCCACGATCACACAGGCAATGTTGTCACCATCGGCCTTGAACAGCTCGGTCACCTGCTCGACGTTGTTGTAATCCAGCACCCGGGTGTGTTTGGCAAAATCCTCAGGCACACCAGCCGAGGTCGGGTTTCCAAAGGTCAACAGACCTGAACCCGCTTTGACCAACAAGCTGTCGGCGTGGCCGTGGTAACAACCTTCGAACTTCACAATGGTCGCCCTGTTGGTAAAGCCACGCGCCAGGCGAATGGCGCTCATGGTGGCCTCGGTGCCCGAGCTGACCAAACGCACCTGCTCCATCGAGGGCAGCATGTCGCACAGGGTTTCAGCCATCACGATTTCAGCCTCGGTGGGGGCACCAAAGCTCAACCCGTTCACGGCGGCTTTCTGCACAGCCTCGATCACTTCTGGATGCGCATGACCCAGCACAGCGGGGCCCCAAGACCCGATGTAATCAATGTATCGTGTGCCATCGGCGTCCCACACATAAGGGCCACTGGCCTTCTGGAAAAAGCGGGGGGTTCCACCGACCGACCGAAAGGCCCGAACGGGCGAATTCACTCCACCGGGAATGGTTTTCTGTGCGCGTTCAAACAACTCTTCATTGCGGCTCATGCCCGACTTCTCCATGTTTCAAACTCTTCAATCCAGCGACTTGCTTCAGACCCAATTTGCTCGGGTTCCAACAAGTCTTCCGTTGGGCCGGAGGCCCCAAACAGACCACTAATCACGGCCACTGCATCGGCCCCTGCCTCGGCCAGCGCCCGCAGATGACCCAACCCAATACCACCAATGGCCACGCTGTTGTACGCGTTCGCGCGTGCCTGCCCGAACAACGACAAAGGGGCCTGAACGGCAAGCGGCTTGGTGGAACTCGGGTAAACAGCGCCGAAGGCCACATAGAGTGCACCTTCAGCGGTTGCCTGCTCAGCCAGTGACCAGTCATTGTAACAAGACACGCCCACGCGGACGCGTTCACCCAACAGGCCTTTCAGCTGCGCGATCGACAGATCGTCTCGACCGACATGCACCGCAAAATGAGCCTCATCAAGTTCGCCCTGCTGAACCAACACCGACAGCACGTCGGCGGGCGCATCGTTCAGCACAAACAGGGCACCGTATTTGGCACACAAATTGGCAAGAGACTGGGCCCGCTGTATCCACAGGTCATGCGCCAGGCCTTTTTCACGCAACTGCAAGGTAGCAACGCCCGCCTCAAGCACGGCCTCGGCAGACTCCAACAGACGATTTTCATCCAGCCCACTGGGCGTGATGGCGTAAATGCCTTCAATCATGACTACCCCCTTTGGCGTGCAGGGTTTGCATCAAGTGCATTCGGTCCGGAATCAATTGCCCTTGCCCCACCACAATCGCATGGCTCAGCGCACCCCAGGTGAATTCGAGCCCCAGCGCAACCGCGTCAGTCACCGACAGACCGCGCGCCAAACCCACTGCGCAAGCACTGGCCAGTGTGCAGCCAGACCCATGAAACTGCCCAGGCAGGCGGGCACAGGGCATTTCAATTCGCTCGCCGTCCGGCAAATAAAGCGTGTTCACAACCTGAGCAGTCTGTTTGTGTTCACCTTTAATCAGCACCGCCTGACAACCTGCTTTTAAAAAGTAGTCGGCGGCAGCCCGTTCGGTGCGCTTGCCACTCAAGGCTTTGGCCTCGGGCCAGTTGGGGGTCAACAAAGTGCAATGGCCGAACAACTCCGTCTGCATGGCCTCGAACACCGCCTTTTGCCCGAAGCGATCACCCCGCCCTGAAGCCATGACAGGGTCTAGCACCAAAGGCAATTGGGTGTATGCCGAGTGTCTCAAAAGGCCAGCCAACACCGACACTGCGCCCACACTGCCCAGCACGCCCGCCTTTACAGCGCCAATGCGATGCACATCGGCCAACAGTGTGTTCAATTGGCGACCAATGGCCTCTTCCGACAAAGGTTCAAACCAGTCCACACCCACCGTGTTCTGCGCGGTCAACCCGGTCAGCACGGTCAAGGGGTGGGCACCGAGCGCAGAAATGGTCAAGGCATCAGCCTGCATGCCAGCTCCGCTGGTGGGGTCTGAAGCTGAAAAGGTCATGACCAAGGGTGCCACTGCGTTCATTGAAAACTCGAGAAAGTACAGCCACCCTTTGAGATTGGGTGGCAAACTCAGTATTATCCACCGGTTGAAATTTTTTTTCGGCCCCATCGGCGAATATGCCGGTTTGGGTCATCAGGAGTGACTTGAAATGAACACTTGGATTTGTCTGATTTGTGGTTGGGTGTACGATGAAGCCAAGGGGCTGCCGGAAGAAGGCATTGCACCTGGCACCAAATGGGAAGACGTGCCCCCGAACTGGGTTTGCCCAGAGTGCGGCGCACGCAAAGAAGACTTCGAGATGACTCAACTCTAAAACCACCACTGGAGACCGCGCCACAGTGTCCGAACCAGCCACAGAAAGCGCCTCCCCCCTGTACAGCCCTGTTGTCAGTGACCTTACGCTGGGCAGGCTGCGCAGGTTTGGTTCGGGTTTGTGCGCCTGCGCTGTGCTTTTGCTGGTGGTCATGCTGTGGTCTGCGCACCAATCCAGCACGCAAGTCGAGTCCGCATTGAATCAAATTGCAGCGGTGCGCGCCGACATTCAAACTGAGCTGGCTCAACTGGACCGTATTCCACCCGAATTTCCGAAACCCAACGCGCTGAAATCGTTGTTGAAGCTTGGCCAATCGGTCAACGAAAACAACAAGGGCATTGTGTGGTTTGGTCAGTTGTTTGCCCAAAAAGAACAGTACCTGGTGGCCCAAGCGATAGAAACCCTGTCAGAGCCGGTTGGCGGCGTCAACCTGGACGATGACATGCGCCGCAGCCGGGAATCCGCGCTTCGACTCAACACCCTGCAAAAACTGGACTCCCTTCAAACACTGCTTCTGGAAGCCAGCAATGGCTACCTGATCATGCTGGGTGTACTGGCCAGTTTGTTGGGCACAGGCGGCCTGGCCATGGTGATGCAGTGGTTTGTCAGCAACCGCACCAACCAGATGGCCAAACGCGTCAATGCATTGGGCAAAGCCCTGCACACCCAGGAAAAAGCCGACCAGTTGCGCCAGGGTGCTAGCCAGGCGCTGCAGGGTGTCCAAGCCATTCTGGAACAAACCCACAACGTTGAACATCGCCAAACATTGATCCAACTGGGCGAACATCTTGAAACCCTGAAAAATTCAGGCCATTCAGTGCTTCAGTTCGCACACGCCTTTCATCAGATGTCAGCACAGGCCACCCAAGTGGCAAAAACAGCACTCACCAACGAGCAGCGCAACACCAAGGCAGACACTCACCTTGAAGCGGTCAGAAAGCAGCTGGAAGGTCTGCGCGAGGACGTGCGCAGCGCGGCTCAAGGCCTGAGAAAAGCAGGGGAAGCCAGCCGACAGTTGCTGGTCGGGTTGGACCCCAATCAATTGTCACTGGAACTCAGTGAATCCGAGCAAAGCGAGTATTTGCAACACCTGGTGGAACAGGGCCAACAGGCCTTGAAAGAAGCCATTGAAGGGCTTGTGCTGGCCAGCCAGAAAATCAACACAGGAAGCCTGGAGCACACCCGACTGGCGGAATTCATGGCAGTGAATCAGACCGCTTGGTCCAATTTGCTGGAACAGGTCGAACAATACGCCGACTCCGCCTCGGCAGAGTCAGCGAAAGCGCTGATACTGGCCAAAGGCCTGATTCAGCACACCAAAACCATTCCCGGTGCGGTTCAGGCCGCAAGCGCCCCGCCACAGCTGCTGCCCTGACCTGCAGTGCAGCCATAGCAGTGTTCACCCACCAGCACATCAATCTGGTCAAGACTGGTTTGAGCCAGCGAATGCAAGGTCATGGCGCGGCCTTGGGTATCGCGAATGGGCCAGCCAAGCTGTTGATTGAAGTCACAATCAAACAGATTGCCCTGATAGTCGACCGACACCAGAGACTTGCACATCAATGAATCCATGTTGGCTGGATTAAACGCCCCTTTCAGGGTGTCCATGTAGCTGGCAAACGTGCCCTTGCTGATCAAGGTGCTGCCAAAGCGGGCAATTGGCATGTTGGTGATGGTCAACAAGGCATTGAAACGCACTCCGAACTTCTCGGCCAACACCCGCTTGTAATCCGCCTCCAGCGCCTTTTGCGGGGGCGGTAAACTGGGGCCCTGCGGGTTGTAAACCAAATTCAGGGGCAATGTGTCGCCGTAGCCCAAGGCATTTAACTTTTGCAACCCGGCGATACTGGCGTCAAACACGCCCTTGCCGCGTTGCTTGTCCACGTTGTCTTCAAGGTAACAGGGCAACGATGCACACACTTCAACACCCTGCTCCGCCAGAAAATCGGCCAGATCTTCATAGCCTGGCTCCTCGAGAATGGTCAAATTGCAGCGGTCAATGACATGCACATTGCGCGCTCGGGCTGCACGCACCAACCGCTTGAACTCAGGGTTCATCTCGGGCGCACCACCAGTAAGATCAAGCGTTTTAACCCACCCCTGCCCCAGAAGATCAATCAGTAAATCGATTTCAGCCGTCTGCATCAGTTCTGTGCGGTTGGGCCCCGCATTCACGTGGCAATGGGTGCAGCTCTGGTTGCACAGGTAGCCCAAATTCACCTGCAGGGTTTCAAGCTTCAAGCGCTTGACCGCCGGAAAACTAGTGGACTTTAAAAGATGAACGGTTGAATGCATAAGGTGCTCCGAAATCTGTGCGAACCTGCCTCAAAGAGCAAGGATGATGCGACAATATATAACTAGCCAATCCACTGATAGTAACAAACTTCTTTCAGCCACCTGCGCCTTCATGCAAGTCACCGTCAACAGCAAGCCACACTCCTTAAACGACAACAGCACGGTTCTGGATTTACTGACTGAATTGAATTTGGTCGGGAAACGCATTGCGGTCGAACTGGACGGAGACATCGTTCCCAAAAGCGCTCACGCAAGCACCCGGCTTTCTGAAGGTGCAACACTTGAAATCGTGGTGGCAGTGGGTGGTGGCTGATCGTCGGCAAATCAACGGAGCAGTACACATGAATGAAATGCAAGACACCTGGAAAGTGGGAAAACGCGAATTCAGCAGCCGTTTGCTGGTAGGCACTGGCAAATACGCCAGCCTTGAACAAACCGGACAGGCCATCGCCGCCAGTGACTCTGAAATCGTGACAGTGGCCATTCGTCGCACCAACATCGGTCAGGACGCTGACCAACCCAGCCTGCTGGATTACGTTCCGCCTTCCCAATACACCTACCTGCCCAACTCCGCAGGCTGCTACACCGCCAAAGACGCAGTGCGAACACTGCGCTTGGGCCGTGAATTGCTCGATGGTCACAACCTGTGCAAACTCGAAGTGCTGGGCGACCCCACCAACCTGTATCCAGACATGGAAGAAACCCTGATCGCCGCCCGTGAGCTGGTCAAAGACGGCTTCGATGTCATGGTGTATTGTTCCGACGACCCCATTTACGCCCAGAAGCTTGAAGACGCAGGCTGCCTTGCCATCATGCCATTGGCCTCTCTGATTGGTTCAGGCATGGGGATTCTCAACCCCTGGAACATCAACCTGATCCTTGAAAAGGCCAAGGTGCCTGTCATTGTTGACGCGGGTGTTGGTACAGCCTCAGATGCCGCCATCGCAATGGAACTGGGTTGCGCCGGCGTACTCATGAACACGGCCATCGCCAAGGCCCGGGACCCAATCCAAATGGCACACGCCATGAAACTAGCCACACAAGCAGGTCGCTTGGCTTATCTGGCTGGCCGCATGCCCAAAAAATATTACACAGCGAGCCCTTCTTCTCCGACCGAAGGGGTCATCTCGTCCGCCAAACCATGAATTCAGAAAGCCATCAGCCCGCCCCCTTACTGACCGAAGAAGACTTCCGTCAGAAACACATCCGCAGTTTCGTCAAACGGCGCGGGCATATTTCCAAGGCGCAAGAACGTGCGGTCGAACAGGGCATGCCCGTGTGGGGCATCCAATACTCGGCCACCGAGCCTATACAGTTTGAAACACGATTTGGCCGGCAGGCTGACAACTGGCTTGAGATCGGTTTTGGCATGGGCGAAACCACGGCCAAAATTGCAAAAGCACATCCAGAGGTCAATTACCTGGGTGTTGAAATCTACACCGCGGGTGTTGGGTCACTTCTGAAGAAAATTGGCGAAGAAGACATCCACAACATCCGGATCATCTCCCATGATGTGGTTGAGGTTCTGCGTGACATGATTCCCGACAGCAGCCTGAGTCGCGTCCTCATCTACTTTCCCGATCCATGGCGCAAAGCCAGACATCACAAGCGTCGGCTGATCCAACCCGAGTTCATCTCGCACTTGTGCAAAAAGCTAAAGCCCGGGGCGATCCTGCATTGCGCCACAGACTGGGAAAACTACGCCATGCACATGCTGGAAGTTCTTCAAGGCGAACCTCTACTCAAAAACACTGCCTCAGGTTTTGCGCCCAGGCCAGACACCCGGCCGCTGACCAAATTCGAGAACAGGGGCTTGCGCCTGGGCCACGGGGTTTGGGACCTGGTGTTCGAGCGAGTCTCATCCTGACCGGGTAGAACACACCCCGCATGCGGTATTTTTCTGCGGCACACTGAATCGTACACTGCAAGCCTGATCAGACCGTTCTTGCAGCCATGTCCAGCGAATTGCCACAACCCGACAAGAACACGCCAGTTCAATGGAAGTTCCGCTTTCACGACTCACTTCGCCTGCACGCTTTTCAAGCCTGCCTGGTCTCAATGCTGTTGCTTGCATTGGCCATCTACGCAATTGTCGCAAACCAGATTCAAAGCGAACAGGCTCGGCAGGCCGACACGATGCTCCAAAGTCGACTTCACGAGCTACAAACTGACGACAGTCATCACGAATCAATCGACAGCGCCCAAAGCAATCAACCCGTTTTCTACTATCACGGCAATCTTGAAGCAGCGCGATTGACGGTAGACTGGCCCAAGAACTGCGAATTGCCCGCCGAACACGAATCAGGTCAAGGTCGTATTCAAATCGCCCATTGCTCCGAAGGTCAACTGCTTCATTTCATGGAAGTCGATTCAAAATCCGATGAAGGACAACACGACACCCTCACTGTCTGGACGAGCTTTTCAAACAGCGATCCGATCGGCAATGTATCCACTCCTGACCTGGTTAGTCTGGGTTTTTTAATACTGCTCATCAGTTTTTTTTCCAGCGACTGGATTTCAAGATGCGTCAGAAAGCCACTCAGGAAATTGGCAACCACCTGCGAAAAAGTGGCGGCTGAACGAACGGACAGCCCACTGCCCGACTGTGATATTTACGAACTGCAAACGCTGACCCAATCTTTTCGACAAATGTCGCGCCTGATCCACGATCGTGAAAAACACATTCGACAAACCGCCTATCGAGACGCGCTGACGGGCCTGGACAATCGTGCTTTTCTGTTTTTCGCCTTGCTCGATCGAATCAAAAATGCGCGCGAACCCCTGACATTGATCACTTGGGGCGCCGACAATCTGGACTCCATCAATGAAGTGCTCGGACACGACATTTCCGATGCAGTTCTGATCAGATTTGCCTGCAAGGCACGCCGCTTCTTCAAGCAAAGTATTGTGATGGCCAGGCTTGAGGGCAACCTGTTCTGCACAGTCATGCCAAGGGCGATCGCAAAGCGGCTGATCGAGCAAGTGCCTCATGGCAGAGAGCTGAATAACACGGTGCACGTTGCAGGATACACGCTTGACATTCAGAGTCACGCGGGGATCGCACACTTTCCTCAAGACGGGGACAGCCCGGAGACCTTGTTGAGACGCGCCGAAATTGCACGCCAACTCGCCAAGAAAACACAACGAAACTGGATCGAATTCGAGCGAAAACTGGAAATTCGATCCACGCGAAGACTGGCTTTGTTGACCGAATTGAAAGAGGCGATTGCGGCCGATCAGTTTGAGCTGTATTTTCAGCCCAAGTTAAATGTGCGAAACAACACCATCACACAGGCGGAAGTCTTGATTCGCTGGAACCACCCTACCCGTGGACTGATTGCGCCAGGGGGCTTTATCGAACTGGCAGAGCAGACCGGGCTGATCAAGGAGATCTCCCAGATTGTTTTACAGAAAGTGCACACCTTGGTGAGTCAGTGCAACACCCAGGGCATCACACTGTCCATGAATTTGTCTGCCATTGACCTGGAGGACTCCAGGCTGCTTGACTTTGCCAGGTCGCTGAACACCAAGCACCCCGACGATGCCCGGTTCATCACCCTGGAAATCACGGAGAGTGCGTCCATGAAGGATCCTGAGCAAGCACTCAACATCCTCGAAGGATTCTCTAAACTGGGCTACCACCTGTCCATCGACGACTTTGGCGCGGGATATTCCTCACTGTCCTATCTCAAAAAATTCCCGGTGTCTGAACTGAAAATTGATCGTTCACTGGTACAAAACTGTCACAAAGACACCGACAGTGCCATCATTCTGGAATCCACCATTGAAATGGGACACATCATGGGCTTGGTGGTTACCACCGAGGGCGTGGAAACCGATGAGGAATACCAGCAGGTGTGCAACCTGGGCGCAGACTATGTGCAAGGATACTGGCTGTCCATGCCAATTCCCTTCGACGAATTCATGGCCAAGCACCTGCTGGGCAGTTACGCCCAGGAAATCCAGCCCATTTGAGCGGTCAACAAAACCAGCACACCAAATGCAATGCGATACCAGGCAAAAAGCCTGAAGTCATGCTGGGCAACATAACGCAACAACCAGCGCACACACACAAAAGCACTGATGAAACTGAACACCGAACCCACAGCAAACAGCGGCAGGTCTGCCATGCTCAGCAGGTCACGGCTTTTGAACAATTCGTAAGCAGTTGCAGCAAAAATCACAGGCATGGCCAACAGAAATGAAAACTCGGTGGCTGCCATTCTCGACATGCCAAACCACAACGCACCCATGATGGTCGAGCCTGAACGCGACATGCCGGGAATCAGGGCCAAACATTGTGCAAAACCCACCTTGAGCGCGTCACTCCAGTGCATCTCGTCCACGGCCTGCACTCTGGGGGCGTGCTCAGGACTGGCCACGCGACGTTCAATCCACAAAATGGCAAAACCACCGCCGATGAAGGCCAGTGCAACCGGCAAGGGTGAAAACAGGTATTCCTTGATTTTGTGGGCAAAAATCAAACCCAGCACGGCGGCTGGCAAGAATGCCAAAAACAGGTTCAGGGTAAACCGGTTCGCAACAGGGTCTTTGCCAAGTCCTTTTAAAGTGCTCACGACTCGCACCTTGTAATTCATCACGACCGCCAGAATAGCCGCAAACTGAATCACGATTTCGAACACCTTCGCCTTTTCTGAGGTGAAATCGATCAGACTGCCCGTCAAGATCAGATGCCCGGTGGACGAAATGGGCAAAAACTCAGTCAGCCCCTCCACAACACCCATGACTGCAGCCTTGCCCAGCAAAAGCAGATCCCACATGCATAACCCCTGAAATTTTTGAACCTCGTGATCATATCAGCCTATGACTTAGCTATGATGTAGGACTATCGTAATCATTTCGTCATCAGAGCAGTATCACCATGAAACAATTCGACGTTGCCATCATCGGAAGCGGACTGGCAGGCCTGACCACTGCCTTGCAACTGGCTGACAAATTGAAAGTCGCCATCATTTGCAAGCGCTCGGTTTCTGACAACGCCAGTCGCTGGGCACAAGGCGGAATCGCCGCAGTACGCGACCCGGCAGACTCCGTGGAAGAACACGTCGAAGACACCCTGATTGCGGGTGCGGGCCTTTGTGAACGAGACGCCGTTCAGTACATCCTTGAAAATGCATCGGCCGCCATCGACTGGCTGGTTGAAAAAGGCGTCCCCTTTTCCCGAGAAGAAAACCCCGCTGAAACGCAGGCCAAAGACAAAGACGGCTTTCACCTGACTCGCGAGGGTGGCCACAGCCACCGTCGAATCCTGCACGTGGCTGACGCCACGGGCGACGCCGTCCAAACCACGCTGGAAGCCCAGGTCCGCAAGCACCCCAACATACAGCTGTTCGAGCATCACATGGTCATCGACCTCATCACAGGCGATCGGCTGAACGAAAAGAAAGCGGGCATTCTGGGCGCGTACATTCTCGACGAAAACAGCCAGCGGGTGTTCACGCTGACTTGCCCGTACATTGTTCTGGCTTGTGGTGGCGCAGGCAAAGTGTACAACTACACCACGAACCCCGACACGGCGACCGGCGACGGCATCGCCATGGCCTGGCGTGCAGGCTGCCGTGTGGCCAACATGGAATTCATCCAGTTCCACCCCACCTGTCTGTACCACCCCTACGCCAAAAGCTTTCTGATTTCAGAGGCGGTTCGGGGTGAAGGTGGTTTGCTGAAACTTCCCGATGGCACGCGCTTCATGCCCGAGCACGATGAACGCGCGGAACTTGCGCCGCGCGACGTGGTGGCCCGCGCCATCGACTTTGAAATGAAAAAGCGTGGCTTGGATTGTGTGTATCTGGACATCAGCCACGAGCCCGCCGACAAATTGAAAAAGCACTTTCCGACAATTTACAAACGCTGCCTTGAATTGGGCATCGACATCACAAAACAAGGTATTCCAGTCGTTCCGGCTGCGCATTACACCTGTGGTGGCGTGGTCACTGACTTCAACGCACGCACCGACATTCCGGGCCTGTATGCCGTGGGCGAAACCGCTTACACGGGCTTGCACGGCGCCAACCGCCTGGCCAGCAACAGTCTGCTTGAGTGCGTGGTCATGGGTCAAGCCGCCTCCAGCCACATTTTGAGCAAACCCAACCGTGAATCCATGGAATTGCCAGAATGGGATGAAAGCCGGGTAACCGATCCAGATGAAGAAGTGGTTATTTCGCACAACTGGGCCGAACTGCGTCAAACCATGTGGAATTACGTGGGTATTGTGCGAACTGACAAACGCCTGGAGCGCGCCCAACACCGGATCAAACTGCTGCGTGACGAAATTGCCGAGTTTTACAGTCACTTCAGGGTTAGCCGCGACTTACTGGAACTGCGCAACCTGGTAGACGTGGCCGACTTGATCATCACCAGTGCCCTGTTGCGCAAGGAAAGCCGAGGTTTGCACTACAGCGCAGACCACAAAAACACCCTCCCCAAGGCCTTTCCCACGGTGTTGCAACGCCCGCGCAAAAACGGACAGTCCTTTTAAAACCGCAGCTAAGCAACCACCCGCAGTGAATAGTCGGTTGCCTTGACATCTTTGGTCAGGGCGCCGACTGAAATGCGATCTACGCCGGTTTCGGCGATTGCCCTCACAGTGGACTCATTCACGCCACCCGAGGCTTCCAGCAGGGCACGCCCTGCGGTTCTGGCGACCGCGTCACGCATCATCTCCAGGGTGAAATTGTCCAGCAACACAGACGTCGCACCCGCTGCAAGTGCCTCGTCCAGCTGCGCCAGGGTTTCCACCTCAATCTGAACCGTCACACCGGGTGATCTCACTTTGTCTGCGTTGGCCAGGGCCTGGGAAATACCGCCCGCTGTCGCAATGTGGTTTTCTTTGATGAGAATGCCGTCGTACAAAGCAAGACGCTGATTCTCGCCACCACCCACACGCACGGCGTATTTTTGGGCCAGACGAAGCCCTGGCAGTGTTTTTCTGGTGTCCAGGACGGCGGCACGCGTGCCTTTAACAAGCTCGGCGTAGTGTCTGGTGCAGGTGGCCACGGCGCTCAGCAGCTGCAGAAAATTCATGGCTGAACGTTCTGCAGTCATCATCGGTCGGGCAAATCCGTCGATTTCGCACACCACAGTGCCGGGCTCCACCACCGAGCCCTCTGCCACATGCCAAAGCACTGTCGCAGTGGGGTCAAGCACTTCAAACACCTTGTCAAACCAGGGTTGCCCACACACCACGGCTGGGTCGCGGCACACCAGTTGCGCCCTGCATCGTTGGCCAGCTTCAATGAGCAAGCCCGTATAATCGCAACTGCCAATGTCCTCTGACAAGGCGGACTGCACATTGCCCAGCAACGCCATTTCCAGCGCCGGGCCAAAGGTCAAAAACAACTCGGATCGAGACATTTCAATATCCTGTGATGAAGTCACGCTCAGGCGGGACCGATGCCACGGTGGGCATCCGACACGGAGTTCTGGCCACGGGGGCCGGATATTCCATGGGTTTTGGCAAAATCGAGCATTCGATCAATACACCGGTAGGCCTGACGCCCCAGATCAGCATCCACCAATACCTCACCCACGCCTGAATCAAAGCCATCGCGCAGTACGTCACGCAGGTTGCGCAGACCATTCATGGCCATCCATGGGCAATGCGCACAGCTTTTGCAAGTTGCAGAATTGCCAGCAGTCGGCGCCTCAATCAGCACCTTGCCGGGCGCAGCTTGGCGCATCTTGTGCAAGATGCCATTGTCGGTGGCCACAATGAATTCATGGACACCGCTGGTTTGCGTCGCTTTGATCAACTGCGTGGTTGAACCCACCACATCCGCCATGGCCACCACTTCAGCTGGTGACTCCGGATGCACCAGCACCATCGCACCAGGGTGCTTTTCCTTCAGCAGCTTCAGTTCTTCGTATTTAAACTCGTCATGAACAAGGCAAGACCCTTGCCACAGAATCATGTCGGCACCGGTTTGACGCTGAATGTATTGACCCAAATGACGGTCAGGTGCCCACAGAATTTTTTCACCACGGGCGTGAAGGTGCCCCACAATGTCCAGCGCAATGCTGGAGGTCACCATCCAGTCTGCGCGGGCCTTTACCGCCGCACTGGTGTTGGCATACACCACCACGGTTCGGTCGGGGTGCTGATCACAGAAAGCCGCAAATTCTTCAGCAGGGCAACCCAGATCAAGCGAACAGGTGGCCTCCAGATCGGGCATGAATACCCGTTTTTCTGGATTCAGAATCTTGCTGGTCTCGCCCATGAAACGCACACCCGCCACCACCAAGTTTTTGTGGGTACTTTCACGGCCGAAGCGCGCCATTTCAAGAGAGTCCGACACACAACCACCGGTTTCTTCCGCCAAGTCTTGCAGCTCGGCATCGACGTAATAATGGGCAACCAACACCGCATCACGTGCTTTCAGCAAGGCCTTGATCTCTTTTTTCAGATCAGCCCTTTCGGCGGCAGACGGCTGCTCGGGCACCTTGGCCCAAGCCAGCGAAGTGCTGCAGCTGGAGGCCGGCGCCGAACTGGAAGGAAGATCAAACTCAACAGGCTTGGTTTCTGCAATAGAGGACATGGAATGCTGCTCGTGTCACTTAAACCGATATTTTACCGCCAATTGGAACCTGCAATGATCAATTTCCACTCATGCATTACAGCTGTTACGGCAAGTCGTCAGAACGAACCCGACCGAGAACAGACTGGAACCACGAAGGCGTAACCAGCCACTCAGTGGCTTTAACCCCCAGAAAAGGAAACACATGAAAGCCTCATTGATCAAATCAGCTGCAATTACTTTGTTGATTGGCGCCTCTGTTCCCGCATTCGCATGTGCGCCCACAGATCCAACCTGCAACTCCTCCACCGACGTCACCGTCAACTTTGGCAGCAGCTATCAGCTCGATCCAAACCACGCTGGCATCTACCTGCAAAACAACACGGGCGACAACGCTGCGCTGGGCGATCTGCAACATGTGGTCATCACCAACAATGGCAACGTTGACATCAGCACAGCAGCCGTAGGCAACAGCATTCAGGTGAACCTGCAAAACGCATCCGGTGGCCTGGCCCTGAACCACGTCAATCAAGTCAACTCAGGCGACCAAGTGGCCAAAACCGTGCTGGGCACCGCAGGCAACACAACCGGCGAAATTTCACTGTCTACTACAGCGGTTGGCAACAACTTCAGCGTCACGGCAGAAAACACTTCACTTAATCTGTCCTCACTGTCAGTCAACCAATGCAACACCGGCAACATGACAGCCAACACCCAATACTTCTGGGATCCAACCAAGCTTGCAGTCAACACATCAGCCATCGGCAACGCTGTATCCATCACCGTCAAGTAATTGATTGACCCAACGGCGAGGCAAGTCCTCGCCGCCACAGGAAACACCATGATCAAGACAGTCATCGCAGGCCTGCTTGCAGCCGCAGCCACCCAGCTGTGCTTCGCACAGACTTTTGAATCCAATATGAACAGCTTTGAAACGCCGCTAGGCATGAACAGCGTGACCAGCATCGACACTCCCGTTTCAAGCACACGCGATGCAAATTTCAACCGCACAGTGGTCAATCAACCAGGTGCCACTTTCTCGGTCAGCTCAATTGGCAACTTGGTGAATGTGCAAACCACTGGCAGCAATAACACCATCGTGGTCAATGCCAACCAAGTCAACAATGGCAACCAATCTGCCAACTTCAGCGTCGGCATGCAGAACTCCAGCGACAACCCGGGCAGTGGCTCGGCTGCAGGCGCATCCAATTAAGACAAGACAGGCGATTCACCATGAAAGCACCTTCCATTTCCAATTTGCGCACCTTGCTGGCATCGGCTTTATTAATTGCCACACTGCCAGCTTGCACCACACTGCCGCATTTTTCTCGGGACAACTATGTGGACGCTATGGATGGTGCCGAAGTCATTGAAAATGACACACGTTACAGCCGCGAGCTCACTTGCCTTCGCCCAGCAATCAAGGCGGCACCCGTGCACCGGTTTGCGGTGGGTCGCGTCAACGACTTCACTGGCAAAGAAGACCTGGTGAACGGCAAGCGCATCACTCAAGGTGCAGCCCTGATGGTGATGTCCGCCCTCGCGAAAGCAGGTGTTCCCATGGTTGAACGATTTGACACATCCATCGCCGACATGGAGCTGAAATACTCCGACAACAAGTTAATCACCGACGATCCCTCCAGTGGCAATTACCGAAAAATTTTCGGAGGCTCTATCCCTGGATCTGACTATCACATTGTGGGTGGCATCACCGAGGTCAACTACAACATCAAAAGCGGCAGCATCGACTCAAGCATCAAGTTTCTTGGAACTTCAGCACAGTATTTCGTAATGAACGTCGGCGTAGACCTTCGATTGGTCAATACCAAAACGCTGGAAGTCGTCGACGTACAGAGCCTGCAAAAGCAAATCATAGGCACTGAGCTTCGTGCTGGCTATTTCAGGCTCTTCACCGATGGTGTGTTTGACTTGAATGCCGCCGAACGCACACAAGAGCCGATTCAAAAAGCAGTAAGAATGGTCATTGAACAGGCAGTATTCAACATGGTCGAAGATGTTTACAAAATCAGCCCTGCGGGTTGTGGCAATTTGGGCAAACTTCAGGTGCTTGATTCACAACCGGTGCATCAGTCGAATGCTCGAACCGCACAAACTCAGGCAGCACGGCCTGCTTCGACGTTGCCAACCTCTACTGCCCCTACGGCAACTCCGGTACCTGTCACGACAGTTACAGCAGCACCGGCTAAAAAACCACTGGAAGCGCAAACTCCCATCGAATTAAGCACACCGCCCAAAGCGGGCAAAACCGCTGGAGAAAAGGTGGTCATCGACCCCAACACGGGCGAGATCATGTACGCCGATGACAAAACAGCCAACATGAATGGTTTGGTGGGTGCTGGCGTTGGGGCTGGCACCAGTGGCGCTGAAAGCACCAGCACTGACCGAATGAAGGAAAAAATGCTCTGGGGCAGTAAACCCATGATTCAATAAAAAAAGGGGGCTACAAGCCCCCTTTTTCACATCAGACCCGAAACACCGAGGCATCAGCTTTTGTGATAAATCTCTGAACCCTTCTTCACGAACTCAATCGACTTCTCTTGCATGCCCTTGTTCAAGGCTTCCTGCTCAGACACCCCAAGGTTGGCAGCGTATTCACGCACATCCTGCGTGATCTTCATCGAGCAGAAATGCGGCCCGCACATGGAGCAGAAATGCGCCACCTTCATGCTCTGCTTGGGCAGGGTTTCGTCGTGATATTCACGTGCCGTATCCGGGTCAAGCCCCAGGTTGAACTGATCATCCCAGCGGAATTCAAAACGCGCTTTTGAAAGTGCATTGTCGCGAATTTGTGCACCGGGGTGGCCCTTCGCAAGGTCAGCCGCGTGCGCTGCAATTTTGTACGTGATGATGCCGTCCTTCACGTCCTTTTTATTGGGCAAACCCAAGTGCTCTTTGGGGGTGACGTAGCACAGCATCGCAGTGCCATACCAGCCGATTTGCGCAGCGCCGATGCCACTGGTGATGTGGTCGTAACCGGGTGCAATGTCGGTAGTCAGTGGGCCCAGTGTATAGAACGGCGCTTCATGGCATTCCTTCAACTGAATGTCCATGTTTTCCTTGATCAGTTGCATCGGCACATGGCCGGGGCCCTCGATCATCACCTGCACATCGTGTTTCCAGGCAATCTGGGTCAGTTCGCCCAGTGTGCGCAATTCTGACAATTGCGCTTCGTCATTGGCATCGTAGCCAGAGCCAGGCCGCAAGCCATCACCCAGCGAGAAGCTGACGTCGTATGCCTTCATGATCTCGCAAATGTCTTCGAAATGCTCGTACAGGAAGCTTTCCTTGTGGTGGGCCAGACACCACTTCGCCATGATGGAACCGCCGCGAGACACAATGCCCGTCATGCGATTGGCAGTCAGCGGCACGTAGGCCAGGCGAACACCCGCGTGAATGGTGAAATAGTCCACGCCCTGCTCAGCCTGTTCAATCAGAGTGTCGCGGAAAATTTCCCAGGTCAGGTCTTCGGCCTTGCCATTGACCTTCTCCAACGCTTGATAAATAGGCACGGTGCCGATTGGCACAGGGCTGTTGCGCAAAATCCATTCACGGGTTTCATGAATGTGCTTTCCAGTGGACAAATCCATGACCGTGTCGCCACCCCAGCGGATGGACCAGGTCATTTTTTCAACTTCTTCGCCGATGGATGAACTTACCGCTGAATTGCCGATGTTGCCGTTGATCTTCACCATGAAATTGCGACCAATGATCATGGGTTCAATTTCAGGGTGGTTGATGTTGGCTGGAATAATCGCCCGACCACGCGCCACTTCATCGCGCACAAACTCGGGCGTGATTTTCTCAGGAATGGCTGCACCAAAAGACTGACCCGGGTGTTGGCGGGTCAACAACTCCACCATCTTTTGCCCGGTTTTACCGCCTGACTCCAGCAGGCTTTGAATGTATTCCTCGCGACACTGATTCTCACGAATGGCGACGTATTCCATTTCTGGCGTGATAATGCCCTGACGCGCGTAATGCATCTGCGTCACGTTTTTCCCGGCCTTGGCCTTGCGAGGTTTGCGGGTCAGGTTGAAACGCAACTCGGTCAGTTTGGGATCGTTCAACCGTTCAACACCGTAAGCCGAGGTCGGTCCATTCAGCACTTCTGTGTCATTTCGTTCCTCGATCCAGTTGGCGCGAATGGCCGGCAAGCCGGATCGAATGTCGATTTTTGCAGCGGGGTCGGTGTAAGGGCCAGACGTGTCGTACACATAGATGGGTGGGTTTTTTTCACCGCCGAACGCTGTCGGTGTGTCGTCCTGCCAGATTTTGCGCATGGGAACCCGAATGTCTGGCCTTGAGCCTTGCACGTAAACCTTTTCAGAATTGGGAAGCGGTTTGACAGCAGCCTCGTCCACCTTGGCGGTTGCGGCTAGAAAATCGGGATTGGCGCTCATGAAAACTCCTTGTTGGGCGGTAAAGGGCAGGACCATTTCACCACCGGAGCCTGGGCACTGGACGGGGAAACGCTTCCTGCAAACAGCATTATCTGCACAGGTGTGAGGGTTTTTCTCACCCGGCAAAACCATTTGCCAGGACCCCTGCGTTAAACTCCAAGTATAGGCTTGCAACCCGCTGATCTCAAGACAGTAGTTGCCACACCCCACCAATTTTTAGAAGCAGACCATGGGAAACCGACTCAGCAGCATAACCACCCGCACCGGCGACGACGGCACCACTGGCCTGGCCGACGGTCGGCGCCTTCCAAAAACAGACTTGCGCGTCCACGCCATGGGCGATGTTGACGAACTAAACTCGGCCATCGGCCTGATCCTCACCGAAACGCTGCCCAGTCCGCTGGACACCGAACTGGTTCGTATTCAGCATGATCTGTTTGACCTTGGGGCGGCACTTTGCATGCCGGGCTATGACATTTTTCCAGTCACGGCCATAGAGCGCCTGGACACTCTGATTGAATCGTTCAACAAGCCACTGACCCGCCTTGAAGAATTCATTTTGCCGGGGGGTAGCAAAGCCGCGGCGCTCACCCACGTTGCACGCACCGTCTGCCGTCGGGCGGAACGCACTGTGGTTGATCTGCGAGCCCACGAAGAGACCCCGCAGGCGCTGGTGTTGTATTTGAACAGGCTGTCGGACTTTCTGTTTGTGGCCGCCCGCTGGATTCACCACCAACAGGGCCGCAACGACGTGATGTGGAAAAAAGGATTCAATAAACCCGAATAGTCATTTTGAGGGCGGGAAAAAAAACAGTTTGGGCTGCTTCAGGAAACCCTGGAGCAACTTGCGAAACAGTACCCCACCCTGAATCACGCGCACACCCCGTGCGCGCATGGCGGTGTACAGTGCCAACGCAAAACTGACGCTTAAATTGCCCGCCCCTATCGCGAAAATACCCAGAATGGACATTCCAACGGTCCACCAACCAATGTCCGCGCCACCCGACTGGAACGCGAAGCCCATGTTGGCAGACGAAAATGCAAAGTGCGTGGTGTCCAGCGGCAGCCCGAGAATAAGGCCCACAAAGCCCAAAGACCCCAACATGATGCCCAGAAAGATGCAACCCATCAGTGCACCCAGGTTGCCTTCCAGATAATTGGCAAAACGTTGCAAACGGCTGATTCCCAAAATCTTTTTGAGCCAGACTACTTGGCGCAACCTTAGGGGTATGCGCTCATACAGGCACAAATTGTCATAATAGCCAGACACCACCCCTGTTAAAAACAGACACACACCGGCAACCGCTGCATGTGGCACCGCAGCTGACGTAACGGGATTGATCGAGTGAAGCAACAAGGCTGTTTTGTCTTCGCTGACCGGCTCGAAACCAAACGCCAGCGTCCACACATACGAAATCGCCATGCCAGTCAAGGCCGCCAATACCATGTTGCCGAAGATGGCCACAAACTGGGCCCGCGAGACCTGCGCCACCAAGGCGATCACCTTGTCATAGCTGCGCATTCGCCCACCGGCAGAATCAATGGCGGCGGCAATGCTGGCTGCGGTCATGGCTGGCTGTTTGGTGGCCACGGTGCCATGAAACAGATGCACCACCACAAAACACAAGGCGTAATTGAAGCTGAAAGCCACTGCTTCCAGAAGAAGGGGCAGATGCAAACTCACCAGCCACACCTTCACAAAAGCAAACAGGGCGATAAAAAACCCACCGATCAGGGCAGCGCGCGCGATGCCCCAATATTCACGCCTGGATTCAGCCGCATAATGCTCACCGGCCTGACTGGCATGCTCGGTAATGCGCATGGCCATTTTTTCGGTGTAACTGCGCCACAAGTCCGAGATGGAATGCTTTCGGTTTTCTTCTCGCACCAGCGTCCGGAAAAAAGACACGCTCGCTTCGGCGCGACTTTCAACAGGCAAGGCACCCAGCAGTTGCAACAGAATTCGCATTCGAGTGATCGACTGCTCCAGACGGATCAACTGCAGGCTAAGGGCCATCGACAAGCCTTGCAAACGGGCCTGGGCATGAGCCTTGCGGATCTGATCTGTACATTGGTCGAGCAACACGTCCAGATGACCCCCTAGTTCGTCAAGGCGACCTTGCTCGCTCAGCTGAATGTGGGCCTGTTCAATGACCTTTCGCAATTCCATGTGCTGCTCGACAAAAGGGGAGGTGTGCCGGTCACTCATGCCGAGACAACGCACCACTTCACCCTCAATGCCCAAGGCCGCTATTCGCACCGCCAACATTTCCATGGCCTCCAGCATTTCATGCTGAATACGCCGCCACAAAGGGTGATCCGGGTTGTTCCACTCCAAGGCCTCAAACAGTCGCAACCACGCTTCCATGCTGATTTTGTCGAACCATTCATGATCATCCGACTTCGGAAACAGAATGTTCAGGGACTCCCGAACCGTTTTGTCTTCGACTGTGGCTGGCAAAAGGCGTTGAAACAGCCTGCTTTTAAGCGCCTGACCAAAGGTTTCGCTGCCCAGAATGCCAAGCTCGGCAAAGGTGTAACGGTATTTGGACTCTTGCAGAAACTGCTCAAGATAGTCTTTGACCTGTGCACGAAGTGCGGGATCCTGCACAAGCACCTCGACCCACATCAAAAACCGTCGATCAATTTCGAAATCCGAGCCGGTGGCCCCCACTTTCAACCAACGCACCAGATGGACCAGATGACCAATGTCAGCCTCTTCAGACTGAGCACTCATGCCACTCAGAATGGTCAGCAAGGCCGATCGTGTTGAATACACTGCGTCTGTTGCCATTTTCACCTCACCCTTCTCGACAAAGGGAAATCACCCGGCAGCTTATTTGGACCAGCTGTCCTTCAGTGTCACTGCCCTATTGAACACCAGTTTGCCCGGCGCGCTGTCTTTCAGGTCTGCCACAAAATAGCCGTGCCGCTCAAACTGGTAGATGTCCCCAGCCTTCACATCAGACATGCCGGTCTCCAGCCAGGCCCGAACTTCGGTCAGCGAATCGGGATTCAAGCTGTCCAAAAAGTTTTTACCGCTGGAATCGGGATGCTCATCTGAAAACAGACGATCGTACAGTCGAACTCTTGCAGGCACTGCCGTGGCCTGATCAACCCAATGCAAATTGCCTTTCACCTTGTAAGTGTCGGCCCCGGGTGTGCCGGATTTGCTGTCCAGAAACACCTGGGCGTGAACAGCCGTGACTTTGCCATGCTCGTCCTTGTCGCAGCCTGTGCATTCAATCACATAGCCATAACGCAGGCGCACACGGTTGCCCGGGAACAGCCGGAAAAACTTCTTGGGTGGATCTTCCATAAAATCTTCCGCCTCAATCCACAACCGCTTGCCGATGGTGAATTGACGGGTACCCCAGTCCTCATGGTGCGGGTGGACAGGGGCAGAACAAGTGTCCGACCAGTCGTCGGGCACATTGTCCAGAATCAGTTGCACTGGATCAAGCACTGCCACCGCCCGATGGGCCTTTGGATCCAGGTCATCGCGCAGCGCGCCTTCCAGCACGGAATAATCGATCCAAGAATCGGACTTTGACACCCCAATGCGCTGGCAAAACAACCGAATGGCCGAAGGCGTGAAACCGCGCCTGCGCAGCCCGACGATGGTGGGCATGCGGGGGTCGTCCCATCCGCTGACCCGACCATCTGACACCAACTGCTGGAGTTTGCGCTTGCTGGTGATGACGTAACTGAGGTTCAATCGGGCAAACTCGACTTGCTTGGGCAAAGGGTGGCCCAACAAGGCCTGCAAGCGCTTTCCGTCTGGCAGTTCGTGATCACGCGCCAGATTGCCCAGCAACCAGTCGTAGAAAGGCCTTTGGTCCTCAAACTCCAACGTGCAAAACGAATGTGTAATGCGTTCCAGTGCGTCTTCAATCGGATGGGCAAAGGTGTACATCGGGTAGATGCACCAGGCGTCGCCGGTGCGAATGTGATGCGCCCGTTTGATTCGGTAGATGGCCGGGTCACGCATGTTCATGTTGGGGCTGGCCATGTCAATTTTGGCGCGAAGCACAGCCGCGCCGTCTGGCAACTCGCCCGCGCGCATCGCGCGAAACCGAGCCAGGCTCTCGGAAGCAGGCCTCTCACGGTAGGGTGAGTTTTGCCCAGGCTGCGTCAAGGTGCCACGGTTGGCCCGCATTTCATCGGGCGTTTGCTCATCCACATAAGCCAGACCCGCCTGAATCAGGAATTCAGCCGCCGAGTACATGAATTCGAAGTAATCGCTGGCGTAATACAGATTGTCATCGCCAAAATGCGTCCAGCCAAACCCCAGCCAGCGAACAGCATCCAGAATGGAATTGGCAAATTCTTCGGTCTCTTTCTCTGGATTGGTGTCATCAAAGCGCATGTGGCATGCGCCTGCGTACTCTTCCGCCAGTCCAAAATTGACGCAAATGGCCTTGGCATGGCCAACGTGAAGATAACCGTTCGGTTCAGGCGGAAAGCGAAGCCGGATCCGCGCCGGGTCAGCCTTGGCACCTGTATGCACACTGGCAGGCCCAGGCTTGCCAGCCCATGGACGAGCCGCATATTCTGGCAAAGCCAGATCGTGATCAATGACGTTTTTTAGAAAGTTGCTGGCAGGCGCCGCTTCTGGGGCACCTGCAGCAGTCTTGGGTGAATTTCCTGCAGTAGACATCAACGCATCCTGTGTGGCGAATGCGCCGATCTTAGCAAACCTTGGCCTTATGCAGTGGCCAGTTGCTCGCCTCTTCTGGAAGAAATTCCGGTAAAGGCGAAGTCCAGCTCAGGCTGCTTGCCGTTCATAATGGCCGCGATCGAACGTGCGGAGCCACAGGAATGAGTCCACCCGAGCGTTCCATGACCCGTGTTCAAATACAGGTTTGGAATTTTCGAACGGCCGATGTAAGGCACGTTTGAAGGCGTGGCGGGGCGCAGACCTGTCCAATACACGGCATCATCGGGGTTGGCCATGCCGGGGAACAGCTCCATGACGCGCCGCGTAATGGCCTTGCAGCGCACCTCATTCAGCTCGGTGCTGTAACCATTCAACTCAGCGGTGCCCGCAATGCGCAGGCGGTCACCCAGGCGAGAAAACACAAGCTTGTATTCGTCGTCTGTCAGGCTGACTTGCGGCGCTTTGGAAGGGTCGAGAATCTGCATGGTGGCTGAATACCCCTTGGCGGGATAAATCAGCAGATCTACACCCAGATCTTTGACCAGCATTGGGCTGTAACTGCCCATGCACAGCACGTATTTGTCGGCCTTCAAAATCTGCACCTGACCGTCTTCACCGCGCACGCGCACGCCCGATATTTCGCCGCCTTCCATGTCCAGACCAAGAATGGTGGTGCCGTACTTGAATTCAACGCCCTTGCTGGCCGCGTGTTTGGCCAGATTCTGGGTGAATTTGTGGGCATCGCCACTTTCGTCGGCCTCGGTGTAGGTTGCACCGGCGATGCGGCTCTTGATGCTGGCCAGCGCGGGCTCCAGCTCAATCGCCTTGTCCGCATCAATCACTTTTCGGTCGCAACCGAATTCACGCATGATTTCCGCAGGGCCCATGGCGTCTTCAAATTCTTTCGGGTTGGTGTAAAAGTGCAAGATGCCTTTGGTCAGGCAGTTGTATTCCACACCGGTTTCAGCGCGAAGTTCCTGCAGGGTCGAACGTGAAAAGGTGCCCAGGTTCACCATCTGAATAATGTTGTGACGGGTGCGCTCTGGCGTGCACTCGCGCAAAAACTGCATGCCCCAGCGCCACTGGCGGGAATCTGCCCGCAAACGGAACAACAGCGGCGCGTCTTCTTTCATGAGCCACTTCAAAACTTTTTTGGGGGCTCCGGGGTTGGCCCAGGGCTCAGCGTGAGACACAGAAATTTGCCCGCCATTGGCGAACGAGGTTTCCATGCCAGCGGCCGGTTGACGATCAATGACGGTGACGTCAAATCCTTCTTTGTGCAAAAACCAGGCTGAGGTTGTGCCGACCACACCGGCACCGAGAACGATTGCTTTCATTTTTCAAGCTCCAGAATAGAAAAAGGGCAGTAGCAGCCACCATGGCCACACGCCTGCCCCTCTCTGTCCTTTGGCCTGAGAGATTCGCAGTGGATCGCACCGCTTGCCCCTTCGGCGGCTGATTACTGCGTGCCGTCAGGCACGCTCAGCGCTCTCCAGATTAAATTCCTGAATCTGTACTTCAACCTGAGCGTTCGTGGGGGATGCGCCTTCGGCGGGTTAAAAACCTCTCTCCAGATTCAATGCTGATTGTACGCCCCTGATCGGCCGAGTCCAATCAGTTTTTCTTCAATGCGTCGCGAATTTCACGAAGCAAAACGATGTCTTCCGGGGTAGGCGCCGGTGCGGCAGCTTCCTCTTCCTTCTTCTTTTCAAGTGCTTGGGTAAGTTTGGTCACTTGACGCACCATCATGAAGATGATGAAGGCCAAAATGATGAAGTTGATTAAAACCGACACAAAACTGCCGTAAGCCAGCACCGGTACGCCCGCCTTGCGCAGGGCGTCCAGCGTTTCGGGGGTACCTTCAGGAATTTTGCCAAGTGCAATGTAAAGGGCTGAGAAATCCAGATTGCCGAAAATAGACCCAACAATCGGCATGATCACGTCAGACACCAGACTTTTGACAATGCCCGAGAAAGCACCGCCGACAATCACCGCAACGGCCAGGTCGATGACGTTGCCCTTGACTGCAAACTCTTTGAATTCTTTTAATAAACTCATTAATAACCTCGTTTTCAAGACAGGTTGAAATAAAAAACACACCAAAATACATCTGTTGCAGATTATCACCAAGGAATACGCCATCCACAAGGCGCAGTTGGGGCGAGGTGGTAAAATTCCGGCTTGTCGATCATTCATACAAGTGCAAGCCATGGCAGGACATAGCAAGTGGGCCAACATTCAGCACCGCAAAAATCGCCAAGACGAGAAGCGGGGCAAAATCTGGACAAAAATCATCCGTGAAGTCACGGTTGCCGCGCGCGTGGGCGGCGGCGACGCCGACACCAACCCCCGCCTTCGCTTGGCCCTTGAAAAGGCCGCTGCCGCCAACATGCCCAAAGACAACCTGAACCGCGCCATCTTGCGTGGCACGGGTGAAGCCGAGGGTGTCAACTACGAAGAAATCCGCTACGAAGGCTATGGCGTGGCTGGCGCAGCCGTCATCATTGACTGCATGACCGACAACCGCACCCGCACAGTCGCGGAAGTGCGCCATGCCCTGTCAAAACACGGTGGCAACCTGGGCACAGACGGCAGTGTGGCCTTCATGTTCAAACACTGCGGTCAGTTCATCTTTGCACCAGGCACCAACGAAGACAAGGTCATGGAAGTTGCCCTCGAAGCAGGCGCCGACGACATCGTCACCGACGAAGAAGGCATGATTGAAGTCATTTGCCCAGTGGTGTCCTACCACACCGTCAAAACCGCCTTCGAGCAGGCCAACCTGCCCTTTGAGGCGTCTGAAATCACCATGAAGCCAGACACTGAAACTGAACTGGACGGTGAAGACGGTCAGAAAATGCAAAAACTGCTGGATGCGCTGGACGATCTGGACGACGTTCAGCAGGTGTACACCAACGTGATCATTAACGAATAAGACCGGGGTTTTCATGAAAATTCTAGTGGTAGGTTCTGGCGGCCGAGAACACGCGATGGCTTGGCGAATTGCGCAATCACCTCGGGTGCACAAGGTGTTTGTCGCCCCCGGCAATGGCGGCACCGCGCTTGAAGAAAAGATGGAAAACATCGCGATTTCCGACCTCGAACAGCTTGCTGAGTTTGCCAAAAAAGAAGAGGTCCATTTGACAGTCGTCGGGCCTGAAGCGCCGCTGGCGGCGGGCATCGTGGACCTGTTCCGCAAAAAAGGCCTGCGCATTTTCGGCCCCACCAAGCTTGCGGCCCGCCTCGAAAGCTCCAAAGACTACGCCAAAGCCTTCATGAAGCGGCACCACCTGCCCACCGCTGAATACCAAACCTTCACTGACGCGGCCTTGGCCCATCAGTACGTAAACAATCAAGGTGCCCCCATTGTCATCAAGGCAGACGGGTTGGCGGCCGGCAAAGGCGTGGTGGTTGCCATGACCCTCGACGAGGCCCATCAAGCCATCGACGACATGCTGGTTGGCAACTCCATGGGAGAAGCCGGGGCACGGGTCGTCATTGAAGAATTTCTGGAAGGTGAAGAAGCCAGCTTTATCGTGATGGTCGACGGCACGCACGCACTCGCCCTGGCCTCCAGCCAGGACCACAAGCGCCTGCTGGATGCCGACCTGGGCCCCAACACCGGCGGCATGGGCGCATATTCGCCCGCACCAGTGGTTACGCCAACCATGCACGCGCGCGTCATGCGCGAGGTCATTAATGCCACCATCACCGGCATGAAAAAAGACGGCTTGGTGTACACCGGCTTTCTGTATGCGGGCTTGATGATCGACCAAAAAGGCAACCCCAAGGTTCTGGAATTCAACTGCCGAATGGGCGACCCGGAGACCCAGCCCATCATGATGCGCCTGAAAAGCGACTTCGTTGAGCTGCTGGATCACGCCATCGACGGCACGCTGGACAAAATCGAAGCTGAATGGGACCGCCGCACCGCGCTGGGGGTCGTGCTGGCTGCTGAAAATTACCCGAAAACACCGCGCACCGGCGATGAAATCCACTTCACGCCATGGACAGGCGATGACGGCAAGATTTTCCATGCTGGCACGCAAGCGCAGGGCGACAAAACTGTGACCACAGGTGGACGTGTGCTGTGCGCCACAGCCTTGGGCGACTCGGTTCGACAGGCGCAGCAAAAGGCCTACGAAGTCGTCAAACACGCCGACTTTGAGGGCATGCAATACCGTTCCGACATCGGTTATCGCGCCATCAACAGAAAATAACGCCATGGAAAAAACCCAGCTCGATGCAGTCCGCACCTACCTTGAGAACCTACAGACCTCTATCGTAGACGGTTTGGGCCAGTTTGAAAGCAAACCTTTTCTGGTCGACGAATGGACCAGAACGGAAGGCGGTGGCGGCCGCAGCCGTGTGGTCGAAGAAGGCAGCCTTTTCGAGCGGGGTGGGGTTAACTTCAGCCACGTAACAGGCAGTAATCTTCCGCCTTCCGCCACGGCCAACAGGCCAGACATGGCCGGCGCGGCATTTGAGGCCATGGGAGTGTCTCTCGTTCTGCACCCCCGAAACCCATACGTGCCCACCGTGCACATGAATGTACGGCTGTTTGCCGCCAGTCACCCGTCAGGTCGAAGCATGTGGTGGTTTGGGGGCGGCATGGATTTAACACCCTATTACGGACACGCAGAAGACGCAGTTCACTTTCATCAAACCTGCAAAAACGCTCTGACGCCATTTGGTGATGCCCTGCACCCGCGTTTCAAAGCCTGGTGCGACGACTACTTTTATTTGAAACACCGACAGGAACCACGCGGTGTGGGCGGCATCTTTTACGATGACTTTTCCGAACTGGGTTTCGATCAAAGCTTTGCAATGACCCAGAGCGTGGGTGACGCTTTCCTGAAGGCTTACCTGCCAATCGTGGAGAAGCGGCTTGACACACCTTACGGTGAGCGAGAGCGCGACTTCCAGGCCTACCGACGAGGCCGGTATGTCGAATTTAACCTGGTGTTCGACCGGGGCACCCTGTTCGGCCTTCAAAGCGGCGGACGAACCGAATCGATCCTGATGTCCATGCCACCCAACGTCAAATGGCGATACAACTGGCAACCCGAGCCAGGCTCGGCCGAACATCGTCTGTACTCTGACTTTCTGGTCCACAAAGACTGGCTGGCCCAGCAAGCCTGATGAATCCACAACAAATCTGCATCATCGGCGGCACATTCAATCCTGTGCATCTCGGGCACCTTCAAATGGCGCGTTCAGCACAGGCCCAAAGCATGGCTGACGAAGTCTGGTTTATGCCCGCGGGGCAGCCTTGGCAGAAAAGCGAGACTGACCTTGCGCCGGCGCAAGTGCGGGTCCGAATGCTGGAGTTGGCCACGGAAGGGGTGCATTCATGGCGTGTTGAACGCATGGAGGTGGACAGCACAGAGCCCACTTACACGGTGAACACGCTAGAGGCCCTGTGTGAAAAACACCCCGAAAAGCGTTTTTCATTCATCATCGGCGCTGACCAGCTTGCAAACCTCACCACCTGGAAGCATTGGCAAAGCCTGTTCGACTTTGCCCGCATCGGGGTCGTGGATCGCCCGCCCTGGGACACATTCAAAGTGCCCAGTGAATTGAAGCGGCATCTGATGCAAGACCGACTGTTTCGAATTCCGATGCCCATCGTCAACGTCAGTTCAACTGAAATACGACACTGCTTTGAACTGCTCAAAACCAGCGAATATGGACAGCGTCAGGCTGCATTGCTGAGGCTGGAAGCCAGCCTTCCCGGCCCGGTGTTCCGATACCTTCAGAACAACCCCGTTTATGGTCGCCTAATTCCCTGAAAGTTGTTAAACTTCAGCCATCTACAACACATCCGAGATTGAATGGACCTCCGCAAGTTACAACGCGTCGTGATTGACGCGCTAGAAGACATCAAAGCCCAAGACATCGCTGTATTCGACACCACCAAACTGACCGGTGTATTTGACCGGGTCATCATTGCCTCAGCTTCTTCAAACCGGCAAACCCGCTCATTGGCCAGCCATGTGCGCGACAAGGCCAAAGAAGCAGGATTCGAAATCATTAGCATCGAAGGCGAGGACACGGGTGAATGGGTGCTGGTGGACATCGGGGACGTGGTGGTGCACATCATGCAACCCGCCATTCGTCAGTACTACAATCTCGAAGAAATTTGGGGCGGTGCTTCCGTGCGCGTCAAACTCAACCCGCACAGCTTGAGCAAACCTCAGCCAGGCATCGATTACTTTCCGAACGCGGCCGAATTTGCCAGCTGATCTGCTGGGGCTGTACTTTTGAAAATTCACCTGATTGCCCTGTCCCACAAAATTGAACCGTGGGCTCAGGCGGGCGTCGAGCAGTTCATCAAACGGTTTCCACCGGAGTGGCGGCTCACCATCAAAGAGCTGAAGCCTGAAGATCGATCAAGCGGAAAGCCGGTCGACCAGATTCTCGCCAAAGAGGCTGAACGAATTCGACAGGCCATACCCGCGGGCAGCCTGGTGGTTGCGCTGGACGAACGCGGCACCGACCACTCCAGCAAAACCCTGGCCATGGATCTTCTAAAATGGCACGAAGCAGGCGAACAGCTTTGCCTGCTGATTGGCAGTGCTGACGGATTAGACCCCCAACTCAAAGCAGAATGCCGGGCCATGTGGCGGCTTTCTTCACTGACACTGCCCCACGCCCTTGCGCGCGTGCTGGTGACCGAGGCCCTCTACCGCGCCTGGTCTATTCTTTCAAACCACCCCTATCACCGGGAATAAGGCCATGCAGGTCGACACCTTGCCCTCCGGTTTGCCAAAGTCCATTTGGCTTGCCTCCCGAAGCCCAAGGCGAAGGGAACTCCTTGAGCAGTTGGGTATTCAGGTTCAACTGTTGATTGCCCAGACACCCGAGGACGCAGAAGCCCTTGAGGCACTGCGGCCGGGCGAAGCGCCGCTGGACTATGTTGCAAGAGTAACGCGCCTGAAACTGGATCAAGGTATTTCTGCCATGCAACAGCAGAATCTAACCGGTTGGGTTCTTACGGCAGACACCACGGTGGACCTACACGGGGAGGTGTTGGGCAAACCGGAAACGCCCCTGCAAGCCATGCAGATGCTGAACCGCCTGCAAAGCACCCTGCACCGGGTACACACCAGTGTGGCCGTGGCCTTTGTTCAACACAAGCAAGTCAGCCCCTTGATCCGGCAAACCACCCAAACATCGGAAGTGGAGTTTGATCACATACCCGAAGAATTTACCAAGGCCTACGTGGCTGCGGGTACGCCGTTCGACAAAGCGGGGGGTTACGGCATACAAAGTGAAATTGGGCAGTTTGTCAGAAGAATCTCGGGCAGTTATTCTGGCATCATGGGGTTGCCGGTCTACGAGACCAGCATGCTACTTCGGGACAACAACCGTTGAGCATTCCCGAAAACCCCAGAGGCAACATGTGAACCGAATTGAACAGCAGCATGAATGAACAGATTCTTGTGAACGTCACGCCACAGGAAACCCGCGTGGCCATTATTCAACACGGGGCCGTGCAGGAATTGCACATCGAACGCTCATCGACGAGGGGCATTGTTGGCAATGTGTACCTGGGCCGAGTGGTCAGGGTGCTGCCCGGCATGCAATCCGCCTTTGTGGACATCGGGCTGGAGCGTGCCGCGTTTCTTCACGTGGCCGACCTCTGGGAACACCGCGCCTACAATCACCATCAATCCAAATCTGGCAGCCAACAACCACCGCCCATTGAAAAAATGGTGTTTGAGGGTCAAACAATTGTGGTGCAGGTCAGCAAAGACCCCTTGGGCACCAAAGGCGCTCGTTTGACCACCCAGATCAGTCTGGCTGGTCGCATGCTGGTGCACTTGCCCCAAGACCCGCACATCGGCGTGTCGCAACGCATTGAAGACGAGACTGAGCGGGAAGAATTGCGCGCCAAACTGACCGCCCTGCTACCGCCAGACAGCGGAGGCTTTATCATTCGAACCCACGCTGAAGAAGCCAAAGACGAAGAACTGGTGGCCGATGTCAACTATCTGAAGCGTCGATGGAAAGAAGTGCTGGACCAGACCAAAAAGGTGCCAGCCCCCGCCTTGGTGTACGAAGACCTGAACATGGCCCAGCGCGTGGTTCGCGACCTGGTGTGCAACGACACACAGAGCATTCTGATTGACTCGAAAGAAACCCTGAAAAACCTGATTGCCTTCGCCAGCACTTACGCCCCCGAGGTCACAGAGCGACTGAAACTGCACAGCGGAGAAAGGCCGGTGTTCGAGCTGTTCAATGTCGAAGATGAACTGCAAAAGGCGCTGGGTCGTCGGGTTGAACTCAAATCGGGTGGGTATTTGATCATCGACCAGACCGAAGCCCTGACCACGATTGACGTCAACACTGGCGGCTTCGTGGGTGCCCGCAATTTCGACGACACCATCTTCAAAACCAATCTGGAAGCCGCCCAAACCATTGCCCGACAGCTCCGCCTGCGCAATCTGGGGGGGATTATCGTGATCGACTTTATCGACATGAGCAATTCTGAGCACCGCGATGCCGTGCTGCTGGAATTGCAACGGGCGCTGGACCGAGACCGTGCTCGAACCACAGTCACGAATTTTTCGGCGCTAGGACTGGTCGAAATGACCCGCAAACGCACGCGAGAAAGCCTTGCGCACCTGCTGTGTGAACCCTGCCCCTCTTGCCAGGGCAAAGGCCAGGTCAAAACCGCTCAAACCGTGGCTTATGAAATCATGCGCGAGATCATACGCGAGGCCAAGCAGTTCAACCCCCGAGAATTCCGCATACTCGCCAACCCGGCTGTGATTGACCTCTTTCTGGAAGAGGAAGCCCAACACCTGGGCATGCTGGAAGAGTTCATCGGCAAACCGATCACCCTGCAAGTTGACAACCTCTTCACGCAGGAACATTACGACATTATCCTGACGTGATGAACCTCACTGAATCCGCTTTGGCCAGCCTGGAAAAAAGGCGCGCTGACCTGTTGCTGCGCACGCTGCCTGACTATGCCAGTGCGGCCGGCAATCTGGTGGATTTTTCCAGCAACGATTACCTGTCCCTGAGCCGAAACCCCGATATCATCGAAGCAGGCGTTGATTGTGCAAGGCGCTACGGCGCCGGTTCGACGGGTTCCCGATTGCTGTCTGGCAACCTGGCCTGCTTCGAGGCGCTGGAAGCACAAATAGCCCAATACAAGGATTCACCCGCTGCAATCGTGTACAGCAGTGGCTATCAGGCCAATTCCACAGCCTTGTCTGTTTTGCTGGACAAAACACTTTGGCAGGCGGAACCGCTGCTATTCACAGACCGCCTGAACCACGCAAGTCTTCACCATGCCTGCCAATTGGCGGGCGTTCGGCAGATCCGTTTCAGGCACAACGATTTAAGCCACTTAGCCGAATTGCTGGAACAGCACGCACAGGCGGACAGACCGATTGTGATTGTCACGGAAACTGTGTTTGGCATGGAAGGCGACAGCTTGAACATCGAGGCACTGGCCGAATTGGCCTGCCGCTACAATGCGCTTGTCTATCTGGATGAGGCGCACGCCACCGGGGTCTGGGGGCCACAGGGCCGGGGCTTGGGCGTAAGCACACACCCTGCGGTCACCGCACTGAAGCGCGCCGGCCACTGGGTGGTCATGGGCACATTCAGCAAGGCCGTGGGTGTCAGCGGGGCCTACATCGCCTGCTCTGAGGCACTGAAAAGCCTGCTGATCAACAAAAGCAGCGGCTTTGTCTATTCCACAGCGCCCAGCCCTTTTGTGGTGGGTGCCGTCAGCCGCGCGCTGGAACTGATACCTGGCCTGGAAGCCGAGCGCACGCGGTTGCATCAATTGGCCAGCGGGCTTCGGCGCATTTTGCAGGACAAAGGCTTCTCCACCGGCGAATCCAACACCCACATTGTGCCCATAATCACCGGGTCGTCCGCCTCTGCCTTGATGTTGAAAGCCAGACTGGCAGAGGCTGGCCTGCTGACTTCAGCGGTTCGGCCACCCACGGTTCCACCCAACACCGCCCGTGTCAGGCTTGCCCTGTGTGCGCACCATCGGGAAGAAGACACCGCACGCCTAAGCGCAGTGCTTGACAACTGTGAGCTCATACCATGACCACGCGCGCGCACGATGTGATCGTTTTTGCGCACGGCTGGGGCTACGACCCCTCGTTTTTCAATCCACTGATCGAAGCCCTTCAGCGTGAGCACGCCGACTGGTTTAACCAGTGCCTTGTTGTTGCACTTGATCAAGGCTATTTCTCAAAGTCGGGCGAAGGCGCATTGAAGGTTTGGGAGCAATCCGCGTGGGTGCCCCACCCCGCAGAAACCCTGCACGGCCTCGTTATGGGCCATTCGGATGCGCACTGGGCAGGAGTTGGACACTCGCTGGGGTTTGCCCATTTGCTGGCCTATGCCATCAAATGGCGCAAGCTGGTCAGTGTAGCTGGCTTCACCCATTTTTGCAGTCAGGGCGATTTGCCCGGCACTGCACCCCGGGTGCTTCAACGCATGGTGACGCAACTGAAGACCGACCCAGCCGGCGTCTTGACGGCTTTTCAGCAACGTGCAGGTTACCTGCCAATGCACACCCCTACCCTGCCTTCCACCTTGAACGCACACCACCCGCTACTTCAAGATCTTGAAAGCATGCTGACCCTGAACTGCGCCGACACTTTGACAAAGCTCCTCAACCAAGGGGTTCAGGTTCTGGCCATTGAGCAGCCAGGCGACCCCATCGTTGAACACACCATGGCTGGGCGGCTGCATCGCCTGACCGTAACGAATGCCCCCCACAGTGAACTGGCCCGGAACCCTTCGCGGTATACTCAGGCACTCGTTGATTTTTTAAAGCAAGACGCAAGCTGATGCTGACCACCGTGGACGACCTGGCGCGCCCTCAAAAGCTCAACCCAATCGAAGCCCGTTTCTCAGCCGCTGCTCAGCAGTACGGTCAGGCCGCGCACGTTCAAAAGCAGATCGCCGATGCGCTGCTTGATGCATTCAAGGACTTTGCTGCCGATTTCTCTCCACGAAAACTGCTGGATGTTGGGTGTGGCACTGGTTTTGTAACTGAACCCCTGCTGAAGCAACACCCCAATGCCCGCGTAATGGCCGTTGATCTTGCCCAAGGCATGTTGGACCAGCTGCAGGCGCGTCTATCAAACCCCAGGCTTGAACTGCTGCGGCACGACGGACAAGACCTGCCAGCATCCATTATTCAAGGTGGGGCAGACCAAGCGGTGTTGTCCAGCATGTGCATGCAGTGGTTCGACAAACCGGCCGACACACTTTGCCACTGGGCCCAGTTCAATCGAATAGTGGCTGTGGCCGTGTTGCTGGATGGCTCGTTTTCAGCCTGGCGCGCAGCGCATGCGGCCAGCTGCCAGCCCTGTGGCCTTCACCCCTTACCCAGTGAAAATGCCCTGCATTTGGCACTTCGCACGCTGAAAGCGCGTAGGCCAGGGCTTCGAGTGCAAAGCCACACCCTTGAGGTACTGGACCACCATCCGGATGGACTGTCGTTTGCCAGAAGCCTCCGTGCCATCGGCGCGCACACCCCCAAACCCGGTCATCAACCCGCCAACCTTCGCAAGGTGCTTCAACAACTGAGGGCAGATTGCACCTTGAATTACAGGGTAGGCATTTACCTGATCGAAAACCCATGAAAGCTGTATTTGTCACCGGAACAGACACCGACGTCGGAAAAACAGTTGCCAGCGCCTGGCTTTGCAAACACTGGCGAGCCGATTACTGGAAGCCCATCCAAAGTGGTTTGGACGGGCAGACCGACAGCGACAAAGTTCATCTGCTCAGCGGTGCAAGTATTCATCCCGAAACCCATCGGTTGACACAACCCCTTTCACCCCACCAGGCCGCAGATCTGGATGGCGTGCAAATTCGCCTGTCCGATTTTCAATTGCCGCAAGGCCCTGAACGACTGGTGGTGGAAGGGGCGGGCGGGTGCCTCGTACCCTTGAATTGGCGTGAACAGACCACCGATCTGATTGCGGCGCTGGACCTGTGTTGCCTGGTGGTGGCACGAAGTGGCCTGGGCACCATCAACCACACCTGTCTCAGCATTCAAGCCTTGCGCAGTGCGAATATTCCAATTTTGGGTGTGCTGATGACCGGCCCTCAAAACGACGCCAACAGAGAAGCCATCGAACACTTCGGCCAAATTCCGGTGCTGGCGTGCCTGCCGCACTTTGATACACTGAATGCCGAGGCCCTGGCCCGATTCGAACCCACCGAACGTCTCATGAAAGCACTGGAATCCCTGTGACCCACACTGCAGATCAACTGATAGCCCGAGACGCCGAATTCTGCTGGCACCCGTTTACGCAAGCGCAAACGGCCAAGGCGCCATTGCCGATCGTTCGTGGCGAAGCCGAGTTTCTGTTTGACGCCAAAGGAAAGCGCTATTTCGACGCGGTGTCCAGTTGGTGGGTGAACCTGCACGGTCATTGCAACCCGGTCGTCTCGGAGGCGATTAAAGCGCAGCTGGACACCTTGGAGCATGTGATGTTTGCCGGCATCACTCACCCCGCCGCAATCGACCTTGCCCAGGCACTGGTTGATCGTGCGCCACAACCCCTGAAGAAGGTGTTTTTTTCGGACAACGGATCCACAGCCATTGAAGTGGCACTGAAGGTGGCTTTTCAGCACTGGAGCAACCTGGGGCTGGGCCAGCAAAGGCGCAAACTGCTGGCCTTGCAAGGCGGCTACCATGGCGACACCTTTGGCGCCATGGCCGCAGGGCGCTCCAGCGGATTCTACGACCCCTTCAAACCCTGGCTGTTTGAGGTTGAGTTTTTGCCAACCGGCACCTGCGCCTGCACTGAAGAAGAAGCATTAAGCAGTCTGGATTCCACGCTTGCGCAACAGGGTGATCAAATTGCAGCCCTTATTCTTGAACCTTTGGTGCAAGGGGCCAGCGGCATGCGAATGATGCGTGCCGAGCACGTGGCTGAAATCACCAAACGCTGCCAGCGTGCGGGGGTTCTGGTGATATTCGACGAAGTCATGACCGGTTTTGGCCGAACCGGCAGCTTGTTCGCCGCGCAGCAAGTGGCCCAATTTGGCGGGCATGCGGACCTGCTTTGCCTGTCCAAGGGGCTGACCGGTGGCTACATGCCCATGGGTGCTACGCTTGCAAGCCAGGCGCTTTATGATTCATTTTTAAGCGACGACGTTGGCAAGGCTTTTTTGCACGGTCATTCCTACACGGCCAATCCACTGGGCTGCGCAGCAGGCCTGGCCAGCCTTCAATTGCTGGACAACACGGCCACGCAACGCAATATTGAACGCATTCATTCGATTCACCAGTATTGGCAAGTGCAACTGAGTACGCACCCCCTGATCGAAAATCCACGGGTGTGCGGCACCATTGCGGCCTTTGAGCTAAAATCGCCCATAGACGCATACGGATCAGCAAGCAGTCAATGGCTGCGCGAGGCCTTTCTGGACCATTCAATCATCGTGCGGCCACTGGGCAACACCATGTACTGGATACCCCCTTACTGCACCTCGTCCGACACCCTGGAGCACGCCTACCAGACCTTGCTGAAAGTATTGAAGCAATGGGAAGTGACACAAGCCCGGTTGTTCTCAGACACCGAGCTGTTTTAAAAAGAAAAGGAAAAACCATGGAAAGCCAAATCACCTGGACGGGCAAGCAGGCCAAACAAGCGGCCACCACCAGGCAAACCGTTCGCTGGACCGTCGAACAAATCGAAGCATTGTTCAACTTGCCCTTCAATGACCTGATCTACAAAGCCCAACAGGTGCATCGTGAACACTTCGACGCCAATGCGGTGCAATTGTCCACTCTGCTTTCCATCAAGACCGGTGGCTGTCCCGAGGACTGCGCCTATTGCCCACAATCGGCCAAATACGACACCGGCGTGGACGCTGAAAAACTAATGCCGCTTGATGAGGTCTTGAAAGCGGCAAAGGCCGCCAAAGACAAGGGCGCCACCCGGTTCTGCATGGGTGCCGCATGGCGCAGCCCCAAAGACCACCAGGTGGAAGCGGTGGGTGAGATGATCCAGGCCGTCAAGGCCATGGGCATGGAGACCTGCGTCACGCTGGGCATGCTCAAGCCCCATCAGGCTCAAGACCTTCAGAAGGCGGGACTGGATTACTACAACCACAACCTGGACACCTCACCCGACTTCTACGGTGACATCATTTCAACCCGCACCTACCAGGACAGGCTGGACACCCTTGAAAACGTGCGAGAGGCAGGCATCAAGGTGTGCTGTGGCGGCATCGTGGGCTTGGGTGAAAGCCTGACACAGCGTGCAGCACTGATTGCCCAACTGGCCAACATGGAAAAACCGCCCGAGTCTGTGCCCATCAACAACCTGGTGAAAGTGGAAGGCACGCCGCTGGCTGACAATGACGAGCTGGACCCGATTGATTTCGTGAAAACCATTGCTGTTGCGCGAATCACCATGCCACGTTCGTTCGTCCGCCTGTCTGCTGGCCGTGAACAAATGAATGAAAGCACACAGGCGCTGTGCTTCTTGGCGGGCGCGAATTCCATTTTTTACGGTGAAAAACTGTTGGTCACCGACAACCCCGAAGCAGACCGCGACCGTCAGCTGTTTGACAAGCTGGGCTTAAAGCAATTTGGGAAATAAAGCACCCATCTGATTGATTCATATCAATTTAAATCAAATCAGCACTTCGAAATTCTTGTTTTAAATCAACAAGGTGGCGGGCATTCCCGCCACTACTCCATCTTTTCCTGTTCTCGGGTTGGGCGCATAATGGAACCATCAAACTCGGGATGGTTTCTAAACCCTTAGAAGCGTTCCAAAGGACGAGACCTATGAACAAGACAATCGCTGCGCTGTGTTTGGCTGTCGTTCCGCTGGTGTCTTTTGCCCAAGCGGGTGGTGTGTCCTTGAATCTGGACCAGGAAAGCCCCTTGAGCAAATGGGGACGTTGGACCTACCTCGAAGAAGGCACAGCCAATTATGGCTTCAAGCTTTCACAAAACCGGAACCGCATGCCATTGACCGCCAACTGGCGACATGGTGACTGGGTGTTCAAGATGAACAAAGACATGATGTCGGATCGACACGACCTGTTCTTTGGTCTGAGAATTTCGGAAGATCAACTGCAAACAACCTCGCTGGGCTGCATGAGCAACCGCGCCAAAAACGGATTTGGTTCGGCGTTGTGCGGTGTTCAGCTGGATATGAATTTGAAATAAAAACCGCTGCAGATTTGCGCTTCTGATTCAACGCCTCTAAGCTTATAAAAAAAGCCACCCGAAGGTGGCTTTTTTCACTTTCAAATTGAGTAAAACTCAAATTAGAAGTTGTGGCGCAGACCCAAAACTACGGCAGTAGTCTTTTGATCGCTTGTACCAGCTACTTCTTTCTTTGCCTGGTTCACACCGAAGTATGTACGAGTGCGCTTGCTGAAGTCGTAGTATGCAGCAACCTGCAGTACTTTGTCTTTCAGGTTAGGAGCGGCCAGCTGGTCAGCACGGCCGTAAGAAGCTGTCAGACCGGTGTTGCCATTGATTGGAACCCATGTTGACAGGCGGTAGTCGGCAATGCGGTCGTCGCCAGCAACTGGTTGACGCAGCTTGGCACTACCATATACCAAACTAACTTTCGCCACGTTGAAGTCGTATGCACCGACCAACTGATACAAATTGTCCAGGTTGTCGGCTCCAGCGGCAACGCCAGATGCTACAGAGTTAGCGTAGGTGTAGTCTTGATAACCGCCACCGACGGTGATTGGGCCGTGACGATATGTGGCTGCAATTTCAGTTTGACGTGCACCGCTTTCATTAACAGTTGCTGATGAGTTTACACCAGCAGGAGGAGCACCAAGATTGTCCTTACCAACCATGGCGTGACGGAAGTTCACCTCGACATCACCAAATTTCTTGGCGTAACCAATGGCGTTAGCAACGCGCTGAGTGCGGTTGATCACAGAGTAGGAATTGGTGGCAGTGTTGATGCCGCTACCGATGTAACCAAAGCCGCCACCGATTGTTGTCAACTCACCACCGTTGTTGGACACACCATAAGCAACTTCTTGGGCCTGGTTATACAAAGGAGCCTGAGAGTCGTTACCGCCGTCTTGCTTACCGAATACCAGGGTGCCCAGTTCGTTGCTCTTGAAACCAACGTAGGAATGACGACCACCTACACCGTTGTTGTTGTCAGCAGCAACTGAAAATTCGTAGGCGAAGATGGCTGACAGACCGCCGCCCAGATCTTCAGAACCTTTCACGCCCAGACGTGAAGACACGTCTTGCATGGTTGTGCCTTGACCGGCTGTACCGTCAGTCTTGTTATGAACGAGGTTTTCGTTCACACGGCCGTACAGAACTACGTTTGATGAATCAGCGAATACTGGGGCAGCGAAGGCCAGACCCAGAGCAGCAGCTAAAAGCTTCTTGTTCATATTTCACCCTTATTAGTGTTGGTTGAATATTTGCCGCCTATTCAGACGGCACGAGAAACAATGTACACGCACACCCCAAGAGCAACCAACCAAATCACCCGGAGAAAATTCAAAAGAACAGGGTTTTGTAGCTGACATGCAACATCGGCGAGGGGGTATTTACAACTGTAAAAGTGTGTGGCGGAGCGATTGAAATGACGCAATTGCTGGATTACAAGGGGAAAATCACTTTTTGACGACCCATTTCGGCTGCAATCGCTGTGATATCGGGGCTCACGGGCAACACCCAATCCACATAGGCCATATGCCCAATCAACTGGTTCCAGTTCACCAAAGTAAGGCTGCCCAGGTTGGCCGTCAATTGCCGACGCAGCAGTCTATTGCCCGTGGTTACGACGAGGGTACTGACAAACAGCTCGTGGCCCATGGTACCCAGCAATTCAGATCGCCTGCGCTGAATCAACTGACTTGCAAATTCTTCGCGCTGCTGCAATACAGACAATGACTCGGTGGCTTTGCCCAGATAAACAAGCACCTTGACGCAGCGTGGTGGCGCATGGTGATAGACCTGGTTGGCATAAGCGATGGCTTGCGGTCCGGGCTGCAGGGCCTCAGCTTGGTAGGACACAGGGTTGGCCAGTAAGGGCTGCACTGCGATGGCTCTCTCAGGTCGAAACGCGAGCATTCGAACGAACAGGCGCCAGCTGCGCTTTATTTGAGAATACAAGGTCTCATTGTCAACAGGCATCACCGACACACAAGCGTCCAATTGCAGACCGCGCAGTTTTTTGAACGATGCGCGATTCTCGAGATAACGCGCCACGCGGCCTTGTGTCGGTCTGGGCGGCTCCAAGGCATTCAACGGCAAAAAGGCAGCAACCCGCTCGTCCATTTCAAAAAAAGCGAGCGCATCTCGTGCTCCCAACACAATCAGGCTTGCCTGAGGATGTGTGGCGTGAAGCGTGTTCAACAATCGACGAGCGGCCAGCGACTCCTGAAGTCCCCCGCAACACCAGATGCCGATTCGACGAAGTTCCTGTTCGGGCCAGGCCTTGAATTCGGGATCAGGACGAGGGGCATCGGCGGGCATGAATTGAAACATTCGGGACAGGGACAAAGAGGCTTTTCAAGAGTATCCACCGGTTTGGAGTCGCGGCAGGCTGAATTGTTCCACCAGCCTGGCCAGATTCGCCTCACGGCCAAATTGGTGACGTACGGCAAGCGCGCCAGACTTTGCCATGCGTTTGGCATCCAGAGGCTTCGAAAAGATCAAACTTAAAGCGTGGGCCCAACGCTCAACCGCGCCTTTCTCAAAAGGCGGCGGGCACACAAAGCCAGTTTGTCCATCAACCACCGTTTCCGGAAGGCCCCCAACCTTGCTGACCACCACAGGGGTCTCAAGCCCCAAAGCCTCAATTTGACTCATCCCCAGCGGTTCATAGCTTGAGGGCATGACAACCACGTCTGCACGGGCAAGCAAGGGCGCCACGGGCTTGATTGTGCCTGGCAACAGGACATGCTTGGCGAGACCTCGCCTTTGCACCTCCGCTCGAACAGATTCCAGCAACTCACCTTCACCCGCCGCCAGATAGGTCAGACCCGGATAATCGGCAATCAGTCGCTCAATGACATCCAGCATGAAGCTGTGCCCTTTTTCAAGGCGAAACATGGCGGCATGCACAATGAGTGGACGCCTGGACGAATCAGATAACCATTCAGCAAGTTGGCCGGTCGGCATGGGCGCTGCCTGACGGTCAAGTTGATCAAAATCAATGCCCGGGTACATGACTGCGATCCGGGATGGATCAATTGCAGGGTTGGTCAATAACTGATCTCGAAGTGCCTCGCTGGGCGTAAACGTGACATCAAACAACCGATTGTAAGTCAATGCTTTTGCAGGCCCGGGTTGATAGGTGCGCATGCGAATAAGCTTTGGTTTGTATGGCAGACAGCTTAAACCGGCCAGGGCGTGCACAGCCAGTGCGCTCACATTGGAATCGTGCCCGCTGTGGCACACCACAGCGACGGGCTGATGCTTTCGGAGCAAACGGGACACACGCCACAGACTGGGCGGGTGGGCGGCATTGCGAAAGGGCACCCATTCCACCGAAAGCCCACGCTTCAGCGCTTCCTCCCCGACACGGCTGCCTTGTCTGCACAGCACGAATGGACTGTAACCCAGAGACTTCAATCCTTGAGCCTGATCAAGCAACTGAAATTCCTGTCCACCCATGTTGCGTGAACTTTCCGTGAAAAACACAGCGGTCATGTGGCCAGCCACTCCAGATTTGCGGGACGGGAAAGATCGACACCCTGCCAACGTTCGCCCAATGGCAGAATGTCGCTGCCTGTGCGGCCTGATTCACGCCAGCGTGGCATTCGCGAGCCAAACATGCGAACCAGACCAAATTGAGGATTGTCTGAAGTGCACCCGGATATTGGTACGATGGAATCAGAAGGCGCCCCCATCACATTGGCGGCCCAATGAGAATAGCCAGACACCGGTGTAGCCAGTAGAACCGGGCAGCACGCCAATGCGAACAGGTCTGCCACTGGATTGACCTCTGAGGCATGGTCTGGCCCTTTGTAGGTGTAGGGCGACTTTAAATCCAGCTGAAAAACAGGAAAACGATCGGTGATGGGCTTAAGCACCTCTGCCGAGCCGTTGGACGCCAAAAAGAACACGGTATCCGGTTGCAGTTCAAGCACCTTTTGCATGGCCGCTGCATACCACCAGATGGGCACGGCTGGCCACTCGGCGCCTATGTCATAGCGGGATTCGCTGACCAGTTGATAATCGCCCTGACGAATGTGAACAGCCACGACAGGGCGTCCCCGCCAGGGGGCAAACGCTCGCTGTATGCCCTCGACGACAAAAGGCGCTGCCTTGACCCTGCGAGCAACCTCGAGATAGATCGGATCTAAATATTCTGAGGGCCCGTCAAGCGACCTGCAGATTACCTTCTTGTTGCCGAGCGATTCAAAAAGACTAAGGTCGCAGTTTCGAACCCGGAGTGCACCCAGTTTTGCAAACAGGCCCACTTTTCCCCGTTTGGTTCCCTTTACGCAGAATGAGTCCAGCTCATGCCAGTCGAGCACGATGGGATGCCCGAACTTTTTCTGGATGGCGAAAGCCAGGGGCAAAGCCTCAAAGCGGTTGGATATTCCAACAAATTCATCAATGTATACAGTGGGCATTGGACGAAGGGACCTGTCTGTGCGACGTTTTGACTGATAATACGACGAAGTTTACTTGCATCCACTGCCCTGCCAGTTGAGGGCAGCCTCGAAATAGGTGATTCGCTTTGCAAAAAATCCTGGTCATCAAGTTGCGCCATCATGGCGATGTGTTGCTGAGTACCGCCCTGTATTCAGCGCTGAAGGGGCATTTCCCGAACTGCCACCTGGACGTGCTGATTTACAAGGAAACCACGCCGCTGCTGGAGGGTAACCCGCACATTGATGGGGTGATGACCATTGACCGGAAGATGAAAGGGCTGAAGCGGATTCGGCATGAACTGGGCCTGCTGCTGAAGGTGCGCAAAGCACGCTATGACGCGGTGGTTCACTTAACTGACCAGTGGATCGGGGCCTTGTTGGCCCGTTTCAGCCGCGCACCCTTGCGCATCGAAATGTTTGTGGCCAAGCGTGACCGCCCTTTTTGGCACCACAGCTTTACCCACTGCGTGACGCCCCCACCCAGGGGGCAGGCGCATGCGGTAGAACTGAACCTGATGTGCCTGCAGCATTTTGGGATTGACCCCAAGGGCAAGCGGTATTCACCCGTTTTGATTCCACAAGACCGCTATTTGGCGCAGGCCACTGAAAAGCTGAAGCAGGTCGGGGTTAATTCGCCTTTTGTGTTGATTCATCCCGCGGCCCGCTGGCCTTTCAAATGTTGGGAGGACGATCGGTTTGCACAGGCCGTTTCGCATCTGACGCAAAAGGGCTTTGACATCGTACTGACCTGCAGCCCTGACCCTGTGGAGTTGGCCATGACCCGCCGCATTGAGGACTTGTCGCGCCAGGCTGAGCTACACGGCAGAACGTTGGTGAACTGGGGCGGCAGCATGAGTTTGCCGCTGTTGGCTGCCCTGCTGTCAGGGTGCCGATTTTACCTTGGGGTCGATTCAGCGCCCATGCACATGGCTGCCGCTTTGAATGTGCCGCAAGTTGCTCTATTTGGCCCCTCGTGGGTCAATGAATGGCGCCCGTGGTCGCACAATGCCACGGTGGTTTACGCGGGGGATTATGGCCCACTGCCCCACCCTGACAGCATTAACACCGAGGACCCCACCCGTCTGCTCGCCGCCATTCCAACCGAGGCGGTGTTGAAAGCCATTGACGAGCGACTTGCGAGCTGAAAGCCTGAACAGACGGGACTTACCCCCCGTAAATGGCGATCTGCAGGCAGTCAGCCCGGTTTACACTGCAAGAATGACTTTGTAAGCGGGAGGCCAGTGTGGCTGACTCAAAAATTTTTGTGACCCAACCGGCCCTGCCACCACTTGAGGAATTCATTCCTTATTTGCAGGAAATTTGGGACAGCAAGATACTGACCAACAACGGGCCTTTCCACAAGCAGCTTGAAGTGGCGCTGAGCCAATACCTGGGTGTTGACCAACTGGCGCTGTTTGCCAACGGCACCATTGCACTGGTTACCGCGCTTCAAACACTTCGAATTACAGGCGAGGTCATTACCACGCCTTATTCCTTTGTTTGCACCTCTCATTCCCTGTTGTGGAATGAGTTGAAGCCGGTGTTCGTCGATGTAGACCCGGTGACGCTGAACCTGGACCCTGCTCGCATTGAAGAGGCCATTACCCCGCGCACTACTGCCATTTTGCCGGTGCACTGTTATGGCAACCCCTGTGATGTCGAAAAAATTCAGCGAATTGCCGACATTTATGGCCTGCGCGTGATTTATGACGCTGCGCACGCCTTTGGGGTGCAATACAAGGGCGAAAGCCTTCTTCGACATGGCGATTTGTCGGTATTGAGCATGCACGCCACCAAAGTATTCAACACCTTTGAAGGGGGCGCGATCATTTGCCCCGACAAGACCACCAAAGAACGCATTGGGTTTTTGAAGAATTTTGGATTTGCAGATGAAGTGACGGTGACCGCTTCCGGCATCAACGGAAAAATGAGCGAATTCAACGCAGCGCTGGGCCTGCTTCAACTGAAATACATTGAAGCTGCATTGGCGAAACGCCGACTGATTGAAGCACGCTACCGCCTGTATTTGAGTGACATGCCGGGCATACGCCTATTGCCGATACCCGATGACACCGTGGGAAACTCGGCCTACTTTCCGATCTTCTTTGATCCGGAATTTCCCTTGAGTCGGGACGCAGTGTACGATCGGTTTAAAGCCCAAGACATTTTGACGAGACGTTATTTTTACCCCCTGATCAGCAGCATGCCCATGTATCGGGGCATGCCGTCGGCCAGCGTCCAGAATTTGCCGAATGCCAACAAGGCTGCCAATGAAGTGTTGTGTCTGCCGATTTACCCCGATCTGGCGCTGGACCAGGTGGACCGTATCTGCGAATTACTGACCGAATTTTCCAACCACTGAACACGCACGGCAGTCAGCTGACCGCCTCTACATTCTGGATGGAATGCAGATAGTGATAGCGACCTTTCAGTGCAAGAAGTTCCAGATGGGTGCCGCGCTCAATGATTTCACCTTGCTCGATGACGACAATAAAATCGGCTGTGACCAAGGTGGACAACCTGTGCGCAATCACCAAGGTGGTCCGACCGTGGCGCAGCCTCTCCATGTCGTCTTGCACTTCCCTTTCCGCCTCAGAGTCCAGGGCGGATGTGGCTTCGTCCAGAATCAGAATGGGGGCATTTTTCAAAAAGGCACGCGCAATGGAAATGCGCTGACGCTGTCCGCCTGACAAGCGCAGGCCGTTGTCACCCAACACCGTGTCCAGCCCATTGTCCAGCTTTTGAATGAAAGGCCAGGCGTTGGCCATTTTCGCGGCCTCGACAATGGCTTCCTCGCTGGCTTGACGCATTTCACCGTAGGCAATGTTGTGGCGGACGGTGTCATTCAGCAAATGACTTTCCTGGGTTACAATCGCAATCTGACGACGCAAACTTTCGAGATCCCACTGCTTCAGCGGCACGCCATCCAGACGAACCTCGCCACTGGTGGGGTCCAGAAAGCGCGGCAACAGATTAATCAACGTCGATTTGCCACCACCAGAAACCCCAACAATGCCCACCGTCTGGCCTGGCTGCACAGTCAGGTCAATCCGCTTCAGGGTGGGCACGTCGGTGCCGGGGTACTGCAAACCAACACCGTCGAATTCAATCACCCCCTTGGCCCGTTCGGTGGTGTGTGTGCCCTGCGACGTTTCAATGGCGCGATCCACCACACGAAACACATTGTCGGCGGCCGCCAAGCCCTTTTGCAGCTGTTGGTTGATGTTGGTCAAACGCTTGACCGGGGTCAGCAGCATCATCATGGCCGTCATGAATGAGGCAAAATCCCCCGCGGTCATGGCGTTTTTGCTGGCCAGCTTTCCTGCAAAAAAAACAACAAACGCCACCGCCACTGCGAGAATCCACTGAACGATGGCCGAATTCGCCGCACTGGTGGCCACCAACTTCACGCGGCTTTGACGAATGTCGTCGGCACTTTTCATGAAGCGGTCCGTTTCAACGCGGTGTGCACCGTATATCTTGATGATTTTTTGGGCGTTGATGACCTCGGAAATGCTTTGAACAAGGTCAGCATGAGAGGTTTGCGCACTGTGCGCAAAGCGGTTTAGGCGCTTGGCCGCCACACTCACCCCGATGGCGATCAAGGGGACAATTGCAATACAGACCAGGGTGAGCTGCCAGTTGGTGTACAGCAACATGGCCATCAGCCCTATTACGATTGCCCCATCACGAATGGCCACGGTGATGATGTTGAAGCCCGCCTCAGTCACCATGTCCACATTGGTCGACACGGTCGAAATGACCTTGCCCGCGGGTTGCTCCACAAAATAGGAATTCGGAAAACGCAGAATTCGGGACAGCATGTCGAACCGCAGATCAACCACAACAAGTCCCGCCAACTTGGCACTGCAGTATTCATTGATGTACGTAGCCAGTCCACGCACCAAAAACAGCGCCACGATGATGAGGGGCAACCACTTGGCCGTGCTGGTTCGGGTGGCTGAAAAATTGTCATCAATGAGCGGCTTCATCAGGCGCGCAAACAAAGGCTCCGTGACTGCAGCAAACACCAGCGACACCAGTGCGGCCACCAAAAGAGGCCAGTATTTCAGGCTGTAGGCCAGCAGACGGCGGTAGAGGTCAACGGGCTTTTGTGGCGCAGGGCTCATGAATAGATCCAGTTGGCGTTGCCCTCACCCAGCCAGTCCTGCAGGTTCAGCAACAATTCTTCTTCGGGGCGAACCTTCCAGTCGCTGGAAAGCTGTGCCACGCAAGCGGCCTGGCTGTTGTGATAATCAATTTCAACGAGACAGCCTTGTTCGGTGTCAACAAAGGGGCTCAGCAAACTTTGAAGGCGCTGGGCATCTGATTGCCCGTTCATTTTCAGACGCAAGCGGCTGACGAAATGCGCACGTGCTGCACCAAGGCTGTAAAGGTTGTCGGCAGACACCCTTAAACCACCCGTGTAGGAATCCTCAGAAACCCGGCCTTGCACCACCAGCAAACTGTCCTCTTTCAGCAAGGACCGATTGGCCTCAAACTGCTCATTGAAAATGGACAACTCGATTTGGGCCGAGGCGTCGTCCAGCAACACAATCGCCATTTTGCCTCGGCGGGTCATCATGGTGCGCAAACCCGCAATCACCCCAGCCATCCACACGGGCTCACGGGAAGGGGCCAGGTCTTTCAGTTTCAAACGGACAAATTTGCGCACCTGCGCTTCGTCGGCGTTGAACAAATGCCCGCTGAAGTAATACCCCAAGGCTGTCTTTTCTTGTTGCAGACGCTCGCGCTCGCCCCAGGCGGGCACATCAACCAGCTCGGGCGGTGCATTGCCCCCAAGGTCGTCGCCAAACAGGCTGACCTGGCTGGCAGTGGCCGCCTGCTGTTCAGCCCATTCCATGGCTGGGCCAACACTGGCCAACAAGCGCGCACGGTCGGGGTTGATTGAGTCAAACCCACCCGCGCGGATGATGGCCTCAATGGCGCGGCGGTTAATCTGTTTGCGGTCTACCCGACTTGTGAAATCAAACAGGCTGGTGAACGGACCATTGGCCTTGCGTTCCGCAACAATGGCCTCGCTGGCGGCCTGCCCCGTGCCTTTTACAGCCCCAAGCCCATAGCGAATGGCGCTGGCCTTGGTGTCGCCTTCCAGCTTGACCGGGGTGAAACGATAATCGGATTCGTTGACATCGGGCGGAAGCACCTGCAGGTAGGTACCGGCCTTTTTGCCAGGCACCTGACAAGCGTGCAGCGCATCTTCGACAAACACCTTGACCTTGTCGGTGTCGTCCATGTCAGAGGACATGGATGCCGCCATGAACTCCGCCGGATAATGGGCCTTCAACCAGGCCGTGTGAAACGCAACCAGCGCGTAAGCGGCCGAATGCGACTTGTTGAAGCCGTATTCCGCAAATTTTTCCATCAGGTCAAACAACTGCTTGGCCAGGGCGGGGTCGACACCACGCTCGGTGGCACCCGTCGTGAAAATTTCACGCTGCTTGGCCATTTCTTCGGGCTTTTTCTTACCCATGGCACGGCGCAACAGGTCGGCGCCACCCAGGCTATAGCCCGCCAAAAGCTGGGCCACCAGCATCACTTGCTCTTGATAAACAATCACACCATAGGTGCTTTTCAGGGTGCTTTCCAGCTTGGGGTGGAAATACCATTCTGAGCGCCCAACACCCGTTTTGGATTGTTCCTTTTTACGCGCAATGAAGTCGTCCACCATGCCAGACCCCAAAGGCCCAGGGCGGTTCAGCGCCATTAAGGCGATAATGTCTTCAAAGTTGTCGGGTTTGAGCTTTTTTTCCAGGTCTTTCGCCGAGCGCGATTCAGACTGAAACACGGCAGTGGTGTTGCCTTCCGAGAAGAGCTGATACACCGCTGGGTCGTCCAGCGCCAAATCTTCCAAACGAAAGTCTGCGCGGTCTTCATAACCTTCACGAACCCAGCGTACCGCCCAGTCCAGAATGGTCAGGTTGCGCAAGCCCAAAAAGTCGAACTTCACCAGGCCCACCGCTTCCACGTCGTCTTTGTCGTACTGCGACACCACGGAATCGTGTGCGCCATCGGCGCAATACAACGGGCAAAAATCGGTTAGCTTGCCGGGGGCGATCAACACGCCACCGGCGTGCATGCCGATGTTTCGCGTCAAGCCTTCCAAAGGCTTGGCCACGGCGATGATTTCTTTGGCCTCGTCTTCGTTTTCCACCCGCTCCTTGAACGTGGGCTCTTCATTCAGGGCGCGCTCCAGATCCCAGGGGTCTGTCGGTGTTTGCGGAATCAGCTTGGACAGGCCGTCGCAGTAGTTGTAGGGCATGTCCAGCACACGCCCGGCGTCGCGAATTACCGCTTTCGCACCCAAAGTACCAAAGGTGGCAATCTGGCTGACCGCGTCACGGCCATAGCGCTGCTTCACGTATTCAATGACGCGGTCGCGGTTGTCCTGGCAGAAGTCAATGTCGAAGTCGGGCATGGACACCCGCTCTGGGTTCAAAAACCGTTCGAAGAGCAGGTCATAACGCAGGGGGTCGAGGTCGGTAATGCCCAAGGCGTACGCCACCAAGGAACCCGCACCGGAGCCCCGGCCCGGCCCAACCGGCACACCATTGTTTTTACCCCAGTTGATGAAGTCCTGAACGATCAGGAAATAACCCGGGAAACCCATGGACACAATGGTGTCACATTCAATTTTCAGGCGGGCATCGTATTCAGGGCGCATCTTTTCCCGATCAGCCGGGTTGGGGTACAAATGCACCAGGCGCTTTTCCAGACCCTCTTTGGACAAATGAATCAGGTAATCGTCCAGTGTCATGCCGTCTGGCGTGGGGAACAGTGGCAGCTTGGGCTTGCCCAATTCCAGAGTGAGGTTGCAACGCTGCGCAATCAGCAGCGTGTTTCGCACGGCGCTTGGAATGTCGGCAAACAGCGCCTGCATTTCAGACGTGTTTTTGAAGTACTGCTGCTCGGTGAATTTGCGCGGGCGCCGCGGATTGGACAACATTTCGCCTTCAGCAATGCACACCCGTGCCTCATGCGCACGAAAATCGTCCGGTTTCAAAAACTGAATGGGGTGCGTGGCCACCACGGGCAGTTTCAATCGGGCCGCCAGCTGGCAACTCAAATTCACCAGGTTGTCTGCCTGTTTGCTGCCGTCGCGCTGCAATTCAATAAAAAAACGGTTCGGAAACAGCCGTGCAAAGCGCAGTGCAGCCTTTTCAGCCGCCTTCTGCTTGCCTGCCAGCAAAAACTGGCCGATGTCAGAGTGCTGAAAACCCGACACCACAATCAGACCGTCGCAGCCCACCTCTTCAAACCACTCGTATTTGACGATGGCCTTGCCGCGCACCTGGTTTTGCAAATAGGCTCGGCTGAGAATTTCGCACAACTGCAAATAACCCGCGTGATTCTGCACCACCAGCAAAGCCCTGGCGGGGTGTTGATCGTCGCGCGCGCTTTCGATCCAAACGTCGCAAGCGGCAATGGGTTTGACCCCCGCACCGCGGGCTTTTTTGTAAAACTTGACCAAACCAAACAGGTTGGACAGATCGGAGATGGCCAAAGCGGGCATTTGGCTGGCCACGGCAGCCTTAACGGCCTCGCCCACACGCACCATGCCATCAACCACCGAGAATTCGGTGTGCATGCGAAGGTGGACAAAACTGGCGGGAAGATTGGCGGCTTGGTTCATGCCGCCATTTTAGCGGGAAAATCATTTGAAACTCGGGAGACATCCGAAGCCATCAGAAGTTCTTGGCCGTTAAGCCAAACTTGAGGGACTCCACTGGGTCATTACAGAGTCTACGTCATTGAGATTTGCGTACTGCCGGAACTGTCGCGTTCTCCAGTGAGTTGAGACATCAAAAAATTGCCTGAAGGTAGGAACCGATCGACTCCTACACTTCGTGCTGTGAACTCTTGAACCTGAACAAGAAGAGCGAAAGTCCTCCAAAAATAACGAGCCCTGTAACGAAACCAATAACCACCTCTAGATCAGCCACCTGTTCCGCATTTTGAGCACCATAGAACTCCACCAACTTGATGGCCAATTCTTGAGGAAGAGTCGGAAAGTACTCGGGGTAATGGTTAATGAACCATGTGAAAGCCAAAGAACAAGGCAGAACAAAGAAACAAACCACCTGACCGATTTTACGAATGCTCATAGGACAGTAAGAATCCCATAGGTTGAGGCTGTAAATAAATTTGTGTAAGTGCATTCGGCCAATTAACCTCTTTCGAGGAAATGACCGATG